>DATMVE010000043.1:0-120485 GCA_035563515.1 Pyrinomonadaceae bacterium
CGACGGGCACGCGCACGCGGCGCACGAGCGCGAACAGCTCCATCAGCGACTGTGCGTCTTCCAGGTTCTCCGTGACGGAACTCTCTGAGATTTTCTGCAAGGCGGCGAGGTCCGCGCCCGAGCAGAAGTCCGCGCCCGCGCCGGTGACGACGGCCACGCGCACGTTGTCATCTGCGTCCGCCTCGCGCAGTGCGTCTTTGATTCCGCTGACGAGGGCGTCGTTGAGCGCGTTGCGCTTTTCGGGGCGGTTGAGCGTGACGAGCGCGACCGCGCCCTCGACCGCGTAGATGACGGCTTGGTTTTTCTTTTTCATCCGGTGGCTGTGGCGTGCGGTCGGCGCGACCATGCGGCTCAGGGCGAGGCCAGGAAGCTGAGGAGCGCGGCGTTGACTTCGTCCGCCGCCTCGTTCTGGACCCAGTGCGCGCTGTCCTTGATTCTCACCTCGCGGTAGGGCGCGTTGACGAAAGACTTCACGTCGCGCACGGTCTCCGGGGCGATGGCGTGATCGCGCTCGCCGTAGATGAAGAGCGTCGGCACGCGCACGCGCCCGTCGCTCAACTCTTCCGCGCCCCGCTTCCGCCTCTTGAAGAACATGGGCCAGAAGTTCGCGCGGTAGTAATTGATTCCGGCCGTCAGGGCACCCGGCTCCTTGAGCGCGTTTTTGTAGAAACTGATGTCGGCCTCCGTGAACGTGCCGGGGCGCGCCACGGTCTTCCTCAAGATGCGCTCGACGAAGGCGTAGTCCTGCGCGCTCATCAGCCACTCGGGCAGGCGCGGCAGTTGGAAGAAGAGCATGTACCAGCTCATCAGCGCCTGGCGCAGCGTCATGTTCCTGCGCCACACCTCCTTCGGCGGGACCTGCATGGCGACGAGTTTCGAGACGTACTCGGGGAAATGCTGGGCCACGGACCAGGCGACGATTGCGCCCCAGTCGTGGCCGACGATTGCCGCCTGCTGCCGGCCGAAGTGGCGTATGAGGCCGAGCACGTCGTCGACGAGCAGGTTGATTTTGTAGTCCTCGACGCGCGACGGCTTGTCGCTCAGGTTGTAGCCGCGCATGTCGGGCGCGACGACAGTGTAGCGCTCGCCGAGCGCCATCAACTGCCGCCGCCAGGAGTACCAGCACTCTGGGAAGCCGTGAATCAGGATGACGAGCGGCCCGCCGCCGCCGCGCTCGGCGTAATGCAGGCGCACCCCGCCGACCTGCGCGTAACCGTGCCGGATCGAAGGGTCAAGATTTGAGAGAGCCTCAGACATAGTAAATAGTGACGGGTGACAGGTAAGGACAGGTATTTCTGTTGTCGCCTGTTACTCGTCACCTATAGCTGTAGTTCCCGCGCTTCGTCGTCGGCGATGTCGATGTGCATCCTGAGCAGGGCGGTCGAGAAGGTTTTGCCCTGCGCGTCCGTCATCAGCGAGAGCGTGCCGCCGCCGCCGAGGCTTTCGTGCAGGAGGAAGTTCAAAGCGCCGAGGTTCGGCAGTTCGAACCTTTCGACCTCGCCTTTGCAGATGCCGTCGAAATGTTGCTTGACGCGCCCGGCCGTCACCTCGCGGACGAGCAACGGGTAATAGTCTTCCCTGAGCGCGATGAGGCCGACGTTGGCCGTGTCGCCTTTGTCGCCTGAGCGCGCGTGCGCGAGCTTTGTCAGTTGAATCTTCATCGTGGTCGCCCGAATAGTAATCGCTTCCGCCGCAGCTTTCAATCCCTACGCCTCCGAGACCTCTACGCGCGGCGTGATTTCCGTCTTCGGAATCAGCGCGGGCCAGTAGGCCACGATCTCTTCGACCTTCGGCCGCCCGCCCGCGAAGCCCGTCACGGCGGGCGGGCCCGTGAGAATCAGCGGCGCGATCTCTTTGGTGAAGCGCTCGACGGCCTGTTTGTCCTGCCCGCGCACGCCGACTCGCAGTTGAATTTCGGCTATGTCGGATGAGGGCTCGCCCGCGAGCGGCCCGTGCGTGGCGTTCGCGCCGACGAACTCCGTTAAGACCTGGTCGAAGCGCAGGCCCAGGCGGTCGAGCCGGGCGCGCAGGATGTTGTCGGCCGCGCGCGCCTTGTCGTAAGCGTCGGGCCAGGAGTAGACGAGCGTGCCGACGGCCTTGAAGCCCGCGGAGTAGCTGATGGAGACTTTATAGAACTCCGTCGCCGGGCGTCCGCTTATGCCGAAGACGCGCACGCGGTCCGGGCCGGCGTCTTCCAGTTGAATCGTCGTGAAGTCGGCCACGCAGTCCGGCGTGATGTACTCGTGGGGGTCGCCCATCTCGTAAAGCAGTTGCTCCTTGATGCCGGGCACGTTGACGCGCCCGCCCGTGCCCTCGTGCTTCGTGATGAAGAATGTGCCGTCCGCGTAAGCCTCGGCGATGGGGAAGCCGACGTTCGCGAGGTCGGGGATGTTGCGCCAGTCGTACTGGCAGTTGCCGCCCGAAGACTGCGCGCCGCACTCTATGATGTGCCCCGCGATTGTGCCCGCGGACAACTTGTCCCAGTCGGTCTCGCCCCAGCCGAACTCGTGAATGATGGGCGCGAGCGTCAGCCCCGTGTCGGTCGCGCGTCCCGTGATGACGACGCGCGCGCCGCGGTTGAGCGCCTCGACCATGGGCCACGCGCCGAGATACACGTTCGCGCTCTGTATGCGGTCGCGCACCGTCCTGAGCGGCTCGCCGGTGTCCATGTTGCGCAGCTCAATCCCGCGCCCCAACATCTCGTCTATGCGCGGCATGATGTCGTCGCCCGTGACGATGCCGATGCTGAACTTGCCGCCGAGCCCCAACTCGCGGGCCACTTCGCGCACGGCCTCGGCGCAGCCTTCGACGTTGACGCCGCCGGCGTTGGCCGTGACGCGTATGTCGCGCTCGACGCAGGCGGGCAGAATCTGCTTCATCAGCGGCACGAAGTCGCGCGCGTAGCCCGCGCGCGGGTCGCGAGCGCGCTGCTTCTGCATGATGGACATGGTGACTTCGGCCAGGTAGTCGAGCATCAGGTAGTCGACGGGGCCGCCCTCGACCTGACGCACGGGCGCGTCCAGCATGTCCCCCCAGAAACCCTGCCCGCTCGCGATGCGAATCTTCTCTTTCATGTCAGTAAACAGTAAACAGGAATTAGTAAACAGTCAAAAGCCGGAGGCGAGCAAACGAATGTTCGCGCCGCCCCCGGCTGTTTTGTTCATTCCCCCGCGCGGATTGTCACAGACCAACACGACGGCTCGATGAGCGCGCTATCACTCGGTCGGCGGCTTGATGCCGACGGGCGGCGGGCCGCCTTTCTTCATGCCGCCGCGGAACCCGCTCTTGCTGCCGCTCGCTCCTGTTGTGTGGAACGAGAACATGCGCGACTCGCCGGGCACCGTATCCAAGCTTAGGCCGCCGCCGGTGCGGCGCGCGCGCAGAGAGACGGTGGGCGGCGGCTGGCCCGGCGTGGCCGCCGCGTCCTTCCCGAACCTCATCGTCACGGCCGTGTAGTTGCACGTCGTGACGGCGACGATGCGCCCCTCCGCCGCCATCTGGCCGGTCGTCAGAGTGAAGCTGTTGCCGCTGATGGTCAGCGTGGCGTCGCCCGCCATGACGACATCAGTGTAACCAACTCTCCCGGTGTAAGTGCCCGAGAGGTCCGTCTGCTCCTGGGCCATAGGGTCGCAGCGGCCCGGTATTATCGGGCGCTCTGTAACAAAAACCTCCCGCACCTCGGGCGTTTCTTCAGTCCCCGTGCTCGTGGTTGTTGCGCTGCGGCGGCGTCCGCGGCGACGGCGGCCGCGGTTCGTGTTCGCGCCGGACGTATTACCGTTCTGCGCCGATGTGTCTTCCTGCGTGGTCGTGCCTGAGTTACTGTTCTGCGCCGACACGGCGAGGTCTGCCCCGACGAGAACCAACGAGGCGACGAACACAAACAGCCGCACGATTAGCTTTCCAGTGTTGTTCCTGCTCACGGTTGTTTCTCCTTCTCATGCTCTTACCGGTGCACCTCTTTAACAACGCGCCGGTCAGGTTGGATAACTTCCGGCGACGGCGGTCGCCGCGTATGAAAGTTTCGGGCGTGGAAGCTGACGGGGATTACTTAACCGGGGAAATGCGAGCGCCCGCTCCCGAGCGTGACGCCCCAGGCGCGATAATTTTTGGGCCGGGCCCGGCGCCTCGCGCCCGTCAGACCAGAGACGGCGGCAGCACGAACGGCCCCAGGTGCGGCCCGCCGTAGTTGAGACTCAGGCGAAGCGCCAGTTCCAGCGCGTCGCGCGTCTCCTCGGGCACGATGACGGCGTCGACGAAGCCGCGCGCGGCGGCGAAGCGCGCGTCCAACTGCTCTTCGTAACTGGCGCGCACGCGCTCCATCTCCGCCTTCAACTCTTCGTCGGGCTCTTTCCCTTCCTGCTTCAACTTGTCCAACTGCGTGCCGAACACGGCCTGCACGGCCGAGTCGCCCTCCATCACGCCCATGCGCCCGGTGGGCCAACTGAAGATGAAGTCGGGGTCGAACCCCTGCCCCGCCATCGCGTAGTAGCCCGCGCCCGAGGCGTGGTTGATGGTCAGGACGATTTTTGGCACAAGGGCGGTCGCCATCGCCTCGACGAAGCGCGCGCCGGCGCGGATGATGCCGGAGTGCTCGGCCTCCGAGCCGACCATGAAGCCCGACACGTCCTGTATGAAGATGAGCGGCGTCTGGTGGCGGTTACAGGTCTCTATGAAGTAGGCGACCTTCTCGGCCGACTCCGTGTAGACGATGCCGCCGAAGCGCGGCGGGCCGCCCGCGGCGGGGCGAATCATCCCGCGGCTATTGCAGATGACGCCGACCTGTACGCCGCGCAGGCGCGCGTGCCCCGTAATCATCTCCGTGGCGTAGTCGGCCTGGAACTCGTCCAGGTGGCCGCCGTCCAGAAGACAGTCGAGGACGGCGCGCACGTCGTAAGGCTGGCGGTGGTCTTCGGGCAGGATGTCGTAGAGGTCCCTCGCGGGGCGTGCCGCTTCCACGCTTTCCGTGATCGAGACTGCGGGAGCCTGCTTGACCGGAAGTTCGGAGACGAACTCCCTGATCTTAGCTATACAGCTCTCGTCCGACTCGACACGGTAATGCGCGACGCCAGAGATGGCGTTGTGCGTGCGCGCCCCGCCGAGAGATTCGTTGTCAATCGTCTGCCCCGTCGCCCCCTTAACCAAATTCGCGCCGCCCAGGCCCATGAACGAGGTGCCCTCGACCATGATGATGATGTCCGAGAGCGCGGGCAGGTACGCGCCGCCCGCGATGCACGGCCCCATCACGGCCGCGATCTGCGGGACTTTCAGGTAGCGGCGCATGATCGAGTTGTAATAGAAGATGCGCGCCGCGCCGTACTGCCCTGGGAAGACGCCGCCCTGGTACGGCAGGTTCACGCCCGCCGAATCGACCAGGTAAATAATCGGCACGTGCGAGCGCATACTAATCTCCTGCGCCCTTAAGATTTTCTTGATCGTCTCGGGCCACCACGAGCCGGCCTTGACGGTCGCGTCGTTGGCGACGACCACGCACTCGCGCCCGCCGACGCGCCCTATCATGGTGACGACGCCGGCCGCGGGGGCCTGCCCCTTGTACTCGTCGTAGGCGACGAGCAGGCCAATCTCCTGACTGAAGGTCTCTTTGTCAAAGAGCAGCTCTATGCGCTCGCGGGCCGTCAGCTTGCCCTGCTTGTGCTGGCGCTCGATTTTGTCCGCGCCGCCGCCCTCGCGTATCTGTAATTCGAGCCGGCGTAGGTCGTCGGCCAGCTCGCGCAGGCGCATGCGCAGTTCCCTGGGAGCCTGTCTCGTCTCAGACTTCATCATGCAATCGAGGCGGAGCCGGGGCGCTCGCCCCGCCCGTCTCAAAGGCTCCCGCGCTCGCTTCGGTCCGCTTTACCTGTCTGCTTCTAATCGCGTTTCAGAGTGGCGACAAAATATCACAAGATGGGGAATCAAACAATGCGGGAAAAGTTTGACTTCACCGTCAGTTGCCTTTATCGTGCCTGCATCAAATCGGGCGGCGGCTGGAAGATACTTCCCATTCGCCTTTTCCACCAATTATCCCCTGCCGGTTTTCATCTTGGCGCAAGGGCCTGTCTTTCCTTTATTACGTTCTACCCGGACTTTTCTTATAACCCTCGTAGATGACTGCCAACCCCCATGACGAAAGGAAAGCCCCCTTATGAAACGTATCCCCCGCATGCTCGCGACCATTCTGATTCTGGCCCTGCTCAACGTCAGCTACATTAACATCGCACTCGCCAGCGCAGACCCTTCGGCCAAAGCCGTTCCAGCAAGTCCTGTTTCAACTTCCGCCCCCGAATCATCCAATACCCCGGACGACGACCCGTGCCTGCCCCACGCCACCAAGGCATGCATCCAGCAAGACCTTGATGACGCGAAGAACGATTTTATTCTCTTCCGTGGCCCGGAGGGAGGATTCGCAGACGAGTTTCTTAAAACCGTCGGCATCGATCCCACCGAAGATATAGACGACGCCAAGAATGAACTGGACGCGCAGAGCGACACGGAATTCAACGGCCAGTCGAACCACTACGACAAAATTCACAAGAAGGCCAAAAAGCGCAAGAAGCTGATGAACGCCCTCCTGAACAACAAGCCGCTGATGGACATACTTCACCGCCCCTCGCCGCTGAAATTCCGCGTCATGGTCGCCAGCGCGGCCACCGTCGCGCCTGGTAGCGAGAAGGCTCTTTTCGTCTCGAATGAGGCGAAAAATACGGGCCGTTCGTTTCCCTCTATGAAGTCTGCCGCCGCGCGGGCGGAATTTTCCAAGGGGCTGGCGGGTCTTAACGTGACGGTCATGCCGGAGATTGACAAGAACTGCAACCCCGGGAGCGGCGTCCCCGGCGGCGTCCGCGATGTGTTTATCGGCAAAGGCGTGACGCTGGCGGCGGAAGTTGCTAGAGAGTTGATTCCTGACGACACGGCTATGGTCATCCCGCAAAATATCGCCGTCGCGGCCTGGGGATTAGCCAAGACGGCTGAACTCGTCCTCGATGGACTTCACCAGGTCTACATCGAATGTAACGCCAAAAAGGACGGGGACGCGACTCTGGAAGGCGTGAATCATATCAAGTCTACGACTGACAATATGGACACCACGATCAGCGGCATCAACACCACGGTCGGCGGCATCAGTTCTTCGGTAAGTAATATCAACACCACTGTGAACAACACCAACGCCACGGTTGGCGACATCAAGACCACGGTCGGCGGCATCAACACTCACACCGACAGCGTCAAGAACGACCTCGTCACGCTGATCAACAGCAGCAAAGGCGAAACGACCGCGGCGGTGACGAACTCGACGACGGAGATCACGGGCAACCTCACCACCGTCAAGACCGACATCCTCAACAACATCACCGCCAACAAGACCCTGATCGTCAACAACGACAACACCAACGCGACGAACATCCTCGCCAATAACAACACCAACACGACGAACATCGTCAACAACGACAACACCAACAAGAATCTGATCGTCAACAACGACAACGCCAACAAGAACCTGATCATCAACAACGCGAATCTGAACGCGTCAATCTCGCTCCGGCTGATGATCGAGGCGGATTTGGCGACGCCGGACAGCGCCACGCCGCTGGCTATTTTCGAGACGCCGGCCTCGAAGGGCGGCTACCTCGAACTGGCCCGCACCATCGTCTTCGAGACGATCAGGAACCTGACCGGCGCGACCGGCGCGCAGGCCAACGCGCAACTCGCGTCGGCCGACGCACTGATCGCCGCCGGCAAGTGGAAGGCGGCCTACGCCGCCTTCCGCAAGGCGTACAAGTCGGCGGCGAACTAGCCTCGGAATAAATTAGGGGAAATGAAGTAGGGGCAGGACGCGGCCGGGGCGCGCGGACGAGGGGACGGCCCCGACGCGACGCGCGCCCATCGCGAGGTAGAAGGCTTCGGCGTAAGGGTCACTCTCGATTGTGATTCGACGAAAGCCGAGGCGCGCGGCCGTCCCGACGGCGTGTTGCCAGAGACGCTTGCCGTGGCCGCCGCCAATCGCCGCGGGCTCGACGAAGAGGTAGAGCAGCTCAAGCTCTGTTCCCTGCTCGCGCAGGCCGTAAAAGCCGACGACGCGCCCGTCTTCCTCAAGGACGAAGACGGGCGCGTTCGTGATGTAGTCCGGCGAGACAGTCAACTCCTCGCGGCACGCCTCCAGAAAGTCCGCGTCGTAGCCCCAGTGCGCCTTCGACCACAGGGCCAAATCGCTGAGCAGGCCCGCGTCGCCCGCGCGTGCGGGCCGGATGCGCGCACGTTCTCCGGCCGTGTCAGTCGTCATCGTTCGCGGCCGCGTGCGGCCTAGAAGCTCTTGTTGTTGACCTTGATGAAGTCCTTCTCCAGCAGCGCGGCCGCGACCTTCTTGATGTCGGCCGTCTCCGGCAGGCCCTCGACGACGATAATCTTCTCGGCGTTCCTGACGATGAAGGCCAGCCCCTCGTCCGTGCGCCAGGTCTGCCCCTCGTACCACTTCGTGGAGCCGCCCGCGTACGGGCTGGCGATGCGCGTCGCGCCCTTGTAGCGGCGCTCCGTGCGCTTGACGTAGGCGTCGAAGAACTCCGTCGCGTCCTGCATGCTGTCCCAGACCGAAAGCTGCACGAGACACGCCTGCCCGCTCTTGGCGTCTTCGTAAAGGCTGTAGCGGTCGCCGCCCCAGCCCGCGGCCGCCTTGCGCGACTCAATCGGCGACTTCAGAAACTCATCGAGAATTAAGTAATAACTCCACTCGCCGTTCACGTCGTAGTCGATCCGCTTCCAGCCCGCGCCGAGCGCATTCGTGATGTCCGGCAGGCTGACTTTGACCGGGGCCTCGCGCGCGAAATACTTCTCGGCGTGCAGCACCTGCTCCGTGGACTGCGGCAACTCCTTGTAAGCCTGCGAGACGAGCGGCCAGCCCTCACGCTTGTAGAGCGCCTCGGCCCACTTGATTCCCTGCTCGTAGGGGAACAGCAGCGACTCGCGCAGGGCGCGCGGCGCGCGCTCGATCTGCTCGGTCCCGGACTGGCTGGTACTCATGGACTTCATGAGCGCGAGGATGCGCGCCGGGTTGCGCCCGACGTAGTGCTTCATGACGAGCGAGGCGTCGCCCTCGACCAGGGCGTGCGCGGCCAGCTCCGCGTCCGAGTCGCCTTTGGGCCAATTCTCGAAGCGGCGCAAATTGAAGTGCTGGTCTTGCAGGGCGTGCGTCAGCTCGTGCGCCATGACTGGCTTCTGGCCGTCGAGGTCGATCCAGTCTGCGAGGAAGAACTCCTGCTGGCGCGGGTCGTAGTAGCCCGCGACCTGCTCTGTCAAAAGGCCGATGATGAAGGGGCGGAACTCGAAGTCCGAGGGGACGAGGCCGAGTTTCTTGAGCGCGACCTCGGAGGCGTGCATCTCGGCGGGGCTCGTGTCCTCGTCCATGTTCTTGATGAGGAAGCGCTGAATCTCGTCGCGCGACTGCGTGCCGCTCTTGACGGCGCGCAGCATGGGCAGTTGCCTCAGTTCGCTCGTCTCCGCGAGCACCTCTTTGGTCGCCTCGACGACGGCCGAGTTGCGGGCCTCGCGCGTGGAGGCGACGGCCGCCGGGCCGCTCTGTGACTGCGCGAAACCGGCCGGGGGGACGGGCAGGAGGCCCGCGAGTAATAAAACGACGGCCACGAGCGAGGCCGTCCGGGGTCTGATTTGCTTTGACATCTCTTACCTTTCGCTCTTATAGTCCGCAGGAAACGCCCAGGCAGATTATAGCAGAGGCCATAACCAGACGCGGGAGGCGTTTCTCTTGTGATGACGAACCCTTACCCGGAAGATGCACCGTTCGAGGAGTGGCACGAGACGCTGGTCCGCGTCCGCTACTCCGAGACGGACAAGATGGGCATAGTCTACCACGCGAACTATCTCGTCTGGTTCGAGATCGGCCGCACGGAGTTCTGCCGCGCGCGCGGCTTTTCTTACCGCGACATGGAGGAGAACGAAAACGCCTTCCTCGTTGTTGCGGAAAGTTACTGCCGCTACAAAGCGCCCGCCTACTACGACGACGAGCTGATCGTCCGCACGCACATCACGGAGTTGCGCAAGCGCAGCTTGCGCTTCGGCTACGAGATCGTGCGGCTCACAGACGGCAAGGTGATCGCGGAGGGCGAGACAGGCCACGTCGTCACGGACGGCGAGAACCGCGTGCGCTCCTTCCCGGCCATCTACAGCCAACTCCTCGCCGCCGCCCCCGAAGACGCCATACACCTCACGCAGCCCCCCGCCGAAAGGGTGCCCGAAGAGACAGCGCCTGAGTAAAAGTTGGCAGCAGGCAGTGGGCAGTTAAAAGGAAGAGAAGAAGGCAGCCGAGTCTGATTAGCTCGGCTGCCTTCTTGTTTTTAACTGCCCACTGCCTGCTGCCCACTGCTTTTTACTGTTCGTGTGGGAGCGAGAGGCGTGTGATTTCGCGGGCGCGGCCGGTGGTTTCGTCAACGTCTATGACGGCGGCGCAGATGCGCATCTGGCCGGAGGCGTGCTCGGCGCGCTTGTAAATCGGGGAGGTGAAGCGCGTGATGACGTCTTCGGTCCTCATGCCTATGACGCCGGCGTAGGAGCCCGTCATGCCGAGGTCTGTCAGATAGGCCGTGCCGCCCGGAAGGATTCTTTCGTCGGCGGTCTGCACGTGCGTGTGCGTGCCGACGACGGCCGAGACGCGCCCGTCCAGGAACCAGCCCATCGCGACCTTTTCCGAAGTCGCCTCGGCGTGCATGTCCACGAGACGGACTTTAACGTCGTCCGGGATGGCCGACACGGCCGCGTCTGCCGCGCGGAACGGGTCGTCGGCTGGCCCCATGAAGACGCGGCCGATCAGGTTGAGGACCGCGACGCGCGTCCCGCGCACTTCGCCCACGAAGAGGCCGCTGCCGGGCGAATTCGGCGGGTAGTTGGCGGGCCTCAGCAGTCGCGGCTGGCGCTCTATGTAGGGGATGACTTCGCGCTTGTCGTAGATGTGGTTGCCGGAGGTCATCACGTCGATCCCGGCGCGGAACAACTCGTCCGCGAGCGGCGGCGTAATCGAGAAGCCGCCCGCCACGTTCTCCGCGTTCATCACGGCCAGGTCAATCCCGTGCTGCTCGCGCAAGTCCTGTATGCGCTCCAGCACGGCCACCCTTCCGGGCCGCGCGACCACGTCACCGATCATTAAGACTTTCATAAGATAAAACAGTGACGAGTGACAGGGGACAAGATAAAAGCGGCTCTTTCTTGTCCCCTGTCACTCGTCGCTTGCCACTGAACTTGAGTGGCAGAGGGAAATCCGCGTGGGCCGTTCCGCAGCCGAAATTGAACCTGCACTAGACAGGTGGGTGACCTTTTAGAAGCCGCAGCCTTTAGCAATCCTTAACGATGAAGGAATGCACGGGCTTCGTGTGCGGCATCGGTCTCCCTATTTATCGGCGTTGGCTCAATCATCGTAACGACGGTGACGAACCCCGCAGAATGTGCTCCCTCAGCCGAGAGAGATACTAACATAAAATGACGCGACACGTAAAAAGTGACGAGTAAATCGGTCTTTACTCGCCACTCGCCACTCTCAACTCGTCACTGTCTTTACGTGAAAGCGATGTTGCCGGTCGGGCTGGTCTGCTCTACGGTGGTGCGGACCTTGAGGAGGCGGTCGAGCATCTCGGCGCACTCGGCGCTGCGCGAGGCGAGCTGCGAATCGGCCTGCTCGTGCAGGCGCTTCAGGCGGTGCAGCTCGTCGGCGATGTGGAGTGCGGCGAGGATGGCGACCTTGAGCGAGTCCACGGTCAGCGTCCCCGAAGAAATCTCGCGCATCCGCGAGTCGACGAACTCGGCGAGCTGCGAGATGTACTCGCTGTCGCCGTCGGAGCGGATGTTGTAGGTCTGGTTGTAGATTTCGACGCGGATGGTCGGCGTGGTTGCTGCGTCCATGTTGCCTTTGCCCAGACTCATGCGATTCTTCCCGTCCCTCGTCATCGGCGGACCACCGCCTCAGCCATCTCCGGGTCGAGCGTGGCGATGGCGTCGAGCATCGCCTCGACCTTCATGCGGATCGTGTCGCGCTCCGAGAGCAGGCGCTCGACCTGACTCTCCAGCCGCTCCTTCTCGCTGAGCAGGCCGCCCAGCTCGCGCCGTATCGAGGCGATCTCGCGCTCCAGACCTTCCTTCTCCTGGCGAAGCGTCTTCGTCAGTTCGATGGTGCGGTAAATTTTGTCTTCCAGGTGAGAGAACTTTTCGAGTCCAGATAATCCGACCATCGCCATCTCCTCGGCTGCGGCAAGGGGGGTTCAAACTAGCCGCACGATTATGCGACTTCGCGCGCCCGAGCGCAAGAGTTAAAAACCAGATGTTAGGGTCTAATCACGAAAAGGATTGTTTTTACTTCGCGTCTCTTCGCGCGGCTTCGCGGTTCGTCCGTTTACGCCCTCTGCTGCGCCCCGAATTTTTCTTCGAGGGCGCGGACGAGGCGCGCGTGCATCTCGTCCACCTCCTCGTCGCGCAGCGTCCGGTCGTCCGCCCGGTACTCGATTCGGAGCGTCACGGAGCGCTTCCCTTCCGGCAGGTTCTTCCCCTCGTAAACGTCTACGAGCTTCGCGCCGCGGCAGTTCTCCAACCGCTCGGCCGCGACCGCGTCGAGCAGTTGGGCCAGGGCTGTGCCGCGCCCGACGAGCAGAGACACGTCGCGCACGACCGCCGGGTAGCGCGCGAGCGGGCTGTAGAGCACGGGCGTCTCTTCCATCTCCATGAGCGCGCTCAAATCGACCTCCGCGACGTAGACGGGCTGGCGGAATTTGTACCCGGCCGCGACCGCGTCGTCCAGACGGCCGATGCTCCCCAGCGCCCGCCCGTCGTGACTCAAGACGCGCGCCGCCTGACCGTCGCGCAAGTGTCGCGCTCGCGCCGACTCGTACCTGAGCGGTCTCAGATTCATGGCGTCCACGACCGATTCGAGCGCGCCCTTGAGGTCGTAGAAATCCAGCTCGCGCGTGCCGCCTGCGTGCCCCTCTTCGACGGCGAAGCCCGTCGCGACGAGCGCCAGCGACTCGCGCTCCGCGGGGAGCTGGCCGCGCTCACTGTTGGCCGCGAAGACGCGCCCGGTCTCGAACAACTGAACGTCGCGCGTCCCCTGGTTGAAGTTGTGGCGGACCGCGCCGAGGAGCCCCGCGAGCAGCGTCGGCCGCATCCTCGTGACGCCTTCGATGATGGGGTTCGTCAGCGTGACGAACTGTTCCGCGCCCTCGAAGCCTTCGGCGACCAGGCCCGGCAGCAACTCGAAGCGCCCGTCCTCGCCCGCGTCGATGAAGCTGAAGCTGATGGCCTCGTCGAAGCCGCGGGCCGTGAGCGCCCGCCTGAGCGCGCGCCGCCTTCTCTCGCTCGGCTGGTACTCGCCCGCCACGCTCGAAGCCGGAAGTTCGGTCGCGATCTTCTCGTAGCCGTAGTGCCTCGCGACCTCTTCGACCAGGTCCTCTTCCAGCCCAACGTCCGTGCGCCACGTCGGCGCGATGAACGTGAGCGCGCGGCCCCGCGCCGGGCCTGCGCCGCCGGGCGCGGCAGAGCCGAGAGCGGCCATCGCGTCGCGCTGCGTGAAGCCGAGCGCGAGAAGAATCCGCACGGCCTCGCCCGCGTCCACGTCCAGGCCCGCCAGGGCCTTGACGCGCTCTGGGCGCAGGCTGGCCGTCGCGGGCTCCAAGTGCTTCGGGTAAACGTCCACCGCGTTTTCGGTCGCCGCGCCGCCCGCCAGCTCACAGATTAACGCGACGCAGCGCTCCTGCGCGCGGAGCACGCCCGCGTAGTCCACGCCGCGCTCGAAGCGGTGCGATGCTTCCGTGCGCAGGCCCAAAACGCGCGAGGTCCGGCGGACCGAAGCCGGGTCGAAGTAAGCGCTCTCGATGAGCACGTCGCTCGTCCCCTCGGAAATCTCCGACTCCTCGCCGCCCATCACGCCGGCCAGCGCCACGGGCCGCACGGCGTCCGCGATGACCAGCATCTGCTCGTCGAGTTCGCGCTCCACGCCGTCGAGCGTCTTCAGCTTCTCGCCCGCGGCCGCGCGCCTCACGACGATGCGATGCTCCGTGAGCTTCGCCAGGTCGAAGGCGTGCAGGGGCTGGCCCTGCTCGTGCAGCACGTAGTTCGTGATGTCCGCGACGTTGTTGATGGGCCGCTGACCTATGGCTTCCAGGCGCTTGACCAGCCAGTCCGGCGAAGGCTTGATGGTCACGCCGCGCACGACGCGGCCCGAGTAGCGCGGGCACAAGTCCGCGTCGCGTATCTCGACGGAGGTGAACTCTTCGGCCCGCCCCCCCGTCTTCGCGGGCGCGCCCTCCGGCAGCGACACGCTCCCGCCCGCCGCGGCCGCGACCTCGCGCGCCACGCCCAGGTGCGACAAACAGTCGGGCCGGTTCGACGTGATGTCGATCTCCAAAAGGAAATCGTCGCCCGCCTCGTGCACGACCTCGACCGCCAGGCCCAGCATCGTCAGCCGCTCGGCCAACTCCCTCGGCCCCCACTCGACGCCCGTCAACTCGCGCAGCCAGTTGTAACTTATGTTCATAAGTAATCAGTAATCAGCGGTCAGTAGTCAGTAAGAGCAAAAAGCTGATGACTGATTACCGACTACTGACTACTTTCAGTTGAATTGTTCCAGGAAACGCACGTCGTTCTCGAAGAGGAGGCGTATGTCGTCGAGCTTGTACATCAGGGCCGACATGCGGTCAATGCCGAAGCCGAAGGCGAAGCCGGAGAACTCTTCCGGGTCTATGCCGACTGCGCGGAGCACGTTCGGGTGCACCATGCCGGAGCCGCCGAGTTCGATCCAGCCCGACTGCTTGCAAATGCGGCAGCCCTTCCCGTCGCACTTGAAGCAACTGTAGTCCACCTCGGCCGAAGGCTCCGTGAACGGGAAGTAGGAGGGCCGGAAGCGCGTCCGCGTTTCTGGCCCAACCAGGCGGTGCACGAACTCCGTCAGCGTGCCCTTCAGGTGCGCCATCGTTATCCGGCGGTCAACGCACAGCCCCTCGACCTGGTAGAACATGGGGTTGTGCGTGGCGTCCGGCGTGTCGCGGCGGAAGACGCGGCCCGGCGCGATCATGCGGAGGGGCGCGCTCCGGCGCTCCATCGCGTGAATCTGCACGGTCGAAGTCTGCGACCGTAGCGCGAAGCCGTCCACCGTGTAGAAGGTGTCCAGGGGGTCGCGCGCCGGGTGGTTCTCCGGGATGTTGAGCGCCGTGAAGTTGTAGAAGTCCGTCTCTATCTCGCGGTCGTCTTCGATGGCGTACCCCAAAGAGACGAAGATGTCTTCGATCTTCTGGCGCAGGATGGTGATCGGGTGCAGGTGGCCGCGGCGCGGACGCCTCCCCGGCAGCGTCACGTCGATGCGCTCGGTCTCGACGCGCAATTCCGCTGACGCCGACTTCAGCGCGCCCTCGACCTCGTCAAGCTCGCGGGTGATTTCCGCCTCGATCTGCTGAACCGTCTGGCCGAAGGAGGCGCGCTCTTCGGCCGCGACGCGCCCGATCATCTTCTTGACGGAGGCGAGCGCGCTCTTCTTCCCGGTGTGGCGCGAGCGCACTTCACCGAGTTCCCGCAGGAGCGCCTCAGTCTCCTTCAGCCGCGCCTCGGCCGGGGCGGAGGACTCCCCCGTCTCGGACCGAAAGCGAGCAAAGCGTCCGAACTCCTGCTCGAACGCCTTGCGCGCGGCCTCGGCCTGTTGTTTAGGGTCTGCTTGCGTCACGCCTTCCGGCATCGGTCGAACCCTTTCCGCTGTCCTTTAAGCCGCGGCCTGCTGCGGCTGCTGCCCCTCGTTCTCCAGGGCCGTCTTCACCTGCCCGGCCAGTTCCGCGAACGCGTCGGGGGAGTTGGCGGCGAGGTCCGCGAGCACCTTGCGGTCCAATTCTATGCCGGCGACTTTCAGGCCGTGCATGAATTGCGAATAGTTGAGGCCGTTGAGGCGCGCGGCCGCCCCGATGCGGACGATCCAGAGGCTGCGGAAGTCGCGCTTCTTGAGCTTGCGCCCCGTGTAGGCGAAGTTCAGCCCGCGCTCCACGCTCTCTTTGGCCGAGCGGTAGAGCTTGGACTTCGTGCCGCGGTAGCCCTTGGCTAATTTCAGAATCTTCTTGCGCCTTTCGAGGCGCTTATTCCCACGTTTTGCTCTTGGCATTATTCATTCCCCCTTCTATAAAAGGGATAAGGACTGAGTGTAGAGGACGGAGAAAAGTCTTACTCATCACTCATCACTCATCACTCATCACTAGCTTTTTTTCCTGTATGGCAGCATGGCCTCAACACGCTTCTGGTCTCCTTCTGAGACCAGCACGTCAATGTCTAGCTGACGCTTACGCTTAGTTGTCTTCTTGGTCAGAATGTGGCGCGCGTGGCTGTGGCCGCGCTTGATTTTTCCGGTCGCGGTCAGGCGAAAGCGCTTGGCCGCGCCCTTGTGTGTTTTCAACTTAGGCATAATTACTCCCTCGACGAATTTGCGATTTTAGATTTTTGATTTTCGATTGGCAGATTCAAATCGAAAATCAAAAATCGCAAATCAAAAATCTAAAATTAACTCTGCGGCTGCGGCTCGCCCTGGCCCGCCGCGCCCTGCGGCGCGTGTTCGGCCTTGCTGCCGCCGCCGCCACCTCCGCCGCCGCCCTTGTGGCGCTTGGGGCCGAGGATGATGAACATCTGGTTGCCCTCCATGCGGGGGCGGGCTTCCACTTCGCCCACGTCCTGGAGGTCGCGTTCGAGTCGTTCGAGAATGCGCGCGCCCAGCTCGCGGTGCGTCATCTCGCGGCCGCGGAACCAGATCGTCGCCTTCACCTTGTCGCCGTCCTGCAACCACTCGCGCGCGTGCTTCATGCGGTAGTCGTAGTCGTGGTCGTCCGTGCCCGGACGGAACTTGACCTCCTTGACCGTGATGACGACCTGCTTCTTCTTGGCCTCGCCGGCCTTCTTCTTGGCCTCGTACTGAAACTTGCCGTAGTCGATGATACGGCAGACGGGCGGCTCGGCGTTGGGCGCGACCTCGACTAAATCCAGCCCCTGCTCGCGCGCGCGGCGCACGGCGTCGCGGGTGTCCATGACGCCCAACTGCTCGCCGTCCTCGCCGATGACGCGCACCTCTGGGACGCGAATCCTCTCGTTTATCCGCACGGCGGGAGCGCGGCGATTGTCCGGGCGCTGCCCGCGTCCTCGAAAGCCTGTAGCTATTGCTGCACCTCCAGAGTTACTGGGCAGTTGGCGGCGGGCAGTTGGCAGTTAAAACAAAATGCTTTTAGTTCTTAACTGCCAACTGCCCGCCGCCCGCTGCTTACTGGTTTGTGGTTGCGCGCGTCTTGATCAGCTCGCGCGCCTTCTCCTCGAACTCCGCGACCGACATCGCGCCGATGTCGCCTTTGGTTCTCTCGCGGACGGCGACCTTGCGCTCTTCCATCTCGCGGTCGCCGACGACGAGCATGAAAGGAATCTTCTGCAACTGCGCGTCGCGAATCTTCGCGCCGATCTTCTCGCCGCGCACGTTGGTCTCGACGCGCAGGCCCGCCGCGCGCAATTCCGCCGCGACCTCCTGCGCGTAGTCGTTCACGCGGTCAGTAATCGGCAGCACCGCGGCCTGCACCGGCGCGAGCCAGAGCGGGAACGCGCCCGCGTAGTGCTCGATCAGGACGCCGAAGAAGCGCTCGATGGAGCCGAACAGCGCGCGGTGCACCATCACGGGGCGGTGCGGCTTGTTGTCCTCGCCGACGTACTCCAGCTGGAAGCGCTCCGGCAGGTTGAAGTCGTACTGCACCGTGCCGAGCTGCCACAGGCGGCCGATGGCGTCCTCGACTTTAATGTCAATCTTCGGCCCGTAGAACGCCCCCTCGCCTTCGATGCGCTCGTAACTCACGCCGCGCGCGTCGAGCGCCGCGGCCAGCACGCCCTCGGCCTTCGCCCAATCCTCTTCCGTGCCGAGGTAATGCTTGCTCGTGTCGCTCCCCTTGACCGACAGCTCGAACTTCACCTTGGCGAAGCCGAAAGTCCTGAGCACCTCGACGACGAAGTCGACGCAGTCGCCGATCTCCCTGTCGATCTGCTCCGGCGTGCAGAAGAGGTGCGCGTCGTCGACGGTGAAGCCGCGCACGCGCATCAGCCCGTGCAGCGTGCCGGACAATTCCGCGCGGTAGACGGTGCCCATCTCGCCGTAGCGCTGCGGCAGGTCGCGGTAGGAGCGCTGCTGCGATTTGAAGATGCCTATGTGGAACGGGCAGTTCATCGGCTTCAGCCGGAACTCCGCCTCTTCGAGCTTGGTCGGCGCGAACATGGAGTCGCCGTAGTTCTGCTCGTGCCCGCTCGTCTGCCACAACTCGCGGCGCGCGATGTGCGGCGTGTAAACGAGACTGTAGTTTCGCCGGGCCAGTTCCTCGTACAGGTAGTCCTCCATCATCTTGCGCACCATAGCGCCCTTCGGGTGCCAGAAGATGAGCCCCTGCCCGTACTGCTCCTGAATCGAGAAGAGGTCAAGCTCGCGCCCCAGGCGGCGGTGGTCGCGCTTCTCCGCCTCCTCGCGCTGTTTGACCCACGCTTCGAGCTCTTCCTGAGTCGCGAAGGCGGTGCCGTAGATGCGCTGCATCTGCGTGCGCTCGGCGTCACCCTTCCAGTACGCGCCGGCCAGGCTCAGGAGTTTGAAGGCGCGCAGGCGGTTGGTGTTCGGGACGTGCGGGCCGAGGCAGAAGTCCAGGAAGGGTGAGCCGTCGATGTAGTAGACGCTCACCACGTCGCCCGCCTTCTCGTCAATCAACTCGCACTTCAAGGGCTCGCCGCGCTCGTCGAAGAGGCGCAGCGCCTCCGCCTTCGGAATCTCGTCGCGGCGGTAGGCCAGGTTGCGCTTGGCTATGTCGCGCATGCGCTTCTCGATGACCGGCAAATCGCTTTCGGTCAGAGGGCGCGGCGCGATCACGTCGTAGAAGAAGCCGTAGCGCGGGTCGTCCAGAAGCGCCGGGCCGATGCCCAGTTGTGCGCCAGGAAAGAGGTCGAGCACGGCCGCGGCCAGAAGGTGCGCCGTGGAGTGGCGGATCACGTCCAGTCCTTCGAGCGTCTGCGGGAGCACGGGCTCAATTTGAACCGTCTCGCCGTTCTCGCCCTGCGGGCCGAGGGTGTAAGCCAAGTCGACCTCGCGCCCGTTGACGCGGGCCGCGAGCGACTGCTTAGCCAGGTCGCGGTCGAGCTGCTTGAGCGCCTCGGCGACGGTCACGCCCGCGGGGACGCGCGCCTGCTGCCCTTCCTTAATTTGGACGTTAATCTCGCTCATCTTAACTTGCTCCCTTCAACTCCGAAGGTCTTTCGCCTGTGGCCCGGGACGCGGCCGCGGCTCAAAAAAAGCCTGCGCCCACAGTCCCCTCGCCGCCGCGTCACGCGCGAAGCGACGAACCCTCGCGGACGAAAGGAAGCGCCAATCGAATTTTGCAGTCCCGCTTTGGGAATAACTTGCTCAGGTCTGATCCGACAGAAGCGCCCTCGTCCGGCGCGGCCCGCTCGGGGCGTGCCGCTCGCGTTAAAATCGAAACGTCGTTCGAGTTCGCGTCAACAACATGACGAAGGTCTTCTGGAGCTCGCTGTCGAAAATTTGAAAGAGGTCAAAGCCGTCGGCTCTCACCCCGCCTATTCAAGCAACACGGATTTTACCAAACACCTCCGCGTCGGGGCAAGCCGTGCCGTTATCGAGTCACGGCGAGCGTCACGTCGTCTATGAAGAACCAGGTGAACAGGCTGGCGTTGGAGGTGTTCAGGAAGTAGACGCGGACGGTCTGCCCTTTGTAGGCGGAGAGATTGACGGTGTGCTGCTCGTAGCCGAAGAGCGGCAGGTTCAGGTTAGAGAAGGTGGCGGGAGTAGCCAGGACGGCCCCGGCGGCGTTTCTGATCTGAACCTTGAGCGTGTCGTTCTGGAGCGTCGTGGTTGTCTCTTCCGAAATCGGCATCAGGTAGAAGGTGAGCGTCGCGGAGACGGCGTTCGCGGGGACCGTCACGTCCTGGTACAAAAATTCTGTGCCAGCGAGCCCGCTGAAACTGCCCAGCCACGCGACCCACGCGCCCGTGCGCGTCGGCGAGACGGAGTTGGTAATCACCTTGTTGATGTTATTCGATACCCAGTTGACGCGCCCCAGCTCGAAGCCTGGGTTCAGGAGCAGTTGAGATGTGGAGGTGGTGTTGACGTTGACCTTCAGGGTCAGGGTGCGGGTCACGTCGTTGGCCGCCGCCGTCAGCACGCCCGCCTGATTCGACTGGACGGGCGTCGTCGTAATCGTAAACGTCTTGCTGAGCGTGTTGGCCGGCACGGTGACGCTGGCCGGCACGGTCGTCGCCGCGAGGTTGTCGCTCAGAGTGACGACGGTGTTGACGGGCGACAGCCGCTCCAGCGTTACGGTCCCGGTGGCGCTGCTCCCTCCCGGAATCGGGTTCGGGCTGACCGTCACGGACTGCACGCCTGGGAGCCTCACGGTCAGGGCCGCGGTCCTCGTGACCCCGTTGCGGCTGGCCGAAATCGTGCCAGTCTCCTTCACACCAACGGCGGAAGTCTTGATGATGAAAGTCGCGCTCCGCGCGCCGGACGGAATCGTGACGCTCGCGGGAGTCGTGGCCGCGGTCAGGTTGTCCGAGAGCGCGACGAGCGCGCCCGCGGAGAGCGCCGGGCCGTCCAGAGAAACTGTGCCAGTTACGTCGTTGCCGCCGGCGACCGAGGCGGGGTTGAGCTTGACCGAGGAGAGCACGGGCGGGCGGATGGTGAGCGCGACCGTCTTCGTCACGGCCCCGAGTTTCGCCGTCACCGTCCCGGTCTGGGCCGAATTCACGATGACGGACGTGATGACGAAAGTCTTGCTGCTCGCCCCAGCGGGGACGGTCACGCTCGCGGGGACGGTCGTGGCCGCTATGTTGTCGCTCAGGGCGACCACCAACCCGCCGGCCGGCGCGGGTCCGTTCAGTACGGCCGTCCCCGTGATGTTGACCCCCCCTGCGGCCGAACTCGGGTTGACCTTGACGGAAAGAAGGGCAATCGGCTCGACCGTGAGCGACGCGGCCTTGCTAGCGCCGCCGTAGCTCGCCGTGACCGTCCCGCCCTGGCTGCTCGCGACCGCCGCGGTCGTGATCGTGAAGGTCTTGGTCTTGGTCCCTGCGGGAACGGTGACGCTCGGCGGGACGGTCGCGGCCGCGAGGTCGTCGCTCAAGGTGACCACCGCGCCCCCCGCGGGTGCCGCGCCGGTCAAGGTCACTGTGCCAGTGACCGCGCCGCCGCCTCCGACGGCAGGCTTATTCAAGGCGAGCGAGCCCAGCGTGAGCGGGGCGAAGCCGTTGCTGGTGGTGACGGAGACTTCCAGGGCCGCGGGCGTCGTCTCGGTCTTGGAAAGGACTGTTATCCTGATGCCGTTTTTGGCGTCCGTGAAAGTCTTGCCGACGCCGAGCGGGGCGTCCAGCCCGTAGTCGGGCGAGCCCGGCGTCATGTCTAGCAGGTTGCTCTGCCTGTTCGTCGCGTAGCCCCAGTAGATGACCGCCCCGTCGGAGAGCCACTTGTTATTGGCGACCGCCTGGCGGAACTCCACCCAGTAATAAGTCGAGGCGTCTATCTGGATTTTCAGGGCGCGCAGGCCCGCGTCCGTCGCGGAGTCGTGCGCCTGCAGGCGGTAGGTCCCGTTCGCCGTCACCGTCTGGACGCCCGTGTCTGGCAGCCAGTTGAGCAGACTCTTGTACCAGGCGCTGAAGTGGGCGAAGCCGGAGTTGTCGCCGTCGCCCATCGTGTCGTACATGTTGCCGTACTCCAGGCTCTCGCCCGCGCCGGTGACGCTGCCGTCCGACGTGTACCAGAGGTTCGCGTGGTTGAGGCCGAAGTTATGGCCCAGTTCGTGAGCTACGATGTGCAGGTCGAAATAGCCGTTGAGCCAGACGCCTTTCGCGCCTATGTAACCGAGGCCCGCCCAGACAAAGTCCACGCCCGAGAACGCGGCCACGTCCAAATTAAAATTGGCGGTGTCGAAGCCGGCCGCCTTCGCCGCGGCGCGCGCGTCGGCCATCAACTGTAGGTAGTTGTTGTTCGCGGTGTAGAAGGCGGCCGCCTGCGGCATGCGGAGCACCGGCGTGGTCGTGACCTTCAGCGAGGTCTTGCCGTAGGAATTGCTCCTGTAAAAATTGCTGCACTCGGTGTCTATCAAGGCGCGCGCGCGGTCGGGCGTGAGTTTGACGTTGGTGTAACTCTCGACGGGCTCGCCCGGCTTGTCAGAGAAATCAATTCTCATGAGCAGCACCGTCTTCGCCCCTTCCGTCCAGGCGGACGCGGCCGTGACATTGTCGCTCGGGGCTCCCGCCGAGACGCCGGGGCCGATTGCAGCCTCCTGCATCTTCAACTTCTCTTCGAAGCTCTCCAACTGCTCGCGGCTCTCGAAGCGCTGGAGTCTGCCGCCCACCTCGGCGTTGATGCCCGGCGCGGCCGCGGGCGAATCACTCTCTTCGACGCCCAAGACTCTGACGGGGCTCTCGGCCAGCGCGATCACGTCGCCCATGACCACGCCGCGGAGCGGGACGTTGAGCTTCGTCGTCATCGCTTCTTTCCGGCCGTAGACCCGCGCAAGGTAGGTCTTCCCGACGAGCACGACCCTGCGCTCGACGCGCGAGCGCACGAACTCGTCCGTCCGCGGATTAATCTCGTCGGACACCAGCACCAGGTAGTCGCCGTAGCCGCTGACTTCCTCCTCGACCTCGCGCCGGACGCTCTCAGGCAGTTTCCGCCTGACGCCCGCTGGCACGGCCAATTCAACCGCGCTCCGCGGGTCTTCCTCGATGAGCCCGGCCATCACGGCGCGCCTGCGCCCGGCCAACTCGCGCCCCATTTTCTCTGACGCGGCGACGGTGCCGCCGAGCTTGAACTGCTCGACCCACCTGTCGAATTCTTTGAGGACGGGTGATTGTGCCAGAGGGCTGCGGCCTTCGGGCGCTTGCGCGGAGGGCTTGCGTGAACTTTCCTGAAGGCTGTCAGGCCGCGCAGACAGTGCGCGAGACGGGAGGAGGCCGAAGAGGACGGTCAGCGCCAGGGCGAAAGCGAGTTGACGCCGGCGGCGAGGGAATGGCGAGAACATATCTACTCCGTGCGAGAAACCCCGATGACCTCAAGAGACGAAAACGAGGTGAAAGTTAAAGCCGCGGCCGCGCGAAGTCAAGAATTTCAGGAGAGTGAGTCGGTTCGAAGGGGAGTAATCTCTAAGTGAGACTCACCGCAGAGACGCGTAGAGGGGCGCAGAGAGTTGAATACCGCTCAACATCTCTTTGCGCCCCTCCGCGTACTCTATGAATCTCTTACCGCTCAACCCTTACCGAATCACGTCGAGCGTCACGTCGTCTACGTAGAAGAAGGTTTGGAGGCTGTCCTGATTCGATTTGCCCAGGAAGTAGACGCGTATCGTCTGCCCCTTGTAGGCCGAAAGGTCTACGACCTTTCTTTCGTACCAAACGGGGGTGTCCAGATTCGAGTAGGCGGCGACGGTCGCCAGCACCTGCCCGTTGCCGTCCTGTATCTGGACTTCCATCGTGTCATTGGGCGCGTTCCAGTTGCCCTCCTGAGTGTACAAACGCAGGTGGAACGTGAGGTCCGCGGAGATGGCGTCCGATGGAATCGTGACCTCCTGGTAAAAATACTCGGAGGGCGTGGTCGTGTAGCCCCCCAGGAAGGCCATGTACTGGCCGGAGTAAGCCTCGCCGTCCGTCGAATGATAGATGACCTTACTTTCGCCGCCGGGGTAGATGACCCAGGGGAACGCGCCGGACTCGAAGCTCGTGTTCCCGAGCAGCTGCGACTGCGTGTTGACGACGGACAGGCTCACGCTCCTGCTCTCCGTGCCCGCCGTCGCCGTCAGCGTCCCCTGCTGGCTCGGCAGCGCATACGTCGTCGCAACCTGGAAAGTGGCGCTCATGCTCCCCGCCGGCACGGTCACGCTCTCGGGGATGGCCGTCGCCGGCAGATTGTCCGAGAGGGTCACGACCACGTCGCTGGCGAAGGTCGTCTCCAGGACGACGGTGCCGGTCGCGCTGCTTCCGCCCCGAATGGAGTTCGGGCTGACGGTGACAGACTGTATGCTCGCGGGCCTGACAATCAGCGCGGCCGTCTTCGTGACTCCGTTGCGGCTGGCCGTGACCGCGCCGGTCTGCTTGGCGTCGACCACGACGGTGCTGATGGTGAAACTAGCGCTCACAGCGCCCGCCGGAATCGTGACGCTCGGCGTCGTCGTGGCGCTCGCCAAATTATCCGAGATCGTGATGATCGCGCCAGAAGGCGGGGCCGGGCCGTCCAGAGAAACTGTGCCAGTCACGTCTTTGCCGCCCGCGACTGACGCAGGGTTGAGCTTGAGCGCGTTGAGCGCGGGCGGCCGGATCGTGAGCGGGGCCGTCTTTGTCACTGCCCCGCTCCTGGCCGTGACCGTGCCGCTTTGATTCGCGTCCACCCTGGACGAGGTGATGGAGAAAGTCTTGCTCGTCGCGCCGGCGGGGATCGTGACCTGCGCCGGGAGCGTGGTCGCGGGGATGTTGTCGCTCAAATTAACCGCGAGCCCCTCGGGCGGCGCGGGGCCGTTCAGCGCCAGCGTCCCCGTGATTTTCGCCCCACCCGCCGCCGAGGCGGGCAGGACCGTGAAGGACACGAGGGTAATGGGGTCGACCTTGAGCGCCGCGCTCTTCGTCACCCCGCCGAGGCTCGCCGTGACTGTCCCGCTCTCGCTGGTTGCGACGGCCGTGGTCGTGACCGTGAAGGTCCTGGTCTTTGCGCCCGAGGGGACGGTGACGCTCGCCGGCGTCGTGGCCGAGGGAATGTCGTCGGAGAGCGTGACCCCCGCGCCCGAGGAGGGGGCGACGCCGTTCAGCGTCACGGTCGCCGTCACGTTGGCCCCGCCGCCGACCGCCGACCTGCTCAGGGTCAGAGACGAGACGGCCAGCGGCTCGACAGTGAGCGGGCTGGTCCTGCTGACTCCCCTGAAGCTCGCCGTGAGCGTGCCCGCCTGCGCCGCGGCGACCTGGGCCGTCTTAATCTGGAAAGAGACCATCCTCTGGCCCTGTGGGATGAACACGGTCGCGGGGACGGTGGTCGCGGCGACGTTGTCGGCGAGTTTGATTTCCGCGCCCATCATGGGGGCCGGCGCGTTCAGCGTGACCGCGCAGTTGATCGTGCCGCCGCCGACGATGGTCGGGGGGTTGACGACGAGCCTGTCCAGGTTGGTCGTGTAAGTGACCTTCACGTCGAGCTGCGCGGGCGTCGTGCTGGTCTTGCCGACGACTGTAATCTTGATGCCGTTGGTCGAGTCCGTGAAGGACTGGCCGACGGCGAGCGGCGAGTCGTCCGCGCCGGCCGTCGACTTCGGCGTCATGTCGAGCAGGTTGCTCTTGGTGTTCTCGGTGTAGCCCCAGAAGACGACGGCCCCGCCCGCGACGGCCGGGTACTCCGTAATCGCCTGGCGAAACTCCACCCAGTAGAAACTGTTCCAGTCGCGCGGGATTTTTAAGGCGCGGCGGCCCGCGGAGTTGATGAAGTCGTGCGGCTGAAGGCGGTAGGTCCCGGCGGCCGTCACCGTCTGCACGCCCGTGTTCGGCAGCCAGCCCATCAGCGTCTTGTACCAGGTGCTGAAGTGGTGCGTGACGGTCGTTCGGCCGCCGCCCATCGCGTCGAAGGGGTTGGCGTACTCCTGGCTCGCGCCGCGGCCCGTGACGGTGCCGTCCGTGGTCTTCCAGAGGTTCGCGTGGTTGAGGCCGAAGTTGTGGCCCAGTTCGTGGCTCGTCTCGCGGATGGTGAAAAAGCCGTTGAGCCAACTCCCCTTCGCGCCGATGTAGCCGAGGCCCGCCCACGCGAAGGCTGTGATTCTTTTGAAGACGACGATGTCGAGGTTGAAATTGTTCGTGTCGTAGCCGGCGGCGCGGGCGGCGGCGCGCGCGTCTTCCATCAACTGAAAGGGGTCGTCTCTGTCGCCGTACGTCTTGGCCGTCAGCGGCATCCTCAGCACTTTGGTGACGGTCCCCGCGATGGAAGTCTTGTTGTAGGAGTTGGCCTTGTAAAAATCGTTGGCCTCCGAATTCAGAAGCGCCTGCGCGCTCGCCACGGTCAGCGTCTTCCCGTTCGCGTCCACGGGCTCGCCCGGCATGTCTGAGAAGTCGACGCGAATCATGAGGACGGTCTTAGCCCCCTGCGTCCAGGCGGACGTGGAGGTCGCGCCGCTCACGGGGGCCTGGGCCTCCGAGTCCGCCGCCGCGGCCCCCTCTGCCTCCTTCGACTTCCCCGAGCGGCCGGGGTTGATGGTCATCTCGTGCTTCTTCAACTCCTCCTCGAATCGGTCCAGTTCCTCCCGAGTCTCGAAGTGGAGCACGCGCCCGCCGACCTCCGCGTCAATCCCCCGCCCGGTCGAAGCAGCACCCCGCTCTTCGTCCGACAGGATTCTGACGGGGCTCTCGGCCAGCGCGATCACGTCGCCCATGACCACGCCGCGGAGCGGGACGTTGAGCTTCGTCGTCATCCCGAGTTTGCGGCCGTAGACGCTCGCGCGGTACGTCTTCCCGTCGAGCACGACCTTGCGCTCGGTGCGCGAGCGGACGAACTCGCCCGTCTGCGGGTCCGCCTCGTCGTAGATCAGGACGAGGTAATCGCCGTAGCCGCTGACCTCCTGCTCGACCTCGCGGCGAATCTCTTCCGGCAGCCTCTCCCTGACGCGCGCGGGAACGGCCTGCTCGACGGCGCTCCGAGGGTCTTCCTCGACGAGGCGCGCCATCACCTCGCGCCGCTGGCGCGCAAGCTCGCGGCCCTCCTGCTCCGAGGCGGCCGTCGTCCCGCCGAGCTTGAATTGCTCGGCCCAGCGCTTGAACTCTTCCAGGACGGGCGACTGCGCCAAGGGGCTGCGGCCTTCCTGCGGCCGCTGCGCTTCGGGCCGTGGAGACTCTTGCTGCCCCGCGTCTTGCGGGTTTGATTGGTTTGCCGAGAGCGCCGGGCGGGCCAGGAAGCAGGCGACGAGGGACGCGGCCAGGACGAGCGCGGCGACGATGGACCCGTGGCGTATGGTACGAGGCATGAGACCGAACATATTGCCCCTAACTTGAAATCAACGGCAAGAAGACCAGGCCGTCGGGGAGTGAAAATGGTTCGAGGGCGCGTGCGAGAGCGGCCGCGAAGGGCCTGCGCGCCTGCCGCCGGGCATGCACTTCCGGCGCGGGGGAGGCTTTGGGTCTTTAAGAAAGCGCCGCAGGTACGGGTGAAACTTAATTCGCCCGTAACGTGAAGTCAAGAAAATCCGGCAGATGTAACAGGAAAACAACATCCGCTCGGAGGGTGTTTACGGATTCTCGGAAGACTTACGAGAAATCGTACACGAGAGGAATTCAGGGGTCGCGGGGGTCGTGAGGCGTGTGCGGCCCCCGCGTCAACTGAAAATGGGGTCGTGCGCGCGGAACTCGCTCGCGCTCTGGCCGGTCAGTTCCTTGAAGCTGCGCGAGAAGTAGTGGCAGTCGGAGAAGCCGACGCGCTCGGCCACCTCCTTGACGCTGTAGTGGCGCGAGGCGAGCATCCGCTTGGCCTCTTCGATGCGCGTGTGGCGCAGGAGCTGGCGGAAGCTGATGCCGACTTTGCGGTTGAGGATGCGCGAAAGGTAGATGGGCGAGATGGGCAGTTCTTCGGCCACCTGTGCCAGATTCAATTCCGGGTCCGGGTACTTCTCCGCGATGACGCGCACCACGCGGCGCACGAGGTCGTAGCTCGAAGCCTTCTGCGTGCACGCGCACGGCTTGAACGGCAGGACGGGCCTCAGCGCGCCCACGATCTCCAAATCGGTCCGGCCGGCGCGGTCGCTCAGGATGAACTCGCCGCAGACGCTAGCGCCGCCCGTCCCGTTCTCGACGGCGCGGCGGATGATGAGCACGGGGACTTCGGGGTAGATGCGGCGCAACTGGCTGATGAAGAGGCGGCGGACGGGGTAGCGCGCGAGCCCTATGACGATGAGATCGACCTTGTTGTCGGCCTCGCTGATGCGCGCGTTGTCGCTCGTCGTGATGGTCGTGAACCGCGACGGCAGCCCCTCGCCGAGCGCCGCGAGCAGGTGCTCGCAGCAGTCCACGGCCACGATTTGGAAGGTGTTTGATTCGGTCATGGGTCTTATGCTCTCCGAAGTCTTGGTTTGGGGAGACGGGCAC
This sequence comes from Pyrinomonadaceae bacterium, assembly GCA_035563515.1. Classification (GTDB taxonomy): domain Bacteria; phylum Acidobacteriota; class Blastocatellia; order Pyrinomonadales; family Pyrinomonadaceae; genus QHXM01. Next base: position 28,123 of record DATMVE010000043.1, read on the forward strand.
GAAAGCGGGCTCGGAATTTATTCGCCCACTTTCGCCCCGGACTTCAGACTCTCCGCACCCGGTTTGTTATTCGGTTTAGAGATTTGACGAAGAATGAAGACGGCGAACTCGGGCGACGTGTGCCCGGGCGCGCGCTCCACACGCCCGACGGGCGTCGAGACCTGCTTCAGTTTCATCGGTAGGCGGACGGGAGCGCCGTCGTACGTGCCGGCCGCTACGGGCTCGCCGAAGTAGTTTTGCGCGTCGCGCACCTCATAGCCAGCGCCCTTCGGCAGAATTGTGCCAAAGTCCACGGCGACCTCGTCGCGCAATTCCCAGTTGTAAACGACGACGTTGGCGCGGCCCGCCTCGTACCTGTTCGGCCGCAGGAAGACGGCCGTCCCCTCGGGCCGCAGATTGTCGCGCTGCACTAACTGGCTGTGCGCGTCCAGGCGCGTCGCCTCGCGCCAGCGCGCGAAGTCGTAGGCGTCTTCGCCGCGCACGAAGGAGAGCCCCCGCCGCCCCCCGCTGAAGTAGGTGTTGAAGTCCCAGCGGTAGGCGGCCGTCGTCGCGCCTTGCGCGGTCAACAGGTCCAGGGCTTCGTTCTGCGAGTAGATGGTGTTCCCCAGAAACTCGACCGACTGCCACCACCAGAGGCGCAGCGGCCGGCTGCTCACGATGTAGTTGTCCAGCACCTTAACGTCGCGGTTGTTCTTGTCCTCGTAGCCGAGGCGTATGCCGTTGTTCTTGGCGGCCGCGCTTCCCGGAGAGTTGTAGACGTAGTTGTTCTTGAGGACGATGCGCTCGGCCGAGACGCCCTCGACCCCGCCCACCTGTATGTTGCCGGTCGTCTGGTCGTCCAGGGTGAGCGCGCCGTTGTCGAAGCTGACGTTGCCTTCGAGGTGAATCCCCTTCTGCGCGCTTTTGGGCGAGTCGGAGTGTGCCAGGATGCCGTAGCCGCCCTGCGCGAAGAGGACGTTGTCGGTGATGTATTTTGTGCCAGCGCTGTTCCCGACGTAGAGGCCGTGCTCGCGCTTGTTGTTGCCGTTGTAGAAGAAGAGGCAGCCCGTGATTTCCGTCCCGTCCTGCTTGTCCCAGACGCCGTGGCCGTTGTCGTGAAAGACCATGTTGATGAACTTGACGCCGGGGGCGTACACGTCCGCGCCCGAGCCGCGCCAGGGCTCGTCGCGCCCCTCGTAAGGGCTCTTGCGGCTGCGGTCCGTGTTCGAGTTCGTAATTTCCATCCCCCAGAACCAGACGTGCGCGCCCTTCACTTTCAGGGCGGGCTGCTTCGATTCGCTCACCCCCGCGCGGTCAATCGTCACGCGCTCGTTCGGGGCGGCGCGGACGATGACGGGCGCGTCGAGCGCGCCTTCGAGCGTGCTGGTGAAAGCGCCCGCGTAGCGCCCGCCGCCGAGCCAGACGGTGTCGCCCGGCTTGATCTCCTTGCGGCCCGCGAGCGCCGTCGCCAAATCCCACGGCGAATCTTTCGTGCCGCGCCCCCTGGCGCTGCCGTCGGGTGCGACGTACCAGCCGGGCCGCTCCGGCGGCAGAAGCGTCAACCGTTCCGCCTGCGTGGCGGACGCGTAAGAGGCGCGGAGGCTGGCGGTCGTCTGCGCCGCGACACGCTCGGTCGTGACGGCGAAACTCACGCTCCTCTGGCCCGCGGGGACGGTGACGCTCTTCGGCGCGTGCGTGATTGCGGGGCCTTCGGTCGAGAGACTGATGACGGCCCCGCCCGCCTCGGCGGGGTATCTTAAAGTGATCGTCGCGATTGAAGAGTCGCCGCCCACGGCCGCCGCGGGGCTGACGGTCAGGCTCGTGATCGCCTGCGCGCCCGGAACCGACGCCAGATTCGGCGTCGGGCCGCCGCGAACCGACTGCTCACTCCCCTGCGGCGCGGCCCCGCGAAAATGAAAGACCACGAGCGCGGCCACTACCGGCACGGGCAGCGCGAGGAGCAGAACTAACGACCTTTTCATATTGCGGGATGCGGATTTCGGGTTGCGGATTGAAAAGAATGCGTCAAGTCTGTCTTCGCGCCTTCGCGACTTTGCGTGAAAAAGTTGTCCCACGCGAAAGCGCAAGGGCGCGAAGTTTTGTGCCAATCCGCAATCTGAAATCCGCATCCCGCAATCTCAGTCGCCTGCCTGGTAGGCGGGCTGTGTCTCGCGTGCGGGCGGAAGCATCGCGCTCACCCTGCGCTCAAGGCGCGCGGCCCAGGCGGAGCGCGAGTAGTTTTCTTCGACGTAGCGGCGGCCCACGCGCCCCATCTCCGCGCGGCGCGCGGGGTCGCGGTAAAGGGCCAGGATGGCGTCGGCGGTCGCGCGCGCGTCGCCGGGCTCGACGACTATCCCCCCGCCGGACTCTCCGAGCACGCGCGCGCTCTCACCACTGAGCGCGCCCACGACCGCCTTCTCGCAGGCCAGGTACTCGAAGACTTTCACGGAGACGACCTTCTTCGGGTACGGCTCGGGCCGGACGGCCGCGAAGCACAAGTCTGCGCGCGCCAGCAGGTGCGGAATCTCTTTCACCCCGCGCTCGTCGCCGAAGATGACGTTGTCCAGGCCCTTCGCCCTCGCCTCCTCGACGAGCGCGTCGCGCCGCGCGCCGTTGCCGAGCAGGAAGAAGACAATCTCCTTGTGCTCTTTCAAAATCTCCGCCGCTTCGAGCAGGACTTCCAGGCTGTGCTTGATGCCGAAGAGCCCCGAGTACATGACGACGAAGCGATCACCGAACGGGTACTGTGCGGACAATTCGTTCTGCGGCGGCAGCGGGCGGAACAATTCAAGGTCGGCCCCGTTCGGCAGGAAGAAAGTCTTGTCGCGCTCGACGCCGCGCTCGACCACCGCGTCGAGGATGGCCTCGGTGGTGCCCGCGACGCAGTCGGCCTCGCGGTAGGCCCAGCGCGCAATCGAGCGCGTGACGCGCACGGCCGCCGAGTCCTCGCGGAAGCCGCCGTAGGTCAGTAACTCGTCCGGCCACAGGTCGCGCACGTCTAGGACGAGCTTCGCGCCGCGCGTCTTCGCCAGGAGTATCGCCGGGACGACCGAGAAGATGGGCGGCGAGGTGACGAAGACCACGTCGAGCTTCCCCGCGCGGCGGCCCCCGCGCAGCGCCGCCGGGATGAAGCCCAGGTAGTTGCGGAGCTGCGCCCACTTGGACTGGTTGCGCGGGGTCGTGAAGTAGTTCGTGCGCAACACCGTGTAGCCGTCTACCTCCTCGCGCATGACGCGCCTCCCCTTGTACTCCGGGAAGACCTCGCCGCGCGGGTAATTCGGCATCCCCGTTGCGACCATCACCTCGTGCCCCGCGGCCACGAACTGGCGCACCATGGGGTACAGGCGATTCGCCGCCGCCCCCATCTCCGGCGGGAAGATTTGTGCCACGAAAAGAATTCGCATAACTAAAAGTGGGCGGCGGGCAGTCGTTGAGCGTCGGCTGCCTTAAGCCTGAGCCTTAAAGCGTCAAGATTCTGCGGCATGTTTTTAACTGCCTACTGCCTGCTGCTCCTAACACGCCCCGCTCTTGCGCGCGACGGCGACGACGGTCAGGAGCATCAGGCGCATGTCGAGCGTGAGCGAGCGGTGGTCTATGTAGTGCATGTCCATCATCACGCGCTGCGGGTAGGTCGTGTCCGAGCGGCCGCAGACCTGCCAGAGCCCGCTCAGGCCGGGCTTCACCGTCAGCAGCTTGTTCCCGTAGATGGAGTACTTGCCGAGTTCGGGGCGGACGATGGGGCGCGGGCCGATGAGACTCATCCCGCCGCCGAGGACGTGGAGGAGTTGCGGCAGCTCGTCCAAGCTCGTCTTGCGCAGGATGCGGCCGACGCGCGTGATGCGCGGGTCGTCCTTGATCTTGTAATCCTGCTCGAACTTGTGCCGCAGGAGGTCGTCGCGCTTGAGCAACTCCTCGGCGTCCACGACCATCGTGCGGAACTTGAGGCAGCCGAACTCCCGGCCGCCGCGCCCGAGCCGCTTGTGGCGGAAGAAAACTGGCCCACGGCTCGTCGCCTTGATGACCAGGGCGACGACGACGAAGACGGGGAGCGTCAGCAGGAGCAGCGTGGCCGCGACCGTCACGTCGACGCCGCGCTTGGTCGCGCGGTAGAGCAAGCGCCGGCCCGCGGGCCGCGTCGAGTAGAGGCTGCGCTTGCGCAGCACGCGCTCGACGGCCGTGTCCGGCAGGATTGAGAGGTCGTAATCCTGCGCCGCGAACTCCCTGTGGAACGGGAGCGCGTTGGCGTCAAGAAGCTGTGACTGGGCGGAGGCGAGGGCCGCCGCCTCTTCGCCGAACTCGGCGTCCGGCATCTGGGCGGCAGTCTCCTCTATTATGATAGGATTTGGTTGCATTGACTTTCTTCCCCGAGAAGGTTGGAGGTTGATGTAAAGACCGGGGGGCGCTGGCGGGCGCTCCCCGGCCCACACTCAGTTGACAGGGCCGGCCGGTAGAACTAAACCGCGAGTGGGGAGCAAGATTAGGGCTCCACTCGCGGTCGATTTTTGACGGCCTTCCCCGTCACTTCTTACTGCGACTGAGATCTACACCAGCCGCGGGCGTTGGGCAGTCGGATGGACCTACTCACGGCCTGCGGTTGAAATTTGGGAAAGCTCTCCTTTCAGAGCTGAAGCTAAAAAAAGAAGTGCGCCGCGAGACACGCCCTTCTAGATGACCTGAGCCGCACGGGGTCGCAAGCGGAAGAGGCAACCAGTCTACCTACCGGCCTGCGATACTCTGCTCATCAACTGTGTCTGTTCCGACACCGTTTGTTTCGCCAGGACACTCCTGTAAATATCAATCACCCTGGCCGTGATTAGATTTTCGTCCAGGTGCGCGACGGCCTCGCGGCCGGCGACGCGCCCACCCCTTGCCAAAACTTTCCGAAGCGCGGCGGCGATTGTTTCCGGGCGCTCGTCCGCGCACAACTCGCAGCCTTCGATCCCCTTCAGTCTTTCTTCAACGTCGCCCACGGGCACGGAGACCACAGGCAGGTCGCACGCCAGCGCCTCCTTGACGACGTTCGGCGAGCCCTCCTGCATCGAGGTGAAGACGAGCGCGTCCGAGGCGCTCATGTAGAGGGGCACGTCCGTGTGCGCGACTTTCCAGGCGACGACGAGACGCGCGGGCGTCGTCTCGTTCAAGACCTCCACGGCGCGCTCCGCCAGCTCGAACCTTTTCCTCGCCTGCGTGGGCCGCCCGACGAAGAGAACCAGGCGCTCGTCCGCCGGTAAATTCAGGCGGCGGCGCGCCTCGTCTTTCGCCGCCGGCTTGAACAGCTCGAAGTCAATTCCAGAAGGGACGACGTGCGCGTCCGTGCCGGGAGGGAGGTTCTGCTTCATGTGCTCGGAAACGACGATGCGCGCGTCCGCGCGCCGGGCCACGATCCGGCTCACCTTCTTCTGAATCCCGCTCAGGCGCGTGTAGCGCCCCGTGCTCTCGCCGACGATGCCGAGCAGGTCGCTGCCCCTGAAGGTCACGACGAGCGGGAGTCGCTTCGGCAAAGCCACGATGCCGCTCTGGCCGAACTGGGCGTGCACGAGGTCGTACCGCCCGCGCCTCAGTTTGAGTTGCAGCCGCGCCCAGGCCCGCGCGTAGTTGAAAGGGTTCTTGGCGCTGTTGAACGCGAAGACTTCCACGTCTACGCCCGCGGCGCGCAGGAAGTCTGCCTGGCGCTTGACGAAGTGCGCGGTCTTCGACTGGCCCGGCCCGGGCCACTCGCACGTGACCATCAAAACTCGAATCGGTTTATCCATCGGCATAAATCCGCTCAGAGGAACCTCGACAGCCGCCGCGCGCTCAGGTGGTAGGGGCTGATGAGCTGGCTGGAGAACCGCTGCTTGTAGGCCGAGAGCGCCGGGTCGAAGCCCGCGCTGTTGTCGTTCTCCATCGGCACGCCCTCGCGCAGGTAGACCTGCGCCGCGCGCTGCCACATGTAATGGCCCAGCCCCGAGTACTCGAACAGCGAGCGGCTCAGGACCGCGGCCCAGTAGTTTTCCGACAGCCGGCAGGTGATGAGAAAACCGCACAGCTTGCGCGCCACGCGGGCGGGCACAGACGCCGCGTCGCAGACGGGGGCCAGCGCGCGGAACACGCGCACCAGGTCTTTGTCCTCACGGCACCGGTCCGCGAGCGAGACGACCGCCTCGGCCTCACTGAACCGCTCGGCCCTGAAGCCCTTGCGTGATTCGAAATCCGAGTACCAGCGGCTGTTCAGCTCGAACAACTCGTCCGCCCCCAACAGCCCCTCCTCGACGGTGACGCCCGCCGCCTCAAGCCGCCTCACGTCGTAGCGGTAAGCCTTGACGCGCCGGCCGGGCAGGTTCGCCAGGAACTCCGTCTCGCAGACGTATTCCGGGTAGCGGCTCGGCCGGTTCGGCATGTGCGGGACCTCCAGAAAATCCGTCACCCTCCCGCCCTTGCAGACCAACTCGACGACGGCGCTCAGGAACGCCTGCCGGTCGGTCGTCAGCGGCAGCACGAAGTGGCGCTTGCGGTTCGTCACCAGCAGAAACTCCGGCCGCTCCTCCGCGCGGTAACCTTCCAGGCACCGGCTGTAGAGCAGCGGGAAGGCCAACTGCGCGAAGTTCATCCCGAACGCGTCCAGGTTCCTGTAGATGTCCCGCTTGTGCTCGCCGAACAGGCGCAGGAACTCTTCGGCGGCCGCCGGCCGAACCACAGGTTTTTTCAGAAGCGAGATGAAAGGAACCATCATAAAAAGCTAATGATGAACGAGGAATGCGGAACGATGAGTGAAAAGCGATTTGTCTTTAATTCAGCATTCCGCATTGTTCTTCACATTCCCAGAGGCTTCGTCGCGCTGGCGAGGACGCTCGCGAGGCGCTGGCGCGTTCTGCGGCCGCGCAGCGCCTGCTGCCAGCGGTAGCCGCGCTCGGCCAGCATGCGCACGTGCAGCAGCCAGCGGTAGCGGCTGCGGACCCAGCGGTACTTGCTCACGCCAAGCTCGGCCCCGAACTTCGCCTTGAAGTCGCCGCGCCCCATGAAGTCTACGTGGTCGCAGCCCATCTCCATCGCACGCTTCATCACCGTCCAGGTCATCAACTCCGTCGGCCTGTACCAGCGATAGCGCGTGCGGTGCGCCCACATCCACAGAAGCAACTCGTTCCCCTCGACCGTGAACGTCCCCGTCGCGATCGAGGGGCCGCCGTCAGGCAGGTGGACCGAGACGGCCAGCAGGTTGCCGCTCGCCTTCATGTGCCGGAAGAATTCGAGCGCGCGCTTCTTCGTGAAAGGGATCGCGTTCCCGCCGCGCGCGTAAACCTCCACGAGCTGGTCGTAGTGCTCGTCGACGAAACTCTCGTCCTCCTCGAACTTGACGACGAGTCCGAGCTTCATCGCGCGCTTCACGTTGCGCCGCGCGCTCTCCTTGAGCCTCCTCATCGTCCGGGCCTCATCGTTCGGAAACATCGGCGCGGCGAACGTCGCCGTCGGCTTGCACTGAAAGCCCGCACGCCCCATCACCTCCGGGTCGAGCCCGTCCGTCAGCAGTTCTATGTGGTGGACGCCGTAATTTTTCTCTAGGTACGCGACGAGCGGCGGGACCATCTCGCGCGCCGACAGACGCTCGGGGTCGAACACGGGCCCCATGCTCAGCGTCTGCCAGCCCGGAAGCGGCGAGCCGAACAGCTTGAGCGGCCCCACGTTGACCAGAAATCCCGGCAGGCAGCCGACGACGCGGCCCTCCTTTTCGAAAACGAGGTAGAGCGGTTTGCCTTTGACGCAGGCTTCGAGCGACTGCATCCAGCCCAGCTTGTGGACGACGCGGTAATTCTCAAAACCCGCCACCAGCTCGTCCCAGGCCGCCAACTCTTCCGGGCCGGCCTCTCTGATCACAACGTCCGTCTTCATCGGGGGAAAGCCTCCAACACTTCAACCTGAAATCAAAACCCAGCTTCCTGACTTTGGACTTTGGACTTTAGACTCTGGACCGATTTTTTCGACCGGCCCTGCGTCCGCCAGGCGAGGAATTCTCTGAACGCCCCTGCCCATTCGCCCAGCCCCGGCCACAAGTCGCCCGCGCGCCAGACTTCGAGGCGAGTCCCGGCGGGCTGCGGGCCGAACAACTCCTTGACTCCCTGCATCACCGTGGGGTACTTGCCCGGATAGCCCGGCGGCGCGCCGCGCAGGATGCGCATGAAGCGCTTGATGTCTCCCCACAGCCACCGCAGCGTGACGCCCTCCGCGTACTCAAGCGCGGGCTCGACCCGCTCGCCTTTGAGGATGGCGACCCACAGCAGGGGGAAGTTGACGCCCGCGTCTATGCCCAGCTGGAGCGAGCCCCAGAAGCGGCCGTTGACTTCCATCAGACACGGCGCGCCCGCGCCGTCGTCCCGGAACTCGACCATCGCCGGGCCGTGCCACTTCAACTCCGAGAGCAAGCGCTCGGCGGGCTCGCGAAGGCGCGGCTCAAGCCTGACGGAGCGGCGCAGGCTGCTGCCGGAGCCCGAGGGCCGCGTGTCGCGCAGGCGCTCGTGCGCGAACCAGGCCACGGCGCGCCCGTGCTCGCAGAGCGCGAAGACGCCCTTGCCCTGGCCCGCGACGTACTCCTGCACGAGCGGCCAGTCCGCGTGCTGACGGCGCGCCTCGATCTCGCGCGCGAGGTCTTCGCGCCGGCCCACGTAGGCGGGACTCAAGGTCTGCGAAAAGTCGCGGCCGTCCCAGGCGTTGCTCCAGCGCGGCTTAACGACGCAGGGCAGGCCGATTGCTTCCGCGGCTTCGAGCGCCTCGGCGAGCGAGCGCGGCGCGTGGCTGCGCGGGATTCTCACGCCGCACTTTTCGGCGCGCGCCATAGTCTGTGCCTTGTCGAAGGCGGGCGTGAGCACTTCGTCCTGCGCGCAGCCGACGATCACCCCTTCGGCCTCCCACGCCGCGCGCTCCGCGTTCAGGAGCACGCACGAGCGCTCCGTCACGGGCAGCACCAGCCGGACGCCCTGCTTTTTGGCCCACTCGCGCATGGCGGCGAAGGCTTCGGTGCTCTGCCCCTCAAGCCTGAAGTGCGCGCGGCAGTGGCGCGACCACTTAGCCAGCGGCGAGGCGCGGTGGCTCGCGACCAGCACCCCGTAGCCCGCGACGCCGAGCGAGCGGACGCACGCCAGCGCCTGGTTCGTGTGCCCGTCGAGGATGAGGATTCGCTCTCGTGAGTTCATAAGCTGCGATTCGCGACCCGCAGGTGATCCGCCAGCCTGTACGTGGCGAGCGCGCCGGCGGCCTTCGCCTTGACGACGACCGGCGCGTCCAGCCCGTGCGCCTCTATCCTCGGGAGCCGGAAGAGGTCGCTCCCCGACTGTGCCAATCCCAAGTCGGTCGTCACGGCCAACTCGTAGCCCGCGCCGCGCACGGCCGCGACGTACTCGTCAGACACGTCTTTCAATCTGCTGCTGCCGTAAGGGTAGGCGTAGGCGCGCGCGGCAGACTCGCCCAGTCGGGCGCGCAAGGCGGCGCGCGACGCCTCGGCCTCTTCCCTCATCCCGGACGGCGTGAGCTGGCTCCCGCGCAGGTGCTTCTCGCCGTGCGCGCCGACGTGCACGAGCCCCGAAGCCGCGCACGCCTCCAACTCGTCCCACGTCATCGCGCGCCAGGCGTCCGCGCCCGCCCGCGCCCTGTTCTTCTGCGACCACTTGTCGAACGGCATGGGCTCCACTTCGCCTACCAGGCTCGTCACGACGAACGCCGTGGCCGGGGCGTCGTAGCGCTTCAGGACCGGCAGCGCGTGCTCGTAAAAGGAGGCGTACCCGTCGTCGAACGTCAGGCAGACGAGCGGCCGCGAAGAGGCGCGCTGAGTCGCGAGCCTTTGCGGCAGTTCGAGCAGTGGCACGAACTCCGACACTTCCGCGAGCGCACTGATCTGGCGCTCGAACAGTTCGGGCGTGACGTTCCAGTCGTCAACCTGCGGGTCCACGAAGTCCAGTTTCGCGATGCGGTGGTAGTAAAAGATGCACGCGCGCGGGCTGGCGTTCGGCGCGCCGAACGCTTTCGCCACGACAGCGCCCCAGCCCGCCGTCTGCTTGACTGCCCGCTTCAGAGTGTTGCGCCCGATCATTGGCTGACAGACTTTCTAGCGACGGCCGCCGCCGCGACGAGCGGCGTGACGCAGAGCCGGCTGAGCGATTTCCAGTTGCCGGAAACGGCCGCCGAGCGGAACATGTTGAGGTAGACTTTGCGCGCCACCCTCAGGTGCGGGAAGCGGTACGCCCCGCCCGCGAACTCGACGCGCCCCCACCCGCGCGTCACCAGAGCCTTGCCCTCATCTTCCGTCAACAACTCGCGCCCGAAGACTTCGTTGTGAATCTGATTAACGTAAGTCAGGTAGCAACTGAGCCCCGGCAGCGCGCCGAACTTGCGGGCCGTGCGCAGGACGTAGTCCCAATCGAGCGCGCCCCTTCTCAGCGTCGCGATGGTGTTGACGACGGGGGCAAGGCGTATGCTGCTGCGGCCGTAGACGCGCTGCGTCGCCTCCACGACGAGCAGGTCTTCCGGCGACGGCAGGTTGAACTCCGTCCCTTCGACTGTGACGCGCCGCGCGTTCTTGATGAGCGCGGCGATGAACGAGTCGTGGTCGCCGTAGGCCCACATGCGGCCGTGGTGTATGTCGAGCTTCGCCTTCGACCCGCGCACGCTGTAGCAGCGGGCCGCCGCCAGCCTGTCCGTCAGACTCCTCTTGTGCGCGACCACGTCCAGGCCCCTGAGGACGACGGCGTCCACGTCCGCGGAGCGGCCGAGGACGTACAGGTCAACGTCGTCGCCCATGTCCGGGTAGTGGTGAAAAGCCTTCGCGAGGATGAACGGCACCCCGGCCTCATCGCACGCGCGGCTGACGTGCCGCACGAGCCGCATCTTCTCTTCGTTCAGCCGCCGCTCTTCCGCGACTGCCGCGACGAAAGACGCGGGCGGGAGAGAGCGCGCGCCTTCCAGCCGCTGCGCCACGCGGACGAGCACGACGTTGCGCCGGCTGATGCGCGCGAGTTCGTCCCAGCCGAGCGCGTCCGGCGGGCGCGTCGGCGCGTCGTCGTCCGCGAGCAGCCTGAGAATGAAGGCCGCGCACGTTTTCTCGTTCGCCGTCACGCCGTCATCCTCTCCAGAACTATCTGCTCAAGCCGGCTGCGCGTGGCAGTCAAATCGTCGCCGCCCGCGAGCACCACCGCGCCGCCGCTCTTAGGGAACAGTTCCTGGTACGACAGGCGACGGCGGCTGAGGTAGTCCACAGAATGTTCGCCCTTGCGCGCGAAAGCCTCTTCCGCGCTGATGTCTACGAGCACGGGCACGTTGGGCTGCGGCGTCAGCATGGACAGCAGGCGCACGCCGCGCCGCCTGCGCCGCCCGTCCGACACGTCCACCAGCGTGTCGTAGAAATAACGGTCCATGATGAGGACGCGCCGCCTGAGCTTCTCTATGTAGAAGCGGTAGCAGAGGAAGATCAACAGGTCGAACGGGTAGACGCACAGGCGCAGGGACTTGTTCCAGGCGAGCGCCGACTTGAGGCGGGCCGCCCCCGTCTTCGCCTCGCGCGGGGCGTGCGCGCGCTTCGTTTCCGGCACAGTTTCCCCGCCGAGTCTCTTCGCGAGCGCGCGGGCGCACGCGAGCAGGCCCACGTCGTAGTACATGTGGAAGACCGCCACAGGCTTGTTACGCTTCTCCAGGCTCTCGCGCAGACACTCCGCGAGCGTGGACTTCCCAGACCCGTCCAGTCCTGAAAAGGTAATCAACATCACAGAGAGTTGCGGACTGCGGACTGCGGACTGCGGATTGATGAAAACGTGGCTTGCGGAACCGCCCGCCTGCCAGTTGACGCGACGAGCGCTCTTGTCTTTTTAATCCGCAATCCGAAATCCGCAGTCCGCAATTGATAATGCATGGTCGCGACGGCGTAGGCCATGACGAGCCAGTGCAGCTTGTTGAAGAGCCAGAGGCCGCTCATGTTGGCGACGAGCACGGCCGTTATCAGCGTCAGCGGCAGGACGCCGTGCGGCCCGCGCCGCGACTTCCACGCGGCCCAGACGGCGAGCCCCGTCCCCAGGAACAAAGGAATCGCCCCGAGGACTCCCGTCGAGACCAATCCGTAGAGAATCAGGTTGTGCGGGTTCTTCGTGTCCTCGTCGATGTGGCCCAGCCGCCAGCCCAATTCGTAAGTGCTCGCAATCGTCCCCCAGCCCAGCAGCGGCCGCTCCTGAAACATCTCCCACGCCGCGGGGTAAATCTGCTCGCGCCGCGCCATGTCGCCCTCTTCAAGCGTCTTCTCGAAGCGGATGCGCGTGCTCTCGGACTGGAAGCCGGCCCAGACGAAGAAGGCCATGATGACGAGGACGCCGACGACGTTGCGGAGCTTGGTCAGCAGGTTGTGCCCGCTAAGGACGAAAATCATCAGGCCGCACCCGACGGCCAGGAGCGCCCCGCGCGAGCCCGTCTGCACGAGCGCGACGCCTATCGTGACGACCAGCGGCCAGATCAGGAAGCGCGGCTTGATGACGCTCCTGGCGCAGGCGTAAGTCAGGCCGACCGCCGCGAGCAGACCGAGCGTCAGGATGCGGGCCAGGTTGTTCGGGTGGAAGCCGAAGGCCGTGACGCGCTCGGCCTTCGCGCCCACGTCCGTGGCCTGCGCCGCGACGCCAGAGACTTGCAACACGGAGAGCAGCCCGCACGCCACGACGAGCGTCAGGAGCGCCGTCTTCGCCACGCGCTCGTCCCGCATCAGGCTGAAGGCGATCCAGCTCAGGAGGACGAGTTGGAAAAGCAGGAAGAGCTTGCCGATGACCTCCGCGCGGTAGACGGCAGGTTCCAGCGGCCCTATGGCTACGGAGAAATAGAGGTAGACGAAGAAGCACCAGAAGGCGCGCGGCGGCCAACGCAGGAAGACGCCCGGCTGGAGCAGCGTCGACGCCAGCAGCAGCCCGCCCAGGAGGGTCGGCGGCTCAAGGAAACCTGAGTTGACCGTCTCGAACGGCAGCGAGAAGACGAACCCGTAGAAGAGCCAGCGTATGACCGGCAGCACGTCGCCGGGGTTGGCGAGGCCGCGCCCGCCCGCGCCGTTGCCCCCGCCGAATCTGACGCCGCGGCCGGGGCCGCCCGAACCGGGGCCGCCCCCGACGCCCGCGCGCTTCTCACGCACGCCGACCTCGACCGCGCCCTCCGACGCCGGGACGATGCTGACTGGAATCTCTACTCTCATTGATAAAGCAGTGATGAGTGCTGAGGACTGAGGACTGAGTAAAAGAAAGAGTTTTTAACTCAGCACTCAGTCCTCAGCACTCAGCACTTTTGTTACGGCGTTCTGACGCTCACCGTGTTGCTGTAGGCGGAGCTGCCGGCGTCGTTGTAGGAGCGGACGCGATACCAGTAGGTCGTGTTCGCGGCGCGGCCGGCGTCCGTGTAGCCGGTCGAGTTCGGGCCGGGCTTAGCGATCTCCGCGAAGCTCGACCCGTTGAGCGAGCGGTAGACCCTGAAGCCTTTTTCGTTGTTCGAATTGTCGCCCCAGGTCAGATGAACCTGCGTGCTCGACAGCGCGGTCGCGACGAGCCCCGTCGGCGGCGCGGGGGGCGAGGTCGGCGGCGGGAACGTCGTCACGATGATCGTGTTCGACGGGCCGGAGTTGCCGCTCGCGTTGTAGGAGACGACGTAGTAGCGGTAAGTCGTGTTCGCCGTCCGGCCCAGGTCCGAGTAGGCGGTGACGTTCGCGCCGAGCGTGGCGACGCGCGAGAAGGTCGCCCCGCCGTCGGCCGAGCGGTAGACTTTGAAGCCCGTCTCGTTGTTCGAATTGTCGCCCCAGGTCATGTTGATCTGGGCGGTCGAGACGGCCGCGCCGGAAAGATTGCTCGGCGGGGCCGGGCGACCGTTGGAGGCGGCCGGCGTCGTCGCCTCCGCGATGTTGGTGTAGCCGGAATCGCCGCTGCCGTTCGCGGCGCGCACGCGGTAGCGGTAGGTGGTCGAAGCCTGAAGCCCCGTGTTGCTGTAGCCGGTCGCGTTCGCCCCCGTCTCCGCGATCCAGCCGAAGCTGGTGCAGCCCGCGCCCTGGCAGCGCTCGACCTCGAAGTTCTCCTCGGTCGTCGAGTGGTCAACCCAGCTCAGGTTGATCTGGCCGCTGGAGGCGGCCGTGGCCGAGAGGTTCGACGGGGCGGCGGGCGGGTCCTGCGTCGTCGCGGCGGTCGCCACGTTCGAGTAGCCTGAGTCCTCGCCGCCCTTGAAGGCGCTGACGCGGTAGTAGAAGGTGGTCGCCTGCGGGAGCCCCGTGTTCGAGTAGGCGTTGATGTTGGGGCCGACCGTGGCGATCTCCGCGAAGTTTTGGTTGTCGGTCGAGCGCTCGATCTTGAAGCCGTCCTCGTTCGAGGAGTTGTCCGTCCAGTTCAAATTGATCTGGCTCGTCGAGAAGGCGTTGGCCGCGAGGTTCGAAGGCGCGGCCGGCGCGCTCGAAGTCTTGCTGAGCGAGTAGGTGTCTATGACCGCGCCCGTGCGCGTGATGAAGCGGAAGGTGAGGTTGGTGCTGCTGGCCGTCACCTTGAGCGCGCCGTAGTCCGAGCCGTAGCGCACCATGCTGCCCGAGATGGCCGTCGAGAAGGAGCCGAGGCTCTCGCCGCCGAGGCCGCAGATGAGGTAGGGGAAGCCGTCGCGGAGGATGCGCTCGTAGATGTGCGCGTGGCCCGAGAGCACCACGTCCGCGCCCCAGGCCTTGAAGGGCCACTGCAAGTTAGACCAGGAGGTCCGCGACGAGAAGGGCGGGTGGTGCAGGACGACGACCTTCCACGGCGCGTTCGAGGCGGCGAGCCGCACTTGCAGCCACTGCGCCTGTTTGGAGTTGCTCGTGATGCCGTCGGGCTCGCGGCTGTCGCTGTCGAGCATGAAGAAGTGCACGGGCCCCTGCACGAAGTCGTAGTAGCGCTCGTTGCCGGGCAGCACGAAGTAGTTCAGGTAAGGCTGGAGCCGCGCGCCGGTCAGGTTCTCCCAGTCGCGGTTGCCGACCGAGGGCCAGAAGCGGTTGGTGGTCGCGCCCGCGCCGTAAGCGCCCGTGTAAGGGTGGATGTATTCGTGGTAATACTTGCCTATGTTGGCGTCAATCGTGGACGCCTCGCCGTCGGGGTAGTTGTTGTCGCCGACGGTGACGATGAAGTTGGGGTTCCAGCTCTTGACCAGGTTGGCGACGGCCGCCTCGTTCGAGTCGTTCGAGCCGAAGTCGCCGATGACCGCGAAGGTGACGGAGGCGTCCTGGGCCGAGGAGCGCGAGCCCGTGCTGGAACTCTGAATGAGGAGGGCGCAGAGGAGCATGAGCCCCAGGGCGAGCAACCGCGCCCCGCGCCCCCGCCTGCGGAAAAGGCCGAGCGCCCCCGTCAGTTTCTCTTTCATCACCTTTTTCTCCTGCATCTGGACAATCAACGCGCAGAGCGCAAAGTGCGGACCATCATCAGGCGCTTGACGAGCGGCCTGCGCGCGTCCGCGTTCAGACCCGCGAAGAGGGCGACGCCGAGGGCCAGGCCGAAGCACGCGCCGCCGCAAACGAGCCACACGGCCCAGTTGTTGATCGTGAGCAATTGGCCCAAATAGCCGGAGGCCGCGAAGACGAGCGCCATCACGAGGCCCGGCCGGATTACGCCGCGCAGGGGCAGCCGGCGCGGCTGCTCCAACTGGCGGCTGACGATGAGCGGGTAAGAGACCGTCAGGATGAGGCGGCCCGCCACCATGCCCAGGCACAAGCCCGTGATTCCCCACGACGGGATGAGGAGCGCGCTCAGGCCGATGGAGAGGACGGCGGCCACGGCCCCCAGGATGACCTTCTCGCGCAGTTGCAGCGTGAGGTCGATGATGAAGGCGTCGTTGCGGATGAACATGAACTGCACCATGACGAGCACGATGAGCAGGTTGGGCCAGAAGCCCGCGTAGTGCTCTGGGCCGACCCAGAGGTTGATGAACGAGCGGTTGACGAGCAGGATGGCCGCGCCCGTCGCCGTTAGCATCAGCCAGCTCATCCGCATCATCTCGCCGCGGAGCTTCGCGGCCTTCTCGAACTGCTTCTGCCCGACGACGCCGCCGAGGCCCGGCGTGGCCGCGCCGAGCAGCATCGAAGTGAGCTGCAAGAGCATCAGGGCGGAGTAGCTCGTCAGCGTGTAGGTCGTGACCGCCGTGGTCGAGGCGACGACGCCGAGGACGATGATGTCGCTCGCCATCAGCAGCCGGTTGATCGAAGTCCAGGCGAACCACCAGACGCTCAGCTTGAGGAAGGAGCGGACCTCGGCCCAGCGCGGGCGCGCGATGCCGAACCACGGCACGTATTTTTTGACCACCGCCCAGTAGAGCGCGCCCGTCAGCGCGCCCGTGATGACCTGCGCCCAGCCCAGGCCGACGAGCCCCGTGCCCGCGTAGACGGCCGCGACCATCAGCACGCCCCAGACCACGCTCAGGCCCGCCTGCAGGCCCATGCGCTTGTAGCCCAGGTTCATCCCGCGCAGCACGGACTCGGGCAGCGCGGCCAGGTTCGTGACCAGGAACTCTATGACGAGCAGCCCGAAGGTGAGGCGGATTATCCAGTACATCTCCTCCGGGACTTTGGTGACGATGGGCGCGACCCAGACGAGCACCAAGCCGACGACGGTGATGACGGGCAGGAAGATGAGCCAGACGCCGAGCGCGCTCCCGACGTGGCGGCGCTTCATCTCGTCGTCCTCAATCGCCTGGTCGTGCGCGATGACCCACTTGAGTGCCTGCGTCGGCCGCCCGTCGGCCGCCGACATGTAGGCCACGAGCTTGCTGAGCATCTGCCAGACGCCGAACATCGAGCGCCCCAGCGTCGTGACCAGGATGGGCGTCACAATCGAGAGGACGACGACTTTCGCGCCGTAGTCGAGGAGCGTGGAGAAGGCGTTCAGGTACGCCTTCTGCGTTAAGCCCTTCGCGGGTTTGCGCTCGACGGTCTCGGTCGCGGTCTGGATTTCTACGCTGGCGGTCGCCATCTCCTGCTTAAATTCCCTCTTGCATCCCGGCGACTATCTGGTCGGCCATCTCTTCCAGAGAGTAGTGCTCGGTGCTGAACCGTATGACCTTGAGGCCGTGGCGCGCGGTCAATTCCGAGATGACGCGCTCGTAAGAGTCGCGGTAGCGCGCGAGGAACTCGTAAATCTCCTGGTCGGTCTTGTCTTTTACGCGGTGCGCCTTGCCGCGCGTGCGTATCCGCTCGGCTAAGACCTCGTCCGGCGCGTCGAGCCAGATGACGGCGTCGAGCCTGCGCGCCCAGCGGTTCAGGAGGCTCTGCGTCCACGCGTCCAGGTGATTGCTCCTGCCGCCGCCGTTGCCGTTGCTTTTGGCGTTGTCGCTGAAGGCGAGCAGCTTGACGAGCGCGAAGATGGTGCCCTCGTCCAGGAGGAGCGTGCGGTAGTTCTTGGAAGACTCGCGCCCGAGGAGTTGGTGCAGGGCGCTCAGGCGGACGATGAGTTTGACCTCGTCGCGGCGGATGCGGCCGCGGCTCCTGTAGAGTCCGACGAACCGCGGGAGCGACGTGAAGGCGTTCAGGCAGAGCAGCGCGGGTGGCAGACCCCACACGCTCAGCCCCGTCCGCATAGACCCGTCGCGCTCGCGCAAGAACTGCGTCAAAGTGCTCTTGCCCGCGCCCGCGGGCCCCACGATTTCAGCGACCACCCTTTGTTTCATGATTTGATTCAACCCCTTTGCGCCTTTGCGTGAGAAATAGGCTCACGCAAAGACGCAAAGAAATGCTGACCCCTTGTCTCTTACAAGTGCTCCCAGACGAGCGCCTGAATTTCCGCGCGCACCGTTTCGAGTGGCTGGCCCGCGTCGACGACGTTGGCGCGCGTCCCGCTCCAGTCAACTTCCCACAACTCGCGCGAGCGCGAGCGAACGTGCAACTCGCTCTCCTCAGTCTTGCGCCGCACGGCCGCCTCCGGGTCGAGCCTCAGCACGACCAGCACGTCCGGCGGCATGATCTCCGCGTAACACCTCTCCTCGGCCCTGAGCAGAAACTTGACGAGCCGATTCATGCGCCCTGCTTCCACCGCGCGCCCGATGTTCGGCCCGTCCATCAATTGAATCTGCGGCACGGGGTAGCGGTCGCAAACGCAGATGCCGCCGTTCGTCGCGAACCGCCGCGCCTTCGTGTAAAGCCTACGGCGGTCGCGCCCGGCGCAGACCCAGCGGAGCAGTTGGAGGTAGCCCGGAAACGTGTGCGCGCCGCCGTGCTTGAGAGCTTCGAGGTTCGACGCATAACTCTTACTTAACCCGCGGCGGATTCTGAGCGCGACGATGACCGCGAGCGTCAGCACGGAGCGCGGCGGCTTGCCGACGTGGAACCTGCGGACGACGAATTTTTTGGAGAGCCAGCGCGACAATTCCCTGGCCGAAGTCGTCTTGCCCGAGCCGTCGCCGCCGACGAGCGCGACGATTGCGCCCCCGTTCGTCAACTGCTTGCGCGAAGACTTCTTGAAGACGCGCTCGCGCACAATCCTCGAAGCTTGGCGGGCGGGTTTCAAGAGCGTGTCGGCCAGTTGCGCGCGGCGGCCGTGCGCGCGCAGGCGGCGGCGCAACTCGCGCTTGACTGCGGCACGCTCCGAGCCCGCGCGGCCCGCGCGCAGAGACTCGACGCACGCGCCGAAGAAGGCGGCGTCAATCAGGGGCAGGTGCTCTTCGAGGACCGCGAGCACCGCCGCCCGGTCGCTCTTCGCTTCGAGTTGTTCGAGTTCCTTCCTCACGGCTGACGAAGGCGAATGCCCGCGCGCCCGGCGCAGGAGGGTTTCGGCGGCCGTGTACTTCAAGACCATCCGCAGCACGTAGACGACGAACTCGAACTCGGGCGCGGGCGTGGGCAGTAAGCTGTCGGACCCCGCGGCGGATTCGAGGTAAGGCTTCTCGATTGGCAGGCGGTAATTCTTCGTCAGGTCGTGGCCCAGAATAAGCTGGTAGTGGACGTGCAGGTGAACGAAGCGCCCGGCCTGCGAGTCGAGGCCGTAAAAGTTCAGGACGCCCGGCACGTCGCGGTCGCGCGTCGGCTGCGCCTGCTTGAAGCCGAGGCCCGCGATGACGCTCGTGAAGGCGGCCGCGTCACTCCTGTCGATGAGCAGGTCGAGGTCGCCCTCGCCCGTCAACCACTCGTCCAGCTTCCAGTTGCTCTTCCAGTGGCAGTAAGAGACTTTGCGCTCGGCCAGTTCCCTGCACAGCCGCGCGATGAGTGGGATGGCTCGCGCCTCATCGTCCCGCTTGCCCCCGGCCGACACTTCCGCCGGGAACTCGACCACCGCGGCCGGAATCGCCAAACTGTTCTCGGCCTGCGCCGCCGCGGACCTGAGCGACTGCCCGCCCGGAAGATTTAACGCTTCATCCATCTTTTTACGAGGAAACTACAGGATGAAAAATTTGAAATCTCAGCTTCGAAATTTCAAATTCTTGTGCCGCCACTACGGTCTCGTCAGTCTTTCTCGTAGTAGTAGTCGTAATCGTAGTTGACGCCCTTGGCGTTGTTGAGGACGACGCCGTAGATGTTCGCGCCCACGTCCTGCAAGTTCTGGTAAGCCTGGCGCACCGTGTCGCGCACGCTCTCGCCGCTGTTGACGACGAGCACCACGCCGTCGACGAGCGCGGAGAGCAGGACGCCGTCGGCGAAGTAGGCGACGGGCGGCGAGTCTATGACGATGTAGTCGTAGGTGAAGCGGAACGTGCTGACGAGCTTGCGCATCTGGTCCGAGCCCAGGTACTCGGTCGCCTCGGCCACGACCGGCCCCGAGGTGAGCACGTCCACGCCGCTCTTCTCGTGGTGCCTGATGACCTTCAGCGCCTCCACGTCGCCGACCTCGTCCGAAAGGATCGTGCTCAAGCCCTCCTCATTCTCCATGCAGAAGATTTTATGCAGGCGCGGCTTGCGCATGTCGGCGTCAATCAGGAGGACGAGCGCGCCCGTTCGAGCCAGGCTGATGGCCGTGTTGACGGCCATCGTCGTCTTGCCCTCGCCGGGGACGCTCGACGTGACGAGCAAAGACTTCATCTTCGCGTGCCCCTTCGACAGCAGCATGTGCGTGCGCAACTGCCTGTAGGCTTCCGTCAGCGGCGCGGGCGCGTTCCCGTTCAAGAGCAGTTCGTGGTGGTGGCCGTTGCCGTTCGACTTCTGCGAGATGACAGAGGGCAGGAGCCTGCGCGCGCGGCCGCCGACCGCGGGGATGCTGGCGAGCATCGGCAGCGGCAGAATCTTCTCCACGTCGTCGGCCGAGTGCACGGAGTTGTCCAGGTAGCCCAGGAAGACCGCGAGTCCGACGCCGAAGCCTAAGGAGAGCATGAAGGCGATGCCTGTGTTCAGGAGCCGCTTCGGCCCGACCGGGGTCTGCGGCGTGCCGGCGTGGTCGTTGATGTGTATGTTGTTGCGCAGCCCCGCCAGTATCGCCTCGTTCTCCTTGCTCCGTTGCAACATCCCGTCGAGCAGATTCTTGTTGGTCTCGATCTCCTGCTGCATGATGCGGTAGTTGATGGCGGCCTCGTTCTGCGTCAAGGTCTCGCCGCGCTGCCGGTCGAAGTCCGCGCGCAGCGACTGCTCGCGGGAGAGCGCCTGGCGGTACTTCGTCTCAAGGTTCGTCTTGATGGACGAGGTCGTCTGCTGGCGCTTGTCCCGGATTTGACCTTCGAGTTCAGCGATCTGGCGCATCACCTCCTGATTTTCCGGCCACTTGTCCGTGTTCTCGACGCGCAGCAGCGCCAGCCTCTGACGAAGCTCCGCGAGCCTCGCTTCGAGGACGTTGATGTCCTTGGCGGCGTCAATCGCCATCGCCTCGGCCGCGCCAGGCTGCTGCGCCGCGCGGTACGCGGCCTCGGCGAGCTTCAAATCATTCTGCGCTTCGAGCAGTTGACGGTTGAGGCCGGTCAGGCGTTCGACCACGGTGTTCTGCGTCGGGTCGAGCGAGAGTATCTGGTGGTTCTTCGCGTACTCCAGGAGTTGATTCTCCTGCGTGCGGATTTGGCCCTGTAGCTCGGTGATGCGCTGCTGGAGGATGTCCGTGGTCGCCGTGTTGGCCTCGGTCTTTCTTTCGAGGTTCGAGAGGACGAAAGCGTCCGCGATGGCGTTGACCATGCGCGCGGCCAGGCGTCGGTCCTGATGGCTGTAGCTGATGTTAATCAGCCGCGTCTCTTTAATCGGCAGGCGGTTCTCCTTGACGGGGACAGCCTGCAGATTGCCCCGTATGGCCTCGACGTAAGGGGCGAGGCGCGTGTCCTCTTCCATGTCTTCGGCGGAGAGCGGCTGCCGCGCCGCGCCTTCGGGGAGGCGGAAGGCGGGGTCGTTTTCGAGGTTAAGTTGCTTGACGACGCGGCGCAGGAGGCGGCCGCCGGTCAGGATTTGGAGCTGCGTGTTGAAGTAGGCGGGGTCGTTGACGGGGTTGACGACGAGCGAGCCGTTCTTGCCGCCGGGGAGCGCCTCGTTGACGGTCTCAAGGTCAACCTGCACCTGCGCCCTCGCCTCGTAGAGGTCCGGCTGGTAGGCCATGTAAACGCCTACGAGCGCCGTCGCGACGAGGGTGATGGCGGCCACGATCCAGAGGCGCTCGCGCACGGAGCGCAGGAACTTTCGCAGGTGCGCCTTGTCGTCCGCGAGCGGCTCCGTGTAGCCGTAACCGTAGCCGTCGGCCGCAGGCTGATTGAAATCCGGCTCGACCGGCTCGCGCACCTCCAGGGCTCTCGTTTCAATCAGCTTGAGATTATTTTTCATCACGTTATCCTCAGCTAAAAGGGGGGCGCGCCGCTTCAGCGAATGACCTGTATGGGGAGGCGTGCGGCGGACGGGACGAGGCCGTTGAGCAGGTTTCGCCAGAAGCGCTTCCCGCCGGCGACCGGCACTTCGACGATGTCGTTGGCCTGGAGCGCTATGTCCTCCGACTGGTGCGCCCTGACGGCCTTCAGGTCAACCGGAATCTCCATTTTGCTGCCGCTGCGGGGGTCGCTCCTGATGACGCGGACGCGGTTGCTCTGCGTGTCGGGCAGCGCGCCGCCGGCCATCGCGATGGCCTGCGAGACAGTGATCTTGTCCTTGAGCGGGATGGTGGAAGGCTTCAGGACGTTCCCGACCACGAAAGCCTGCTCGGCCTCCGTAATCGTGACCACGTCGCCGGGCCGCACGTAAGGGTTGGAGCGCGCGTCGCCCTGCATGAGGTCGTTCAACCTGTACGAATTGACGGGCGCGGCTTCGGCGCTCGCGCTCGCCGCCGGGGTGTCGCAAGTGAAGGACGGGGCGTTGTGTATCACCTGGACGGTGCGGCCGGCGCGCTCGGCAGGGCCGCCCGCGAACGCGAGCAGTTCGAGCAGGCGGACGCGCCTTTGCAGTTGGAAGCGGCCGGGCGTGTTGACGGCCCCCATCACGGCCACGGGCTGCGAGTTGTACTCTTTGACGAAGACATCTACCTGGGGGTTCTTCTGGTATTCCAAATAGAGGCGCGCGATCTCCTGCGCGAGTTCGCTCTCCGTGCGGCAGGCCGCCTGAATCTCTGTTTCGATCAGCGGCATCCGAATCAGGCCGTTGCCTTCGACGCGCACGGCCTCGCGCGAGAGTTGCGGGCGGTTGAAGACGCGCACCTCCAGGACGTCGCCCACGCCTATGCGGTAGCGGTCCTCCGCCTGCGACACGGGCACGCGCGCCGCGCCGACTCCGCCGCCGGCCGGGGCGCTCAAGGTGTCTGTCGTCTGCTGGGCACGGGCCGCGACCGCCGCCGAGCCCAACGCCGCGGCGAGCGCGCAGGCGCAAAAGAGAATTCTGCCCGCCTCGAACGGCAGGGGCAGGGGCTTCTGCTTTCTCATAACTTCCTACTTTCTTGCCTTCCCCATTCGCCTTGAGAGCAGCGCCTCGCGCAGGTGGTTGGGGTGCGCGAGGTTGAGGACTGTGTTGCTGAAGATGACCATCAACTCTTCGTGGTCGCGCACGAACGAGCCTGTCAGCGGGTAATCGCCGGTCTTGACGATGACGCCCTCCCTGACCCACTGCCAGAACTGCGCCTGCGTCGTCCAGAACTGCTTCATGTCCCGGCAGACGATGAGCGCGGTACGCTTCTTCTTCTTCTTCCTCTCCTTTTTCGCGCTCACTTGGCGACTCGCGGCAACTGCGGACACGTAGCACCTCCTCTGCAAGTCCTCCCGCCGCTTCTGTGAAGCGGGCAGGGAAATGACTGCACGAATACCCCATGGGGGGAAGCCTCTTGTGCGAGGCGGCGTCAGTTTTTGTTTGTTGATAACGAGTGGAGCGTCGAAGCCCACGGCTACGAAATCTTCGGCGCTGCCCATCGTCGGCTCAAAGTGCCTCTTATGCTTTACATAAGAGGCTTAAAGCCGCCGGTTATCCAGCAGATGCGCTCTCCGAAAACAAGAAACTGGAGGCTTTCGGCCGGGGCGCTCGGGCGAAGAGAAAGTCTGCGGACACTCTTCATCAGCGCGGACGCTCGTTAAGCGGGTAAGCTTTATGGGGAAAGGGACATAAGTGGATCCTTTCGTCTGTGCCGGCAAAAGCTGGCGGCCAGGCCCTCTGGGAAATGCGCCTGTCGTTCAGCCGGCTGGTGATAGCTACCGCGCGGGCAATCCACGCGGCACGGGGCAAGCAAGAACGTTCAAGAGCGCTGCGAGGCGCGACCTTTCACTGATCTGATGGAGCGTAGAGGGTAGGCCAACTGTGAAGGGCTGTCTGTGCGCTACCACACATATAGGTTATTTTTTTACACCGACGCCCTTGTGGCTGGACCCGACGCGCGGCGGCCGCTCACGGTTAACCTTGTCAGTAATAATACGACCAACGGGCGGGCGGGCAGGCGACCAACCAATCGGATTAAGACAAACGTTTCTAGCAGTTAGTCTCTAGCTCAGGTGGGTCCGCGCGGCAACGTCCTTGTAGAAATTTGTTTCCCGAAGATTCCGCCGGCCTCTGGAGCTAAAGGGCCAAAACTCATTCCAGCCGGAAGCGGCATGTCCGAAAAAATACATCTATCAACTCTTTAGATTGACGCGGCCGCGCGCCGCCTTCAGACGCGAAGACGCGTCGCCAGACGAAACAGGTGAATAAATTTTGGGAGGCTTGCGGTCGAAAGATTTAGGAGGACTTATCCTAATGAGACGTTTTTGAGAGGCTCCCGCGCGCCGTCCGCCGCGCCTTTCGACGGCATGACGCGGCCGGGCTGGTTCAGGCGCTTGAATCTTTGCCCGAACAGGCGGTCGAACTCGTTCTCGACCACCTGATAACACTCGCAGGCTGAGGCTTCCAGCCCGCGCCGGTCCAGAATCTCTATGTGGCCGCGGATGTACCTGATGAGCCCCGCTTTACTGAGTTGCCGCGCGGCGTGCGTGATTCCCTCGCGGCGCACGCCGAGCATATTGGCGATCAGCTCCTGAGTCATCAGCAACTCGTCCGAGCGCCCGCGGTCGTGGCTGAGAAGGAGCAGGCGACACAACTGCTGCTCGACCGTGTGAAGGCGGTTGCAGACGGCCGTCTGAGAGATTTGAATCATGAGCGACTGCGTGTAGCGCAAGAGCAGTCGCTGGAACTCGCCCCCGCGCGCGAACTCTTCCCTGAGCGCGTGCGCCTTCATCCTCAGAGCGCCGCCCGCGGTCTGCACGGCCGCGCGGTAAGGCGTGGCGTCGTCGCCCATGAAAAGCGCAACGCCCAGCACGCCCTCGTTGCCGATGATGCCTATCTCGGCCGTCGCGCCGCTCTCCACCACGTAAAGCAGGTAGATGGTCGAGCTCGTCAAAAAATAGATGTAGTCCATCTGCGCGCCGGACTCGCAGACGACCTGGTCGGGCGCGAACGCGATGTGCTCCAGGTGCGGGAGGATACGCTCGTATTCTTTGGCGGGCAGGGAGGCTAGAATCCTGTTTCCGATCTGGCTCTGGGGCAGTGATACCAGCATTGGGGGCCTTATTCCTCTCAGTTCCAGTGACTCTTAAAACACCGCAGGCGCACAATTGAGAAACGACTATTCCCGACGAGATTCCGCCGGGCGAAGAATATTGTGGTGGAAAACCGCTAGCTCGTCGAAAAGACTTCGAGGATACTATTTATTTCCGGCCACAAATTCAAGATTTTGCCGGACGCGACCCGCCCAGGGATGAGCTTAATTAATGCGTGCCATTAAAACAATTACGATTCCCGATGACAACCCCTGGCTTATACTGCGCATAGAATAACTGTGCCGTTACGTGCGGAGACGTTTCGGCGAGTGCCCCACACGAAAGGGGGGCGAAGAATACGGAGGGTTTTACAATGCCAATACCTTTGAAGCTAGATTACGTGATAGAGAAAGTCCTTGCGAATCACACGGAGAGTCGAAGGCGCGTCCTGAAGAGGCTGACCGGGCTGAAGCTGTCGGACCTTGAGGCGCACATCGTCTGGCCGCGGATACTGGATCACAAGTGGTATCTGAGCGAGCGCATAGGACGCGACGTGGGCCTGCGCGTCGCCGCCGTCGATTATTTCGAGAACGTACAGCCGCTGCGTGAGCCCGCCTCGAAGTGGGCGGCGAAACGCGGCGAACTCATTCCGCGCCTGCCGATGATGCTCAGGCTCGGCGAGCGGCCTTAAAACACGAGCGCCGGGCCGCTCCCCCAGAGGAGTCCCCCAGAGCCCGAGCGCGTCTCACCCGCCAGAATCCCCGCCGTCAACGCCCGATGGCAATCCCCACCGACCCGTCACCCGCCTTGATGGTCTTGACGACCTCGTCCGCCCTCGTGTCAATGACCGAAACGTCCTTCGGGAGCCCGTCGGCGGCGTAGACTTTTCTCCCGTCGGTCGAGACGCCCCAACGGGCTTGACGCGGTCGCCGCGCGGACTTTTGACGGAAGTTGTCACCTCGCGGCTGACAAGATTTGTCGCTCTTGGGAAATGTGGGCCACCATTTGGGCGTG
This sequence comes from Pyrinomonadaceae bacterium, assembly GCA_035563515.1. Lineage (GTDB taxonomy): Bacteria > Acidobacteriota > Blastocatellia > Pyrinomonadales > Pyrinomonadaceae > QHXM01. The sequence goes on from DATMVE010000043.1 coordinate 53,959, forward strand.
AGCGCGGCGTGCGAGGCGCGCGGGCCCGGAGAAGACTTTTCGGGGCGTCTCTTCTATAAAGGCGCTAAAAAGGCGGGAGGCCCGCATTTGACGCGGGCCTCGCTCGGTATGAATTCTAGATGGGGTTGCTCGGCGGGCGGCTGGCGAAGCGGCAGGCGTTCGCTCAGAGAAGGGGCGGCGGCGGGGTCACGGCTTGAACTGCTTATTCCGTGCTTGCCGACGATTTGTTAAGCACTCGCCGTGCCACTGGAAAAATTTTTCTGGAAGAGCGAACCGATTGGTGGTTTACTCACGGTTCACCGAAGGTGGTTTGCGTGGCGGCGGGCGGCGGCAGTCGGAAGGGGCGAGAGCCCCTTTTTTATTTCACAGGGATTTCGCCGACGGCCTCGCAGAATAAAGCGAAGGTCGGCCCGCTGGCACAAATTGGCGGAGGCGACGGCTACGAGTGCTTCTCGTCCGACTGCACGCCGGACATCTCGTACTCGGCCCTGACGAAGGTGTTGGCGGCGCTCGCGAGGTCCAGGAGGCGCACGAGCACGGGCGCGTGCAGGAAGCCGCAGGCGTGGCAGACGAGCGCGGGCCTGTCCGCCAGGTAGAGGTCGATCCCGGTCGGGTCCGTCGGCTCGCCGCACAGGGCGCACGGGTCGTTGGTGAGTGTCACGTTCACGCGTATCACTAAATCGGTCGGCTGTATCGCGCCCGATGCGCCCTCTGTCCTGTCAGTCATTCCCCTCGCACCTTTCTCGCAAAGCGCCCCGCCGGCCGGCTAAGGCTTGAACGATTCTATCTGCCGCTCTTTCTTCTTCGCGACGCGGGCGGCCACGACCTCCTCCGCCCCCAGCTCCTTGAAGCCGAGGTATGGAGACATGCTGCCCACAGACCAACTCGACCGCGCGGCGCGTATCAGCACCCGGCCGCATTCGAGCGTCAGGTTGCTCTCGTCGCCCTTCCACCCTGCGGGGAGTCCCAGCGTCTCACTCGTCTTCGTCGCGAACTGGTTCAGGTCTTTCCACGGCAGTAGGTCGTAAGTCAGCCCGAACTCGACGAGGCGGTCGTCAACCAAACTGAGTCTCACGGTGGAGACGCCCTTGAAGGCCGCCTGATCCACCTGCACCAACTGGTTCTGCCACAACTCGACTTTCGACTGGCCGAACTCGTCCGCCGGCCCCACGACGAGCCGCGGGTAAATCGTCTTCAACTCCGCGGCCGTCATCCCGAGTCGCAGCCCGCGCACCCCAGGGATTTGCTCGGGCTTGAGCCCGCACCCGCCGCTCTGTGCCGCGACCGTCATGGCGAACGCGAGGACGAAGACCGCGCCGCCGATCAACCGAAGGATTCTCATCTGTTGCCGCCTTTCCGTCCGACGACTTCTCGGACCGAAGTTTCAGCCCCGGCGAGGGGAGACCGCCGCGCGAATCTGTTACGCGCAGGTTTACGCCGCCGGGAGGGCGCGTGTCAACCCTCCCGCGACGGCTGCGGCGGTCAAGTGGCGTCGGCGCATTACTGGCGCGACCCTGGGCCGGTCGTCAACTGCACTTTCGGCTGGACGCCGTGCGAGTGCGGCTACGGCTCGACCAGGCCCTTCTTGATGTTGCGCTGCCAGGCCTCGTAATTCTTGATGCGGCGCTTGGCCTGCTTGCGCGTGAGATTCATCTGGGCCGCGACGTAATTGATGCGCTCAGTCCGGTCCTTCTTCTTGTCGTAGGGGACGCCGGGCGCTTCCTGGTACAACTGGTAAGCGCGAACCCACTCTTCTTTAGTCTCTGGTGTGGCCTGCTTGCCACGCAGTTCAGGCATTCTGACGATATCCTCTGCGAACGAGTGAAAGTAAATCGGTGGGATGTTAAAAACTGATTTTTAATCAATTCAGAGCCCGCGCTCAGGGTGGGAGTTCTTTCTCGCGGGGGCGCAAAATTGTTTGCAAGTCTGTTGGCCGCGCCGGTTAGGGCCGACGGCGCTCATCATAATGGACCAACCTTTCGGATTTGGCAAATCTTATCTTCCGCACGGATGCGCAGAGACTCTCCTGCGACCGTAGACACTGCGGGCGTCCTCGACCCCCGCCGCCCTCTCCGCCCCCTTCAACTCAACGTCCTGCGCGAGCACGCACCTGACGCCGCCGCCGACATCTTTTTGCTAGCCCGCCAAACCGTGTACGTGAAAGAGAGCCGTTTGGTTTATCTGTTATGTCAGAGCTTACAGAAATCCGCGCGAATATGCCAACGTCTCGGCGCGCCGGACGCGGGAAATCGTTTCGCCGGGCAAAGCCCGTCATTCCAATCGAGCGCCAATCAAGGTATATTCCGCCCGGACACCTACCGCCGAATCAAAAAGGAGCGCCGCCAACTTGGTCTCTCATACCGCCACGAACGTCACCGCGAAAGAAGACTTACAGGGGCTCCTCGCCAGGGTCCGCGCGTTCCTGCGCGAAGAAGTCTTCCCGCTCGAACGCGAGTTCTTGAGTAAGCCTTTCAGAGAACTCGTCCCGGCCCTGCGCGAGCAGCGCGAGCGCGTCAAGGCGCTGGGGCTCTGGGCCCCGCAGATTCCGCGCGAGTACGGCGGCGCGGGACTGACCCTCTTGGAGTTCGCGCGCGTGAGCGAAGAACTGGGCCAGACGCCGCTCGGCCATTACCTCTTCAACTGCCAGGCACCGGACGCCGGCAACATGGAAGTCCTAATGGCGCACGCCACAGAGGAGCAGAAGGAGCTTTACCTGCGGCCCCTGTTGCGCGGCGAGGTGCGCAGTTGCTTTTCGATGACGGAGCCTGAGCACCCCGGCTCGAACCCGACGTGGATGAGCACGACCGCGGTGGTGGACGGCGACGAGTACGTCATCAACGGGCACAAGTGGTTCACCTCAAGCGCGGACGGGGCCGCCTTCGCCATCGTGATGGCCGTCACGGACCCAGAGGCCGAGAGCCCTTACAGGAGGGCGAGCCAGATCATCGTCCCAACGGGCGCGAAGGGTTTCCGCCTCGTGCGCAACGTCAGCGTGATGGGCCACGAGGGCAGCGACTACGCGAGCCACGCCGAAGTCAGGTACGAGGACTGCCGCGTGCCGCGCCGGAACCTCTTGGGCCGCGAGGGTCACGGCTTCCAGATAGCGCAGGAGCGACTGGGGCCCGGACGCATACAGCACTGCATGCGCTGGGTCGGCATCTGCGAGCGAGCCTTCGACATGATGTGCGACTACGCGGCGCGCAGGCAGTTGTCTCCGGGCGTGCCGCTCGGCAGCCGCCAGACCGTTCAGGAGTGGATCGCCGAGAGCCGCGCGGAGATAACGGCCGCGCGCCTGCTCGTCATGCACACGGCCTCGCGCATAGAGTCGGAAGGAGCTGCCGCCGCGCGCGAAGACATCTCGCTCATCAAATTCTTCGTCGCCGGAATCCTACAGAAAGTCCTGGACCGGGCAGTTCAAACTCACGGCGCGCTCGGCCTGACAGACGACACGGTGCTCGCCTACTGGTTCCGCCACGAGCGCGCCGCGCGCATCTACGACGGCCCAGACGAGGTCCACAAAGCGGTCGTCGCCCGCAGCGTGCTGCGCAGGTACGGGGTCGATGTCTCAATCTAAAGGAGCGTGTGCGGCGTGTCGCGCGAAAGTTTGATAGACAATCCGCGCGAGGTGCGCGAGGGCGAGCAACTGGACTTGCCGAAGCTCCTCGCCTACCTGCGGGACAAACTGCCCGGCGTCGAAGGCGAGGCCGAGGTCAGGCAGTACCCGGCCGGCTTCTCGAACCTGACTTACAACGTGCGCGTGGGCGGCCATGAGTTCGTGCTCAGGCGGCCGCCGCACGGGGCGAAGATTAAGACGGCTCACGACATGGGGCGCGAGTTCACGATCCTCTCGCGGCTGCGCCCTGTTTATCCTAAAGTCCCGCGCCCCGTCCTCTACTGCGAAGACGAAACGATTCTCGGCGCGCCCTTCTACCTCATGGAGCGCGTGCGCGGGGTCATCCTGCGCGCGCGGCCGCCCGAGGGCGTCGAGTTGACGCCGCAGACCATGCGCAGCCTGTCCGAGTCGTTCGTCCGAAACCTCGTCGAGATTCACGGGGTGGACTACGCGGCCGCGGGCCTCGGCGATCTGGGCCGGCCCGAGGGTTACGTCTCGCGCCAGATAGAGGGCTGGACGAAGAGGTACTACAACGCGCGCACGGACGACGTGCCGGAGGTGGAGGCGCTCGCGCGCTGGCTGGCACAGAACGAACCGCCGGATTCTGGCCGCGCGCTGATACACAACGACTACAAGTACGACAACGTGGTCTTCGACCCGGAAGATTTGGCGCGCGTCGTCGCCGTGCTCGACTGGGAGATGGCGACCATCGGCGACCCCTTGATGGACTTCGGGACTTCGCTCGCCTACTGGATGGACCCGGACGACCCGGCCGAATGGCGAGCCGCGGGCTTCGGCCTCACTGCGCTCCCCGGAAACTTACGCCGCCGCGAGCTGGTCGAATACTACGCGCGCCTCAGCGGGCGGAACGTGCGCGATCTGGTCTTCTACTTCTCCTACGGCCTTCTCAAAATCGCCGTCATCGTGCAGCAGATTTACCACCGATACCGCCAGGGCCACACGACAGACCCGCGCTTCGCCGGCCTACTCTCTCTGGTCCGGGCCAGCGGCAAACTGGCACAGCGCGCCATCGAGAAGAAGCGCGTGGACGAGCTAGGGTGAGCCGCCCGCTATAAGCCTGCGCTTCAGCGCCCCGCCGCGGCCTTAACGCCTAACCAGACGTTGATGTCCGCGGACTCATTGCTGGCCGTGATGAGGTCTAGCTTGCCGTCGCCGTTCACGTCGCCCGTGACCGCTCTCGGGTTGCCCCCGGCCGCGTACGGCGAGCCCCCGGCGTGCGTGTAGCCGCCGCGCTCGTCGCTCAACAACACGTTCAAAGAATTATTGCCCGCGGCCCCCACGATCAAATCCATGCGCGCGTCACCGTTGATGTCGGCGGCGGCTATCTCGTACGGTTGCCGGCCCAGGTCGAACGGCGAGTGCGGGGCCGGCGCGAAGCCGCCGCGGCCGTCGCCCAGCAAGGTGGTCACGAGGCTGATGTCGTCGTGCGTCGTGATCACGTCGCGCGAGCCGTCCCCGTTCACGTCCCCCACGGCGACGTAGTACGGGCGGCTCGCGACCGCGTATGGTGATTTCGCGGCTGCTGTGAAGCCGCCGCGTCCGTCGCCGAGCAGGACGCTCACGGTGCCGCTGCCTACGTCGGGCGTGATGATGTCCGGGCGGCCGTCGCCGTTAACGTCGCTCACGGCGTGCGGGTAGGGCGCGCGCCCCACTGGAAAGGGCGAGCCCGCGGCGGGCGCGAAGCCGCCGCGCCCGTCACCGAGCAAGACGGAGACGCTGTTGTCATCCTGGTTAGACGTGGTGATGTCCAGATTCCCGTCCGAGTTGAGGTCGCTGAAGGTCAGGCCGTGATTATGCGCCTTAGTGCCCTGGTGGGCCGCGAAAGGCGAGCCGGGCGCGGGGGCGAAGCGGCCGTCGCCCGAGCCCAGTAAGACTATTACGCCGAAGCTGTCGTGATGAGTGAGCGCGAGGTCAATCTTCCCGTCGTTGTTCACGTCACCGGCCGCGACCAGGTGCGCCGCCACCTTCATCGGCTCGCCGGGCGCTGGCGCGAAACCGCCCCGGCCGTCGCCGAGCAGGACCGTCACGGTGTCGTCTGCGTTACAGGTGACTATGTCCAGCCTTCCGTCTTTGTTCCAATCGCCGGCGGCTATCTCGTTGGGGTTGCTGCCGATCTTGAGCGGCGAGCCCTGGGCCGGCGTGAAGAGCGGAGGCCCGGACTGCGAGCCGCGTGGCGTGTGCGCCTGACAACTCGCGGTCAGGAGAGCCAGGGCCGACGACACTAAAGAAGCGGCGAGCAGCTTATTCACACACGACCTTTTCGAAGACGACATAAAGACCCTCCTGTCGGATTTGAAACGTTAGACGGGCGTGCACGCCCTTTTCTTCCATTTCCGGGCGAAGGGCCGAATTGAGTCGGCGCGGAGTGTTAACCGCGCCGTCTGATGCGTGCGCGGCGCGAGCGGCGAACGCGCGTGTTCTTGCGCGCGGGCTTCGCCGCGGGCCTGCTCGCGGCGGCGCTGACGCTGGGCCGAAAGTTTGAGGCGTCAGCGGGAGGGTTCGCGCTCTCGCGGTAGGCCGCGGCCTCGGCGGTCGCGATGGAGGTTTCGAGGCGCGTGCGGCTCGCGGCCAGTTGGTCTAGCTGCGTCTGCACGCCGGCCTTCTGTCGTTCGAGCTGCCGGCGGCGCTGCTCTCTCAGCTCCTCTGGGCGCGTCGAGCCGTTGAGCGCGAAATACCTTTCTATGTTCTCGGGCCGCAGGTTCTCGTCCAACTGGCGCATCCGCGCCTGAAGCTGCTCCTCCTTCGCCTGCACGTCCCCGAGCTGCGCCCGCAAACTCTCGACCGTCTGCTCCGCCCGCGCCGGACTCTGTGCCAAAACCGAAGCCGCGGAGGCAACGAGCGTAACTGACAGCAACAGGATTCGCACTCCGAGTTTCATGGCTTTTCCTTTCAAGTTAATGACTCAACTCCTTTGCGCCTTCGCGTGGAAAATATTCTCACGCGAAGGCGCAAAGACGCAAAGAAAAGCTCATGGCTTTTTTAGTGCGCCTAACAAAACCGCGGCGCAAGCAGGCGAGAAAGAAGGGTGGTTGCCGAACAGGGTATCGAGTGGAAGGAGCGCCCGGGGCGCCGCCGGTGTCCCCGAAGGCGGTGAACGCGTCAGAAGAGTTCCTCGGCCAGCGCGACGATGATGCCCGCAGGGCCTCGCATGTAGCAGAGCCTGTACTTGTCCTCGTACCGGGCCACCTCGCCGACGAGTTCGGCCCCGTGGGCGCGCATGCGGGCTAGGGTGTCGTCGAGGCTTTCGACTGTAAACATGACGCTCCGCAGGCCCGGCGTGTTCGGCGGGGCGACCGCCGGTTCGATCTCGACCAGTTTTGGATTGCGAAACTTCGTCAGCTCAAGCCGCCCGTGCCCATCCGGGGTCCGCATCATCACGATGTCAACTTGGACGCCTTCGAGCCCGTTGACGCGGTCCACCCAACCGCCCTCGATGGCCGCCTCGCCTTCAAGCGCCATGCCGAGGGTGGTGAAGAAGGCAATGGCGGCCGGGAGGTCGTCGACGACGACGCTGACATGGTCCATTCTCTTGATCGCCATGTCCCTAGTTTAGCATGGCCCTGTCCTCCATGACCCCTATTCTGCTTTCTCGCCCGCTGACGCCACGGTTTTGTTAGGCGTATTTAATCCGCGTCCCACGATCTTATCGCCGGAAGGGATCACCCGCGACGCTATCTCGTAGACCATGAAAAACGCCTCAACCATCTATCCCAACTCACGGCACTACTGCTCATTGACATTCACTTTTCACGGGAACATTCTTTCCGCGCTCAAGCTTCGTTTGCGTGTGACTCACACAGCGCGCAGCCCCACGTCAACGATCACTCTTTCTTCAAAACGATAAGCCGATGCGCTCTTTTTCTCCTCACCTGGCCGGGCGAATGTTTAGCATAAGCGTGCCCGCCCGTGTGGAGTCTGGGGCAGCAGCCAGGCTGATTTCTTCCACTCACAAAGGAGAGATGACTATGAATCGAGATAAGCAACCAAAGCGACGCCCACCCGTGCTGCGGGTTTCCCTGCTGGCAGCTTTCGCCCTGACGATGTTGTTCGGACGCCCCGACAGCGTTTTCGCACAATGGGCCAACAATGGAACCGATATTTACAACACCAATACCGGTAAAGTTGGCATCGGCATCTCCACCCCTTTCTCCCCCCTGCATGTTTACGGAAACGCAGATACCACGACGCTCAGCGGCGTGCCGTTTAATGCGGTATTCGCCAGACTGTCGGCGGTAACGCTGACATCGTGCAGATTCCGGGCAAGCTACGACTGGCCCCGCTAGGCGGTGGGGGCAACAATCATCTCTGCCGCAACACTTCAAATAATGAAGTGTCTGATTGCTCATCGAGCCTCCGCTATAAAACGAACATCGGGCCGTTCTCGTTCGGCCTGAACCTCGTCCGACGCTTGCGCCCGATTCGTTTCGAGTGGAAGGACGGCGGCATGAAGGATGTGGGCTTCGGCGCGGAGGAAGTCGCCGCCGTCGAACCGTTGTTCGTCACCTACAATGACAAAGGCCAAGTCGAAGGCGTCAAGTACGACCGCATCTCTGTCGCGTTGGTCAACGCGGTCAAGGAACAGCAGGGGCAAATCGAAGCGCAGCAGACTCAGCTAAAACAGCAGCAGGCGCAGATTGAGGCGCAGCAACAACAACTCAAGAAACAGCAGACTCTGATTGACGGGTTGAAAAAGCTGTTCTGCCAGCAAGACCCGAAGTCCGAGATTTGTCGTTAAAAACAGGTTGTGTTTCAACCGGCAGCGAAAGCGTTCAGTTAATTTTGAAGTCGCGTTCGCGCTCTAACTTTCCAGAGGGTCGGCGGGCCAGGCGTGGCGCGGGTAGCGGCGGGAGAGTTCGCGGCGGACCTGCGGGTAGTGGCGCGACCAGAAGCCCGCGAGGTCTGTCGTGACCTGGACGGGGCGCTGGCTCGGGGCGAGCAGGTGCAGGACGAGCGGCACGCGCCCGCCGGCCACCCGCGGGCCTTCGCGCATGCCGAAGAAATCCTGTAGGCGCGAGGCGGCCCACGGGTCGCGCCCGCGCTCGTAGTGCACGCGCGCCTGCCGGCCCTTCTGGAGCGTCACGCGCTCGGGGGCCATCGTCGCCAGCAGACGCGACTGCTCCGGCGTCAGACTCTGCCGCAGCACCCCTATGAGTCCGCCCGCGCGCGCGGCTTCGCGCAGCTCGGCGAAGCTTCGCAGGCCCTCGCAGAGTTGTGCCAGGGCGGCGCTCGCGCTCGCCTCGTCGAGTTCGGGGAAATTCGCTTCGGGGAACGTGCGGCGCAGGAAGTCCGCGCGCGCGAGGAAGCGCTCCACCTCTTCGGGGTCTGCGAAGGCGCGCACGCCCGCGGCCGATGCGGCCTCGGCCAGCACGGCGGACGTGTCGACGCCCGCCGCCTCGCTGGCCCGGCTCTCGTCCAGGACGAGCCCCTCGTAAAGCAGCCGGCGCACGACCTCCACGCGCGACGCCTCGCGGTCCCAGACGACTTCCGTCGTCTCGACTATCCGGTCAGTGAAGAGGTCTAACAGCCAGTCGGGCTCGATGGCGCTCGCGAGGCGCACGACCGCCTCGCCCGCGCCGCGCCTCCCGCCCGTTCTCGCCCCGCCCGAACGCTCGCCAGCGTCCACAGCGACCATGAACTCCGCGCGCCTGACGACGCTCGCGGGCGCGAGCCGCGCGGAGCCGCCGCCCGCGAGCAGGACTTCCGCGCCCGCTTCTTCACGCTGACTCTCGGAGGCGCGGCGGCGGGCCACGCGGTCCGGGTAACCCGCGAGGATGGAGATCAAAAACTCGGACTCCTCCGCCGCGGAGAGTTCGGTCCTCTTCCCTCTTTTCCCTTCGCCCCCGACGATGCGCCGCAGTTGTTTGCTCACGCGGTCCACGCGCCTGACAGCGCCCGCGTCAAGGCCCAGTTCGCTCAAGCGCCTCGGGGCAAAGCCCGCATCTTCCGCCTCCGTGAAGAGGTCGTAGAGTTCGAGCAAATCCGACGGGCTGTGCGAGCGCGCGATTCTGGGCCTGTCGCGTTCGCCCGCGCCGAGTTGTACGCGGCCCGCGCGCACGTCGCGCTCGCTGATGAGCGCCGCGACGACTGCCGCCGCCTGCCCCACGCCGCGCGCCTCCGCCTCCACGACCACGCGCGAGAGCCTGGGGTGAAGCGGGAAGCGCAGCATCCGTCTTCCGGTCTTCGTCACGCGCCCCTTGGCGTCGAGCGCGCCGAGTCGTCTGAGCAATGTTTCGGCCGCGTCGAGCGCGGGCCCGGTCGGAGCTTCGAACCAGTCAAAGTTCCTTAGGTCTTTGACTCCGGCCGCGTGCAGTTCGAGCGCGGCTTCGGTCAAGTCGAGCCGGCGAATCTCGGGCGTCTCGTGTGCGGGGCGCGCCGCGAAATCCTGCGCCGTGTAAAGTCGCAGGCACCGGCCTGGGCGCGTGCGTCCCGCGCGGCCCGCGCGCTGCTCTGCGGAGGCGCGGCTCGTGCGCGCCACGGCGAGCGTGGGCAGCCCGGACCACGGCGAGTGGCCCGCCACGCGCGCGAGCCCCGAATCAATCACCGCGACCACGCCCTCTATCGTGACCGAAGTCTCGGCCACGTTGGTCGAGAGAATCACTTTGCGCCGCGGCTGCGGCCGCACGGCGCGCTCCTGCTCCGCGACCGCCAGCTCGCCGTGCAGCGGCAGCACCAACAAATTCTCTTCCGCGGCGAGGCGCGCGCAAGACTCGGCGGCCCGCCTGATCTCCGCCGCGCCCGGCAGGAAGACGAGCACGTCGCCACTCAGCTTTTCGTCCAGCAGTCTCCTGACCGCGCCCGCCACCTGCTCTTCGAGCGGCCGCTCGTCGGGGCGCGTGAGGTGTTCGACCGTTACGTCGAAGCGCCTGCCCTCCGAGCGCAAGACCGGGCAGTGGCCCAAAAATTCCGCGACCGGCGCGGCTTCGAGCGTCGCCGACATGGCGACGACTTTCAGGTCCGGCCGCCCGGACAACTGCAACCGACGCACGAGCGCGAGCGCCATGTCCGCCTGCAAGTGGCGCTCGTGGAATTCGTCCAGCACGACGCAGCCGACGTTTGTTAAGAGAGGGTCGGAGAGCAGCCGCCGCGTGAAGACCCCTTCGGTGACGAAGCGCAGGCGCGTGTCCGGCCCCGAAACATCTTCGAAGCGCACCTGGTAGCCGACGCCCGCGCCCAGAGTCTCGCCGCGCTCCTCGGCCACGCGCCGCGCCGAGAGCGTGGCCGCGATGCGCCGCGGCTCCAAGACCCACACCTCGCCTTGACCGGCGAGCCCCGCGTCGAGCAGCGCGGGCGGCACGCGCGTAGTCTTGCCCGCGCCCGGCGGCGCTTCGACGACGACCCCTTGCGCGGCGCGCAAAGCCTCTACGATTTCCGGCAGGAGAGAATCAATCGGCAGCACGATAAAAGGAAGTGATGAGTGATGAGTGCTGAGTGCTGAGTAAAGACCTGCTTTCTTTTACTCAGCACTCAGCACTCATCACTTGTTCTGACCTGTGAAGCAGCTCTGTGGTTCCGCGAAGGCGGGCGCGGGCACCGCGACGTTGTGGCGCACGTCCGTCAGTTGCATCTTTATCTCAAGCCCCATAATTGGCACAGTCAGCAGGAACGGGACCTTCACGTCGCCCACCTGCCTGTAGTCGCCGTACTTCGTCCCGTCGCCGTAAACCAGCAGCCCCGTCTGCGCGTCGAAGTGCATCTCGTCGCGGCGGCCGCCCGGCGTGACGACTTCGAGAATCTCCACCTTGCCGCGGTCCGTGTCAATCGCGCCCCTGTAGATGATCTCCGAATAGAGCTGGCGGTACTTCGTGACTTTGTGGAAATCCAGGTCGCGCTTCATGCCCTGCACCAGCGGCTCGGGGTACTCGTAGAAGCCCATCAGAGAGTCCTGCATCCAGCCCCGCTCGCCGTCGAAGACGAACTTCTTCACGCCCACGTCGGGCACCTCAATCTCAAGGCTTCTCTTGTGAGGGGCCTGTTCGTAGATGACCACCTTCCCCTTCAGGCTCTGGAAAGGGTAGGTGCAGACGCCCGTGGAGACGCGGCTCGTCACACGCTCCAACGCCTCGCGGCCGCCGAGCGCCTTGATGTAACGCTCCATGATCTGCTCCGCCTCGGGCGTCGACTTGAAGGCGGGCGCGGGGGGCGGAGGGGCGGCCTCGCTCCTCGTCGCGGGCACGGCCGCCGCAATCGCCCCGAGCACGCTCGTGGCGACTGGCCCAGAAAGCCACCCGCCGCTCGTCTCCTCGCCCTTGCCCGTCTTGACCTGCCTGACGGCCTCCTGGAGCTGGTCGTCCTCGCCCTTGAGGAGCGAGGCGCGCGTCAGGTGAGTCTCCACGTCGGGCGTCACGCCCTTGCCTTCGAGCGTCGCGCCCTCGGACGTTTTGAAGCCGGCCCGCGCGTACTCGAAGAGCGCGCCCGTCGGCAGTTCCTTGATGTCCGCGCCGAGCACCGCGCCCGCGCTGCGCTCGCCGACCACCTTCGCGCGCCCGGACTCCTGCAACGCCGCCGCCATGACTTCCGCGGTCGAGCCCGAGAGCCTGTCAATCAGGACGACAATCGGCCCCGTGTAGGAAGTCTTCTGCGGGAAGGTCGGAATCGGCAGCCCGCCCGAACGCGTCCTGAGCACGCCTATCAGGCCGTTCCTGCTCGTCAGCAGCCCGACGACCCCGGAGGCCACGCCCATGACGCCGCCCGGATTGCCGCGCAGGTCTATGACGAGGCCGCGCGTGTCGCGCAGCGACTTGACGGCCCCGCAGAACTTCTCCGCGAGCTGCGGCGTGAAGGCCGTGAAGCGGATGTAGCCCAACTGGTCCGGCAGGCGTCTTGTTTCAAGCTCAGTGTACATCGGCGGGAGGTTCCCCATCGCGGGCGAGAGCGCACCCTTCTGCCGCTCGCGCTTGAGCGTGACCTCCTGCTCCCTGTTCTCCCCGTCCAGGTACGTGAGCCCGACTTCCGTGCCGGGCTCGCCGCCCAGGTACTCCACTAGAATCGTCTCGCGCAGCATCATGTGCGCGACGGGCGTGAGGTCCGGCCCCGCCGGGATGTTGTCGAGCGGGAGGCCGTCCACGCCTTTGATGACGAAGCCTGCGCGCAGGCCCGCCTTCGCCGCCGGGCCATTTTCTTCGACGCGCGTGATGACCACCTGCCCGTCCAGGATGCGCACGTCCAGGCCGACGCCGTTGAGCATCTGCGTGGCGATCTCGTTGTCGCCCTCTTCCTCTTCTTCGGCCGCCGCGCCTTCGTCCTCTTGCTCTTCGGTCGCCTCGTCCTTGCCCGCCAGCTTTCCCTTCGACTTGATGCGCGGGATTTTGTCGGGCGGGATGATGGCGAAGTGCGACTGCGGGATTTCGTTGAGCATGCGCTGGAGGAGTATGTGCAGCTCCACGTCGCTCGGCGCGCGCGTCGCGAGCGGCTGGTAGCGCGAGTAGACGGCGACCCAGTTGACGCCGCCGAACGTCGGGTCGAAGTTCTCCTCGTAGACGGTCCGCCAGACCATCTCGAAAGTCTTCTCGCGCCTCTCCCTGGCGGGGTCTTTCCTGACACGCGCCGCGCGGCGCTGCGCCACGCCCGCGCCCTTCGCCCGCGGGCCTCTGTTTTGGAGTGCCTGGGCGTTGAGCGGGACGGCGAGTAAGACGCAGAGCGCGAGCGAGGCGACGACTTTCATGGCTGGCGGCATAAACTATCGAATTTGAGGCGCTGACCTTAAGGCGGCTGGCACAAAATAGACTACGTCGGGCGCGCGCCGCGCGTCAACGCACGACCGGGACGGCCACCCGCGACAGAGTTGAGCCTCACGTCATCGTCGAAGCGAATCGCCTACGGCGCTCCTCTTCAATCCGCAGGGCGCGTCTCGGTCTTCCCGCACAGCGGGCACGAGTGGACTTCTTCGACGACGCCGCCGAAGTCCGCGTCGAACGCGCCCGATTCGTCGGGGGATGAAGAGTAATCAATCTTCTCGGCGTGGCAATTCATCTCCACGCCGCAGTCCTGGCATGTCATCTTTTCTTTCTCCCGCATACTTCCCCCAATCTCTCCGAACCCAACTTTTCAACTCTTCTCAAGCCTCTCCCTGAAATAGTCTCGCCAACCGTCCGGCAAAGCTTCGACCTCGACGGCGCGCCGCATCGTCTCCACGTCGTCCCGGTCTCGCGCGTAGAGCCTGGTGATGTCCGCGACCGTAACGTTGTGCTCGTCCCGCGCCAGCAGCTCGATTGAGTCTCCGGCTTCGACTTCGCCCTCGCGCCGGACGGAGAAATAAAAGCCCGTGCGCCCGCTCGCCAGAAACCGCTTCAAGATGTCGGGGCGACCGAACTTAATGCCGAGCTTGTAGCAGGGCATGCGCGGCTCTGTGACCGTCACTTCGGCCGACCCGACGCGAAAGCTGTCGCCGATGTTGACCGACGACTCATTCAGACCTTCGGTCGTGAAGTTCTCACCGAACATTCCCCACGGCAGTCCCATCTCGGGCAGCTCCGCGCGCCAGAATTCGTAATGCTCTGACGGGTAGGCGTAAACGGCCTTGGAGGGGCCGCCGTGCACGGTCAGGTCCGCCTGGCGGTCGCCGTCCAGGTTGAGCGTGCGGAGCGCGACGCGGCCCGCGACCGGCTCCTTAAAGATGCCTGTCGAGACCGACTGCCCACGCCACACGACCAGGCGCGGGCGGCTGACGTTAATCGAGACGAGTTTCATCTTTGCACACATCAATCGAGCGAGACGTTGTCGCGCCCGTGCTTTAAAACCTTCGACATCCAGATCAGCTCTTTCAGGAATTTGTCGACGCGCTTGACGTAAGACTCGTCCAGCAGCTTCCCGTCCGCGTCGAAGAGCTTGTGCGCGCCCGAAAAATTCCCGTCCCAGAAGATGGTCACGAGCCCCAACTCTCTGAGCACCGGCAGCAGGCTTTGAATCGCGCGCGTGCCGCCGAAGCCGCCGGCCGAGACGCCGCAGATGCCCGCGGCCTTGTGTATGTACTCTTTGAGGTTCGTGTCCAGCACCCGCTTGAGCGAGCCCGGGAAGCCGTGGTTGTATTCCGGCGTGACGATGACCAGGCCGTCCGCGCGCCCGACCGTCGCTGAGAGCCGCGCGTCTTTGACGGCCTCGCCCTCGTCGTCGGCCGGAAGTTTGATGTCGCGTATGTCGATCAACTCCGTCTCGACGCCGTCGCGCCGGCCGAGTTCTCCCGCGACGAACCGCGCCACGTTCTCGCTCGCGCGCCCCTGGCGCGTCGTGCCGAGGATGACCGGGATGAAAAGTGGTCTTTCTGTGCTCATTCGTGCCCGCGTCCTTTCTTAATTCATCACTTCTTCTTGACCCACGTCTTTCTGATCGGGTGCGCCTCGGTGTTGAAGACGACGGCGCGGAAATTCAGCGTGCCCGGCGGGGAGAAGAGGAGGTAAAAATACTTGAAGGTTTCGGCGAAGAGGAAGCTCTCCATCGAGTCGGCCTTCTCTTTGGTGACGACGCTCTTCAGCGCGGCGTAAGCCTCGTCCGTCTTGCAATGCCGTACGAAGTCTTCGAAGAGCCGGCGGCCCATGCGGAGGTAAGACGCGTCTCCGGTCAGGCGGTGCAGGTAGTAAGTGGACTCCACGATCTCCGGCCGCAAGGGGTAGGAGGGATCGCCGACCCGCATCGTGCGGTAATTTATCTCCTCGGGCTCGACGCCGTGCCTGTTCCACATCTTGAAGGAGGAGGCTTGCAGGCGTCGCGCGCGCGACGTGTCGCCCGAGAGCGCGAGCACCGCGGGGAAGAAGGCGTCGAGCGCGCCGTACATCGTCGCGGTGCGCCGGCCCGTGAGCATGTCCGCGTGGCCGTACCAGAGTTCTGTGCCAATCTCGTCGGCCAGGTACTTGTTGACGGCCGCCGCGCTCTCCAGCCACATGCGCCGGCAGTCCTCGTCGTCGAAGAGCAGCCAGCACTTCAGCAGGTACTCGTAATAAGAATCTATCTCGGCGCTGACGTGGCTGTCGCGGTTCGTCCACTCGCCCGTCTCGACGTTGATTCGCTGGCCGACGAGGCCGATTGACGAGCGGCGCTTGAACAGCTCGGACAGGGCGCGCTTGGCCTTGTCGTAGAAGACGGGCTTGTTCGTCAGCCTGCCGAGTGCGCCGAACTCTACGAGCAGCGTCCCGGCCTCCGCAGGGTTGGTCTCCGCGCCGCGGACCCTGCCCGTCCTGAGGTTGACGTACCTGTAAGGCAGGCCCGTCGGCGACTCGAAGGCGGGCAGCAGACGCGTCCCCAAATCTTCGGCCAGCATGAGCAGACGCCTGTCGCCGGTCATCTGGTAAGACGAAAGCAGGCCGCCGAGGAGCCGTATCGTGATCTCAAAGTTTTTGACGTAAATGTCCTTGTCGAAGGAGAGGTTCAGTAGGATGAACTCCTTCGTCTGCCGCGCCTCGTCCGTTAGATTCATCAGGAGCAGGGTGTCGAGCGCATCCACCGGCGTCATCAAAAGCGACTGCTCGTACCAGTCGTGCGCCTTCTTACTCAACGGCCGCAGGTCGTCGTGTCCCCAAGCGTATCGCTTGTAACCGCGCCACGCGTGCAGGAACTCCGCGCGGACCCGGCGGGCGAGGGATTGCCCGTTAGCTCTTCCCTTCACCCTCGTTTGTCCGACTACAACGGGCACGGTCAGGACTGACAAGAGTAAAAGGAGCGCTGTTATCCGAAGCCTGGTTTTCATGTTTCGTCCCTCATCTCGTCGAGCGCGAGGCCGAGCCGACGAAGACCTTCTCGCAGCGCGTCCGTGTCGCCGCCGATGCCGATTCTAAAATGCCTGGGCCGCTCGAAGAATCTTCCGGGGACGACGGACGTTTCGTACTTCGTCGCCAGGAGCGCGCACAACTCGTCCGCGCTCCCCCGCTTCAGGCGCGGGAAAGAGACTGTGCCAAATCTGTGCGGCAGGTAGTCCAGGTCGTCACGCGAGGAGAGGAAAGAGTTGAGCAGCGCCGCGTTGGCCTCAAGCAGAGCGCGCGAGTGGGCCGCGATTTCGTCCAGGTGCTTGAGCGCGGCGCAGCTCAGAAGCTCTGCCGCGTGCGCGGGGATGTTGCCGAACAGGTCGTTGAGCCGCCAAAGCTTGCGCGCCAGCTCCGGGCTCGCCAGAATCCACCCGCACCGCAGCCCGCTCAAGCCGTACACCTTCGTCAGACTGTTGGTCGTGATGAACTCCTCGCCCAGGTGAAAGGCCGACGGCGGCGCGTCTGCGAAGAGCGTTTCGAGATAGACCTCGTCGACGAGCACGCGCGCTCCCACGCCGCGCGCCACTTCGCCCAGACGCCTGAGTTCGTCCTGGCCCGCGAGGGCGCTCGTCGGGTTGTGCAGGTTGCTCACGACTATGAGGCGCGTGCGCGCGCCCACGGAGCGTTCCGCCAGGCTCACGTCGAGCGCGAAGCCGTCCTCCGCGTTTCGCACCAGGCGCTTCACGGACGCGCCCAGATACTGTGCCACCGCGAGGAGCGGCTCGTACGTCGGCTCCTCCACCAAAGCCTCGTCGCCCGGCTCCAGCACGGCGGCCATCGCCAGGTAATTCGCCATCGACGTGCCCGTCGCCGCGACGACGCACTCCCGCGGGACACGACACTTCGCCGCCAGCGCCGCTTGCAGCGGCTCGTAGCCGTAGAAGCTCGGGCCGCTCAATTCGAGGTCGGTGATTTTGACCGGGAGGCGCGCGAGCGGGTAATTCATCACGCCGCTCGACGCCAGGTTGAAGCGCGCCTGCGAGCGCGTCTTGGCCCATTCTATGTAGGGAGAACTCATCGCGCGCCCGGTCATCTGAGCCTCCCCTTGCGCCAGAGGAAGTAGACGGGCACGCCCGCCGCGACGATGACCAGACCGATGGCGCTGTTGGCCGGGTACTTGTAGACGGTGCTGACGACTATCAGCGCGCACGCCGCCACGAACAGGGCGGTCGTCACCGGGTGGCCCGGAACGCGCAGGTAAGTCTCCGCGCGATTTCTCTCCGAGACAGCCCTCCGGCGGAAGACGAAGAGCGAGGCCGCGGTCAGGCCGAACCAGATGAAGTCGACCGAGACGACGTAGTTGAGAATCTGCTCGTAGCGGCCCGAGAGCGCGATGACGACGGCGAGCGCGCCTTGCAGCGCAATCGCGACGACCGGCACGCGCGTCCGCGCGTCGACCCGCGCGACGCTCTTGAAGAAGAGACCGTCTTCGGCCATCGCGAAGTAGACTCGCGGCGCGGTCAGCATCCCCTGGCTCAGAAACCCCAGCGTCGAGATGCTGATGCCGACGGCGATGAACGTCGCCCCGCGCTCGCCCAACGCAGCGCGCATCACGCTTGACGCGGGCGTCTCCGTCGCGGCCAGGCCGTCCGCGCCGAGCGCGTAGAGGTAGACGAAATTGGCCGCGAGGTAGAGCAGGACGACGCCGCCCGTGCCGATTAACAGTCCGCGCGCCAGGTCGCGGCGCGGGTCGCGCATCTCGCCCGCGACGAAGCTCGCCGTCTGCCAGCCGCCGTAGGCGAACATGACGGGCGTCATGGCGGCCCCGATTGCCGTCAGTAAATTGAGCGAGGCGGGGCGGTCTAGAATTGGGCCACTCAGCCCGCGCGGCGAGCCCACGAAAAAGAGCCCGCCCAGGACGAGCGCCGCGAGCGCCAGGATTTTCAGCACCATCAGAACGTTCTGCACGCTGCTGCCGGCGCGCACGCCCAGGCAGTTGACGATTGTCAGCAGCGTGAGCGCCGCGACGGCGATTGTCCAGTCGGGCAGGGCCGCGCCCGTGACTTCCAGGAAGTAGCGCGAGAAGGTGATGGCGACCGCGGCCATCCCGCCCGTCTGCACGACGAGCAGCAAGGCCCAGCCGTACATGAAGGCGACGGACGGGTGGTAAGCCTCGCGCAGGTAGGCGTACTGTCCCCCGACCTGCGGGCAGCGGTTGACCAGTTCGGCGTAGATGAACGCGCCGGCGAGCGCGATCAATCCCCCCAGCAGCCACGCGCCCAGGATGAGGAAGGGCGTGTGGACCTGGCGGGCGACGACGTAGGAGTTCATGAAGATGCCCGAGCCGATGATGCCGCCCATGACGATCATCGTCGCGTCGAACAGACCCAGCCGCCGCGCGAGCCCGACGGTCGTGCCCGCGGCCGCCTCGCCGCTCTCTCTGTGAGACTTCATCAGTGGTCGTCGCTCAAGACCCGGCGCAAGATTTCCCGAAGCGCCCAAGATTAGCACATCAAGGGCGGGGCGAACCTCGCTAAATTGACTCCCCGAAAAAAGCTATTGAAATAAAATTGGCCCGCGTGCTATTTCTTATTTTAGCGTTGCCACAATGGTTTAACGCGGGTTCTCGTTAAGTGTCCAATCTCGCGTTCACCTGAGTAACCTGCCCGACTGAGCGCCTGATTCGCCCGGAAAACGTCTGGCTCTGATTGATCCTTCACGATCTCCCACGGCCTCTCTCTGTCACAACCTTACCCTCATACAAAGAGGAGAAAGAGATTTTTATGTTCCCCCAACGCAGCACTGCCCCCTCAGACTCTGTCTTCAAACTCGCAAGGGTCCTGAGACTCGTCGCCCTCGGCGTAGTCCTTCTCGCGGCCGGCCACGCGGCCAGGGCCGCGGGCACGTTGATTCCCGCGCCGTCGCGCGTGGACATGGTCTACGACTCGGCGCGCGACACCATCTACATCACGAGCGCGGGCTCCGTCCTCCGCTACCAGATTGGCACAAACTCATTCCAGTCGCCCTTCGAGTTGGGCGGCAGCCTGAGCGGCATAGACCTCTCGCCCGACGGCAACACGCTGGCCGTCGCCGACAAGACGCGCTCGGCGACGGAGGTCTGGATTCACCTGGTGGACCTAACAACCGGCGTGAGCCGGAAGGTTACGTTCCCGCGCGCCTTCGGCGAGGGCGGCACGTTCACCGTCGCGTTCGCCGGCGACGGGGCCGTGCTCACCACGTCTATTTACGAAGGCTCCGGCTGGGTCCCCATGCGGCGCTACGACCCGGCCACGGGCGCTTCGAGCGTCGTCGCCCCTTCCGCCTCGCAGGACGGGATGCTGACCGCGAGCGCCGACGGCAGCGTGATAGGTTTCACCGAAGGCAACATCTCCGACGGCCGCTTCGGCAGGTACAGGGTCGCCGACGGGGACCTGCTGCGTAAGTCCTACTCGGACGCGCCCGGCTGGTTCGTCTACGAAATGGGCGTCAACCGCGACGGGACGCAGTACGCCATCCCGACCTACGGCGGCACTTACGTTTACGATGCGGACCTGAGGAGGATCACTATTCTGGGCCAATACGCCGGGCCGCAGCCCGTAGGCGTCGTCTACCACCCGGCCGAGAACATAGTCTACTTCGCCTGGGCGACCACCACCCAAGTCCGCGCCTTCGACACGAACACCTTCGCGCAGGCGGCCGCTTATGATTTCGAGCACGGCTTCACGACCACGGGCAACCGCGCCTTCACGCAGGGGCGGCTGAAGATTTCGCGCGACGGTTCGCTCCTGTTCGCGACCGTCAACGGCGGCGTGCGCTACCAGCGCCTGTACGCCCCGCTCGCGGCCGACAACCAGGAGGTCAACACTTACGAGGACAGCACGACCATCGTTAATTTGACGGGCAGCGTCGGCAACGGCCGCGAGATATCTTACAGCGTCGCCTCCAACCCCGCGCACGGCACGCTCGGCGGCGTCGCGCCCTACCTGACCTACAGGCCCGACCCGGACTACAACGGCACGGACAGTTTCACCTTCAAGACGACTTACGGCGCGGCCTCCGTCGAGGCGACGGTGTCGATCACGGTCAACCCCGTGAACGACGCGCCCGTGGCCGACGGCCAGTCGCTCACGACTACCGAAGACTTCGGGCCGACCTTCGTCATGTCGGGCTCGGACGTGGAAGGCGACCCGCTGACCTACTCGATTGTCAGCCCACCGTCGCACGGCCAGATAGTCGCCGTCAGCTTCTACGGCCCTGTCTACATGCCCGACCCAGATTTCCACGGCGAGGACAGTTTTACTTTCAAGGCGAACGACGGCGCGCTCGACAGCTACCCGGCGACGATCTCCGTCACGGTGACGCCCGTTAACGACGCGCCGACGGCCCACAATCAGATCGTCGCGACCGGCGAGGACACGGCCAGGGCGATTACGCTCGCGGGCTCGGACGTGGACGGCGACGGGTTGAACTCCGTGATCGTCAGCGGCCCGTCGCACGGAACGCTGAGCGGCTCTGGGCTCAACCTCGTCTACACGCCGGCGGCGAATTACAGCGGCGACGACAGCTTCAGCTTCAAGGTGAACGACGGCTCGGCCGACAGCAACGTGGCGACGGTGAGGATTCAAGTCTCGCCCGTCAACGACGCGCCCGTGGCTAACGGCCAGGCCGTGACGACCACTGAGGACTCGTTCAAGGCGATCACGCTCTCGGGCTCGGACGTTGACGGCGGCGGGCTGAGCTACGTCGTAGTGAGCGGCCCGGCGCACGGCACGGTGAGCATGGGCTCTGGGGGGAACGTGACTTACAGGCCGGCGGCGAACTACAACGGCGCTGACAGCTTCACATTCAAGGTGAACGACGGCGCGGCCGACAGCAACAACGTCGCGACCGTCGCGATTCAGGTGACGCCGGTCAACGACGCGCCCGTGGCCGCCGGGGATGCGGCGACGACCACGAGGGGCGTCCCCGTGAGCATTCCCGTGCGGGCCAACGACACGGACGTTGACGGCGATGTCCTGACGGTCGTCTCCGTCTCGCAGGGCTCGGGCGGCGGCACCGTGACGATCAGCGGCGGCGGCACGGGAGTGACCCTCTCCCCGCGGACGAACTTCGTGGGCCAGGAGACGTTCACTTACACCGTCAGCGACGGCAAGGGCGGGACCTCGGCCGCCCTCGTCACGGTCAACGTCCTGAAGAAGTAAGCCCGGAAGTTGACTCAACCTTCTTAGCGCCCCGGCGCCTCCGCGTGAGAAAACCAGTTTCGCGCGGAGGCGCCGGGGCGCTAAGAATTTATTGACGCTTTTTAATTAACTCACTTAGCCAGCCTGTTGTACTTCCTCAAGACCTCGCGCAGGCGTTCGTGTGGGAGGGCGTGGACGATGTTGCCGTTGATCCCCTTCATCGTCTCGGCCGCGACCATCGCGTTGACGATGGCCTCTTCGGTCGCCTCGACCGTGGCGCGGAAGAGCGGGTTGATTCTCTCGTTGGGCAGCATGGCGAGTTGGGCCATTCCTTCTGTCTTGCTGGCCTCGGGGTTGGCCGTCGAGAAGGCCATGAAGATGTCGCCGGACGAATCTTCACCGCGCCCGCCCATCACGCCTATGGCGAGCGACACGCGCTTGATGATTCGCCTGAGCTGGTGCGGGAGGAGCGGCGCGTCCGTGGCGACGACCACTATGATGGAGCCCTGCCCGTCGCCCGCCTTGCCCTCCTGTGGCCGCAGGTCCGCGATCTCCTTGCCCACAGGCACGCCCGCGATCCTCAGCAAGTCGCGCCGCCCGTAGTTGGCCTGCACCAGCACGCCCACCGTGTAGCCGCCGTCCGCCGCAGTCAGCACCCTGGACGAAGTGCCCGTGCCCCCCTTGAAGCCGTGCGCGACCATGCCCGTGCCGCCGCCGACGTTGCCCTCCGCCACCTTCCCGGATTGAGCGCCGTCGAGCGCCTGAAAGACGTGCTCCTTGCGGACGTGAAAGCCGTTGATGTCGTTCAAAAATCCGTCCCAGGTCTCGGCCACGACCGGCAGACTGAAGTCGCCCGAGTAGCCTTCGCCCCCGCCGCGCCGGGCGTTCCACTCTATGACTGCGTCGCGCACGACGCCGACGCTGTGCGTGTTGGTGATGAGGACGGGCGTCCCCAGGTTCCCTGACTCTTCGAGCCAGGTCGTCCCCGTCATCTCGCCGTTGCCGTTCAAAGTGTGCCAGGCCGCGAAGACGCGCCCGCGAAAGTTCTTCCCCTGCGGCAGAATCGCCGTCACGCCCGTGCGAATTGGCCCACGCCCCGCCGTCAGCTTCCCTTCGCCGCTGACGAGCGTCGTGAAGCCCACCTCGACGCCCTTCACGTCCGTGATGGCGTTGAAGGGGCCGGGCGCGCCCTCGAAAGGTACGCCCAGGTCACGAGCGCGCGGCTTGTCCTGCGCGGAAAGGCTGGTTGGGACTAGAAGCAGGACGAGTGCTGCGAGGAGTTCGAACCGGACGAGACGTGTCTTGCTCATTCACTGTTTCCTTTCAAAAGCAATTGAGTGTGGCGCTCTGTCAGTACCGCCTGCGGTACTGACTTAGACGCTTTGCCGAAAGAAGGGGGCGGGACACTTTCGAGCCCCGCCCCCTTCTTTACAGCCGCGCCCGCGTGCGCGTCAATCCGTGAGCAGCAGGCCGTCGCTCATGATGAGGCCGTCGCTCATCATGATGCCGTCGCTGACGAGCAGACCGTTGGCGCGCGTTGCGGCCGCGCCTTTGGTGAAGTCCACGGAGGGGCTTTGATGAAAAAGTGCAAGATTTACACGGTTAATTCATCAGGAGAGGTTTTTGATGAAAAAGTCCATCCTGTTTCATAACTCAGCAACTTGTTTCAAAAGTAGTAGAATGCTGTTCGCCCGGTTAATTCCGGCGTTAGAAAGCGAGGGCGGCACGGTTGCCTTTAGGAATTTAGGCAACCGTGCCGCCGTTTGTATGTCAGGTGGTTGGGGTTGTTGGTGGCGTGTTGCGTTTGCGAGTTAGGCCGCTCTTGCGTTCGCTCTTGGGGGTGTAGCCGAAGGCTTTGTAGAGGGCGCTGTCGGGTCCCTCGGTGGGATCGCCGACGACGCCGTTGACGACGAGTTGGGCTTTGGCAAGGGAGTCCTCGTCGGCGCGGTCGCGGTTGGTTAGCGCCTGGCTGAGCTGGTCTTCGAGGTCTTCTATCCGCTCGCGTGCGGCCTGCGAGGGTTGGACGGCGGCCTGGAATTGCGCGAGCGTCATCCCGCCGAAAGTCTTGTCGGGCGCGAGCGTCTCCCAGGCGTTGATCATTCGTTGGAGTTTCTGTTCGTTGCCTTTGGGTCCTGCTGCCATGATGTGAGATACCTTTCTCCGGCGCTTCTTGCGGCGCACGGGGTTGGCTGGTTGGTGGCGTGCTCGGGTGAGGCACGTCAGGGTGCGAGGAACAAGACCGAAGGGTGGCGGCGCGTGCCGCGGCCGTCCGGGAATCGCGGTTTTGTTGAGGAAAACCTTGCTCTTAGACCGCCCTTGCGTGCCCCGGACGCGCTAGTTTGTCACCAGAAACCGCAATTTTCAAGCCCGTTTTTTCGTAACCAGACCGAAGTTGTCAAGAAGTCGAGCAGGGATGCGCGCATCCCTGTCTGGGACGCGCATATTTTTGCTTGGGATTTGCGCAACCTGAGTCGGGATGCGCAAATCCCAAGCAAGGTTACGCAAATCCCAGCCTGGGATTTGCGTATTCCAGCCTGGGTTGCGCAAATCCCGATTCGGGTTGTGCACAACTGGGGTCGGGATGCGCGCGCCCAGGCCAGGGATGAACGCGACCCGACTTCGGTTACGTGCTATAGGGGCCGGGTTGGGCGCAACCGAAGCCCGATTGTTTCGGTAATCCGTTTTCATCCCCGGAGGGATGAACATGACAGCCGGGGGCGGCGCAAGCACGAGATTGCTTGCCCCAGGCTATTATCTGCGACCCTTTCAGGGTCAAAGGCGAAGGTGCCTGAGTACCGAATCAAGCCGCCTGAGACAATTGGTGCTGGGATTACGCCCGGAAAGTTCAAGTGTCGGCATTGACATTCGCCTCCGGGCGGGAATATCGTGCGCCCGTATTTGACCATCTCAGTTCCGCTAACGAGTGTTTCCTCGTTAGCCTCACGTTCGTTGGGCGGTAAAAGTCAGTTCTGGGATGTGTCAGGCCGCTAGCAGCGGTATGTTGCCGGCCTGATGATAGTCGGGCGCAAAACTTGAATTTATTGAATATGAGGAGACAGGGGATGAAAGCACGTGTGGTGCGGACGATTGTCATTATTCTGCTGGCAGCTACAGGGGCTATGAGTATCCGTGTGGCGCAAGCTGGCTCTCCGTCTCCTTCGGGACAGGAACCTAGCTTCCAAGTGAAATTTTCCGAGCCGCTGGCAGTTTATGATTTCGTTAAAAACCTATCTTCAAAAGCTTTCGTCCCTGATAATCCTTTTAAGAAGTTATTCGCCAGTTCCAAATTCAATCAGGAGAAATATCAAAGGCTGATCGCAGAGTTTGATAAGTTGAATATCAATTATACTTACGAATTCACGGAATACGTGAATACCAGCAAAGAAAGTGGCTCGACGGTTTACCTGCTTAAGAAGAATTTGATAAATAGCCGGACAGTAGACGATTTCAAGGTCAGTTCGCTGGGTATTATTCCGAATGAAAATCTCTTCAAACTGGCTTCGATTTTGACTGAATTTACGCCCGTTTATCGGGAGTTGGTTTATCAGCCCAGCAAAGAAATTTTTGAGCGGCAGTTAGCTGAGATTAAAAGTCTGATTGCCTCAACAGACACGACCTCTTATTTCAACGCCGGAATAAAGTTCTACAACTCGTCCTGGGATAATACCGTTCCATTTAACTTTGTGGTTTATCCGCTACCCAATTCACGCGGATTTACGGCGACTGTCTATTCCAACAATGCGGAGAGCGCGATACCCACGAGCTTGACGAATTACAACGCCCTGTTGAGCGTCATGTTCCACGAGATTTTCCACACTTTACACGACGAAGAATCTCTGTCTTTAAAGAAAGATATGGCTCAATGGATTAATTCTAATCCTTCTAAAAACCGTCATTACGCTACCGGGTTACTGCTGAATGAATCTCTGGCGACCGCGTTGGGCAACGGCTATGTGTCAGCCAAATTGAGCGGCAAGTTGAATGAGAGGAATTGGTACAACTGGAAATACGTTAACCTGATGGCGAAAAAAATATATCCGGTGGTCGAGGAGTACATTGAAAAACAGCGGCCCATTGATAAGGCGTTCATAGATAGTTACATCAAAATTTTCGACGACAACTTTTCAGACTGGCTTTTGGAGCCAGACCTTATCATGGCCGCAAGCTACGTTGTTTCAGACGACGCGGAAGACTTCAACATCATAGATCAAAAATTTCCTTACCGCCCGACGGCCGAAAACAAAGAGGGTATTTCCAGAAGTTCTATCGAAAAAATGGCGAACGCGCCGAGCACTAAGGTTGTCATAGTGTCAAAAGACAACAAAAGGAATCTTCAACTTGTGAAAGAGAGTTTTGCTGAATTACAGAACTGGAAACCGGACGCCAAAACTGACTTTACATATTCAGTCTTGCTGAAAGATAAGACTTATCTGATAGTAATAAACTCCGTCAGAAAAACGACTAAAGAACAAATCGAGGCTTTGAAACTAACATAGAAACTAACATAATGCGGTCTGCTGTCAGGCAACCCGTGGAGTTGGGCTTTGGCGAGGGAGACTTCGTCGGCGCGGTCGCGGTCGGTCATGGCCTGCCTGAGTTTGTCTTCATCGCCACCGGATAAGTAAGCCTGAGAAGCTGAGAAAAGCGGACCAAAGATTTCCTTACGGGTGTATACTGGCTCCAACCGCTCACCACACTCTGGAGGTGAAGAATGAAACGGATAGCATTGGCTTTGCTCACTTGCCTGCTGCTGATGGGCTTCACTGTTGCTCCGTCCAGGACACAGGACGGGCCGCCCACACCTGACGAGATAAAAGCCTGTCAAAAAGAGTGCAAGCAGACGTATAAGGATTGCGTGAAAAGCGGGGTCGAAGAGCCGCTGTGCGAGGCGGCCTACGCGTTCTGCAACGAGTGCTGCACAGGCGGTTGCAGGCAGCCCGCGAAGTAGCGCCTAAGTCCAGTCCGAGCATTGAGACTCTCCGCAGCTCGGTGCGCCGGGGAGTAGTATGCCCGTCAGCAGTCTTGGGCGGCTGACTGGAACTGTGCCAGCGTCATCCCGCCGAAAGTGTCTGTAAGGCAGTCCGCCATGCGGAAAGTTATGCTCTACGCGCTGATGGTTACGAGCGCCTTGATCGCGCTCGCGGCGGTCCTGGCGGGCGCGCCGGGGCTAATGATGTTAGGCATCGGACACGTCGGCTTTATTCTGTCCGGCTTCCGCGACTGGCTTCTTCTGTTTTTCATCACCGTTGTCGTGCCCGCCCTGCTGGTCTTCGCCACCGTAAAAGTCTGGCGCTACTGCTTGAGGCATCTTCCGCTCAGCTCACACGAATAGTCCCCCGACTCAGGCGGCGTTGCTCGCGTCAATCTCGCAGCGGCCGAGCTTGAGTTGGAGGCCGCGGCGCGTGGGGCCGAGGTCGCGGGCGGCGCGTGAGATGTTGCCGCGGTGACGGCTGAGCGCCTGGGCGATCATCTGGCGTTCGAGATGTTCGACGGCGTCCGGGAGCGAGGTGTGCGCGAGCGCGGGCCGGAGTCGCGTTGCGGGCGCGGGGGCTTCGGCGTCCGCGTCCGCATCTCTACGTCGCGCCGCTTGAACTTCTGCGCGTAGTGCTTGACGTAGTGCTGCACGAGCGGCTGAATCTCGGAGCGGCGCTCGCGCAAGGGGGCACGCGCAGGCGTATGACGTTGAGGCGGTAGTAAAGGTCTTCGCGGAAGCGGCGCTCCGAGACCATCAGCTCAAGGTCGCAGTTCGTCGCGGCAACGACGCGCACGTCAACCTTGACCGGGCGCTGCTCACCGACGAGTTCTTTTCCTGTGCCAGATTCGCCTGTCACTAAGACCGTCACGTCCGACGAGCGGATTTTATTAATCTCGTCCACGAGGGCCTGCATCGCGGGACTGGAGTGTATGAAGCCGTGCAGGATGCTCTCGTCCGCGTAAGCCCGCTGGGCGCGGCGGCCGCGCGCACTCGCAGCAGCTCGCGCAGGACGGACGCCTCGGCCGGCCGGAGCGTGAGCAGCGGCGAGAGCGCGGGGCCTTCCACAGCGGGCGGCCGTGTTGCTTCGCGCGTCTCCTCGTACCCGACTGCTCGCGCGAGACGGAGCCGCGGGCGAGCGAGCGCCGCTCGGCCGTGGCGCGTCGCCGCTAGTGCGCGCTGTGTCCTGACGTTTGGTCATCGAAGCCAGCTTCGCGGTGCAAAGCTGTTGAGGCAGTGTCTGACTGTCGAAGAGGGGAAGGCCGAAGTCTGCGGCCCACACGTCGCCCCGTTAGGGGCGGCACGCAACTGACGAAATTCTGGAAACCGCGGGAATTTAACACGAAGGGCAAAACAATGACAATGACTTGCCTTAGACGCCTTTGCCAGGCGGATTGCTTCGGTGATTGCCTTTAGTACCCCTGAGCACCTTCAGCGCCTTTGCGTGAGAAAACCAAAACATTCATGCAAAGGCGCTGGGGGCGCAAAAGGGTTGAATTTTATGCGGTGGAATTGTCCGTTGTGGACTCGGGTTTGCCTTATTCATCCGAAAAGGCCGATGAGTGTAATAAATCCGGCCGGGGAAGGTGTGATGAAGAGGAAGAGGGATTATTTTGAGGACGACTCGGAGGTGACGCTCGTGGAGCCGCGCTTCGACGAGGAGGCGAAAGAGGCCGCGCGCCCCGTAGTGCCGCTCAGCCAGGTCACGAACGCGGACTTGTACGGCGGGGCCACGGCGGGCGGGCCGCGCGTCCCGGCTCGCTACGGCAGGAACGGCTGGCCGCGCAGCGTGGTAATCATGCTGGCGCTGGTCGCGGTCGCCGCGGCCGTGACGGCCGCAGCCATCTATCGAAGCACAAGAACGCCTGCGCCTGCGGCCGCGCCGCAAACGGCTAGCGAGACGACAGTCGGGACGGAGGCCGAAACCGCGGAGCGCGCGTCAGAGACTGCCGCCGCGGAGAGAGCGCCGAAGCCCGCGCCCGAACCGTCTTCGGCGACGCCTGAGAGGGAGAATGGCGCGAGAGAAAATGGCACAGCCGCTCCGGCGCAGCCTGCGCGAGCGGCCGAACCGCGAGTCGTCGCGCCCGCCCGCGAAGAGACTTTGAGCATGATCGGCGAAGACGACGACCGAGGCGCGAGGGATGAAGAGAAAGTGGCGGAGCGCGCGCGCAAGGATGAGAAGAAGCAGGCCAAGCTCGAAGAGAAAAAGGCCGAGCGCCTGGCCGACAAGCAGCGCGACCAGGGGAAGCGCGAGGAGACCCGCCCCAGGCTCGTCGGAATCTACGTAGAGGGGCGCAAACATTAGCGGTCTCAGGCTTCGTTTAATCCAAGCTGCCCGTCAGCAAACATCCCGAGAGGATGGCGCAAATGAGCCGGCGGCGAGCAAAGGTGGTTTGCTCGCCGCCGGCTCCTTCTTCTTTATTGTGCGCGCAGGATAGCCAGCGGCTTTCGCGTCAGCACGTTCAGGCTCGAACTCAGGCCGACGACTGTGACGAGGACGACTGTCAACGCCACGCCGACGAGAGTTTGAGTCGACGAGAACGCCCACGGGATTTCGAGGATGAAGCGCGCCACGGCGTAGGAGAGCGCGTTGGACGCGAGCGCGCCGACGAGCCCCGCCACGAGCCCCAGCAGTCCGTACTCTATGAAGAGCATCGACAGTAAGACTTTCCTCTTCGCGCCGAGCGTCTTTAAGACCGCGAACTCGTAGACGCGCTGGAACTTCGTCATCGCGATTGAGCCGACCAGAATCAGCGCGCCGCATAGGAGGACGAAGCCGCCGAGGAAGGAGACGGCGAGCGTCACGTTATTCAACAGGCGGCCCAGGGTGCTGACCACTTCGGCCACGTCTATGACGGAGATGTTCGGGTACTGGTCGAGCAGGGCGCGCTGGAAGCGCGAGCGCTCGGGCTCGGCCGAGGGGGCGTTGAAGGGCGCGACCAGCATCTGCGGCGCGCCCTCCAAAGAGCCCGGCCGGAACAGCACCATGAAGCCCGTGCGCGAGTTCCTCCAGTCCACGCGCCGCACGCTCGTCACCTTCGCGGTCAACTTCCTCCCCGCGATGTCGAACGTGATCTGGCCGCCCACGTCCAGCCCGACCAGCCCGCGCATCCCCTCCTCGATGGAGACCTCCGGCTCGGGCGAGGGACTCGCGTCCCAGAAATCCCCCGCGACCAGAGTCTCGTTCGACTCAAGGTGAGGGCGGTACGTGACCACGTACTCGCGGCCCAGGCGGCCGCGGTCCCTACGCATCTCGCCCGCGTCCAGATCGACCTCGCGGCCGTTGATGGCGTAGATGCGCGCGCGCACCGTCGGTATCAACTCGGGCCGCTCGCCCGTCGCCCTGGTGATTAGCTCCTCGACGCCCTGCCTCTGGTCCGGCTGGATGTCTATCAGGAACATGTTGGGCAGGCTCGTGCGCCGCGAAAGGTCAATCTCCGCCAGCAGGTTCGTTTGCAGCGAGTGTATGGACATGACGACGAACGCGCCGAGGCCGACGGCCATGACGATGACGCGCGTCTGGTTGCCGGGGCGGTACAGGCTGTTGACTGACTGCCGCAGGGCGAAGGAGCGTATGTGCCGCGCGCGGCGGACCAAAAAGATGAGCGCGAGCGCGGCCGCGTAAAGCGTCGCGGCGGTCGCGGCGAGCCCCGTGATGAAGTAGAGGCCGACGAGGGCCGAGCCCGCCTGCCAGGAGGAGAGCGCGACGAGGCCCGCGACGACGAGCGCGCCCGTGGCCCAGCGCAGCACGTCCACCCGCCGCCGCTTCCCATCGCCCGCCTCCTCGCGCAGCAGCATGTTCGGCTTGATGTGGCGCACGCGCAGGAGCGGCATCAGCGAGAACAGCACGGAGACGAGCAGCCCCAGCCCCAGGCCCTGTAGCACGGAGCCGCGCGTCAGGTCATAGCTCATGTCGGGCGGAAGGCTCTGCGCGAAGTAGCGGCCGACGAGAAGGAGCGCGCCCTTCGCGAGCGCGACGCCGAAGAGGCTCCCGGCGAGTCCGAGCGCAACGACCTGTGCCAGGTAGACGGCGATGATCTGGCGCGCGGTCCCGCCGACGCACTTGATGACGGCGATGGCCTGCCGCTTCTGCTCTATGAAGACGCGCGTCACGCTCGACACGCCGATTCCGCCGAGCACGAGCACGATGAGCCCCGTCAGCGACAGATAGTTTTCCGTGCGCGTGAACTGCTCGCTCAGGTTCTGCTGGGAATCTTTGTAGGAGTTGACGGTGACGAGCTGCCCTTTCAGCTCCGCGCGCAGCCTTTGAACCAGCGCGTCGAACTCGCCCTCGCCCGCCTTGAGAAGAATCCTGCGGCGCGCACGGCTGCCGAAGCCTACAAGGCCGGTCCCTTCGACCGCCGAGCGCTCTATGATGACGCGCGGGCCGAGGCGGAAGCCGCCGCCGCTGCCGGGCTCGCGCTCGATGACGCCGCGAATCTCGAAGGCGGACTCGCCGATCTTGATGGAGTCGCCGACGCGCAGCCTCAGACGTTCGAGCAGGAGGGGGGCGACGACAGCGCCGCCGCCTTTGAGTAGTTCGTGACTGAAACGCGCGCCGCCCGCGAGCGTGAAGTCGCCGTAGAGCGGGAAAGGCGGCTCGATTCCCTTCAGCTCGACCATCATCGCCGAAGTGTTCGCGGCGTCGGCCGGCCGCGCCATCGTGTTCGCCTCAATCGTCTCCGTCCGCGCGACGGCCGCGGGCGGCAGCGCGACGCGCTCTATGATTGCGAGCGACTCGGGCCGCCACGGGCGCGTCGAGTCCAGTTGCACGTCGGCCGTCAGGAGCTGGCGCGCCTCGCCCGCGACCGAGCGGTTGACGTTCTGCACGGTCGCGCGCAGGGCGACGATGGAGCCTACGCCGATGCCTATGCACAGGAAGAAGAAGAGGAGCCGCCGCCACGACGAGCGAATCTCGCGCCGCGCCATGCGCAGGATGAACTTCACGACCGTACGGCCTCCGCCTCGCGCGCCTCGGCGCTCCCTCTCTCTTCGCCTTCAGAATCGCTCGCGACGCGCCCGTCGCGGAGCGAGATGCGCCGCGTCGCCTCCTGTGCCAATTCGTGATCGTGCGTGACCAGGACGAGCGTCGTCCCGCGCCGACGGTTCATCTCGACCATCAAGTCGAAAACGTGGCGGCCGTTGCGCGAGTCCAGGTTGCCCGTGGGCTCGTCGGCCAGCATGATGGAGGGCTCGTTGCCGAACGCGCGCGCGATGGCGACGCGCTGCCGCTCGCCGCCCGAGAGCTGCGAAGGGTAATGGTGCGCGCGCGCCACCAGGTCCACGTCCTTGAGCAACTGGCGCGCGCGCTCGTCGGCGTCGCGCAGGCCGGCGAGTTCCATCGGGACGAGGACGTTTTCGAGCGCCGTCAGCGAAGGGATCAGGTGAAACGACTGGAAGACGAAGCCAATCTTTCTGCCGCGCAATTCGGCGAGCGCGTCCTCGCCCATCTCGTTGATGGCCTGGCCGTCAATCAGTATCCGGCCGGAGGTCGGCGCGTCCAGGCCCGCGATGAGGCCGAGCAGCGTTGACTTGCCGCTCCCCGAAGGGCCGACGACCGCCACGAACTGCCCGTCCGGGATGACCAGGTCGAGCGAGTGAAGTATTGTTAAGCTCTCGGCCCCCGAGGGGACCGTTTTTGAAACCTTGTATAATTCGATCATGAGAAAAAATCTTTGCCTTGTCCTCTTACTCGCTCTCGCCGCGCTCGCCGTCGCCGCTTGTGGCGGCAGCGAGCCGGGGAACGTTTCGAACGCGAGCGCCCAAAACGCGGCCGCGACGCCCGCGCCTCCACCGTCGCCCGAGACGAGTCTACCGAAGATTGTCGCTTTCGGCGACAGCCTGACGCAGGGGCTCGGGCTTTCGGCGGGCGAGGCTTACCCGGCCGTGCTGCAAAAAATGCTGGACGCGGACGGGTACAGATACGAGGTGGTCAACGCGGGGGTTTCAGGCGAGACGAGCGCGGGCGGCCTGCGGCGGCTCGACTGGACGCTCGCGGGCGACGTGCGTTTCCTCATCCTGGAACTAGGGGCCAACGACCTCCTGCGCGGCCAGCCCGTCGGGGAGTTGAAGAACAATCTGGCACAGATTATAGAGCGCGCGAAGGGCCGGAACATAGAAGTCCTGCTGG
Source organism: Pyrinomonadaceae bacterium (assembly GCA_035563515.1). Lineage (GTDB taxonomy): Bacteria > Acidobacteriota > Blastocatellia > Pyrinomonadales > Pyrinomonadaceae > QHXM01. The sequence goes on from DATMVE010000043.1 coordinate 86,546, forward strand.
CGGGGATGTACGCGCCGACCAACGCCGGCGCTGACTACCAGCGGGAGGTTCACGAAGCTTTTCAATCGCTCGCGCGCGAATACAAGGTGACGCTCATCCCCTTCTTCCTCGACCGCGTCGCCGGCGTCGAAACGCTCAACCAGCCCGACGGCATACACCCCAACGCGCAGGGCGCGCGCATCGTGGCCGAGACCGTCTACAAATCGCTCCGCCCGCTGCTGGACAAAAGAAAACAATGAGAGACAATTCAACCCTTTGTGGCTTGGCGTGAAAAACCTAAATCACGCACGCCAAGACGCAAAGAGGTTGAGTCAATCCGTGGCTTGAGCCTTAAAATCAGACCCGTCATATGAACGAACTCAATAATCGCGCGCCGGCCATCGTCTTCGACTTCGGCGGCGTGCTGCTCGACTGGAACCCGCGTTATCTCTACCGGAAATTGTTCGACGACGACCACGAAGCGGTCGAGCGCTTCCTCGCCGAAATCGGCTTCACGGAGTGGAACCTCAAGCAGGACGCGGGGCGGCCCTTCGCCGCGGCGGTCGCCGAACTCTCCGAGCGCTTCCCACAGCACGCGGATTTAATCAGAGCCTACGACGAGCGCTGGGAGGAGTCGATGGGCGGCGAGATTCGGCCGAGCGTGGAGATTCTCTACGCGCTGAAGCGCGCGGGCCACACGCTCTACGGCCTGAGCAACTGGTCCGCCGAGACGTTCCGGCGCATACGGCACAAGCACGCCTTCCTGGAATTGTTCGAGGCCATAGTCCTCTCCGGCGAGGTGAAGGTGGCGAAGCCCGACCCGCGCATCTACGCCCTGCTGCTGGACAAAATCGACCGCCCGGCCGGGGAGTGTCTCTTCATCGACGACTCGGAGGCGAACGTGTCTGTGGCCGCAGGGCTGGGGTTCAAGACCATCAGGTTCGAGTCGCCCGAGCAGTTGGAAGCTGAGTTGCGCGGGCTCGGCCTGTTGGGGAGTAAGGCTGAAACGGAGTGACCGCAACGGCTCATTAAAAGGTTAAAGCCCGCAGGCGCTCTCCCCTTCGCCTGCGGGCTTCACCGACGGCCGCTCACTTATGCTTACGCGGGAGCGACCGAACTCGATTTCGTTTAATTCAAACTACCAGCGCCGATTCCTGTTGCGGACCTTGTAGGTGTAGACGGCCGAGCCTGCGCCGCCGGCAATCGCGCCGATGATCGCGCCCTTCTTCCCGCCGATCAGCCCGCCCAGGATGGCCCCGCCGAGAGCGCCGCCCGCCGTCGTGATCTTGTCGCGGTGCTTGTCCCAGAAGGAGCGGTCGTCACGCCGCTCGTAGTCGTAATATCGGCTCTGCGTGACCCTGTCCCTGCGATGCCTGTAGCGCGTCTGCGCCGCCGCGGGCGCCGCCAGCGCCGCGAGCAAGGTCAGGGATAAGACGGTCGCTAAAATCTTTTTCATCTCTACCACCTCCCGGCCCAAGGTAAGAGCAACGACCGTGCCAGCCGCGGCGCTCTCGAATCGTGTGGAGCCCGGCCTGCTGTTTATTTGAATTTTCGCCTAAGTGAGATGGGGAAGCGTGCGGGCGCGTCCGCCCACTACTACTATTAGGTATAACGGGAGGGCCGCGATGTCGCTTTTGGGATACGGGCGCGAGTTGCGTGTCAGGAGCGAGAGCGGGCGCAGTAGAAGTCGGGCGGGCTTTAAGGTCTTCGTCACAGCGCGAGCTGCATCACCCAGTCGGTCTGCGCGTCGGAGCCGAGCCGGAAGATTTGCTCGCCGACCGTCTCGAAGCCCCACTTGCGGTAGAAGGCCAGCGCGCGCAGGTTGCGCTGCCAGACGCCCAGCCAGAGGACGCGCGAGCCGGAAGCGCGCGCCTCGTCCACGCACCGCTGCATCAATGCACGCCCCACCCCGCCCCCGAGCCACTTTTGCAGCACGTAGATGCGCGCCAACTCCATAGGGCTCTCGCCCGTGACGCAGCGGGACGACTCGCCTTTGTACAACTTGGCGTACCCGGCCGCCTCACCCTCGGCCGAGGCCAGCAGGAAAGTCGCCTTCGGGTCGGCCAGTTCTTCGGCCAGGCGCTCGTGCGTGAACGCCCGCGCGAGGTAAGCGGACATATTTTCGGGACTGTTCTCGGCGGCGAAGGCTTCCGAGAAGGTGCGCGCGCCGAGGTCCGCGAGCAACTGGGCGTCGGAAGAATCGGCCCTGCGTATTTTAACTTCAGGTTTCATCAGTGGCGTCGGGGCGGCGGACCATTTTGTCGAGCAGGTTTTCTAACACCTCGTCGCCGTCTTCGCAGAAACCCGTGTGGACCGGCGAAGCCTGTATGACGGTGCTGCGCGGGGCGACGATCCAGTGGAAGCGCGAGCGCGGCGGGAGCAGTCCGATGGGGCCGGCCGCCGCCCCGCCCTCGCAGATGACGGGGATGGCGTCCAGGTGCTTCTGTATGGTCGCGGCGTCCAGGAGCGGGGCGAGCGCGGCGAGCCGCCCGCGGTCCAGTTCTATTTTGGCCTTCAGGAAATTCTTCGCCGGGCACGAGACGATGACGCCCGCGTTGATGAACTCCTCGCGCTCCACGCGCGGGACGACGCGTATGACCGCGTAGTCAAACGGACACAGCTCGGGCATCGGCCGCCTCCTTTACGAAGTCGCGCGGCGGCGAGAGGCGCGCCAGCAGGTATTGCGCGTAAGCGCCGCGGTGCTCGGCTTCGCCGGCGAAGCGCGGCTCGGCGGCGAGCCATTCGGCAGGGACGAGGCTCAAAAGGTCTTGCACCAGCTCCGGCGTGACTCGCGCGCTCAGGGAAGCGTCCGCCTCTTCGAGCGCGGAGGCCGCAGGGAGCAGGACGTGCTCCTTAATCTGCTGGAAGCGGCGGCGGCTGCGCCCCATGAAGTCCGTCCAGTCGTGGTGAAAGAAGAGCGCCGCGCCGTGGTCTATCAGGTAGAGCTTTTTGTGCCAGACGAGCATGTTGGTGTTGCGCGGCGTGCGGTCGACGTTGGTCGTGTAGGCGTCGAGCCAGACGATTGACGACGCCAGCCCCGCGTCGGGCCGGTCGACGAGCGGGTCGAAGCTGATCGAGCCCGGCAGGTAATCGAGCGCGAGGTTGAGGCCGGCGCTCGCCCGAATCAAGTCCTGTATCTCCGGGTCCGGCTCCGTCCGCGCGAGTTCCGGGTCCAGCTCGACGAAGACGATCTCGGGCACGGGCAGTCCGAGGTGCCGCGCCAGCTCGCCGACGATGAGTTCCGCGATGAGCGCCTTCGGCCCCTGCCCCGCCCCGCGGAACTTGAGCACGTAGAGGCCGTCGTCGTCCGCCTCCACGATGGCCGGCAGGCTCCCGCCCTCGCGCAGCGGCGTGACATACCTGGTGGCCCTGACAGTCCTCAGTCGCATTCGACTAGGATATGCGCGAACCCGGCCCCGCAGTCAAGCTGAGGCTTTGTTCGACGCGCTTTAGCGCCCCTTCCCTGTTCTTGACAGACTCCCCGCCGGTCTCTATAGTTCGTCGGTCCCGGCCTCGTTGGCGCAAGTCCTGCTTGCGGTCAACCTCATCATCGTTCGCGGGTTTATCAGTCGGCCTTTCGTGTCGCTCCCTACGAGTTTTTCCCGAAGCTATTGATTTCCGCACGGCATTCTTTCATCCCAGGAGTACGTCACCTTGCTTTTCGAATCCGGTCATCGCAACCCCCGCGCCCGGAGTGCGTTCTTCGCGCGCCTCCTCGGCCTGCTGCTTCTCCCGGCGCTGACGGCAGTCGGCGCTGCGGCGCAGTGCGCGGCCCCCAACTTCCCCGCCCCCATCCTCTCGAACGCGGGCTACCGCGTCTCGGACATCGCCGCCGGCGACTTCAACAAGGACGGGCGGACGGATTTCGCCGTCGCCAACGCCTACTCGAACTTCGTCACGCTGCTGACCTGCACGCAGGCCGGCGCGATCACGAACACGAAATTTAACGTCGGGTCTCCGCAGGAGCGCGTCGCTCTCGCGGACTTCAACAACGACACCAAACTCGACCTCGTCACGCTGCACGCGACCTCCGTCTCGCTCCGGCTGGGCAACGGCCTCGGCGGTTTCGGCGCGGCCTCCACGGTGGTCATCAGCGGCTACAACCTCGACGGCTCACCGCTCGTCGTCGCGGACTTCAACAACGACACCAAGCCGGACGTGTTCGTCGGCGACCAGAGCACGGGCACCTGCTCGCTGCTCTTCGGCAACGGCCTCGGCGGCCTCAAAGCGCCGTTAAGCGTCCCGCTGTACGGCAACACTTCGGCCGCCGCGGGGGACTTCAACGGAGACAATAACGCTGACCTCGTGTTCAAAGGCCAGGGCGGCGCGTTCTTCTACCTCGCGCTCGGCGACGGGACGGGCCACTTCGGCGCCCCCGTTTCGTTCACCGTCGCCGCGTCCAGCTACATCACGACGGCCGACTTCAACCTGGACAACAAGCTGGACATCATCACGGCGGGCGACGGCGGCGTGTCCGTGCGGCTGGGCAACGGCCTGGGCCAGTTCGGCGCGGCGAAGACCTTCGGGGCCGGGTTCACCCCGAGGACGGTCGCGGTCGCCGACATGAACGGGGACGGCAAGCCGGACCTGGTGCCCGCAGGCAGTAACAACGTCGGCGTCCTTCTCGGCCTGGGCACCGGGCTCTTCTCACCCGCGACCAGGTACGCGCTCATCAGGAGCCCAGTCGCCGTCGCGGTCGGCGACTTCAACGGTGACGGCAAAGCGGACGTGTGGGCACCTACTACATCCGCGGGCGGGCTTCCGCCCCTCGGCGGCGGCGCTCCGCCCTTTGACACGGCCCTGTTCTTCGCCGGCGACGGCGCCGGGAAATTGCGCTACCCGTCGGCCTTCAAGAGCGGCGCGAGCCCCTTCGCCATCGCGGGCGGCGACGTGAACAATGACGGGAAGCCGGACCTGGTGGTCGCCAACATCGGCCACAACAATCTTTCGGTCCACAAGGGCAACGGCACGGGCGGCTTCACGTCGCCGGCGACTTACACCACGGGCACGCAGCCGCGCGCGGTCGCCGTCGGCGACCTGAACAACGACGGGAAGCCGGACCTCGTCACGGCCAACTACGAGGGCGGCAACGTCTCCGTCCTCCTCGGAACTGGCACAGGTTTCCGCGCGCGCACGGACGTGCACGTCCCGGGCTTCAACCCCAGCCACGTCGCCATAGGCGACTTCAACCGCGACGGCAAAGCGGACCTCGCAGTCGTCTACGGCAGCGACACGGGCGTCTCGATTCTGCTCGGCGACGGCGCGGGCCGCTTCGGCGCGGCCGCGAGCTTCGCGACCCCTTACAGCGGTCAGCACGTCTCGGTCGCGGACTTCAACGGCGACGGGAAATCCGACCTCGCGGTCGGCTACATAGGCGGCGTCGCCACCCTGCACGGCGACGGCAACGGCGACTTCGTGCCCGACAAAACCCTCGTCACCAACAGCGCCGTCACCTCGCTCGGCGTGGCTGACTTTAACGACGACGGCAAGGCGGACCTCGCCGCCGTGCACGGCAGCACCTACACCCTGGCGATCTTTTTAGGCAACGGGCTCGGGGACTTCACGACTAAGTCGGGCGGCAAACTGGGCTCGGACGCGCAGGAGCTGGCGGTCGCGGACTTCAACGGCGACGGCAGGCCCGACGTGGCGACGGCGAATTACGGCGGCACGGTCTCGCTGCTGACGGGCAAGGGGGCCGGAGACTTTAACCCCGCCGTGACTTACGTCAGCGGCGGGCACGGCTCCCGCTCGCTCCTGGCTGGGGATTTCAACTCTGACGGGCGGCCCGACCTGGCTTTGGCCCACCAGAGCAGCAACTCTTTCGATCCGCCGCCGCTCCCGGCCAGCGTCTCCTTGATGCTGAACACGAATCCCGCGCCGCCGCCCGCCGCGCCTGCCCTCTCCGTCGCGGACGTGAGCGTGACCGAGGGCAACACGGGCGCGTTGAACGCGACGGTCACAATCAAGCTGTCGTCCGCGAGCACCAGGCCCGTGGCCGTGAGCTATTACACGGCGGACGTGGGCGCGCTCAACGGCGTTGACTACCAGACGGCCGCAGGCCGCGTGGTGTTCGCGCCGGGCGTGACGAGTAAGAGGGTCGCGGTTGCGGTCGTCGGCGACGCGCTCGACGAGGCGGACGAGACTGTCGCCTTCCTCCTCGCGGACCCTGTGGGCGCGGGCGTAGGCCGCGGGCGCGCGCTCGTCAAGATTGTCGACAACGACCCGCTGCCGGCGCTCTCGGTTAACGATGTCACGCTGACGGAAGGAAACAGCGGGGCCGTCAACGCCGTCTTCACCGTCACGCTGTCGAAGGCGAGCGGGAGGACGGTCACGGTCAAGTACGCGACCGCGGACGGCACGGCCGTGGCCCTGAGCGATTACAAGGCGAAGCCGCTGGCGACCCTGACCTTCCTGCCGGGCGAGACCACCAAGACAGTCGCCGTTCAGGTGCTGCGCGAGTTGGTGACGGAGCCCAACGAAACCTTCTTCGTCAACCTGAGCGAGCCGCTCAACGCCACCGTCACGGACGCGCAGGGCGTTGGCACAATTCTGAACGACGACTAAAGAAGGCGGCCGACAACCCACTCAACTCCTTTGCGCCTCCGGCGAGAGATTCCTCACGCCGGAGGCGCAAAGCCGCAAAGGAAGGCTCATCGCCTCTATTCACTGTTGAGAAATTTTCTGTAGCGGCTCGCGGCCCGGTCGAAGGCGCGTGTTTCCGCGGCGTTGAATTTTCTGAAGAGGTGAGGGGTGATGACGACGGCGTCTCGCTTGAGCGTGCGTTTCCAGGTCCCAACGATTCGGCCGTCCGCGACGATCACCGGTTGGAAGATGCCGTGGCTCGCTTCTTCCGCGTGCTCCGGGTCGAGCGCGGCGCGGCGGTCCTTATAGGCGACCGTATATTCGTCGTAGGGCGGAAGCAGGTGAACGCCCTGCTTCCTCTCTTTGACCGCGGGCGCGGGCGTAGAGAGCCAGTAGACGCGGCCCTCAATCTCCTCTTTCACGAACCGCGACTTGACCATCTCCAGGCCGGCCCTGGCGTCGGCCGCCGTGAGCCCCGACCACCAGGCGAAATCCTGCAACGTCGCCGGGCCGTGACTCGTGAAGTATCGCGACGCGAGCTCGGCCAGCGCCTCGTCGCGCTCCAGGGTTCTTCCCGTATGCGGCGACCATTCGTCCAGCAACGCGAAAGTCGGCTGGCGGCCTTCGCGCGCGCCGAAGCAGATGAGGCCGTCCTGTGCCAGGCGCGACAGGATGTGCAGGCCGCGCCCGCCCGCCGCGGGAATGCGCGCCGCCTCCAGCGCCTCGTACAGGGAATTTCGCGTGAGTTGCCGGCCGCCTTCGAGGGCGCGCACCAGCGCCTTCCGGCTGCGCGCGAAAGCGGCTTCGTCCAATCCAAAGTGCCGGCGCAAGCGGCCCGCGATGCCCGCGACGCCGCGGGGCGTCAGCAGCCGTAGCATCCAGCGCACGTCCGCGGCGGCGACGAAATGGAGCGTGCCCCGCATGGGCCATGTGCGTATGATTGTCCTCTCACTGACCGCCCGCTCGACATCTGCCTCGGCCGCGGCCCGCGTGCGCAAGCCCACGGCCCAGAGCGCGCCGAGGTAGTCTTGCGCCTGGACGGCCCCCAGCCACGCGACGACCTCGCCCGGCCTCTCAAACTGAGTCCCGCCGATGCGTTGGCCGGCCAGACGCCGGCGCGCGATGTCCGAGTCCTTCAAGATTATTCGTCACCCGCACGGAAGGTCACTTGCGATATCTTCGACTGCTCATCCGCCGAATGCTATCACAGTTGCGGCCGGCCGCCTCTCACGCCTCGTCTTGTCCCGCCCGCGCCGAATGCTTTATGCTCGCGGCGGGCCAAATTTAGACCGCACTTCAAAAGCAAAGTTCAATCCGTACCGGAGGACACATGAAACTCAGAAGCTCATGCAGGGCGCTGTCGCTCGCCGTGCTCCTCGCTCTCTGCTCGACCGCGGGCGCTGAGGCGCAGGTGACGGCCATCAGGGCCGGTAAACTTCTTGACCCGGAGACGGGCACTGTCGCCGTGAATCAAGTCATCCTCGTCGAAGGCGACACGATCAAGGCCATCGGCGCGGACCTCAGAATCCCTGCCGGCGCGACCGTCATCAACCTCTCGAACCAGACGGTGCTGCCCGGCCTCTTCGACGCGCACACGCACCTCTGCATGACGACCCGGCGCGAGCGCGACGGCGGCCGCTACTACTTCACGACCCTCATCGACTCGAACGCCTACCGCGCGATTCAGGGCGTCGCCAACGCGCGCTCGATGCTCGAAACGGGCTTCACGACCGTGCGCGACGTGGGCAACGCGGGCAACTACGTCGACAGCGATCTGCGCCGCTCGATCAACGAGGGGCTCGTCCCCGGCCCGACCATCATCAACGCCGGCCGCATCATCGCGCCCTACGGCGGCCAGTTCCAGATGCAGCCCGACAAGCGAGACCTCGGCAACCCCGAGTACTTTTACGCAGACACGCGCGACGAGTTGAAGAAGGCCGTGCGCGAGAACATTCACTACGGCGCGCGCGTCATCAAGCTCGTCGTGGACGACCAGCGCTACATCTACTCCGTCGAAGACATACGCTTCGTGATAGAGGAGGCCAGGCTGGCGGGCCTCAAGGTCGCGGCCCACTGCTGGACCGACCAGGGCGCGCGCAACGCGGCCGAGGCCGGCGTCGCGTCCATCGAGCACGGCGTCGCGATGTCGAACGAGACGCTTGCCATCGCCAAGCGCAACAATGTGGCGCTCGTCCCGACGCCGTTCACGGAGACGGACGCGCGCACGTTCCAAGCGCCCGGCGCGAATAAGGAGATCAACGAGCGCTGGTTCATAGACCCCGTCAAGCGCGCGCACCAGGCGGGCGTGACGCTCGTCTTCGGCCCGGACGTGATTTTCACGACGCCGGAGTACTCGCGGGGCCGCCTCTCGATAGAGACGATTGACAACTGGGTCGAGGCGGGCATCCCGCCGCGCGTCATCCTGCAGGCGCTGACGACGAACGCGGCCCGCCTGCTCGGCGTCGAGAAGAGCCGCGGCGCGCTGCGCGCCGGCATGAAGGCGGACATCATCGCCACCGGCGACAACCCGCTAGACCAAATTGGCACACTCAAGTCCGTCACCTTCGTCATGAAGAACGGCAAGGTGTTCAAGCAGGGCAAGTGAGCCGAGCCACTTTTCAATTCAAACCTGACGTGGGAGAGTTAATTTGATAATCATGAGGAAGCTGAAAAGTTCTGTCGTCATCGCGGCGCTGCTCGTCGCGGCGTGCGCGTCCGTCGGGTACGGACAAACGAGGCGGCGCGCGCCGCGCAAACCCGCGCGGGCGGCGGCTGCGGCGAAAGCGAAAGCGCCGTGCGCGCCTTCCGAGGCCAGGACGACGGCGTCGGGGCTGACTTACGTCGTCACGCGGCACGGCACGGGCCAGCAGTTGAAAGCGGGCGACGAGGTGTTAGTCCACTACACGGGGCTGCTGACCAACGGGACGAAGTTCGACAGCTCGCTCGACCGCGGCGAGCCGATAGGGTTCCCGCTCGGGGCGGGCCGCGTCATCAAAGGCTGGGACGAGGGCGTCGCGCTGTTGCGCGTCGGCGACCAGGCCACGCTCATCATCCCGCCGCAGATTGGCTACGGGTCGCGCGGCGCGGGCGGGGGAGCAATCCCGCCGGACGCGACGCTCGTCTTCATCGTCGAAGTCGTCGGCGTGCAGCAGGCCGGGGCCGCGCCTGACCGTTAACGGAAGACAGCGCGGTTCGGGTCGTCACGCTTCAAGAGGCTGGCTCAAAACAGTGGACGTGGAAATCAGGCGCTCGGGGATAGACGGGCTGGGCGCGTTCGCGCTGCGCCCATTCAGGGCCGGCGAGGTCGTCCTCAGGTGGGACACCTCCGAACGCGTGCCCCGAAGCCGGGTGCCCGACCTTCCCGACTCGGAGAAGAAATATCTTCACCCTTACGACGAAGAGTCTCTCATCGTCGTGCAGCCGCCGGAGCGTTACGTCAATCACTCCTGCGACAACAACACGGTGGTGAGAGATTTTTGCGACGTTGCCGTGCGCGACATCGCGGCGGGCGAGGAGGTCACGAGCGACTACGAGGCGGACGGCGCGGGGCTCAAGTTCGAGTGCCGCTGCGGCTCGGCCGAGTGTCGCGGGTCAATCGGGAATTATGGAGCTTGACGTTTTCGACCAGTCACTGTACCTGGTCGCCCGCCTGATGGACAGGGGCGACTACGACGACGCCCTGCTCGTGCTCTGGCCCTGGGTCGAGACGGGGCTGCCGCCCTTCCAGAAGACGATCACCTGCGTCAACACGGCGATCATTTACGCGCTGAAGCACCAGCCGGAGGACGCGCTCGCCTGGTACGACAAGGGGATCGAGTTCGAGCGCCCGCTCGGCCTCTTCTTCGCCGCCGAGCGCAAGGCCGCCTACCTCGCAGAGCAGGGGCGCGCCGCCGAGAGCCTGGCGATTTACGAGGGGCTGCTGTGGGAACCCTCCCTCAAGGACGAAGACAGGGAGCGCATACAGCACAACGTCTCCACCCTCAGGGCACAGCCGCGCTAATACGAGAAGCAAAAGGGGAAGTGGGTGCGCATCGCGAACGCCTCCGCCTTCGAATAGATAACAGCCCAGCGAACATCCCCGGAGGGGATGAACATGATGGCCGGGGGCAAGCTCGATAGCGCGCCGCCCCCGGCTATCATCTTAGACCCTTTCAGGGTCAGATACGTCTCTGCTGATTCTCACCTTCCTTTGCCGAAGGCCGGGTCGAGCACGTCGTGGCGCGTGATGATGCCGGTGATGCGGCCGTACTCTTCGACCAGGACGGCGGGGTTCTCTTGCAGCTTGCGCGTCACCTCGGCCGAGCCCGCGTCCACGTCCACGATTGGAAAGCTCTGCTCCATCACCTCGCTGACGGGCGACTCCATCAACTCCCTGTTCGCCAGCACCCTCGCCAGCAGGCGGTTCTCCCTGACGGAGCCGACCGAGCGGCCGTCTTCGAGCACGGGAATCTGCGTGATGCCCAGGTCGCTCATCTTGGCGAGCAGCTCGCCGACGCGCTCGTCCGGCCCGGCCGTGACCAGAGACTCCGGCGCGCGCGGCCCCTTCGTCCCGCTGATGAGGCCGGCCGTTATCTTCTGCGGCTCGAGAAGCTGCTTCTCCTTCATCCACTCGTCCGAATGAAACTTCGACAGGTAGTGCTCGCCCGTGTCGCAGACGATGAAGACGACGAGCGCGTCCTCGTCCAGGTCGCGCGCGACGCGCAGCGCCGCCGCCAGGTTCGTCCCCGTGGAGCCCCCGCAGAAGATTCCTTCGAGCCGGCCCAACTGCCTGGACAGCTCGAACGACTCGCGGTCGGTGACGTTGATGACCTCGTCGACGTACTTGATGTTGACGTTCTCGGGGATGGTCTGCTGGCCTATGCCTTCGACCAGGTAGGGCGTGGCCTCTACGAGCTTCCCGGTCTCCTTATAAGTCTTGAAGACGGAGCCGTAGGGGTCCGCGCCGACCACTTTAATCTTGGGATTCTTCTCCTTGAGGAAGCGGCCCGTGCCCGAGATGGTCCCGCCCGTGCCTATCCCTGCGACGAAGTGCGTGATGCGGCCCTCGGTCTGCTCCCACAACTCCGGCCCGGTGGTTCTGTAGTGCGCCAGCGGGTTGGCCGGGTGCGAGTATTGGTCCGGGTAGAAGGAGTTTGGCGTCTCGCGGGCGATGCGCTCGGCGGTCGTGACGTAGTGGTCGGGCGTGCCGGGCTTGGCGGCCGCGGGGGTGACGACGACGTCGGCCCCGAGCGCCTTCAGGTAGCGCACCTTCTCGACCGAAGCCTTGTCGGTCATCACGAAGATGCAGCGGTAGCCTTTGACGGCGGCCGCCAGGGCGAGGCCGATTCCGGTGTTGCCCGAGGTGGCCTCGACGATTGTGCCGCCGGGCTTGAGCGCGCCCTCGCGCTCGGCGGCCTCGACCATGCTGACGCCGATGCGGTCTTTGACTGAGTAGCCTGGGTTGAGGCTCTCCATCTTGGCGAGGACCGTGGCCTTGATGCCCTGCGTCAGCCGGTTGAGCTTCACGAGCGGCGTGCGGCCGATGAGGCCCAGGATGTTTTGCTGAAATTCCATAAGCTCTCCGAAATTGCGGAATGCGAAGTGATGAATGATGAAGGATGAGACAAACACTTTTTAGTTCATCATCCATCACTCCGCATACATCATTACTTGTACGAGATAATCATCTGTTGCGGCGTCGGGTCAAGCTGGTGAAGCTCGCTTCGGCTGAAGCCGGCGCGGCGGAACATCTCTTCGAACTCTCTGAAGGTGTAGGCGTCGCCGCCGGGCGTCCCGCCGAGCATCACCAGGCTGAACATGGCCGAAGGCGGGGGCGACACCCGGTCCTCGTTCGGCACGAACTCGACGGTCGCGACGCGGCCGCCCTCCGCGAGCGCGTCGCGGATTTTCTCCAGGAGCTTGACGCAGGTCTCCGTGTCGAAGTGGTGCAGGAAGTTGGTCAGCAGCACGAGGTCGTAAGGGCCGCCGAAGTCCACGTCGAAGGCGCTGCCCGGAATCGTGCTGTAGCGCCCCTCGACGCCGGCCTTGCTCGCGTTCTCCTTCGCCACTTCGAGCACGTTCGGCCAGTCGACCGCGACGACCTCCGCGTCCGGGTTGGCGCGCGCCACGCTGATGCCGTACATCCCGTGCCCCGCGGCTATGTCCAGGACTCTGATTTTGCCCCCGGCTTCCGCCCCCAGCTGCTGCGTCATCATCTGCGCCGGCATCGTCATCATGGGGGCCATGGCGCGCGCGAACTCCACCCAGACAGGGTGCTCAGGCGCGATTGTTCCCTCGTCCTCTGTCGCCGTCCCGCCCCGGCGCACCGCGTCGGTCAGCGTCTCGAAGCCTTTCATGAGCATCGGCGAGAGCATAAATCCTATGGCGTCGCCCATGTAGCCGGGCGAGTGCTTGTTCAGGAAGACTGCGGAATCCTGGGTCAGGCTGTAAGCGCCGTCCTCTTTTTTAAGAAAGCCTATGACGGTGAGGTAGTCGCAAAGGATGCGAACGCCGCGCTCGCTCGCCTCGCACCTGTCGGCAATCGCGCGTGCCGTCTGGTTGCCTTCGCCTATGGCCGTGAAGACTTCCAATTCGACGGCCGCCTTCACAGCCGCCGAGCGCTGGTAGGCGTTGACCGTCTCGAAGAAAAGAATCGGCGAAGGGGCCGCCTGTTCTGTGGACATAGATAATCCTCCAAGGGTTGATGAAAATTAGAACTGCTCTAGGGAACTGCCGCATTGGATAGCTTGACGTGAGACATGATACATCATTTGCGGCCGGGAGTGGCCCCGAGCCGGGGCGCTCCGCGGCGGCGCTGACGGGGCGCAAGAAAATTTGCGCGCAGAAATTGAATTTTTTTATTGTCTAAGCGCGGCGATTCGGTTATAGTGCGTGGCATCCAAGACCGCGGTGAATCCAAGGTCTTAGTGGTTGCTGGGGTGAGGACAGTGACCACACATTAGAATAGGCGCTGAGCGGCCCCAAGCTGCTCGCGCCTATTCGCTTTTTGGCGAGAAAAACCCCTGATTTTCGAAGATTTTCACGGGCCGCCCCCGTTTCGCCGATCCGCCTTCGGGCGTCAGGCGGCGGTAATTGCAGGGGCAGGGCTCGTCCCCGCCCTTTCTCAGGCAGGAAATTTAACAGGGGTGGGCAGGATGGTCAGGATAAAGAGCTTGCCCTCCATCCTGTCCATCCTGCCCACTCCTGTTTGAATCCGCTTGAGGTTAAGGCGGGCAGGGCTCGTCCCTGCCCCTACGGCCTGGCGCAGGACTGCGCGCCCCTCTTATTCGGCCTTTTTGGAACCCTTCTGGCGTCGCCCGCCGGCAGCGCTCCCGCCCGGCTTCTCCGGCTCCTGCGGTTCGGCCAGAGCTTTCAGGGTCTCCTGCATCTCCTCGGCCTGCGCTTGCAGCCTGCCGATCGTGTCGTCGCGCTCGGCCAGGGCTTTCTCGAACTGTTCCCGCGACGACGCGACCTCCTGCTTCAGTTTGTCCAGCTCCTTTTTCACGTCGTCGCCCGCCCCGGCTCCCCCGCCCACCAGGCCAGCGAACGCGGACGGCCCCGTCTGACTGGCGTCTTCGCCGCCGCCGCCTCCTCCTGCGCGCGCGCCGAACCCGGCGGCCGCGCCCGCAGGCGTGACGCTCTGCACTGTGCCATTTTGGACGACGAGGTTGACGCTCGACTGCCCCGCGAGGCGCTTCGGCGCGAAGAGCGACTGCAAGAGGTGCGCGAGGCTGTTGCACGGGTCGTAAGTCTCGACGCCCGCGACCTCTATGTTGCGCTCGGCGAGGAAGCGCGTGGCATCGTCCACCTGCATGCCGGCGATGCTGGCCTGGGTCAGCCCCGGCGGCTCGTCCTGGTCGTTCGCGGCGCACTCCAGCATGTCCTTGAAGAGCTGGCTGCCGAACTGCTGCCCCTGTCCGAAGAGTTTGCCCAGCACGTTCCCGAAGTTCATCCCCTGGAAGAGGCTCGTCGCGGCGAACATGCTCTGGCTGCCGAACGTGTTCGCCGCCTGCGTCTCCGTCGAAGCCTTGAAGCGGCCGAAGAAGTCCGGCAGGATCGAGCAGCAGAATTTCTCGACGGCCTTCGCGACGAGCGGGATGACGGGCACGAGCGAGAGCCAGTATTCGACGGTCGGGAAGCTGTGGACGTACTTGCGCATGGAGAAGTTGCAGATTTTATAAACTTCCCCTCCCCTGATCGTGATGCACGCCAGGTACAGCTTGTCCTCCGGCGTGCACTCCGGGCACCTGACCAGGAGGTGCTCGCACAGGCAGTCCTTCAGGTATTGCAGCAGCCCGCCGAAGAGATTGACGAAGGCTTCGAGGATTGCCGAGCGGTACTGCGCGAGCGCGTTCAAATCGATCTGCTTGCTCGGGGAGAACTGCGCCGCCGGGATGGAGGTGATCGTCCGGCTCACGTTGTTGAGGACGTAGACGCGATTCCTGTCCACGGAGAACGGGTCCCTCGCCATCGCGATTGACACGGGCGAGACCTGCACGGGGTGGCGGAACTCTATCTCCTGCACGAGCCCGTTGCCCCCGAACAGCCGCACGCAGTAGCGGTCGGCGTAAGTCACCATCAGGAAGTCCGTCACGCTGTTGTAAGCCAGGCGGATCGTCGTCGTGTCTTCGAGGTCGAAGAAGCCGGCGGGCGTGAGAGTTCCGGCGAGCGCATTCGCGAAGACCAGCATCTGTTTGTTGTTCGACGTGACGGGCGGGTCCGTCACCACGTAGAGCCTGTGGGCGTTGGACACGACGCCGACGGCGATGTCGTCCCTGCCGGTCAGGCTCTCCTGGTTGGCTTGCAGGTTGAAGACGAAGGGCGGGCTCTGCTTCGCGTGCAGGGCGAAGCGCAGCACGCGGTCGTAGACGAACGTCGGGCCGCCGGTCTCGTTGGCCGTCGCGAAGACGAAGGTCTGCGAGCCCTGCTCGGCGATGACCAGGTGGCCCGTGGCGTTGAACGGGAAGAGCGGCGTGATGTTCGCGTTGAGGTTATTCAGGTCCAGCTCGTAGAGGCCCTTGCCCCTGCCGATGCCGTAGACCTTGTTGGGGGCGTTCTTGGTGGTGGCGAGCGTGACCAACCTGGTGCTACAGCTCACGGCCGGGATGTGCCATTTAAAGTTCGGGCCGTCGATGTCCGCGACGGCGAAGAGGCTCGCGCTGTTCGAGATGGTCGCGGCGGCGTAGAGCTGCTTGCCGTCCTGCGAGAAGGCCACGTCGCGCACCTGCGCCGCGTCGTCCGGGAACTTCACCTCCGCGACCATCTCGTTCGTGATGAGGTCGTAGACGTTAATCAAAGGCCCCACCCCCATCGTGTAGGCGAAGCGCCCGGACGGGTGCACGCGCAGGCGCGTGTGCGAGTTCCTGCCGAAGAGGGTCGGGATGTAGGGCGGCTGCTGCGTCGGGTCGTTGAGTTTCGTGAACGGGTACTCGGGGAAAGGCGCGCTGTCGAACTGGCCGCAGAACGTCTGGCTCTGAACGACGGCGCGCAGCTTCTCGTAGAGGTTCCTGAGAATGATGTGTTCCGTCTTCGGGTCGTCCAGCCCATTCTCGCCCGAGAGGTAGACGAAGCGCCCGTTCGACTTGTTGAAGAGCTGTACCAGCAGGTTGAAGAGCGTCGTGACGCGCTTCTGCGCGGGCGTGACCGGCAAGTCTTCCTCGCCCGGCAGGGGTTTCATTTCCTCCTTGAACACGTCCACGAGATTCCCCAGGCAGTCGTTATAAAAATCCATCCAGATGGTGCCCTTGAGGATGGACTTCCAACTGTCCGCGTCCGGGTCGTGCGGCTCCAGGCTGTAGGGCTTCTCCGCGCCCGCGTTGTTGAGCACGAGGCAGACTTCGCCGTCTCGTCCGTCGACTATGACGAGCGGGTCGTTGGGGAACTCCTGGTTGTGCTCCGCGATCATCTGTAGCACGTCGAGGCTGTCGTCCTGCCGGTGGATGATGTCGTTGCCCTCGCAGTCGAGGGCGTAGCCCGCGCGCACGGTGACGTGGCGGCGCGGCGGGTCGTTCGGATTGTCCGGCCCGCAGTGCACCTGAAGGCCGCAGACGATGCCCCAGCCGTGCAGGTGCTTGTTGTGGTGCTTCAGGTCATTTCTGGCACACAAATTCTCGATGGCGTCCTGCACGGTCTCGACGCCGGGCATCTGGCACACTTCGTTGTCGAAGCACACGTCCTCGGCGCAGATGTCCGTGAGCGGCGGGAAGAAGTCGCGGCAGTCGTCGCGCACCGAGATGACCTCGTCGAACTTCAAGGTCGCGAGGCGGCAGTAGTGGTGGCGTATGCCGCGCGGAGGCTGCGGCTGCGGGTCGCCGTTCGGAACGTTGAAGGGCGGCCACTCGATTTCGCCCGT
The DNA here is from genome assembly GCA_035563515.1 of Pyrinomonadaceae bacterium. Lineage (GTDB taxonomy): Bacteria > Acidobacteriota > Blastocatellia > Pyrinomonadales > Pyrinomonadaceae > QHXM01. The sequence goes on from DATMVE010000043.1 coordinate 103,437, forward strand.
GGCCGTGCGCGCCGGGATGAGCCAGTAGTCGCCCGCGCGGTAGGTGCCCTCTGAGAACTCGACCTGTATCCCGCCTTCGAGGTCGATCCAGCCGGCCGTCATCGCGACGCCGTCGTCCGTGGCGGTCGCGCCCTTCTGGTCCCAGCGCCGCAGCTTGACGCGCGGAGTCGTCGCGAGGTCCGCGGCCGAAGCGTCCAGCGTAATCTCGCGCAGGTCCGGGTCAATCGTGTCTATCAGGGCGAGTGCGCGCGGCGCGCCTTTCAGTTCCGTCTCGTCCGTCACCAGCTCGACCCAGTCGCCGCCCTTGAAGCCGAGCACCTCGTCTTTGCCGAGGTCCGCGACGGTGATGGTCGCGCCGTCAACCTTCTCGACCGTCGTCTGCACGGAGCCGTTCTCGCGTGACCACTTGAACGTCGCGGCGTCGCGCGTGCCGCCCTTCTGCACCTCGACGCGGTAGAGCTGATTCTCCAGCCGCCGGTAGCCCGCGCTCGGCGGGAGCAGGCACGGGTCTTTCGGGTCGACCGCGGGCTGCGTGCGCGCGTTCATGGTGCCAGAACTCGGCGCGACCAGCGCGTCCCACTCGGGGAAAGAAGTCTGACAATCGAACTGCGCGTTCCCGTCCAGTTCGAGCGGAAGAATTTCGAGCTGCCAGACGGTCTTCGAGCGCGTCGCCGTGTCGGGCCCGCCGAGCGCCTTCTCGCGGATGAGCGAGTCGTCGAGCGCGGTGACGTGCTGCTCCCAGACGTGCAGGTAAGCGATGCTGAAGAAACTCGACGGTTGTATTTCCGCGACGGCGTCCGGGTCCCCGCCGGGCTGCACCGAGAAAGGAGGCTTGGGCAGGTCGGGCTGAGAGAGGTACGTCACGACGCGCCGCACGACAGGGTTCGCCGAGCCGTGGTAGGCGCTGATGTCGTCGTCAAAACTCAGCGTCTTCTTGTCCGCGTCCACGCCCTCCACGCGCAGCAGTGCCTTGTCCGCCACGTCGTCCGCGGACATCTCGACCCACTGCCCTTTCGCGAACTCGTACCCGTCAACGGTCGGCGTCGAAGCGATGGCCTGTTTCGGCTGGGCGAGATCGAACGTGACGGAGACGGCCGCGGGCTCAAGCTCGCAGAGCAGGCCGTCGACGTAGATGCGGCCGTTGGAGATGGCGAGGTCGGTCGAATGGCTGATGCCCTCCGGCCTGACCGGCGTGAGCTTGAAGCCGTCCGTATTTTTTGGCACACCGCAGTGGCCTATGACGTCCCTGGCCTCCGTCTCGATGCGGTAGCGCCCGATCTCCAACTGCTCATTCCAGTCAGCGTCCACCTGGACGCGGCCCTGCTGCATGAGCACGCCGCTGTAACGTTTCCGCGGGTCGAACGTGTCGCGGCTGAAGTCACCTTTCATCACAACCTCCAAGTAAGGGATGAGGGATGAGGGATGCGGGATGAAGTGGGTTGAACATCAGATTCAATTGAGTTATTGATTCGATCATTTCATCCCTCATCCCTCACCCCTCATCCCTTCGTTAGCTCGCGTAGAAGATTCCGGCTTCGAGGCCGAAGCGCAGGTATTCGGAGAGCCGCGTGCGCAGGTTGGCCTCGCGCTGCGGCTGGTAAAGATGGTGGAAAGCGCCCATCTCGGACTCGTCGTCCGCGCCCTCGCGGATTTCCACGGCGCAGCGCGCGCTCAACTGGCAGTAGCCCGCGTCGCCGTAACTGAGCGAGGTGAAGAGCGGGCGCAACCGCTTCTGCTCCTGCGCGGAGTCGCCCTTCTTCGGCTGGCACATGTACTGTCTGGGCACGACCGCGCCGGGCGGGACGTAGGAGAAGCGCACGCAGCCCTCCTGCAAACGCTCCGCCTCGATGGGGACGCTCAAGGGCTCGCCCGGCGCTTTGCCCGCCATAAAAATCGTGTTCGAGGCTTCAATGATTTGCGTTTTAACCCTACCGATGACGGTGCTGTTCTCGACTTCGAGCGGAGCGCCCACTTCGTCGCTCGGCGCGGAGTAGGCGAACTCCGTCTCGGACGTGGCGTCCACGATACTGTCCCGCACGCGCACGCGCGCGCCCTCGACCGCCTCAATCGCGCCGACGATTGAGCGCTCGATCTCGATGGTCACGTCGGGCGCGTCGCAGATGATTCTCGAAGCCGCCGCGGCTTCGGCCGGCACGTTGCCGATCGCTTTGCTCGGCCCAGGCAGAAGCGTGCAGTGGACTATGCGCAGGAGGCGCAGCTCGTTCTTCTCGCCGAACCTGTCCGTGGGCAGGTGAATCGTGCCGCCGTTGAGCACGAGGCCGTTGAGCGTCACTTCCGAACCGGCGTTGCCCGTGATGAACAGTTCGTTGTCGGGGACGATTACGGGCCGGCGCTCGTCCGCCGCGCGCAACTCGACCTTGCGGCCCGCCGGCGCGTGTATGAAGGGCGACTCGAAGTAGTAATTGTTGTCTTCGATCTCGACCGCGCCGCCCGCGGACAAGCCGTTAATCGCGTCCTGAATCGCCGCCTCGTCGCCGGGGACTTTGACCACTGGCTTTAACTCGTCCGCGAAGGTCGCGGCGCGGCCGTACTCGCCGCCGCCCATCTCGGCGCTGAAGCCGTAGTGGAAGAGCACGCGCACCACTGGGTCTGCGTAGACCCCGTCGGGCAAAAATATGCGGCCGAGCGCGGGGTCAATCACGTGGCGGTCGTTGGCCTTGTCCGGCCACGGGCTCCCCTCCAAATTGCAGACATCCACCTCGGCCGCCGCGATGAAGTTCCCGTCGATGTTGAGGACGAGGCTCTTGTCCGCGCCGTAGTAAAGCTCCTTGTCGCGCGCGAGCGCGCGGCGGTCGAACGGCGCGGGCACATTGGCGCGCGCCGCCAGGTGCGTGATCTCTTTCTCCGTCTCGGGCAAACTGTAGAGCGGCGTCTCAAAGCCCAGAGGGTTAAAAAGGTAGCGGCGGTCGTCCAGCTTGTAGGCGGGCGCGTTCGTCAGAGAGTGGCTGCCGAGACGCCAGAGGAAGATGCCTATGTTCGGGATGTTGTACTTGCCGGCGCGCGTATCTATGTGGCGCATCTCGGCCGTGTGCGCCGCGGTGTCGAAGGGCGTGTTGATGCGCGCGAGCGCGTCCCAGTCGCGCATGTTCGGGGTGGCGAAGTGCGTCGGGCGCAGGTGCTTCATGTACTCGGTCGTCGCGAGCAGTTGGAAGAACTCCACGACGTTCGAGTTCCAGCCCGTCGCGTCGTGCGCCAGTTGCTCTATGACGGCGGCCGTCCCCTTGCGCCTTCGATAAGCCAGCGTGTTCGCCACCTGCGCGCGGTTGCTGAAGGCCGCGCCGGGCCAACTGAAGAGGCCGCGCGCGCCGACGAGGTCGCCTATGTAGGGCACGACCCACTCGGCGCAGGTCTCTATGAACTGGTCGTCGTAGAGCTGTGCCAAATCCTCTTCGAGCACGGCGACCTGGCCGGCGATTGTCTCGATCAGGGCGCGCAAGGGTCCGCCCTGCTCGGCGTCGCGCTGGCGGTAGACTGCCGGCAAGAGTGCGTAAAGTTTTTGGGCGTCGAAGCTCATGACATCACCTTTATGTCGAGCGGGCCGGGCTCCAGCGTGAGCATCTCGGCGGCGAACACCTTCCCCGTCCCGGCGAGCGGCTGCGCCGCGGGCAGGCGCGCGTGGAGCGCGGGCGTGACCGCCTCGTCCGTGCGGTAAAGTTCGTCCACGTCAACGGCGACGACTCCGGCCGCGCCCTGCACGACGGCGATCACCTCGCTCAGTGTGACGGGCTGGCCGAACTCGCGCGCGTCGAACGAGAACTTCTGACGCAAACGGCTCTCGACCTCCTTCAACACGGCCTCGTCCAGGTAATCGCCGTGCACCTTCACCTTCGCCCTGAGTCGGAAGAAACGCTGCTCGAAGGATTTCACAAGAAGCGGGACCGCCGGGTCGCCCGCGGCGCGCATGGCCGCGAGGAGATTCGCGTGGAGAGGGCTGTCGTCCGTTATGCCCGCGCCGTTCGGGCCGGCGACGGTGACGAAGACGCCGCGCGTCTCGCCGTTCCACGTCCACGTCGCGAGCGCCCTGGCGACGCCCATGAACGCGCGCGCGAAGTCCTCGTAATCCAGCAGCGAGACGATGCGGTCCAGCGTGTGCAGCGTCAGCGTGGCGTTGCGCCGCGCCTGGTCGCGCGACTCCGGGTCGGCCGCGCCCGCAGGGCCCATCGGGTTGGTCGCGCCCTTCAAGCCGAGCGGGCGCGTCATCAACTGGGAAAGCTGGTCGGCCTTGAGGAGCCCCGCGAGCCCTGTCCCTTTGCGGTAGACGGCCGTCACGTTGTCCTGGCCCGTCGGCAGGCGCGCGCCCGTGCGGCCGTCGCCGAACTGAACGGTGGTTCGGCCCTCGTCGTCCTGGCGCGCGACGTAGACGCGCTCCTCGGGTCCGCGCCCGTAGAGCGTGGGGACTTCGTGCCAGAGCAGGCCCGCGACGCGCACTTCGAGGGTCGTCTGCGTGCCGCTCGGCGCGGACGCGCTGACGTAGGTGAGCGGCGGCTGCCGCAAGGTGAAGCGCTGGTAAGCCCGGCTCGCGTCGCCGCTCCCCAGAGTCTCGCGCACGGTCTCGCCGTGCGTGGCGAGCGCGACGTTGGCACTGATGGTGACCGTCGCGCGGACGTAAGAGTTGTCGAGCGGCGTCGTCAGGTGCACGCGCGTGAAGCCGTCGGTCGCCATCACCTGCTCGACCTTCTTGATCGTCGCGAGCTCGCAGGCGGTGACGCCGCTCTCCGTCTGAAGCTCGCCGCAGACGATGAGCTTCTGGCCCGCGGCGAGGCCGTCCACCCAGGTGTCCAGGTCGATCTCGGAGCCCTCGACCGGCGTCTCTTCAGGCAGCCGCGCCATCTCAAGCTCCTCGCTCTGCGCGTGGACGGTCGTCGTGCGTATGAAAAGCTTGTCCCAGTCGGCGCGCGAGCTTAAGGTCAGGCGCGTGACCTTCGCGCTCAGGGTGAAGTCGGACTTGGAGACTTCCGTCACGCCCGTAACCTGGTAGGCGCGCGCCTCGTCCTCGTCCTTGAGCACGACCCAACTGTCCCTGGCGATGCTAGGGTATGTGTTGTCCAGGAAGACGTGCGCCTTATTGTTCGGCACGCCCCAATAGTTGTCGAGTGACTGCTCGGCCCAACTGTTCTCGCGACCGGTGTACGGCCCGGAGTAAAGGAGCTTGTCCGGCCCGATTTCGCCTATGCGTTGACTGACGGGCAGCGCGCCCCACTTGGGCGCGTTGTGGCCGAAGATGCTGGCGCGCGCGCGCAGGGCGAGCACGCCGGGCTGCGGCGACTTGCCCGCGAAGAGGTTCTTGAAAACGTCGCGCACACGGAAGCGGCTAATGACGGAGTCCGCGTGAAGCGCCGTCGCGTTGACAGTCGTGCCGAGGTATTTTTTGGTCGCAACGCCGAAGGCGGCAATGACATTGATAGACATTGGCACAGTCGTGGCGACAGGCATGACCTGCGGTTGCAGACGCACCTTCGTGCGCCCCAGCTCGCTTTCGGCCGTGACCTCGGCCACCTGCCGGAAGGCCGCGCCCGCGGCGACGGGCGTGATGAGCAGCCCGTCGCCTTTCTTCAACCCGGTCGCGAGCCCCGCGAGGTAGACGACTCCGGCGTCCGTCTTAATCTCCTGCGGGCGGGTCAGGCGCGGGCGGATGGCGTTCCACTCGACGCGCGCCTCTATCTTCTCCACGGTCTCGAAGGTCTGCGCCTTCTCTTCGGGGCCGGGGATGCTCTGCACCTTGATGCCGGAGTCAATCACCGTCGCCGAAGGCACGCCGAGCGCCTCGGCCGTCTCGCGCGTCGCGCCCGGCACTTCGCTCATGGTGAAGGCCAGGTAAGTGCTGGCCGCGACGCCCGGGCGCAGCTCGTAGCCGACGAGGCGCGCGAGTTCCAGGATGGAGACGCGCTCGGTCGCCGTGCGCAGGTAAGACTCGTTGGCGATTCTCTCCTGGTAGAAGGTGAGCACGTCCGCGGTCGTGGCCCAGGCGTCCAGGAGCGCGAGCGTGAAGTCGTCCGCGTCGCGCGTGGTCAGCGCGCGCAAGGCAGGGTGCGACGCGTCCGAGAGGCGCGCGACGAGGGTGCGTCTGAACTGCGGGTGCGTGCCGACGCGGTAAGCCACGGCCGAGAGGCCGGGCCGGTTAGTGACTTCGACGGGCGTCTCGACGGCGAGGCCCTCGCAGCAGCCGCAGTCGTTCAAGTCGTGCGAGCCGTGTCCAACTTTGGTGCTCATCGCCCTCCCTTCATCGTCAGGCGGAAGACGCCGCGCTCCGGGAAATTCGGGTCGTTGTCGAGGCGCGCGATCTCCAACCGCTCAAGCTCAATCCTCCCCGCGTCGAGCGCGTCGGTCAGCGGCTGGCCCTGACGCTGGAACTTCGTGATCTCGACCGAGTCCACGCCCTCGATTGATTGCGCGGCCGCGTAGAGCGCGCTCAAGTAGACCGTCTGCCCGAAGGTGAAATTGTCCGGGTGGAAGACGCCGCTCCGCCCGTCGGCGAGCACGCGGCTGCCGAAGAGTTCGAGCAGCGCCTTCTTGACGTGGCCGCGGAAGTAGTCGGGCTTGACGCAGACGGTCATCTCGATTTCGAGCGAGACGTAAACCGGCCCATCAATCTCAAGGTCGTGCCCGGCCATGCGGTAGCGTTCGAGGTGGCGGCGCATCTCGTCTTCGAACGGCTCGTCAACGTCCGCGCCGCCCAGGCGGTCGACCGTCAGGAAGACCGTGCGCCAGCTCCCCGTCCAGCGGAAGGTCGCGGCGGCGCGCTCAAGCCCCGCGTGGCGCTCGGCCATCTCGGCGTAGTCGCGCGCAGTGACTGCGCGCTGCTGCGTGCGGAAGGCGACGGGCGCGTTCTGCCGCACCTCTTCGAAACTCTCCGGCTCACGGCCCCCGCGCGCGGGCAGCGGGTTCGTCACGCTCACGACCCCCGACTGGAGCGTGACGACGTGGCCCAAAGCGTTAGCCCCGACGTTGCCGCGCGTGCCGTTGCCGACGCGGTAGTCGGCCGTGAAGTCCGTCCCGGCGGCGGGGCGCGAGCCGAACAGCTCGTCGCCGAAGCGCACGAAGGCCGCGGCGTCGTTCTCGATTTCGACGACGAACTCGCGGCTCGCAGGATTGCTGTTCAGGAGGTCGCGCTGCGGACGCCACGCGGAGAGCTGGCCGTTCAAGTCCCCCTCCAATGTGACGGCCGGCAGAAACTCCGCGAGCGGCCGGTACATGAGGCTGTGCGCCGAAGCCTTAGACTTGGCCGGGTCGTGCGGCGCGTGGTGCGTGAGCGGCATGTGACGCAGTTGGGGCTGGAAGCGCGGCGGCGTGTGCTTCTCCTCGCGCGGGGCGCAAGGGTCGCCGCCGTGCGGCCTGACCTTGTCGAGCACGGGGTCGGCTTCGGGGTAAGTCCCTATGAATTCGTCGCTGACGGTCAGGCCGTGGTCAGCGAGCACTATGTTGCCGAGCGCGACGCTCGCTGGCCGCTTGTCGTTCGGGTCGCCGCCGACTTCGACATCCCACAGGCAGAGCGGGAAAGGCAGCGCGTCTTCTATGCCCCATTCGACGTTGAGGACGCGCAGCTCCTGGGCCGGGTTACCCTCTTCGGTGAAGAGCGGGTCGGTCGCGGGCTTGACCGCCGTCAGGCGCACGGCGTGGCGGTGCGCGGGGTCCGCCTCCTCGGCGTTGCCGTTCTGCGGGTTGCGCGCCTCAAGAAGCACCAGCACGTCGCCGGCCTTCAGGTTCTTGAGCCTCTCGTTCTCGTTCCCGAGGGTCGCGCGCGTCGCGCCCTTCGGCAGGCAGCAGCGCTCGTCGCCCCAGGTGTAAAACTCCATCTCGTTGTGTGCCAGAAAGAGCGTGGCCTCGTGCATCGTCTCGAAGACGACGGGGCCGGCGTCGAGCGCCTCCTCGTGCTGTTTGGTGAGCGGCTCGATTCTCTGGGGCTGGCCGGCCAGGCGCGTGAAGAGCTGCGTGCCCTTGTCCAGGACGACGTTGTCGGCGTTCGTGCGCGCCTGCACCCACGCGCGCGCGTTCGCGCCGTCGTGCACGAAGTAGTCCACGAGACGGGCGTGGCGTCGCAGGGAGACGCGGCGGCGCGCGGTGCCCAGGTAAGCCTCGGTCGCGACCGCGTCCTGCCGGTAGCTCAGGTAGTCGCCCACGTAGGCCAGCATCTCGACGAGCGCGACGCCGAAGTCGGCCGCGTTGCGCTCGCGCCACTCGGGCATCAGCACGGACATGCGGTCGAGCATCAGCCGGCGCAGGCTCTGGTAGTCTTTCGCCAGGTAATCAATCTGCGGCGACACCGCGTGCTCGGGCGGGCAGACCTTTTCTTCACGGCAATCGAAGTCGCTCGGGCACGCGACCTTGAAAGAGAACTCAATCGCGGACAGGACGGGGTCGAAGTCGTCCGGCGGCGACTCGGGCTCTCCGACTTTGACGAGGCGCAACGTGTAGGTCGAAAAATCTCCGGGCTCCGCGACCTCGACCGCGAGCACCCTGTCGTCGCCCGAAGGGCCGATAGTGACCTTCGTGACTTTGACGGGGCGGATGCGCTCGCCGCCTTCGACCGTTAAGTTTTCAATGATCAGCGCGCCGGCCGCGAGGTCTTTGAGGAAGTGGACGAAGAGCGTGCGCTGGCGCACCTCGACGGGGTCCGCGGGGTCGTCCGAGACTTCCAGGAACTCTATCCCGTTCAGCGTGGCGTGCGCTTCGACGGCGTTGCGCCTCTTCTCGTCGCAGCAGAAGTAGATCATGCGCTCGTCCCTCCGTGCGCGAACCGCGCCACCTCGCGCTCCTGCGTGCTGCGGACGACGTACTGCACGGCGACGCGCAGGGTCGAGTCCGTGCTCTCGACCAGGACCTCCTCGACCTGAATCAAATCGCCCAGCCACTGCTGCAACGCGCCCTGCACGAGGTACTGCGTCGCCGCGGCCAGCTCTTCCGAGTTGGGCGCGAAGACGAGTTGTGCCAGTCCGCAGCCGAAGGTCGGGCGGTTGGCGCGCTCGCCGGGCGAGGTGAAGAGCACCTGCTCGATCATGTCGCGTATGTGCGCGTCGCGGCCCGCCTCGGCCGTCCGCCCGCGCCCGTCGAAACGGTATGGGAAGTCGACGTTCATCATTCCCCTCTCACATGCCTACGACCCTCGGCTGCGCCACGAGGTTGACGAGCGGCGTGCCCGTGGGCGCGCAGACGGCCATGCTGTCTATGAGCAGCACGGGCTGGCCCATGACGGTGACGCGCGCGGCGGCCGTGACGTACTGCGCCGTGACGCAGGGGCCGCCGGAGGCCGGCGGGAACGGGCAGCCCGCGACAACGTACGGGCTCGCAATCGTGACGACCGGCTGGCCGCTCAAGAGCACGCGCGGGTTCGGCGCGGCCGGCTGCGCCTGCCCGCCGTGCGAGCAGAGGACGGTCGCCCCCAGGTGAAGAAGAAAGCCAGGCATCGAATGTTCCTCCGTGAAATGAGTTGCGAAATTTAAGTGATGATCATCGCGCCGGCGTTGATGGTGACCGCCGGGCCGACCATCATGATCGACGCGCCCTTGCCGTTCTGGATGTAGATGCCGCTGTCGTTGACGACAATCATCGCGCCGGTGGTGCTCTTCAGGACGATGCCGCCCGAGATGGGCGTCGGCGGCGAGTCGCCGATAATCAGAGTGTTCTGCAAGGTGGTCTGGAGCACTATGTTCTGGCCCGGCGGAATCGGCGGCGGGATGAGCGCCAGCGCGGGCACCTCGGCCGCGAGGCCCCAGAAGCCCCCGACCCAGATGGGGTAGTCCGGGTCGCCCTGCTCGAACTCGACCCAGACGCCCGCGCCTATCTGCGGCACCATGAACGTCCCCTCCTGCTTGCCCGCTAAGGGGACGCACGGCATCGCCCAGCTCCCGGGGATGATGGAAACGTCCGGGACGATCACCATGATGCGGCCGATCTGCATCGGGTCTATGTTGTTGATGACCGTGCCGCGGTACTTGCCGTAATACTTCTTCGGCGTGCCGCCCTCGCCTTCCGCGTTCTCTAAAAGTCTGTCGAGTATCTCGCTCATACGGGCACCCTCGGTGTGATGGAAATCAGGCCGTTGCGACTCAGTTCAAAATCCTGCTTGTACTCCCCGCGCTTGATGTGGTGCGTCACGCTCTTGACGTAGTAGAGCCCGTCGAAAGCGAGCCCCGCGCCCCGGACGCCGACCAACTTCCTGGCCTTCAGGATGTGGCCGTAGCGCACCACGTCCAGACTTCCCGTGCCGGAAACCACGTCCGCCGACTGCGACGCCTTAGCCATGCCGATCAGCGCGCCCTGCAAGGGGTTGTACTTGGCCGTTTCGGGAATCGGCCTGATCTTCGCCGGAATCGGCGGTATCGCGCCGAGCAGCGGGTTCAAAGGCGTGATGGGCGGGACCGGAATCGGAATCGGGACTTTCGTCTGCTGGTTCTGGATGAAGAGAATCGGCAACTCGGCGGCCTGCGCGTCGTACCTGAAGCTCAGGCGCTCGACGTTGGTGTGCGCGTCCATGTTGATGTTGAGCGCGGGCTGCGGCGCGCCGAACTTAATCTCCGGCCCCCAGTACGCCACGCTCATCCCCGGCTCCGGGCCGGGGTCGATGTAGAAAGTGTAGCCGACCATGTCCGCGAGGTACTTTATGTAAGCGAGGTCTGTCCCGCGCTGCGCCGGGATGCGGTCGACGGGGATGGGGATGTCTATCAGCACGCTCGGCAGCACTCCGGGGACGATCCCGAGGAAGAGGTACTTCAGGAGCATCAGCGCGACGCGCGCCTCGGGCGGCATGGCCGGGAAAGGGACGCCGCTGAAGTCAATCAAGTCCATGACGGCGCTCAGGTCCGAGCCCGTCAGGGTCAGCGTCGAGTGGCCCGGGTCGTTCGAGGGCGTGACCTGCTGGTTGGTGACGACGCCGTCCATCAAAACTTCGGGCGTGCCGTTGACGGTGACGACGATGATGACGCGCATGATGGGGACCACGCTCCCGCCCGTGAGCAGGAAGGCGGTGTGCAGCGGCGAGTTGGTGCTCAGGTTGAACGACATCTCGAAGCCGCTCGGCTTGCCGGCCGCGCTCGTCACCGTCACGCTCACCAGCGCGTCCAGCACCGACTGCGGAACCGGCACGGCATACACGGGGCCGATCATCAATGTCAGGTGGTAGCCTTTAAGCATCGGGTGTCGCCGGCACTCCTTCGGGCAGTGTGATTCGCAAACGGCGGCCGGGCGTTTCCGTCAACTCTTCGGGGCGCACGGCCCCGTTGGCGTCCGCGACGCGCCAGAACTGCTCGGGGTCGCCGAGGTACTTGAAGGTGACGTTGTCCAGGCGCTCGCCCTCCGTGACCGCGTGCTCGAAGAGGAGCGCGAAGCGCTCGGGCGGGGGCACGAAGCGGCGGCGCAGGTAGACGACGCGGCGGCCGTCCGCCTGCTCGAACTCTGCGGTCTGCGTCCTGTGGTAACGACTCGTCGGAGGAAACATCTCTTCTCAACCTCACGGAATTTTGGTGATGCCCAAGCCGCTCAAGGCCCCGCCCTGGTAGAGCGCGCTCAGCCGCTCCTTCTGTTGCAGGTAGGCCATGAAGATGCCGCTCCCCTTGTGGCTGAACTCCAGGTCGTTGACGCTCAGGACGCGCATCCCCAGACTGATCTTCGCCCGTATCGGGTTGAGCGACGGGTCGAACGCCTCCTCCGTCACGCTCAGGTCCGTCAGCCTGACGGGCAGCACGCGGTTCTTGCTCCAGACGAAGAGCGTCAGCGGCGACTCCATCGGGATGATTTCGAGCGTGCCGGACTGTGCCAGTTCGTTGTTGGCCTGGAGCTGGTTGCTCGTCGGGTAGACGAGCGTTTCGAGCGCGGCGAGCTGCGGGTGAATCCCGACCTCGACGGCCGTCCTGTGCTGCTCGGGGAATTCCAACTGGTCGGTCGCGTCCAACTCGGCTTCGAGCTTGATGGTCTCGACCGGCGGCCCCGTCACGCGCATCGCCTCGGAGCGGTCGCCGCCCTCGCTGATGGCCTTGATCTGCAAGCTGCGGCTGAGCGTGTCCGGGTTGTATTGCAGCGTGATGACCCGCTCGACGACCGAGGTCGCCGGGTCTATCACCACGATGCCGCCCTTCAGGAGGCGGGGCGAGCCTGGGAATGAACTCATAAAGATGTATCCTCGATGCGCAAACAGTCCGTGGTCGTGTCAGTCGCCGGCCGGACTTCCCCGGCGGCGGTCGCGCGCGCGCGCGGTGTCACTTGTGCCTCAGCCCCAAGAGCCTCGTGATCTCGGCCTGAAGCTGGCCCCTCAAGTCGGTCTCCAACTCCACCATCTCCTTCCAAATCTTTTCGCCGTAGGCGCGACGCCCGGCCTCCCAATCCGCCCAACGCTTGCCGCCCTTAGAGCTGTTGAGTTCGCTGTCCATCGCCTTCAGGTTCTTGCGGAAGCTGAGCACCTGCTTCCAGTCGTCCGGGTGTAGCTGGTCGAACCCCGCCATCTCGGAGATTTCGCGGACGGACACGACGTGGTCCACGCTGACGGCGTCCGGCCTCTTGCCGGAGTATTCGTCCAGCCCGCTGGCGCGTTCCATCGTCTCCGTCCAGGCTTTGTCGGACATGGAGTAGGCGCGCGCCCTCTCGTAGGGGGTCAGCTCGAAATCGGCGAACTTCGCCTGAAGGTCTCTAACCTCTTTGCCCGCGTTCTCTAATTCGTTCTGGAGGCTTTTCCACTCGGCGTCCAGCTCCGCGCGCTCGGCGGGCGGCTTCCCTTTCGCCCGCTCCCGGTTCTCGATGATGTCGTTGAGAATCTTCGTCCTGCGTCCCCTGGCCTCTTCGAGGTTGTAGAACGCTCGCTCCTTCGCCTTAGCCCTCGCCGCGGCCTGCGCTGCTTTGGTCGGTGCCTCGGCGGGCTTCTTCTCAGGCGCTGCCGTAGACTTCTCCGTCGGCGCGGGCTTGTCGGCGGCCGTCTTCTTCTCGCCCGCCCTGGGCGGCTCCTCCACGACGGGGGGCGTCTCCCCCGGACGCGGTTTCGGCTTCGTCACCCCGGCCCCCGCGCTGACCCCCTGGCCGCGCGGCTTCGTGGCGGGCTTGCCTCCGGGCGCGCCTCCTCCGGGCTCGCCCGCCGGCTTCGTTCCCGCCGCGGCCCCTTTGCCGCCGCCGCCCTTGGGGGGTCGCGCCCCCGCGCCCCTGGCCTCCATTATCAGATTGAAGCCCGGCACGCTCTGGGGCGGGACGGGCCTGGCCCCGCTGGCCGTGACCAGCTCGGCGGTGATGGGCGTGTCCGGGAACAACTTCGCGGTGATCTTGCCGCCGCCCTTCTGAAACGCCTCCACTCCGGCCTGCCCTAAACCCTTAACGCCGCCCTGCTCGAACACGTCGATGATGCCGGGCGAGCGCGCCGTCGGCGGTTTCAGGTTGATGGACTTGCCGACCTTGTGGAAGAGGATGGCGAGGAGGATGTCTATCCCGATCTTGCTTAAGATGTGGGCGAAGATTTCCGCCGCCTCGTCGAGTTCGTGATCGGAAGTCGCGTTCTTGGCCTTCTGCACGAACTGGATGATGAGCTGGACGACCTCAATCGCCTCCCTGCCGAGCATCACTATCGTCGCGGCGATGATCCCCGCCACGAGGATGTCCGCCAGCCACCCGATGGGCGTGGTCTGCGAGAGGACGTAGGCGGTGCCGAACGCCACCATCATCGCGATGGCCTCGGGCGTGAGCATTTCCATGATGCGGTCCAACCCCTGCCCCGGCAGCTTGCGGGCCGAACGCAACATCGCCTCCGTAATTTTCGCCCCGGCCGACATCTTGAGGATCGGGTTCTCCTCCTCGCCGACGTCGAACTTGGCCCGCTCGCCTGGGAAGCGCGTGACCCAGGCCACGTAGAGCGCCTGCCGCAGCCGCTCGACCTTCAGGTCGCCGAACTGCTCGGCCTGTCGCGAGTTGAGCATCAGCGCCTGCAACCGGCTCTTGTCTATCTGCTGGAGCGCCGTCTGAAGGTCGCTGTCCGACAGGCCGTTGAGCGTGTTGAAGGCTTGCGCCGTCGACCACTTCTCGACCATCGCGCCGCCCTCAGACCCAGGCTTGGTCAGCTTCGTGATGTCGAAATGCGTCTCGACCCGCGCCGCGGGGCCGCCGCGCGCCGGAGGCACGATGGCGCGGATGAGCGCGCGCTGATCCTCTGGCAGCGCGGCCTTCGTCATCGCGTCGTCCAGCGCGTTGAGCTTCTGCGCGTCCGAGCCGACCCGGCTCATGTGGACGGCCCCCATCGCCGCGGCCATGCGCCAGCCGCTCGCCTCGCCCAGCCCCTTCGCGTCGAAGACGTGTGAGTTCAGCAACTCCAACTGCGCCGTCTCGATCTTCTTCAAACGGTCCAGCATGTACTTCATGGGCAGGCCGTTGAGCGAGGTGAGAACTTCCACGAACTTCCCGTTCTTGATCAGCTCGACCGCGGGGTCCGCCCCGGACTGTTTGCCCGCTGCCGGCGTCGCCCTGGGCGGCGCGGCGGCGGACTCGCGCCGCCTGGCATCGTCGGCCGAGGCCGGCTGCGTCGTCGGGCCGCCGGGCTGCTCTTTGGCGAAGACGGCGGGGATGTAGACGGGCTGCTTCGGACCTATGAGGCGGAAGCCCGTGTTTTCGATCTCGTACCAGCTATCTTTCACCTTCTCGGCGACGAAGTTGACCTCCGCGCCCGCCTTCAGCGCGTCCGGGCAGTTTTCCTTGCTGATACCGCTCAACGTCTTGCACACCTTGGCTTCCACCAGGCCCGTGTCTGCGAGGCGCTTCTTCCGTTTCTCGTCCGCCTTTATCTCGTCGAGCGAGAGGATGCGCAGCTTCTTCTTCGGGGCGTCCGGCTGGCGCTGCAAGACTGGGCCAGCGGCCTGTCGTCGGACCGTCGTGTGGGCCGGGCCGCCGCCGCCAGTCTGCTGCAAGACGTGCGTCAGCTCGTGCGCCAGCAAGCGCCGCCCGGCGTCCGTCCCTGGCTCGTAGCGCCCTTCGGCGAAAACGATGTCGCGCCCGACCGTGTAGGCCCGCGCGTCCACGGCGCGGGCGGAGGCGTCGGCGCGCGCGCCCGCGTGCACGCGCACGCGGCCGAAGTCGTGCCCGAAGCGCGCCTCCATGAACGAGCGCGTCGCCGCGTCGAGCGGCTGACCCGGCGAGTCCAAGACTTCCTGCACGACGGGCGGCGCGCCGGTTACTTCCCCGGCGACGGCCGCGGTCGCGGAGACCGCCTGACGCTGCAGGCTCGGGGCGGGGCTGTGCGTGAACTGGTCGGGCGCGCGCACGACGCGGTCGGCGATGCGGTCGGCCTCTGCCTCGAAGCGGTCGCCGGGCCGGCTGATGTTCAGGTGTGCCTGGAGTCCGTGCGGGCGGCCGCAGAGGCAGTCTTCGCACTCGCACGTCGCGGCGTCGAGCGACTGGCCGGGCGAGGTCAAGCCTTCGTTAACGACGGGCGGCACCGCGTCCGGCACCTCCGGGCTGTTCGCGCTCCGTTGCAGCGTGACGGCCTTCTCGTCTTTCGGTTTCTCCTTAGGGCACTTCCAGACATCCCGTGGAATCGGCTGCGCGTTAGTGATCTTCGGCGGGTCTTCCAGGTACTTGTCGCCCTTCCTGGAAGGCCGCGGGACTAACTCGTCCCGGCCGGGGACTTTGACTAGAGTCGTTTTGGGCTTCTCGTGGCCTTTGACCTGCCCGACCACTTCTTTGGCCTTCTCGCCTTCCTTGCCTCCGGCCTGCTTGCCTTCCTCGCTTTCGGCCTGCCCGCCGGTCTTCTGCTCGCCCGGCGCAGGCGTCGGCCCGCCGTAAATTTCTTCCACCTTCTTCTCAATCGCCTTGCTGCTGGGAATCTCCTGCCCCTGCTTATTTGTAGTGCGCAGCGACTTGCTGATGTCCTTAACTTCTTCGGGCAGGCCGCGCTCAATCGCCCACTTCTCCGTCTCGGTGTAGGCGTCCACCTCCATCGTGAAGACCGTCTCCTTCACGTCCGCGTGCTGGTTCTGGTGATGCACCTCGTGGAACATGGTCTGCGCCGCGTAGTTGCAGGTCGAACGCTTCACGACGCCGATCAATTTCTTGTCGGCCTTGTTGAGCCCCCCGGGATGCGCTTCTGCGTGTTTCCACGACTCGCCGTCGAATGACCATTGCCTCACCTCGATGTCGTCTATGATCTTCACGTCGAGCGACGGGAGCTGCTTGATGATGGCGCTGTCCTGTTGGCACAGAATGCCCATGACGCACTCAGGATTCCACCCGGTCGTGCCGTCTTCGTAATTCACATCAGTCCACTGGGTCGCGCCGACCGGGGGCAACTCGACGCCCAGCGGGACCTGCGGCGCGCCCATCGGCCGGATGTCGCCGGCGAGCACGGCGGTGCGCGCGCCGATGAAGCGGCGGACGTAGAATTCGAAGAGGCGGTCTCCGGGCTCGTCCGGCACGTCTTCCCCGAGGCGCTTGGCGGTGATGCCGCCCTCGGTGCCGAAGATGTAACTCAGCTCGAAGTTGTAGGAGCGTTCGAGGAGTTCGAGGATGGCGTCCTCGTCGGCCCCCATGGTCGGGCCGTCGAGCATCTCGTGAATGAGCAGCGCCTTGCGCCGCGCCGTCAGGACGAACTTGCTCCCGCCCTCCCGCCACGTGTTGACGATCTCGCGCGCCTTGTCGTCGCTGTCGGGGTCGCCCTCTATGTCGCCCGTCTCGTCCAGCTTCTGCAAGTATTCCTGGAGCCAACTGTCCGGGAACCAGAAGGTGCCGAAGAGCAGGCTCGAAAAGAGCCCGCGCCACCAGCTCCCCGCGTCGCCCGTCTTGCGCCGCAGGACGGACGGCGCGCCGCGCGCCCCGCCGGGAAGTTTCGGGCCAACGGCCGCAGGCCCCTCGACCGCCTCGGCGGCGCGGTCGGCCTCGCGCTCGTCGGCGCTGTCGGGCGAGCCTATCTCAAGCTTGCCGTGAAAGCCGCCGCGGCCGCCGTCGCCCTGCTGGACGGTGTGTGCCAATTCGTGCGCGAGCAGTCGGCGGCCGGCCTGCGTGTCGGGCCGGTACTGCCCCGCGCCGAAGACCACCTGCTGCCCGACCGTGTAGGCCAGGGCGTTCACGGACTCGGCC
>DATMVE010000044.1:0-113045 GCA_035563515.1 Pyrinomonadaceae bacterium
CGAACAGCTCCTTCGAGGCGTGCGGCGCGAGGCCGTCCGTCGCGGGGTAAATCAGCAACTGGGCCAAAGGGGGCGAGCCCTCGCGGGCCGCGAGCCACGTCGCCGCCGCCGCCAGGTTGCCGCCCGCGCTGTCGCCGCCGAGCGCGACGCGCGCCGGCTCGGCCCCGAAGTCGCCCGCGTTCTCTTGCGCCCACCTGAGCGCGCCAAGCGCGTCATTCAGCCCCGCCGGAAACGGGTGCTCGGGCGCGAGCCTGTAGTCAACGCTCAGGACGTGCGTCGAGGCGTGGGCGCACACGAGGCGGCAGACTTCGTCGTGCGTCTCCAGGTCGCCGACGACGAAGCCGCCGCCGTGAAGGTAGACCAGAAGGTCTCGGGCCTCTGTCTCGAACGGCGCGTAGTGGCGGACCTTCAGCGGCCCGCCCTCGCCCGGAATCGAAAAGTCGCGCGCCTGTCGGACGCGCGTTTTTGGCCCGGAGGAGGCGCGCAGGTCTCTGCGGAAGCGCAGTCGCGCTTCGTCCGGCGTAGGGTGGCAGAGCCCTTGCCGCCTGCGCTTCAGGTGGATCGAAAGGAGCAGTTGGACGTGCGGGTCGAGTTGCTGGTCGTCGATGACGACGGCCGGGCGGCCCGAGAGGCGCAGTTGCAGCCAGACGGGCAGGCGTCGGAGAGCGCGCGCCGTAAAACCCAGCACGCGGTCAGACCGTTTCAACTTCTCCTCAGGCATAGTTATTACGCGACGTGCCCAGGTCAGTGCCGCCTGCGGTAGCGGGCGGGTGTCCCGCGGCTTGAGATTCGCCCGCTACCGCAGGCGGCGCGGACTCAAATTCACTTTCGAAGGATTCTTCAGCCCGCGCCTGAAAACTCAACGCGTACTCTTCGGGGTTGAGGCGTGCGGCGCGGCGGCGGAAGCGCCAGGTGAAATCGGGCCAGAGCGCGGCGTTGCGCCCCGTCGAGTCCATGTACCAGCTCGCGCACCCGCCCTCCGTCCAGATGGTCCCTCCCATCCTCCGGTCCACTTCCGCGACGAAAGCCGACTGCGCTTCCGCGCGCGGCTCGATGGCGTTCGCGCCGCGCCCCCACATGTGCCAGAGCGCGGCGAGCGTGTGCTCGATCTGCGCCTCCATCATCAGGACGACGGAGCTGTGGCCGAGCCCCGTGTTCGGACCCATGAGCATGAAGAAGTTCGGGAAGCCCGCGACGGTCGTCCCGAGGTGGGCGCGCGGGCTGCCGGCCCAGACCTCCGAAAGCGAGCGCCCGCCGCGCCCGCGGACGTGCCTTGCGAACGGCGGGTCCGTCGCCCGAAATCCTGTGCCAAAAATTATCGCGTCGGTTTCCCGCTCCGCGCCCGCGGCGTCCACGATTGAGTGCTCGCGCACTTCCCGAATCCCGTCGGTCACGACCTCCACGTTCGCGCGTGTGAGCGCCGGCAAGTAGTCGTTCGAGATGAGGATGCGTTTGCAGCCGATGCGGTAGTCGGGCGTGAGCTTGGCGCGCAAGGAAGGGTCGCGTACGGAGAGTTTGAGATGGCGGCGCGCGAGTGACTCGACGCGCTTCGCGAGCCACGGGTGGCGGAAGCCCAGCAGGTACAGCTCGCGGAAGAGGTAGATGGAGGAGCGCGCGGCGCGTTGCGTCGAGGGGAGGAGGCGGAAAAGAGTGCGCTCGACTTTCGTCAGAGCGCGGTCGTTGCGAGGGACGATCCACGGCGGCGTGCGCTGGAAGACGTAGAGGCGCGCGACCGCGGGCTGAATCTCCGGGACGAACTGGATGGCCGACGCGCCCGTGCCGACGACCGCCACGCGCCTCCCCTTCAAATCGTAATCGTGGTCCCAGCGCGCCGAGTGAAACGTCTTCCCCTTGAAGCCCTCCAACCCGACGAGTCTCGGCAGCGAAGGCTCGCTCAGCGAGCCAGCGGCCATCACGAGCGCGTCGGCCGTGTAGCTCCCTTGCGAGGTCTCTACGCGCCAGCGCGCGGCCGCGTCGTCCCACGCGGCGCTTGTCACTTCGTGGTCGAAGCGGACGTGCGGCAGCACGTCGAAGTCTTGCGCGCAGCGTTTGAGGTAGGCCCAGATTTCGGCCTGGGGCGAGAAGCTGCGCCGCCAGTCCGGGTTGGGCGCGAAGGAGAAGGAGTAGAGGTGCGACTGCACGTCGCAGGCGCAGCCGGGGTAGCTGTTATCGCGCCACGTCCCGCCGACATCCCTCGCGCGCTCGAAAACGACGATGTCGTCAACGCCCGACTGCTTGAGGCGTATGGCCGCGCCCAGGCCGCCGAAGCCGCTGCCGACGATTGCGACCCGCGCGTGGGCGTTCCTCTCAGTGCGCGTCAACAACTCGCTCGCCCCTTCTAAAAACGTGGATCGTAAAAGAAAGACGTTCGACGATTCACGACTTACGATCCACGTCTTTACTTTCCTCCTCTTCGAAGTCCCTCGTCAACACTCGTGATTGATTCGTGCTCCAGGACTTCGACCCAGCGGCCGCGGCGCAGGACGTAGACGCCTGAGCCCACGCCGTGGAAGGCCGGCCCCGTGCCCTGCGGGTAGGTGTGGAACTTGAAGTCTACCACGGCGACGCCACGCGCGACCGAGCGGACGCGCAGGTCTTCGATCTCCATCCTGGCGGACGGGAACTGCCGGAACGTCTCGACGAAGCGCTGGCGCACGGCCTCCTTGCCGCGCAGCCAGACGCCGCGGTCCACGGCGTACATCTGTAGGTCGTCCGCGAACTGCTTCATGAATTCGTCAAGGTCGTGCGCGTTGAAGGCGCGTATGCCGTCCATGAAGAAAGTCTCGACGGGGTGTTTGCGCGCGCCCGTCTGCGGGAAGGCGGTCGCAGAGGCGGCCACGACCAGGGCGAGGATCAGGATGAGTCTCACGTCTGAAAAATTTTCCTTTGCCGAAGATGAGGTGCCGAAAGCGTCGGGACTTCCGCCGCGGGGCGCGCGGCCCCGCCGGTCCTTGTACGCACGCGCGAAGGGAAAGTTCGATTCGCGACTTGAGCCGCAGGTACCGGGAGGGCAGCGGGAGACGCGAACCGAACTTAGAGCGCGTTGAGGAAGGCCACGAGGTCGGCTCGTTCTTCGTCGGTGAAGACGAAGCCGAAGTGCTTCTCGTAGTGGCGCACGACGTCTTCGAGCGTGGCGGCGATGCCGTTGTGGAAGTAGGGGGGGCGCGCGGCGAGCCCGCGCAGGGTCGGCGTCTTGAAGAGGCCGAGGTCGTCCCACTTCCCTGTGACGTTGCCGAAGCCCGCGTCGGTCAGTTGTCGCGTCGCGCCCGTGCGCTTGTTGCGGAAGGTGTAGAGCGGCAGGTCCGGGGTGCGCGCGGCGGCCGACGCGGTGTTGATGTCGAACATGGTGTTGTCGAAGCTCGTGCCGTTGTTGACAGAGTTGTGGCAGGCGATGCAGCTCTTGTGGCTGGGGTTCATGCTGTTGAAGACCCTTTGGCCGCGCGCGATCTGCGCGCGCTTCGGGTTCGGGTCGTCCTTCCAGGCGTCGAAGAGGTTGAAATCGCCCTCGGCCTTCGTCATCTTCGCGAGCAACTCGGGGCCGCCGCGCGCGCCGTCCGCGTCCAGACGCCCGACGCCCGGCACGGTGACTTGCGCCGCGAAGAGCGAGGTCTCGAAATCGCCTATGTCGGCGACGACTTCGGGCGCGGGCGGCTGGCCGTGCATGGGGCCCGTGATGAGGCGTGTGGTCAGGTTGTCCAGCGCGGCGCGCTGCCCCTTGCCGATGTTCGAGGCGGCGTCCCAGTTGACCGTCACGCTGCCCACGGGAAAGTTGATCGTGGGCATCGAGCGCCGCCAGTGAACCAGGCGGTTGACGTTCGCGAAGCCGTGCGGGTCTTCGACGGCGATTAGTTCCCACTCGGCGTCCGGCTTGGGAGCCCGCTCCCTGCGGAAGACGCCGCGCGTGAGCATCATGCTGTAGGCGGCGCGGCGCGCCTCAGGCGTGGAGGTGTCCATGTCCTGGTTGTTGGCGTCGAGCGAGCTGAAGACGGGGTGCGTGCCGTTCGTCTCGTCGAACAGGCGTCTGAGCGTGGCGGGCGTGATGCTCCAGGCTTCCTCGGGGATGTGGCACGACGCGCAACTCTGGTTGTTCGTGCCCTGCGGCTTGAAGAACTCGCCCGTCAGGGCGACGGAGGAGCCGCGCGTGCTGAAGGTCGCGGCCTCGCCGCCGGGGTTCGGCAGCGGGTGGTTGTTGGGGATACTGCCCTGAAGCGTCGAGCTGGGCAGCGCGCCGGGCTTCGAGGTCTGACACGCCCACCCGAGCAGCGCGACCGCCGCCGCCACAGTCCCCAACAGAAAGCCCAGACCCCATGAACTCCGTCTCTTCATCGCAACGTCCTCACGTTCTACAGTCTTCGCGGCCGCGCCGCCAGAACTTGATCCGGCCCGGCCGGCAAATTTGCGTTGGACCTCGTCTTAAATTTTCCGCCCCGGCCGTGGACAGAATAGCCCGTTGAAGTTATAAAAATAGATAGCTGGCCCCCAGTATACAAGTGACCGAGCGATTTCGGATTGCGGATTTAGAGGAAGAGCTCAAGAAATATCTTGACCCCGACCCGTTTGCGCCTTTGTGTCTCCAGCGTGAAACTGTTTTGCCTCACGGCTGTAGACGCAAAGGCGCGAAGGTGTGCTTGACGCTTTTCTACTCCGCCCGCGTTCGTCCGCAACCGGAAGAATCAAGGGAGTTGACTGTAAGACTTATGAGAAAGAGTCGCGCGCAGGAAGGGCCGCCCGACGGCCAGCGGACCCAGACCAGGATGGGGACGGGGATAGAGGGCCTGGACAATATTCTGGAGGGCGGCTTTCCGGCCAACCGCGTCTACCTGATCGAGGGCGACCCCGGCACGGGCAAGACTACGCTCGCGCTCCAGTTCCTACTCGAAGGCGTGAGGCTCAATGAGCCCGGCCTCTACGTCACGCTCTCCGAGACGAAGGAGGAACTGGAATCGGTCGCGCAGTCGCACGGCTGGTCGCTCGACGGCTTCAACATCTACGAGCTGCTGCCCACCGCGAACAACCTCAACCCGGAATCGCAGTACACCATCTTCCACCCGTCGGAGATAGAACTGGGCGAGACGACCAACGCCGTGCTCGAAGAGGTCGAGCGCATCAAGCCGCGCCGCGTCGTCTTCGACTCGCTCTCGGAGATGCGGCTGCTGGCGAGCGAGACCCTGCGCTTCCGCCGCCAGATACTAGCGCTCAAACAATACTTCGCCGGGCAGAAGAGCACAGTGCTGCTCCTGGACGACAAGGTCGCAGACCGCCTGGAGGAGCGCCAGGTCCACTCCGTCGCGCACGGCGTCCTGGAGCTTGAGCACCTGGCGGTCGAGTACGGGGCCGAGCGCCGCCGCCTGCGCGTCGTCAAGCTGCGCGGCGCGCCCTTCCGCGGCGGCTACCACGACTTCAGCATAGAGACGGGCGGCGTCCGCGTCTTCCCGCGCCTCATCGCGGCCGAGCACCGGCACGAGTTCAGCAAAGAGTCCGTCACGAGCAACATCACGGAGCTGGACGCGCTCCTGGGCGGCGGGCTCGACCGCGGCACGAGCACGCTCATCATCGGCCCGGCCGGCTCCGGCAAGTCGACCATCGCGGCGCAGTTCGCCGCGTCGGCCGCCGAGCGCGGCGAGCGCGCCGCCGTCTTCATCTTCGACGAGGTCCGCGAGATCTACATCGCGCGCGCCGAAGGAATTGGCACACGGATGCGCGGCTACCTGGAGAGCGGGCTCGTCACCGTGCAGCAGGTGGACCCCGCGGAGTTGACGCCGGGCGAGTTCGCGCACTCGGTGAGCAACTGCGTCGACCGCGAGGGCGCGCGCGTCGTCGTCATCGACAGCCTCAACGGCTACCTGAACGCGATGCCCGAGGAGCGCTTCCTGACCATACAGATGCACGAGCTGCTGACTTACCTGAACCAGCAGGGCATCGTCACGCTGCTCATCATGGCGCAGCACGGCTTCCTCGGCTCCAACATGGCGACGCCGGTGGACGTGAGTTACCTGGCGGACACCGTGCTGATGGTGCGCTACTTCGAGGCGCAGGGCGCGATCCGGCGCGCGCTCTCCGTCGTCAAGAAGCGCACGGGCAACCACGAGCGCACGATCCGGGAACTGGAAATCTCGCCCGAGGGCATTCACGTCGGCGCGCCGCTGAAAGATTTCCGGGGGGTGCTGACGGGCGTCCCCGTCTACAACGGGACGAAAAAGGCCACGGGCGAAGAGTTCGATGAAGAAGTTTGAGCCGCAGCACCAGCGGGACCAAAAAATTCTCATCCTCGCCCCGACGGGCAGGGACGCCGCGCTCACCGCGCGGTTCCTGGAGGGTGGCGGCCTGCCCTCGGACACCTGCGGGAGTGTCGAGGAGCTGTGCCAAAAATTGCAAGAGGGCGCGGGGCTCGTCTTCCTCACCGGCGAGGCGCTGACGCGCGAAGCCATGCTCTGCCTGGCCGAGGCGCTCGGGCGGCAGCCGGCCTGGTCTGACGTCCCCGTCGTCCTCCTGACCAGCGGCGGCGGCGACGCGCCCGCGAACGCCGAGGCCATCGCCGAGCTGAGCGAGGCCGGCAACGTGACGCTCATCGAGCGGCCCGTGCGCGTGGCGACGCTGATGAGCGCTTTCAAGTCCGCCCTGCGCGCGCGCCGCCGCCAGTACGAGGTGCGCGACTACCTGATCAAGGAGGAGGTCTCGAAGGAGGCGCTCAGGCGGAGCGAGGAGCAGTTGCGCGAGGCGCTGGAAGGGCGCGAGCAGTTGCTCGTGCGGGAGCGAGCGGCGCGAGCCGAGGCCGAAGAGTCCAGCCGCCTCAAGGACGAGTTCCTCGCCACCGTCTCGCACGAGTTGCGCACGCCCATGACGGCCGTGCTCGGCTGGACGCACCTGCTGCGCGACGGCCGGCTGGACGCGAAGGGGGCCGCGCACGCGCTCGCAACGGTCGAGCGCAACGCGCACGCGCAGCACCGGCTCATAGAGGACTTGCTGGACGTCTCGCGCATCATCACGGGCAAGCTGGGCCTGGACGTGCGGAGAGTCGCCCCGGCGTCCTTCATAGAGGCCGCGATGGAGGCCGTGCTGCCCGCGGCCGAGGCCAAAGGCATCGTGCTCGAAAAGTCGCTCCCGCCGGACGCGGCCGCGATCCCCGGCGACCCCGCGCGCCTTCAGCAGGTGATCTGGAACCTGCTCTCGAACGCCATCAAGTTCACGCCGAAAGGCGGGAGCGTCCGTCTCGGCCTGGAGAACGCGGGCTCGCACGTGGAGATTTTCGTGTCGGACACGGGCGACGGCATCAAGCGGGAGTTTCTGCCCTACGTCTTCGACCGCTTCCGGCAGGAGGACGGGACGACCGCGCGCCGCTACGGCGGCCTGGGCCTCGGGCTCGCCATCGTGCGCCACCTCGTGGAGCTGCACGGCGGGACCGTCCGCGCAGAGAGCCCGGGCGAGGGGCAGGGCGCGACGTTCACCGTCAGGCTCCCGCTCGTGGTCGCGCAGAAATCGGACGACGGCAACGCGGCCGCTCCTCACACGCCGGCCGTAAGCGCGCGCCGCGCCGTCGAGTGCCCGGACAAGCTGGACGGGCTGCGGGTGCTCGTCGTGGACGACGAGGCGGACACGCTCGACCTGATTAAAGTCTTACTGGCACAGTGCGGCGCGGAGGTCGCGACCGCCAAGTCGTCCGCCGAGGCGCTGGGCCTCTTCGCGGAGGCCACGCCCGACGTGATCATCAGCGACATAGGGATGCCCGGCGAGGACGGCTTCGAGCTGATTCGCAAGGTGAGGGAGCTGCCGCCCGAGCGCGGCGGCCGCACGCCGGCCGTGGCGCTGACGGCCTACGCGCGTGCCGCCGACCGCCTGCGCGTCCTGCGCTCCGGCTACCAGATGCACGTGGCGAAACCGGTCGAGCTGGCCGAGCTGGTCGCCGTCGTGGCGAACGTCGCCGGGCGCGTTTGATGTTTCAGAACCTGCCTGAAGAATTTTAGTTTCGACCCGCCCCAGACCGTAGAAGCCTGTTCGAGCATGCGGCCTCCCGCGTGACCGCGCCTCAGAAGCAGCCGGCCCGAAAACACCCCGCCGAGCAGCCCGCCCAACCTGCGGCGGGCCTCGACCTATTATCCGCTCAACTCCTAGATGGCTTGCGCCGCTCACAAATTTATTAGTTGAATTGCTTTCTGCTTTATGCTACAAAGCGCTTGATGCAGTCGGGGAAAAATGTCTTGGCGGGTTTTTAAGCCGCGGGCGGCTCGTCAGCGCCGCCGGAAGGGAGTCGGTTTATGGAGCAGCAGATGCAGGGAGTGCCTGGGGGGCCTGTGAGGCGGTGGCGCGCGGAGTCCTTCGCTTTAGTTTTCACCATGTTCGGGGGAATCTTGTTGCCCGCCGTCTCCATCGCAATCGAGACGGCGACACACATGTGCGCCGAGACGTTCTTCGACCCCATCCCGACGCTGTGGCACGTCGTCATGGTGGTGTTCGTCCCGCTGGCCCACTTGCAGGTCTGGCTGGCGGTGAGCAAGGGCTCCACGGAGCGCCCGGTGCTGCTCGGGCTGGCGAACGCGGCGGCCATAGGCATCTCGGCCTTCTACACGATCATTTACCTGCCGCTGCTGCCGCTCGCCTTCGTCGCCCTGATATTCGCGGGGATGGGACTCCTGCCCATGGCCCCTTTCTTCTCGCTCGCCTCCGGCATCATCCTGCGCCGTCATCTGCGGCGGATCGCCCCGCCGAGTTACGCCGTGAGGTGGCGCGGGCTCGCCGCCGGGCTGGCCCTCTCGCTCGCGGCCGTCGTGCTGATCGAGTTGCCCATCACGTTGACCCGCGTCGGGCTGCAAATGGCCGCGCACTCTTCCGCGCCTGAGCG
Source organism: Pyrinomonadaceae bacterium (assembly GCA_035563515.1). Classification (GTDB taxonomy): domain Bacteria; phylum Acidobacteriota; class Blastocatellia; order Pyrinomonadales; family Pyrinomonadaceae; genus QHXM01. The sequence continues at coordinate 8,837 of DATMVE010000044.1, forward strand.
CAGGGCGCGCGGGCTCAGGCTGCTGCGCGACTGGGGCAACACGGACTACCTGCTGCGCGCGTGCTACGAGCGCGCGGGCGTGGCGACGGACCTACTCGGAACCCTCTTCTCGGCAGGGAACCCCGTCACGCCGCAGGAGGCGCGCGTCATTTATTACCGCCTGACGGGCGAGACGTTCGACACCTCTCGCCCGCCGCGCAGGCTCAAGGGGCAGTTGCAGCCGGACGAGATGTTCGACTTCGACTCGGACCAGGGCGGGACCGTCATCGCCGGGAAGTTGAAAGGGCTCACGCTCTCGGCCTCGTTGATGGACGGCTCTGTGGACGCCGACGCGGCGCTCGGCTACGTCGAGTGGACGCTCACCTTCAAGAACGTTTCCGCGGAGCAGCGTGAGGCTCGCGCTCAGGTGCAACTGCCGCCGGGCGGCGTCGTCTCGCGCCTCACGCTCTGGGTCAACGGCGAGCCGCGCGAGGCGGCCTTCGCGGGCAGAGACCGCGTGCAGCAGGCTTACCAGCAGGTCGTCCGGCGCGAGCGGCGCGACCCCGTGCTGGTCACCACTTCGGGGCGCGACCGCGTCCTCGTCCAGGCTTTCCCGGTCCCGCCGAAGGGCGAACTAAAGCTGCGCTTCGGCATCTCAGCCCCGCTCGTGCTCGAAGACAGGTCGCGCGGGCTGCTGCGCCTGCCTCACTTTCTGGACCGGAATTTCGGCATCCCCGACGAGGTCAGGCACTCCGTCTGGGTGGAGTCTAAGCGGCCGCTGCAAGCGGAGTCGGGCGGGATGCGCGCGGAGCGGCCCGAAGATAACTTGCACGCCGTGCGCGGGACGTACGGCGACGCGGAGCTGTCGGGAGCGGCGAACGTCTTGCGCGTCGGCAGGGACGCGGAGGTGACGGAGTCCTGGACGCGCGACCCTTCGAAGCAGGGCGAAGTGATTCGGCAGTTCATACGCGAGGGTCAAACCGCCGTGCCTTCGCGCGTCGTCCTCGTCGTCGACACGTCCGAGAGCATGAGGGGGCACGGCGCGGAAATCGCCGCGGCGCTCAAGAGCCTGCCGCCGGACGTGGAGACCAGATTAATCCTCGCAGACGGTAACGGCGCTTATGAGGAAGGTTTTAGCCAGCACGCAGCCTCCGCGAACGCCGCGGAGCTTGCCCGCCTCGTCGAAGCGGCCAGCTTCGGGGGCGGCGCGGACAACGTGCCGGCCCTGACCAAGGCTTGGGAGATAGCTTCCGAGCGGCCGGGCGGCGTCGTCGTGTGGGTGCACGGCTCGCAGGGCATAGAGATGTGGCCGGTCGGGGAGCTGCGGCGCGTGATCGAGCGCCGCCCAGGCGGCCCGGTCCTTTACACCTTGCAGGCCGCGAACGGCCGTGACCGCATAGAGGAGGGGTTGGACGGCGTCAGCCCAGTCAAGTCCGTGCCGCGCCTCGGGCGTCTGCAATCCGACCTGGAAAAATTGTTCGCCGAGTTGGCCGGGCAAAGGAGGACGTTAGAGCTGGTGAGAACGAGCGAGAAGCCCGCGCGGTCCGCGGACGCTCCGGGCGGCAAAGAGACCTCCGCGCACCTGGCTAGGCTCTGGGCCAACGACGAGGTGGCGCGGCTCATCGCCGGCGAGGAAAAGGACGCGGGCGAAAAGGCCGTGCGGGTGGCGACGCAGTACCAACTCGTCACGCCCGTCAGCGGGGCCGTGGTCTTAGAGACCGCGCAGCAGTACGAGAGGGCCGGGCTTCAGCCGGTCGAGGCGGGGACAGTCCCGACCATCCCCGAGCCGGAGATGGTGCTGCTCGTCGCGGTCGTGGCCGCAATCCTGCTCTTCATGTTCTACAGGCGAAGGCGTGGCGGCGCGAGGGGGCTGGCCGGATGAGTGCGAAACGAAAGATCGCCCTCGCGCTCGCGGCGCTGTTCCTGGCCCTGTGGCCGGTCTGGCAGTGGTACGCCGCGCGCGTCGTCGGCTCCGCGGACGGCAAGTGGGGACTGCTGGCCGCCGCGAGCGCCGCCGCGCTCCTCTGGCGGAAGAGAACTTTAGTGGGCGGCGCGGCGGACGCGAAGCTCTGGCTGCCCGCGCTCTTCCTCCTGCTCTACGCGGCCACGTACGCGTTCCTCCCTCCGCTCGCCCGCGCGGCCCTCGCCTTCACGGCCGTCGGCCTCGCGCTGAGCGCGCTCGTCCTGGGCAGGCGTTGCCACGCGGGGCTCTTGGGCCTGCTCTACCTCGCGCTGCCCGTGATTCCGTCCTTGCAGTTTTACGGCGGCTACCCGCTCCGGGTCTTCGTCGCCACAGTGACCGCGCCGCTCCTGCGGCTCGCGGGCTTCAGCGTCGTGCGCGAGGGGACTTGTCTCGACTGGGGAGGCCAACTCATCTGGATTGACGCGCCGTGCAGCGGCGTGCGCATGCTCTGGGTCGGACTTTTTCTGGTCTGCCTGCTCGCGGCCGTTTACGACCTGCGCCCGCTCAGGACTCTCTACGGCCTCGCGGCCGCCTGCGTCGTCATCGTCCTCGGCAACGTCTTCCGCGCCGTGGCGCTCTTTTATGTGGAGGCGAAGGTGGTGTTGATGCCCGCGTGGTCGCACGACTACGTGGGCGTGGTCGCGTTCGCCGTCGTCGCGGCGGGCATCGTTATGATCGTCCGGCGTCTGAGGGAAGGAGAGAAGCTGTGCGCTCGACCGCTCTCTATCTAGCCGCGTGCCTGCTGGCCGCAATCGTGCCCCTGCTCCCGCTCAAGTCCGCGCCGCGGGGCGCTGAGACTTCGGCCGCGTTCCCAGGCTGGCCCACACACTTCGAGGGCAGACCTCTCACGCCCTTGCCGCTCTCGGAGCGCGAGCAGCGTTTCGGCGGCGACTTCCCGGGCCGCATCGCGCGCTTCACGGACGGCGAGCGCGAGATAGTCGTGCGCTGGGTGACAGAGGCGTCGCGCAAGCTGCACCCCGCGTCGGACTGTTTCGAGGGCGTCGGCTACCGCGTGGAGCCTTTGCCCCTGAGGGTGGACGACGCAGGAAGGCGGTGGGGAAGTTTTACGGCCGTCCGTCAGGACGAGAGGCTGCGCGTCTTCGAAAGAATCTACGCCGACGGCGGCGACAGTTGGTCGGACGTGTCGGCCTGGTACTGGGCCGCCGCGGGCGACGCTTCCGCAGGCCCCTGGTGGGCCGTCACCGTCGCCGAGAACGTCACGCAAGCATCGCCCTGAACTTTGAGTGAATCAGTCGTGCTCGTTGCTTTCTAAAGCCTGAATCTCGTCGCGCAGGTTTTGCCTGGCTTGAGCTTCGAGGCGCGCGCGCAACTGGTCCGTGAAGTAGAGCCGGTCGCGCGCGATGAAGATTTCTAAAATCCTTTTCCTCTCGCGGCGGTAAACGGCTTCCTCAACCCAGGCGTACTCCTTCCTGATTGCCGCGCGGTACTGTAGATAAATCTCCTCGGGCGCGCCCAGGATTGCCAGGTCCGAGTCGAGGAAGAGCGCGGCGTCGGGCGAGAGGTCCCCAGCCTCGTGCCTCTTCGTCGCGAGAATCAGTCGGCGGACGGCGTCGACGGTTTCCGGCGGCGCGCTTAATTGTGCCAGCCAGCCTGCGGCCAACTCCGCGCTCTGCTCCTCGTTGTCGTTCCTGCGCGTGTCGTAGACCGCGTCGTGAAACCAGGCGGCGAAGCAGGCGGCCTCGTGACGCCTCGGCCCGGCCCTGAACGAGCCGAGCAGCCTGAGCACCTCCGCGACGTGGTGCAGGTTGTGGTAGAAGCGCCCCGGCCCGGAATAGTATCCGGCGAGCGCGTCGAATAACTGTGCCACAACCTCCGCGGGAGCGCCGCGTAGTTCGAGTAGAGCGCCGAGTTGAGTTCTCAAGAAGCTGACATCAGCCTCGCTCGTCTGGATGGCGGGAAACTCGTTCATTGAAAGTCTAAGGGCCGGAAGTCTTCTTTGCGCCTTTGCTTCTTCGCGTGAGAAAATTTAAATCACTCACGCGAAGAAGCAAAGGCGCAAAGGATTTCTTGAGCATGGTCAGACTGCCCGAATCGGACGAAGAGTTGCTGCGCGAGTGCGAGGTCTGGACGTTCCGCGCGAGCGGCCCAGGCGGCCAGCACGTCAACAAGACGGAGACGGCCGTCCGCGTCAGGCACCTGCCGACGGGGATCGTGGTCACCTCGCGCGGGGAGCGCAGCCAGTACCGCAACAAGGCCGACTGTCTGCGAAAGCTGCGCGAGCGCATCGCGCGTTTGAACCACCGACCGGCCGCGCGCGTGCCGACGCGCGTCCCGCGCAGCGCCAAGAACCGCACGCTCGAAGCCAAGTCGCGCCGCTCGCGCCTCAAGCGCCTGCGCGCGAAGCCCTCCGGGGACGAGTAGACTCGGGCGGCCGCCCGCCGCGTGTTAGTATCAAGAGGCCACGGGAGATTTCCGAAATGATAACTGTCGCTAATCGTATCTACGTCGGGCGGGAGTACCACGACGCCTTCGAAGAGAGGTTCCGCGAGCGGGCCGGGCTGGTGGATAAGATGCCCGGCTTCGTCTCCAACATGGTCCTGCGGCCCGTCAACGAGGGAGACCCTTACGTCGTCTTCACAATATGGCAGAGCCGCCAGGACTTTCTCAACTGGGTGCGCTCCGACGCGTTCGTCAAGGGGCACGCGCAGTCCGGCACGCTGCCCAGGGAGGCGTTCACGGGGCCGAACGTCCTGGAGATGCACGAAGTCGTACAGGATTCCGCGCGCCCCGATTTAGAGCCGGAGCCTCCGGGCGGCCCGTTCAAGATGCACTAGCCCGCGTCCGAAGCCGCACGAGTTTTCATCAGACATGACGCCACCAATCATCACCGCGGACGCCGCGCGGCGGCTGCTGATGGGCGCGCAGGGGCTGCTCGACGACCCGGCGCGCGCGGCGAGTGTGCCAGTTCTGCGGAAACTGATCGAGCGGATGGGGTTCGTGCAGTTGGACTCCATCAACGTCGTCGAGCGCGCGCCGCACCTGACGCTCGGCAGCCGCCTGGACGATTACAGCCGCGCGCACTTCTCGGCGCTCCTGGAGAAAGAGCGCAGCCTCTTCGAGCACTGGACGCACGACGCCTCGGCCGTCCCGACGAAGTGGTTCGCGCACTGGAAGCCGCGCTTCGAGCGCGACCGCGGGCGCGTCATGGCGAGCCGCTGGTGGCGCGAGCGCATGGGGAGCGATCCCCTCAGGGTGATTGACGAGGTGCGCGAGCGCGTCGCGCGCGAGGGGCCGCTGCGCTCGCAGGACTTCGAGAGAGACGCCGGCGGCGGCGGCGTCTCTTCTTCGGCGTGGTGGGGCTGGAAGCCGCAGAAGGCCGCGCTCGAATTCCTCTGGACGACGGGCGAGCTGATGGTCTTGCGGCGCGAAAATTTTCAGAAGGTGTATGACCTGACCGAGCGCGTCCTGCCCGCTCACAGCGCCGCGCCCAGGCCGGACGAGCGGGAGCACGTCGAGTGGGCTTGCGGCACCGCGCTCGAACGCCTGGGCGTCGCCACGCCCAGAGAGTTGGCACAGTTCTGGGACGCCGTGGGCTTGTCCGAGGCGAAGACCTGGTGCGAAGAGGCGCTGCGTGAGGGGCGCGTCACGGCGGTCGTCGTGGAAGCGGCCGACGGCTCGAAGCCGCGGCACGCCTTCGCGGTCGCGGACTGGGAGCGCCGCCTGCAAGCCCTTCCTGCGCCGCCCGAGCGCACGCGCCTCCTGAGCCCGTTCGACCCAGTGCTGCGCGACCGCGCGCGTGCGCGCCGCCTCTTCGGCTTCGACTACCGCTTCGAGGCGTTCGTCCCCGAGCCGCAAAGGCAGTACGGCTACTACGTGCTCCCCATCCTCGAAGGCGACCGGCTAATCGGGAGGCTCGACCCGAAATTCGAGCGGCGTGAGGGGCTGCTCAACGTCCGCAGGGTCTACTGGGAGCCGAATGTGCGCGCGACCCGGCCGAGGCTCAAAGGTCTGGAGAGGGCCGCCGAAAGATTGGCACAACTTATCGGCGCGTCGCGCGTCGCGCTGCCGCGTTGAAGGGACGAAAGAATTGTGAGCACAGGTAAATTCTCATTGACTCATCTGGTGCGCGAGCCGGAGGCGGCGGGCCAAACGCGGCCGCCGCTCCTGGTCCTGCTGCACGGCGTCGGCAGCAACGAGCAGGACTTGTTCGGCCTCACGCCTTATTTGGACGGGCGGTTTTTGATCGTCAGCGCGCGCGCGCCAATCGAGATGTGGCCCGGCGGGTACGGCTGGTTCAACATAGAGTTCACCCCACGCGGGATGATCGTCGACATCGAGCAGGCGAAGAGGAGCCTGCGCGCGCTCCCCGGATTCCTGGACGAGTTGGTCGAAGCCTACGGGGCCGACGCTGATTGCGTCTACCTGATGGGCTTCAGCCAGGGCGCGATGATGAGTCTGGCGCTCGCGCTCACCGCGCCCGAACGAGTGGCCGGCGCGGTCCTGATGAGCGGGCGCTTCCCCGCGCAGGCGCTCGAACGCGAGCCTGAGATGCGCGCGCTCGAAGGGAAGCCCTTCATGGTCACGCACGGCATTTACGACCCCGTGCTGCCGATAGCCGAAGGGCGCGCGGTGCGCGACAAACTGTCGGCGCTGCCCGTCGAACTCACCTACCGCGAATACCCTATGGCCCACGAGGTCAGCATGGAGAGCCTGAAGGACGTGGCGGCGTGGCTCAGTCTAAAGCTGGACGGGCGAGAAGAGAAGTCTCCCGCTTGAGGCTATTTTTCGTTCCCTGCCGCGCCGTAAAGAGGTAAGATTAGCGTCCGGCCGCGGGCCGCGAGCGACGGCCCGAGGCCTCAGCCCGGCGGCGTTCCCGATAATTCTCCGCCACCTCGTCGAACAGAGAAGGTTTTTGTATGCGTCAAGCGAAAGGACCGCGGGACGGGGACTACAGCGTGCTCCGGGCGATAGCCGAGAACACGTCAGACGCCATCTTCGCGAAAGACCTCGACGGCCGCTACATCCTGGTCAACACCGCCTGTGCCAATTTTCTGGGCAAGAGCAAGGACGAGATTCTGGGCTGCCGCGACGCGGACCTCTACTCGGAGGAGTCCGCGCGCCAGTTCGTCGCCGACGACCGCGAAGTCCTCAAGGCGCAGACGACGATGACGTTCGAGGGCTTGGCCGCGGGGCCTGCCGGCGAGCGGTCCTACCGCGTGACGAAGGGCGTGGTGCGCGACGAGCGCGGGGAGGTCGTCGGCGTCTTCGGCATCTCGCACGACATGACGGACCGCCGGCACGCCGAGCGCGAGCGGCTTGAGCGCGTGCGCGCCGAGGCCGCGCAGGCCCAGGCGGAGGCCGCCGCCCGCTCGAAGGACGAGCTGCTGGCCGAGCTGCGCGAGAGCGAGGAGCGTTACCGCAGCCTGCTGGAGAACGCCAACGACATCATCTACTCGCACGACCTAGAGGGGAATTACCTCGCCATCAACCGCGCGGGCGAACGCATCACGGGCTACACTAGGGAGCAGATTCTCGGCGGCCTCAACATCGCCCAGGTGGTCGCGCCCGAGCACCTTGAGCGCGCGCGGGAGATGATGGCGCGCAAGCTCCACGACCCCTCCCCGACCGTCTACGAAGTGGACATCATCGCCAAGGACGGCGCGCGCCGCACGCTCGAAGTGAGCACGCGCGTTTCGTACCGCGAGGGGAAGCCGGCGGCCATTGAAGGCATCGCGCGCGACGTGACCGGGCGCAAACGTATCGAGCGTGAGTTGCGCGCGAGCGAGGAGGCGGAGCGGCGCAGGCTGGCGGAGATCGAGGCCACCTACAACGACGCGCCCGTCGGCCTCTGCGTCCTGGACCGCGAGCTGCGCTACGTCCGCATCAACGAGCGCCTCGCGGAGATTAACGGCGTCGCGGCGGCCGAGCACCTGGGGCGCACGGTCCGCGAAATCGTCCCCGACCTGGCCGACGCCGTCGAGCCCGTCTTCCGGCGGATCATGGAGACGGGCGAGCCCGTGCTTAACTTCGAGGTCGTGGGCGAGACGAAGGCGCAGCCGGGCGTGGAGCGCGTCTGGGTGGAGAGCTGGCACCCGCTCAAGGACGCGGCCGGCGGGATCATAGGCATCAACATCGTCGCCGAGGAGATCACAGAGCGCAAGCGCGACGAGGCCGAGCGCGAGGATTTGCTGGAGCGCGAAAGGATCGCGCGCGACGAGGCCGAGCGCCGGCTGCGCGAGAGCGTGAAACTCGCGGCCGTCTACCGCGACCTGGCGCGCTCGCTCGAACTGAGCGAGGTGACGGCGACCGTCTGCCGCGCGGCGCGCGAGCTTCTGGGCGCGGAAGGCGCGGCCTTCATCATCCGCGAGGGCGACGAGGTCTACTACGCGGACACGGACGCCGTCGCGCCGCTCTGGAAGGGCCAGCGTTTTCCGGCGACCGCCTGCGTCTCTGGCTGGTCGATCATCGAGCGTCAGCCCGCCGTCATAGAGGACGTTTACGCGGACGAGCGCGTCCCCTGCGAGGCGTACCGCCCGACGTTCGTTAAGAGCCTCCTGATGGTGCCCGTGCGGGCGGTCAACCCCGTCGGGGCCATCGGCGCTTACTGGGCCGAGCGCCGCCGCGGCACGGACGACGAGGTGCGGCTGATGCAGGCGCTGGCGAGCGCCGCCGACCTCGCCTTCGCCAACGCGCAGCTCTACGAGCAGACGAAGAAGGCGCGGCTCGAAGCGGAGGCCGCCAACCGCCTGAAGGACGAGTTCCTCGCCACGCTCTCTCACGAGCTGCGCACGCCCCTGACGGCCATCGTCGGCTGGGCGTACATGCTCGGCGAAGAGATGCTCAACGAGGAGACGAGCCTTCAGGCCGTCAGCGCCATACGCCGCAACGCGGACCAGCAGCGGCGCATCATCGAAGACATCCTTGACGCCTCGCGTATCGTGATGGGCAACCTCAGGGTCGAAATCGAACCGATGCGTCTGGTGACGCTCGTGCGCGAGACGATTGATTCGGTCCACCCGGCGGCCGCCGCCAAAGGCATAGAGCTGACAGCCGAGCTAGACCAGCACGCGGACGAAATCCAGGGCGACGCGCACCGCTTGCGTCAGGTGATCTGGAACCTGCTCTCGAACGCCATCAAGTTCACGGACTCCGGCGGGCGCGTGAAGGTGGAGGCGGAGCGGCTTCTCACGCACGTCCGCCTCACGGTGAGCGACACGGGGCAGGGCATAGGCCCCGACTTCCTGCCGTTCGTCTTCGACCGCTTCCGTCAGGCCGACGGCTCGACGACGCGCAGGCACGGCGGCCTGGGCCTCGGCCTCTCAATCGTCAAGTGTCTGGTCGAGGCGCACGGCGGGGCGGTGCACGCCTACAGCGCGGGCGACCGATTGGGCGCGACGTTCACGGTTGACCTGCCGCTGCCGGCCGAGCCCGTGCAGGCTGGCTCGGGCCAAAGACGTTCCGCGGAGCGGAAGGTGAAAGAGGGCGGCGGGGCGGAGCGCGAGGTGCCGCCCGCGCTCGTGGGCTTGCGCGTGCTGCTGGTGGACGACGACGAGGACGCGCTGAAGCTGCTGACCGTGCTGCTCAAGAGGCACGGGGCCGAGGTCACGACGGCGACCTCGGCGGCGACCGTCCCGGCGCTCATCGAAAAGGTGCGGCCCGACGTGCTCGTCAGCGACGTGGGCATGCCGGGCGAGGACGGCTACTCGCTGATTAGAAGGGTGCGAGGGATGGGGGCGGAGCGCGGCGGCCAGACGCCCGCGATTGCGCTCACGGCCTACGCCGGCGACTCCGACCGCGCCCTCGCGCTCCTCGCCGGATTCCAACTGCACGTCGCCAAGCCCGTCGAGCCCGCCACACTCATCGAGGCGATCACGGGCCTCGTCAGCAAAGCAATGCGGAATTAGGAATGCGGAGTGATGAATGAGAAGCGTTTGGCTTTTCATTCATCACTCCGCATTCATCATTGCTTTTCCGCCCAGCGTTCGAGCATGCGGCGGCGGTTCTCAAGTTTCTTCTCGACGTTCGGCACTTTCATCACGAGGCGTTCGAGGTTGAGCAGGTAGTCCGGCTCGCCGATGGTCTCGCGCACCTCCGCGAGGAACGGTTGGAGCTTGGCGAAGACGACCACGTGCTCGGAGTTGGCTTCGAGGAAGAGTCGCTCGTCAATCCCGCCGTGGTTGACGAGCGCGGCGGCCACGTCCCAGTGCGAGGCGACCATGCGGTAATACGCGCTCTGCCGCTCGCCGCTCAAGAGCAGCGCCACTATCTCCCTGCCGCTCGCCGGGAAAAAAGAGGTGAAGAACCACTTGCGCGCCTCGCGCATCAAGGCATCGCCCCTCAGCTCGTAGAGCTTGAGGATGGCTAGAGTGTCCTGCGCTTTCGTCTCCATGAGCGTTCTCCCTTTCGTGTGAATTACTCGCCGGGCCCGGCCGCCGCTTCGACCGTCTTCAGCGATGACAGTCGAGTCAGCGCCGACGCGGACAGTCGCAGCGAGCGGCACAGCTCAAGGTTGTGCGTGGCCTCTTGAAACTCGCCGCCCGCCTGACGGAGCGCGGCCTCGAACTCTCTCTCGGCTTCGGCCAGGCGGCCCGTCCTCGCCAGCATCACTCCCAGGTTGTTGCGGCTCGCGGGGAAGTGTCCCCCGGCGCTCGCGACCGCCGCCCTGAAGAGGGACGCGGCCGCAGCGTCGTCGCCTTCACTCATCAAGAGCAGCCCCTGCATGTATTGCGCCATCGCGTGCCTCCCGCCGGACGCCTCTATGGCCCGCCCGAACGCCTCTTTCGCTTCCCGTGTCCGCCCGGCGTCCTTGAGCGCGACGCCGAGCGCGTAAAGGGCTTTCGGGTAGCGGCCCTTCCTCGCCTCCGCCGCCCGCGCGTACATCTTGATGGCGTCCTCTGTGCGCCAAAGCTCGTAGTAGCAGACGCCCGCGTTGTAGAGGGCCTGCGCGTAGGTCTCGCCGGCCTCCGCGGGGACGCGGCCGTACTCCTCGATGGCCGCCTCGTACTCCGCGCGCGCGTATCGTTCGTTGCCGCGCCTGATAGCATCCCGCGCGACCTGCCCATGATTTTGTGCCAGGACGCCGCCCGCCAACGTCAGGAGCAGGGCGGCAGCCAATAAGAATCTTTTCCGTCTCACTTTTTTTCTCCTCGCCGTCACCGAATCTTGTGGCGGTGACGGCGAGGAGAATAAGGGCGAAGGCCCCGCACAGTCTTTCCCGTTCTTGCCGGCGCTTGACTAATCTTGCTACTCGTCTCTTCGTGGGCCAAAAACTTACGACTGGAACCTGTGGCGGAAGGCGCTCGGCGTCGTGCCCGTCAACCTGCGGAAGAGGCGCGTGAAGTGGCTCTGGTGGCTGAAGCCCGCGCGCGCGCCGACCTCTATGAGCGGCAGTTCGCTTTCGGTCAGCAGCGCCTTGGCGCGCTCGACGCGGAACTTGATGAGGTACTGGTGGGGCGTGGTGCCCGTGGTCCGCTTGAACTCGCGCGCGAAATGAAAGGTGCTCATGCCACCGGCGCGCGCCAGCTCCGCCAGGCTCAGGTCGCTCTCGTAGTTGTCTTCGATGAAGGCCATCACGCGCCGCAGCCTGCGCCCCGAGAGGCCGCCCCTGAATTTCTGTTCAGCGCCCTCGGCCGTGTAGTGCCTGAGCAGGTGGACGGACAGCAGGTTGGCGAGCGACTCGGCGTAGAGGCGGCCGCCCGGCCCTCCCATTTCGAGCTCCGCGAGGAGCGCGAGCCCGACGCTCCTCAGCACGGGGTCATCTGGCGAAAAGCCTTCGACGACTTCGACCGCGCCTCCGGGCACGTCAGCTTCTTCGGCCGCGCGCAGGACGAGCGACGGGTCCAGGTAGATGGCTAGCTGTTCCGAGTCGCCCTTGAGGCGCGCGGAGAAGGACTGGCCCGAGGGAATCACGCACACGCTCTGCGCCGTCTCGTCGCGCGCGTAGAACCCGCTCTCCGTGCGTATCTCGCCGCGGCACCCGCCCGCGGGCGAGAAGGTGACGAGGTGCTCGCGGTGACTGTGTTCGGGCAACTCGCCCGCGCGGAAGTGAAAGTGTTCGAGCCTGAGGCCGTCCCAGGAGGCTGCTCTCTTCGAGACGACCGGCGACGCTTGATCCGTTTCGTTCATCGCAAATGATTACCTCGTCGCGCGCGGGGTGCGCTTGGCTCCCGGCGTTTCTCTTTGACGGCCGGCAGGAGCCGTAGGCCGGCCGGCTTTGACTGAAGGCGGAGGCGTTCGAGGATGGCCGCGCGGGCGCGCGCGAAAGCCTGGCGGTCGCCGTGTAGCTGGTAGGACCAGTTCGCGCCCAGTTCCAGCGCGTTGAACTCGAAGGCTAGCTGCGCCGCGTCGACGCGCTCGTCCAGGTGCCCGGCAGTTTGCGCCTCCACGACGGCGCGCCCGAGCGCCTTGAGCCATTCCTTCATGATCGCGGCGATGCGGTCGCGCACCGGGCCTGGGCGGCCGTCGAACTCCGCGGCGGCGGCCGCGAAGAAACAGCCGCCGCGGAAGACGCCGCCCCGCACGTAAGCGAGCCAGGTGTCGCACAGCTTCCAGAGCCGCGGGAGCCCTTGCCCGGCCTCGAAGGCGGGGCGTATGACTTCGCGTATGAAGACGCCGCGCGCGGCCTCGACGGTCGCGAGCTGCAACCCCTCCTTCGAGCCGAAGTGCGCGAACAACCCGCTCTTGCTCATCGACAGCTCCGCGGCGAGCCGCCCGATGGTCAAGCCCTCCAAGCCCTCCGCCGAGGCGAGGTGCACCGCGGCCTCAAGAATCGCCTGGCGCGTGCGCTCCCCCTGCGCCTTGCGGCCGGTGGCGACGTTTCTTTCCTCAATCACGGGGTTCAAAATTTTAAGACTCCGAAGTCTGGGTTTTCGGAGTATATAGCACGAACGTTCGTTTTAAATCAAGGACGTTGCGGGGCACGAGACTGACTCGGTTTGCTATTTGAAGGTGCGGCCGATGTAGACGCCGAGCCAGTTGTTGCCGCGGCCCTGGTTGCCGAAGCTGTAGCCGGCGTAGATGTAGCTCTCTTTGGGGAGCGTGATGCCGAGCCCCGATGCCGCGTAGCCGAAGGCGTTGTTGCCGCTGTACCAGTCCGCGAAGAAGACTAGCTTCTCGTGCACGGGCTGCTCGTAGCCGAGCAGCACCCCGGCGCGCGTCTCGCCCTCGGCCATGCGGCCGACGAAGCTGTAGGCCCCGGTCGTGAAGCGCGGCGCGTACTTCTCCCTCTTAACCTGCTTGCTGAAGGTGAAGTAGACGAGGGCGTTCGTGTTCGCCGTGTCGCGGTTCCTGAGCGGGATGAAGAGGACGGCCCCGGCGGCCGCACTGAGCCCGCGCGCGTCGTCGTTGTAGAACTGCCACTTGAAGTTGGGCTGGAGTTCGGCGGCGTCGGGCTCCGATGATTTGGTGTAGTAGAAGTTGAGGCCGACTTCCATGTTCTTGCCGACGCCGTAGATGAGCGACGGGCCGAAGTACTGGAAGCCGCCGCTCTCGTAAGACGTGGGGTGCGTGATGTAGTCCGCCTCGACCAGAAGCTCGCCGGCCGGCAGCACGTCCGTCGTCGGGACGTTGAAGATGGCCGACTGCGCGCGAACGTGCCGCGCGAGCGGGGCGATCAGGAGTAAGCCAAACACCAAGAGACAACGTCCGCGCATGGTCTTCATCCTCTCCGGTTCGTGGTTTCGCGATTCTCGCACAACTGCCGCGCTCATGGAACAGGAAATAACGCGGGGGGCCGCTGCCTTCTTCAGCAGCGGCCCCCGCGAAAACCCATTTGAATCTGGAATCGTTACCGACTACGGCGTGCGCGGCTGTAGGCGGTAGACGTGCGGCACGTTGGCGGGGTGGCCCAGGACGACCGCGCCGCCCCTGACCTGGTTCTGCGCCTGGCAGTCCTCGACGCAGAACGTCGCAGGGGGCGCGACTTCCGTGGCGTCCTCGCCCATCACCTGTCCCATGCGGCCGCCGTCCAGCACGTCCCACTCGGTCACGCCGCCGCAGTGCTTTACGATGGCGACGCTCCCGTCACGCTTGGGGATGTTGTTCGTGCAGGTCGAGTGCTGTACGCGGTTCGCGGCCTGCGGGCTGTCGCGCCCGACCAGCTTGTCCCACGCGTCGCTGGTGAAGTTGATGCGCGGGGTGATGGTGATGTTCTGCGTCTGCCCGGCGGAGTTGCTGAACCTCACGACGTCGCCCTCGCGGGCGCGGAAGTTGGGGTTGTCGAAGTAGAAGACTGCGGGCGCGAGGACGTGGCGCACCCTCGTGCTCGGCTTGTCGTCGCGCTCGATCTCCATCTGGAAGATGCCGCCCTGCGAGCAGTCCTTCGCCTGAATCTTGACGCTGACGACGCCGTTCGTGCGTATGAGCACGAGGTCGCCGCGGTCGTTGCGAAGTCTTTCGGTCTGGTTGAGCACCTGGCCGTGGAGCGGTGTCTTCTCGGTGAAGATGACGGTCGGCTGCGTGACCAGGCGGCCGACGTTCAAGGCCCCCGTCAGCGTCCAGTTGCGCACCCCGCCCGTCGTCAGGTTCACGTCGAAGCGGACATGTTTGCCCCGGACCTGGAGTGTGTTGCCGACGGTCGTGAGCGTCCAGCCGCCGCCCTCGCAGAAGCGCGAGCTGGCGGCCGCCGCATCCTTAGCCGTGAAGGTCGTCGCCATAAACGCGAGCGCCAGCATCACGAGCGCGCGGGCTGCTTTCGAGTATGAAAGATTAAGTTTATGAAGTGCCATTTCTACGATTTCTCCCTTTTCCCTGTGTCGTGGGGCTCGCCGCCCCGAATCTCGTTGCCGGGCCAACAGTGCCGCCGCGGAGCCCCGAAATACACGCGGCGCGTGAAAAGAGTTTGCGAAAGTTAGCCGCGCAGTTTTTTGTGACATCTTGATGCTATAGAGTGGTTGTGATCTTGGCCCATCATTTTCGCTTTCGTCCGGGAGTGTGAATGAGCGACAAATCTTATGACGCGGTCGTCGTCGGCTCGGGGCCGAACGGCCTGAGCGCGGGGATAGAACTCGCGCGCAAGGGGCTCTCCGTCTGCGTCCTCGAAGCGAAGGAGACCATCGGCGGCGGCGCGCGCACCGAGGAGATAACCGAGCCCGGATTCCTGCACGACATCTGCTCGGCCATACACCCTGTCGGCGTCGTCTCGCCGTTCTTCAAGAGCATGGGGCTTGAGAAGTGGGGCGTCGAGTGGGCCTACCCGGAGGTGGCGCTCGCGCACCCTTTCGACGACGGCGACGCGGCGCTCCTCTATCAATCGCTGGAGAAGACGGGCGACACGCTGGGCGAGGACAAGCGCGCTTACGAAGAGATGATGCGCCCCTTCGTCGAGCGCGCGGGCGACTTCTTCGAGGACACCCTGCGCCCCATCAGGTTCCCGCGCCACCCTTTCCTGATGCTGCGCTTCGGGCTGCTCGGCCTGCGCTCGTGCACGGGCGTGGCACGGGGCCGCTTCCGCGGGAAGAAGGCGAAGGCGCTGTTCGCGGGCTGCTGCGCGCACTCTATCCTCCCGCTCGATAAGGTCGGGACGACCTCGTTCGGGATGGTGCTGGCGCTCGCGGCGCACGCCATCAACTGGCCCAGCGTGCGCGGCGGCTCCGTGAAGATAGTCGAAGCCCTGGCCGCGTGCCTCAAGAGCCTGGGCGGCGAGATTCGCACACGGCACCCGGTCGGCTCGATGAAAGACGTGCCGCCGGCGCGCGCCGTCATGTTTGACCTAACGCCGCGCCAGGTGGTCGGGATCGCGGGCGACGAGTTGCCGCAAGGGTACAGGAAGAGGTTGTCAAAGTTCAGGTACGGCCCAGGCGTGTTCAAGGTTGACTGGGCCCTGGACGGGCCGATCCCTTGGAAGGCCGAGGAGTGCCGGCGCGCGGCCACGGTCCATTTGGGCGCGACCATCGAAGAGCTCGTTGCGTCGGAACATGCGATGTGGAACGGCGAGCATTCGGAGCGGCCCTTCGTGCTGGTGGCGCAGCAGAGCCTTTTCGACGAGACGCGCGCGCCCGCGGGCAAGCACACCGGCTGGGCCTACTGCCACGTCCCGCACGGCTCGGACATGGACATGACCGAGAGGATAGAGCGGCAGATAGAGCGTTTCGCCCCCGGCTTCCGCGACCTGATACGCGCGCGGCACACCATCAACAGCGTCGAGCTTGAGCGGCACAACCCGAACATGATCGGCGGCGACATCGGCGGCGGCTCCAACGAACTCTGGCAGTTTCTGGCGCGCCCCCTGATGAGGTACGACCCCTACTCGACGCCGAACAAACGGCTTTACATCTGTTCCAGCTCGACGCCGCCCGGCGGGGGCGTCCACGGGATGTGTGGGAGCCTGGCCGCGCGCTCCGCACTCAGCCGCGTCTTCGGCGTCAAAGCCTGAGCGCAAGTTGGGAAATGATGAGTGATGAATTAAGAACTGTCTTCGATTCATCATTCATCATTGCTTTTCTAATTCGTTCTGCGATTCTTGCGCGCGCGTGCGCCGCCGCCTGCCGTCTCCAGAGCCCGTGTCGCGGCAGTGAGCGCCGACGCGGCCAGCGATGAGACGGCGTCGATTGCTACGGGGATGAGGCGGGAGCCATCTACGTCCGTTGTCTTGTTTCGACTTTTCGCAGCCCTCGCCCTCTGACTCTTCGCCGCGGATTTGTGCGCGCTTTTTTTACGCGCCCCTTTGGCGGCCGCTTTCGCCGTTGCTCTCTTCCGCGCCGCGCCCCGCTGGCCGGCGGGCTTCCCATTCCCCGCGGCTTCTCTCTCCGCGCGCTTACGCCTGTTCACCACGTCGCCCAACTGCCGCTCTATCTGCTCGGCCTCTTCTTCGTCCAGCGTTACGGACTCGCTCTGAACTCCCGCGGGGGCCGAGCCTTCGCTCAGCTCGACGACGCGCTCGACGACCTGCTCCCAGTTGGAGCGTTGCAGCGGGCCGCCGACGGTGTTCATCATGACCATGTCGAGCCGGTTGGCCGCGCGCGCGTTAATCTCCACGGAGAAGCGGACGCCCTTCTTCACCCGCGCGGTCTTGAACTGCACGGCCCCGGCGAGCATGTGCCCCTCGACCGTCGAAAAAGTTATGCGTTGCGGCGCGACCCCCTCGACCCTCACCTGCAAGTTCCCGCGCGCCGGGACTGCGAGCGTGAGTGTGACGCCCTCCTCCAGGACTCGGGGCGTGCCCGGCTCGGCGGAGAATTCCAGCGGCATGATCTCCGCGCAGCGCGCGCGGAAGGCTTCGAGCAGTTCGGTCGCGGAGTAGCCGCCGCCCTCTATGTCCGCCCAGAATCGCTTGCGCTCGAACTGGCCCACGCCCTCCGAAGGCAGTTGCTCCGGGAGCATGTCCGCCAGCATCTTCAACCCCTCGTCGAGCGGGGTCGTCGTCACGCGCAGGGTCTTTGTCAGGGCGTTGGCGCGGGCCGGCTCCACGACGTTCTCTTCGAGCAGCATACTCAGCTTCGACTCGTTGAGCGGAAATTTTAGTCCCGCGACCTCGCCCAGATTCATCAACTCCGCGAGCCGCACCCCGAGCGACGCCAGGGTCGCGGGAACAGGGATGCGCGCCACCGTCCTCCCTGTGATTGCGGCCAGGCGCTCGATCACGTCGTTCGTGCTCGTCACCTCACTGCCTGCCAACTCAAGCGTCTTGTGCTTCAAACGCGGCCTGTCGAGCGCACTCGTAATCGCACGGCCCAGGTCTTCGTGCCAGACGGGCTGGAACTGCTGGTCGCCGTCGTCTATGACGGGGACGGCCGGCAGGGTGCGGACCAGTTTGAGGAGCGTGGAGATGACCTCGTCGCCCGGCCCGTAGACGTTCCCCGGCCGCAAGATAAGCCAGTCGCTTTCAGACGCTCGCACGACCTCCTCCGCCTTGAGCTTCGAGCGGTGGTAGGCGGAGCGGCCGCGCTCGGCCCCGAGCGAGGAGACGTAGAGAAATCTTCTGACGCCGCTGCGCGCGGCCTCGGCCAGCACGTTCTTCGTGCCCTTGACGTTCACGCGCTCGAAGGTCAGGCTGGGCGGCGCTTCCTCCACGATGCCCGTGACGTGTACGACCGCGTCGCACCCTGCGGCGGCCCCGCGCAGACTTTTCGCGTCCGTCACGTCCGCCGCGAACGGCTCGACCCCGTCCCGCGGCCACTGCCGCGCGTCGCCCTCCGCCCCGCGCGAAAGAAGCCGCACCGTGTGCCCAGCCTCCAGCAGCGCGGGGATTAACCCCTCGCCTATGACACCCGTCCCGCCCGTTACCAGAACCCTCATCGTTACCCCGTCGAATGTTGACTCGCGGCCTGAGATAAGCCCGGCGATAGCTAACAGGCGTGGTTTTACGGATGAGTGTCGGACGGGCGGAGAAAGTATGAAAAGTGTGGTATTTCCTCTTTCCGCCTCGTAGAATCGAATCCATTTCTTCGGGCGGGAGGGCTTGGGATGAAACGTCGCGCGCGGTTAGTCGTGGGCTGGGTCGTGCTGTCCGCCCTGCTTGCGTGTGCCGTCAGGCCCGCGGCCGTGACTTCGTCCGCGCAGACCGTGCGGCGTTCGCCGCAAGCCTGGACGCTCAACGAGGCGCTGGCCCAGTTGACGCTCTTCCCGCGCGACCCTTACCTGCAATACGTCGCGCTGCAACTGGCCCGCCGCGCGGGCCGCTTCGTAGAGGTCTACCAGCGGATTCAGGCGACCCTCCCCGACCGAGACCTTGCCGCCGTGCGCGCCAACCGCCGCGACAGCGTAGACCTGTTCGGCGTCTTCACGGGCGCGCTCGCCGTGCAGGAGAGTCTGCAACTAGACACCATGCGGACCGCGGCGCAAAGACAGCAGCCCGCGCAAACTGTTCCGCCGAGCCTTCCAACGGACGAGCCGCGCGTGCGCGCGCCGCAACCGTCGCGGGCCAGGCGGCGCGGTCCTCGCCCGCGTGTGCGCCGGCCCGCCGGCCTGCCGGTGCCCGGAATAGAAATATTTGAGCCTCAGACGACCGCGCAGGAGGGGCGGCGCGCGGACGAAATTGTGCCAGTCGCCACCCTGAAAGGCCCGACCGTCAAGAGCCACCCGTGGGAGCAGATGCTGGGCGGCAGGAAGCCCGCGATCTCGCCGCTCGCTTACCACGTGCCCGAGGACTTTTACCTCGTCGAGTTTCGCTCGCTGTCCAAGCTGCTCGACGTGATGGACGCGAGCGACCTGTGGGGCACGCACCTCTTCAACCAGGCGTTCAATGAGGCGCGTACGCAGAACGCGGGGGAGAGGCTCAGGCGGCAACTGGCCGTACAAGCCGAGCCGGCCCTGCGCCCCTTCTACGACCTCGTCGTCGAGGGCGTGGCCGTCACCGGCAGCGACCCTTTCGTCCGCGAGGGCAGCGACGTGACCGTCATCTTCCGGCTCAAGCAGCCGGCCGTCTTCAGGGCGCGCATGGACGCCTTCCTCGACGAGGCACAGAAGGCGCGCCCCGACGCCAGGCGCACGGCGGGGAATTACCTCGGCGTCGGTTACGTCCAACTCCAGACCCCCGAGCGCGACATAAGCGTCATCGCCGCGGACCCCGCGCCAGACCTGCACGTGCGCAGCAACTCACTCGTCGCCTTCCAGAGAGTCCTGGAAGCAATCAAGGGGAAGACGGGCGCGGGCCGGAGCGTGCGCCGCTTGGGTGACACAGCCGAGTTCGCCTACATACGCACGCTCCTGCCGCAGCCGGACGAGCACGAGGACGGGCTCCTCTACATGTCCGACCCGTTCATACGCCGCCTAGTCGGCCCGCAGTTGAAGCTCACAGAGCGCAGGCGCGTGCTCTGCTACAACCACCTGCGCATGATCGGCCACGCCGCGCTGCTCCACCGCACGGAGTTCGGAAAATGGCCCAGCTCGCTCGAAGAACTGGCGCGCACGGAGACTTCCCCCGGCCTCTTCGGCAAAGGGGAGCTGTCCTGCCCCTCGGGCGGGCAGTACTCCCTCTCGGCGGACGGCACGACCGGCGTCTGCTCGCACCACGGCCACGCGCTCTACCTGACGCCGAACCTCGAAATCCCCGTCACGCAAGTGAGCGGCGTCGAGGCGGACGAGTACGAAGCCTTCCTCGAAGAGTACAACCGATACTGGCGCACCTACTTCGACCCCATCGCGCTCCGCCTCAAGGCGACCCCGCAGCAGTACAGGGTCGAGACGCTCGTCCTCCCGCTGATAGACAACTCCGTCTACACTGGGCTCGCCGCGGCGCTTGGTGGTCAGCCCGAGGCGCTCGACGCGCTGCCCGTCCCCAAACGCAACATCTTCAGCCTCGCGCTCAGGCTCAACAAAGAGCGTTACCTGAAAGAGATGAGACCCGGCGCGCCGGGCTCTCAGAACGATCTGCTGCGCGAGCTGGGCGCGGGCGACAAGAGTTTGAACGACCTGAAGGTCAGGGAGTTTCTGTCGAAGGGTCTGGGCAACCAGGCTGGGCTGCACGTTTACGACAGCTACCCGACCTTCGACCTCAACGTCTCCGACCTGCTCGGCATGATTTTCCTGAGCGGGGTCGCGGTCCGCTCGAACCCGCTCGAAAGCGAATTCCTGATGATCGGGATGGCGCTCGCGTCGCTCAACAGCCCCGTCTACCTGTCATTCCCCGTGCAGGACGAGCGCGCGGTGGACGACTTCCTGGAGAGGCTGGACGTGGAGGCGGCCGCGGGCACGCGCCGGCAGGGCGGGCGGCGCGGCGAGTGGTTCAGCTTCAAGTGGGACTACTACAAATTCAACTTAAAGGACGGGCAGGCGGCGCGCGCCTTCAGTGTCCGGCTCGGGCCTGCGAAGCTGCGCTTCTTCGCGGCGCGCATCGGCCGCGGCCTCTACCTCGCGAGCAAGCCTTTCATCCTCGAAGACCTCGCGGCCCAGCAGTCGCAACCGCCCGCGCCGGACAAAGAATCCGTGGGCCACGCGATGGCGCGCGTGCGCGCACAGAACTGGAACGAAGTGCTCCCAGACTTCAACCTCGGCTGGGCCGAAAACGAACGCGACGCCTGCCTCAACAACCTCGGCCCGCTCATGGGCATTAGCCGCGCGCTCGCGGCCCGCCCCGCCGGCCAACAATCTGGCACACCCGCAAGCGACCCGCCCGCCCTCGACCTGGCGGACCGCCTCCACGCCGTACACTTCTTCTGCCCCGACGGCGGCTCATACCTCGTCTCCCCCGACGGCGCAGTCTCCTGCACCGTCCACGGCACAGCCCTCGCCCCCCGCCAACCCACCTCGCCCTCCCCCACCAGCGCCGCCGACCGCGCCATGCGCAGCCTCAACGACATGTCCGCCACGCTCACCTTCCTCCCCGAAGGTCTGCACGCCACGGTCGTCATCAATCGGAAGTAGAAGAAGGAGCGGCGGCGCTCAGAGCCGGCCAAGGGAGGGCCTATTTTAAAGCCGAGGTTTTAGGATTTATAAGGGCAAACGATATCAGTAACGTCCACAATCTTATATGAGCTTCGCGAGTCGTGCCCGCTCCGTTTCTGGTCGGAGTCCTTCAATCTTCATTCCCTTGCAGCGTAATTTAAGCATTAAGCGACGTTCCAGTTTATCCGAGGCTGCGTCGGCTTCGTCGAAGTTGATTATTGCTATGGAGCGGTCAAAACTGCTGGAAGCGAGCCTTTTTTCGTTCTGGAATGCCACACCGGTGACAATCCCCTCGTGCGCCGCAAGTTCAAGTATCTTGCGGTGATGCCATTCTTGAGGCCGTAGCTCCAACTCCCACACATACACATGACCCTTAACAGTTCCGACTGCTAACAGATGCCTGCCCGCCTCCAGGGTAAGCACGTCCAGGCAGGACGGTTCGGGGCATTGCAGCCTAATTTCTCCTTGCGAGTTCCGCCGGCCTAAAGATCGGACATGTACCTCAGTCTCCGCGTCGCTGTAGGCGACTGCCCCCGTTCCCAGAGACGCGCAATGGTGGACAGCACCGGCGCGCAGTGAACCCAGTTTAGCTTGCTTAGTTAGATCAACGAGTGACACCTGAACGCCGCCGCCGGCATTCCTCTCCACTAGCGTCATGAGATGCCCCCGCACCCTGGACCTGGTAATCACGTCCTTAATGTGGAAGCGAGTTGACGGCTTCCACGTCTGGTCTGATTGTAGATCGAAGAAGTACCATTCCTGTCCAACTTGCATCCACAGTTGGCCCGACTTATGAATGCCGACGGCGGACGGCGAGTCGGCACGTACGTTCCCAACAACCTTGGAGACTGACTTGCGACCGGCCCCTATGAACCACTGTCGCAGCAGGTTGTCCCCGTAAGCTGCGACCAGATGTTCACCAGAAGTGTCTATACCAATGGAGACGACGTGTGCGGTTTCCTCCAGCCGCACACCGGTCAGGTCACAGTGCTCGAAGTTTGAATCCTCAAAATTGACGTTAGCCAGATTCGCGTGCCTGAAAGAACTTGAATGGAAATCGAGACCGGAAAGATCGGCCTCTTCCAGGTCCGCTTGATCGAAGACTTTTCCTGCCCAATCAAAGGATCGTGGCAGCAGCGGTTCCAGGCGGTAGAATAGTGTGAGGGCGTACCCGCCCACCCTTCCGGGATTGTTGGCGGGAACGGCGTGCCGGATGAGCGCGAGGAGTTTTTCCTTGATGAATTCAATGGCAGGACCTCTCTTGCGCCATCTTTCGGCGGCGAAATCGAGGATTTCGTGATTGAGAGGAACTTCTTGAAGGAACTTGGCCCCCGCCTCCTCCCCTTGCTCCACGGCCTGGCAGAGCCGCACGGAAACAAAATACTCCCGCATCGAGCGGTGACAGAAATCCACGGGCCATTCCTCGTCCTCTGTCTCCATCTGAAAGACCCGGGCGAGGAGGGAGCGCGCGGCGACCCGGCCCTTCGCATCCTCGTTGAGCCTCTCCCCGTCGCTCAACTGCCAGAGCAACTCCGCGAACGGCTTCCGCCCCGGAAACCGAAACTTACTAAGATTCACATGGGTCCGCCCCGTACTCTGAAGGTCTATCGCAATCTCGCTCAGGATGTCTCGCAAATTGTCAATGACTTCGCGGGGCTCGGTCTGGAGGTTCGGGTCGTCTAACAGTTCCGGCTTACGCCGGAGGGACTGGTCTATGTATCGCTCGTAAAGAGAGACCACGTCCAAGTCACGGGGCAAGTCCGGGGCGCGCAGCACCTCCTTGAGCATCTCCAAAAACAGGGGCTTGCCGGCAAGACCAATCGGGTCGTTCATGGACTGAATTCTCTGTAACAATTCTTGCCGCGTCTTTTCATCAGGGAGAGTGTGGTAAAGGTTATCGAGCGCGCTTTTCCTGGGGATCGGCGCTAAATGATAAATAGGCGGCTTCCCGAGCCTCAACAATAACCGCTGGGCATCTTTTTTATTCTGAAAAAAATGCGTGCGCGACGTAATGATGATCTTGCAGCCTTCAAACTCATTAACGCATTCGAGCAGCGCCTTAACATTTCGCGTCAGCGATTCCGGGTCGAGTTCACTGGACATTTCATCGAACCCGTCCAGCATGACGAGACGCCGCATCGTCTTGCCCAATTCTCTCCAGCCTCCCACCTCGGCGTTGAATTCTTCCAATCGCTGGCGGAGAAAATCGCGCGCGTTGCCAGGGTACTTGCTCAAAGCGAGCCGCAAGGGCAGCCAGCCGCTTGCACGATCCTCGAACCACTGGGCCGTCAACCGGCGGGCTTGCACGTAGGTGAAGAAACTCTTTCCGTCGCCGAACTCGCCAAGCAGAAACAGAACCGGCTTGTCCGGCGCGGCGAGCCAGTCGTCGATGTAACTTTCGAGCGATTTTTCCAGCAACACGCCGGCGGAGTTTCGGCAGCCCATCGGGACGAAGTTTTTGAAAGTCTCTTCCATCTTCTCCGGCGTCTCTTTATCCAGGCAGAGCGACCGCGGGTCGCGCAGGTACTGGTTCCACCCGCGGGGCAGCCGGAGGAATGGTTTCAATCGTTCCCGCCACTTCGCCTGGACGGCCTCTCTTTTTGCTTGATCCCAAGTGCTGGGGTGGGGTTCGTCGTCCCGCGGGTCGCACAGTAAATCGTAAGCACTCGGTTCGAGACCGAATAGTTCGTTGACGCCTGTCTCGGGGCACCAGACCTGGACGCTGAAGGGGAACGTCTCCTCGTTCTCCTGCGATTCGAGGAAACGATTCAGTTCGTTGGAAGGATTGGCGCGCGGGCTGATTAATATCCAGTGGTCAATCGTCGGGTTCCGGCGCGGCTCGCTGAGGAGTTTTTCCGCCACCTCGGCGAGGGTGATATTATTCTTATAATTCTTACACTCGATGTGACACCGGACTTTTTGATCCGTCGCGGTCTCATACTCCCCGCTCCACTCGATACTCAAATCAAAGCCGCCCTGAGTGCCGCGCTTCTGCTTCCGAATCTTCCACGGCACGTCCTTGCCCAGGCGGAAGAAGGAACGGAAAAGCCGCTCGACGGCATCCTCCAACTCGTCCCCCTTCTCTTCCGGCCGCGCGGGACGGTTGATTTCGGGCGCACTGCCGGGGCCGGCCGGTGGCCCTGCTGCCGCCTCGCCCGAAGTTATGGCCTCAGTCTCACCCGGCCCCGGTTCAGGCAAGACGAACGAGTTCCGTTGGGAGAGGACGTACCACACTTCTGTACACCAACGGAGCCTGTCGGCGGCACCCGCCGCCTCGTCAGTGAGCGAAGCGAAGAGGAAGCCGAATTCATCTCGCAACCGATCCGCACGCTCCGGGTCCCCCGACATGGCCGCTTCGAGATGGCGGCGCGCCGGCTCATACTCAAACTGGGCCAACGCGTCGCGCGCCGCCTGCTCCTCTTTGTCCGCCTCTTCCAAAAGCCGCTTCGGGAGATTGCGCGCCATTGCCGCCCGCAGCGCCCCGCCGTAACGCCCGTTAGCGAGTGCCGCCATGAACGGCGCTTCCTCCAGAACGATTCCGAACCGGGCCAGCGCCCCGACGGCCGCGTCGATGGTCTCCGCTCGGGCAGCCACTTCGTCGGCCAAGCAGTTACCCAGTACCAGAATGAGCGAATTCCTGCCAGGTAGCCAAGCATCCTCATCCAGCGCGGCGATCCGTTCTGTCAATCGTCGAATCAGCCCGTCCGTGGCTTTCCCGCCGAGGGCGGCCGCGAGCGGAATGACCTCTCGCCATTCTTCGTTTTCAAAATGCGGTTCGAGGACTGTGGCGAGGGTGTCGGTGTTCTTGCGGTTTGGGTGCCAGCCTTCGACCACGGCGCGGGCGGTGAGGAACTCCTGAAAGGTGACGTGGCTGAATTCGTAGAACCCGACGAGGCGGCCTTCTTCAATGTCAGGG
The DNA here is from genome assembly GCA_035563515.1 of Pyrinomonadaceae bacterium. Classification (GTDB taxonomy): domain Bacteria; phylum Acidobacteriota; class Blastocatellia; order Pyrinomonadales; family Pyrinomonadaceae; genus QHXM01. The sequence continues at coordinate 33,976 of DATMVE010000044.1, forward strand.
CCGGTCGCCGTGAGGAGGCCGCTGCGGTATTCGACGCGGCGGATGAAGTCCTCAACGCTGCCCCAGGCGAAGCCCAGTTCCGTGGGCAGTGCGTCGCGCGCCTCCTGGAGAAGCTGAGCCAGGCGCGGGCGGCTGACTTTCTTCACGCCTTCAAGCATCATCGCGGAGGCGACGTAGCAGAGTTGCGGCAGCGCCTCCTCCTCTGGAACGGCGCGGAAACCCTCCGTGTTCCAGGTCATCAGGAGGACTTCGACCGCCTTGCCGTAGAGGATGGCGCGGCGCGTCGGGAGCGAGCCGACCCAGCGCCTGACCAGGAGGAGCGTGGTCAGCAGCAGCGGGTTGACGGCGAGCCGCAGCATACGGTCGCTGGAGATGATCGTGCGTGCGAGTTGTTCTGAATCTGCGCGCACCTTCTCGTTGTCGCCGACGACTTCGCGGTGCCACGCGACGGTCAGCCGCTCGATGTCCTCGGCGTCGAAAGGGGAGAGCGTGGCGCGAGTGCAGACGGCGGCCAGGTGCGCGGCGACGTGCCGGAAGCCGACCTCGCGCGAGGTGACCACGAGCGCGGTGTCGGGGTACGTTTTTATAAGCGAATGAAGTGTGCTGGCAAACGCTAGACGGTCGCTCGGGTCGGAGATTTCATCTAGCTCATCGACCAGCAGGAGGACGCGCCCGCCGGCGAGTGCGGTGTCAATGTAGGCGCGGAGAGTCGCCGCATGTTGGCGCATCGGACCCTGGGCTAGAAGATCACCTAGCAAATCCGCGAACGAGCCGCGCGCCAACTCGCGCAATTCGCGGCAGCGGACGAAGATCGGGAACCAGTCACGCTGCGGCAGGTCGTCCGCGACACGCACGCGCCGGGACGGATCGGCGTAAGCGATGGCGAGCCGCTTGAGCAGCGTGGACTTCCCCCCGCCAGGCGCGGCGAGAATGGCTAGGCGCGGGTTATCAGCCAGGGCGGCCCCGACCTTCCTGCGCCCGCCCTGTCCCTCAACGTCCAAGTGCATGGGGACGAACAGGCTTTCAAGCCGAATCCTGGTAGAGCTGATGTCGATGTCCGTCGGCAGGCCGTCCAGGTGAATGTAGCCGCACTCCTCCGCGAGGTAGCGCCCGTAAGCCTTGAGAGCTTCGCTCACCTGCTGCTCGTCGTCCGCGGGCCGCGGGGGCACAGGGTTGAGGCATGTCAGTTTATGCAGCGAGCCGCCGACGCCGCGGTCGGCGTCAATAATCTCGTCGGCGACGGCGCGGGCCAGCGGCGTGCCGTCCGCGTGAATCAAGGCGAAGTGCGTGCGCCCTTTGCCCTGCGTGTAGTAGATGGCCCAAATCCAGCCGCGCTCGTGTGCCAATAACTCGGACTCGTCGTCTAAGGTCAGCGCGTCCTGCGACGAGATGCAGCGTCCCGCCAACTCTGCGGCGCGCTCCCTGGGTATCAGGCTCCGGCCCTTTATCAATTCGTCCACGACTCGCGGGCCGTCCAGGAGAACGAGCTTCGTGCTCCGGCGATTCTTCTCCTGTTCGACGGCGGTTTCTTTAAAGCCCGCGAGGGAGATGAAATAACCTGTCAGGGGAATGTCATTCGACCCCCGCTCGGCGTCGAGAGCGCCGGCGAACTTATTCAGGTCGTCGCCCCCGGTCTTGTCTGCGGTGGCCTTACACTCGCCGACGGCGCGGCGACGTTCGAGGCGGTGGTCGGCGACGAGATCGAGTTCGCGGCCGGCCTTGTGAAGATTGAGGCGGGGTTGCTCGTAGCCGAGCGCGACGAAGAGGTCTGCCATCAGCCGGCCGAAGAGGTCGCCGCGCCGGTTGTTGTCTTTTTCCAGTATGCGGATTTGAGTGGCGTGAGACATGCGCCGAGAATATCACTTCGACCTGACTCAGGCGAGTTCGAGCGATGAGCCCCGCCACACGCTTCACGCTTCGTCGCTCAAGCATCAACTCGAAGCGAATTCCTGATACAATGCCCGCCGACAGCTCGATTCCGACGTTAACCACAGAGACACACAGACGCAGAGTCATGTCACTGCTCTCAAACATCACGCCCGACCAGGTCGTCGCCGAGCCGTTCCCGCACGTCGTGGTCGAGAACGCGCTGGACGAGGGACTGTGCCAACAACTCCTTCGCGAGTTCCCTCGGCTTGAGACGTTCACACGGGGGCGGCCGACCAGGAGTAATCAAAAGATTATCTACACGGGGGCCGCGGCGCTCGCCGACCCTCATCTGTCCGAGCGCTGGAAAAGTTTCATACGGGAGCACCTTCAGCCGTCCGTCTGGGCGGAGATGCTCAGGCTGTTCCGCACGCACCTGCTCGGGGCCTACCCCGATTTCGAACAAAGGTTCGGCAAGCCGGACGAGTTAAGAGTGGGGACGCGGAACATAGACGACTACTCGCGGTGCGACCTGCTGCTCGACTCGGAGTTGGTCGTTCACGCGCCGGTCGTCGGCCGGCCGGCGGTCGAGCGTGGGCCGCACCTTAAAACCCGCGACAAGCCGTTCGCGGGTTACCTGTACCTGCGCCCGGACGAAGATGACGCTCAGGGCTCAGACCACGTGCTGTACTCGGTCAAGCCCGGCGCGTCGCTCTTGTTCGACCAGGTGCAGGCGGCCGACCCGGAGCTTTTGATTGCGGAGAAGGTGATTCCCTACCGCAACAACACCTTCATCTTTTTCCTGAACACCCCCGAATCAATCCAGGGTTTGACGGCGCGCTCGGCCTCCGAAGTCCCGCTCATGATGCACCACTTCGTCGCCCAGATGCGCGAGCCCCTGTTCGACATAGACTTCAAGCCCGTGGCCTCCGCGCCGAGTTTTGTGCGAACCTGGGCGCGCCGGAGCGGCCTCCGTGCAGTGGTACGCGGCGCGCGAAGATTGGGCCAGCGGCTGAAAACAGAATCCTGAGCGACTCTACAGACCAGCTTCATGCAAACGCTGCTCGTAAACGTGAAAAGGTGTCAGGTGCTGGCCGAGCCGTTCCCGCACCTCATAGTAGAGAGCCCGCTGCCCGAGGACTTGTACCTGCGACTGGCCTCCGCATACCCGACGCTGGAAGTAATCACAGGGGGCGCGGAGTTCCACAGCAATCAACGCTTCAGCCTGTCCGCGTCTCAGTCCCTCGGCGACGAGCGAATCAGTCCCCTCTGGCGAGAGTTCGTGCGCCTGCACACCTCTGCGGCCTTCTTCGCCCAGGTGGTCGAACTGTTCGGGGAGCACATTCGCTCGGTCTACCCGTCGCTTGAGAAAAATATTGGGGCGCTCGGCGGATTGAGCACGGGCGTCAGGCGTCCCGACATCAATCCGAGCGCGGACGCGCTGCTCGACGCGCAGATTTGCGTCAACACGCGCGTGGTCGGAACGCCTTCCTCCGTGCGGCGCGTTCACGTGGACAGTCCGAACAAGTTGTTCACGGGCCTCTATTACTTCCGCCACCCGGACGACCGTTCGGCCGGCGGCGACCTGGAATTTTACAGGTTCAAGGGGCGGCCCCGCGGCTTCAGGGTGGCGGAGGTCGAGGACCGCTACGTCGAAGTCGTCAAGGCCATCAAGTATCGGCCGAACACCTTTGTCATGTTTATTAATAACATTCGCGCCCTGCACGGCGTCACCGCCCGCGCGGTCACGCCGTTCCCCAGATGTTTCTTCAACCTGGTGGGCGAGGTCAGGGAGCCTCTCTTCGACCTGGGGAAATATCAGAAGGGCCGTAGGAGGAGCTATTTCATACAGACTCTGAAAAGGGTGCCGCGGCTTTTCAGAACAAACGTCTGACCGCCTAGCGGCCGGCCTCAACCGAGGCGCTTTGCGTGTAGCTCTCGACGACGCTCGCCGCGTCCCCGTCCTCACAGAGTTGGCCGGCGCTTATGAACAGGACGCGGTTGCACAAATCTCTGATCGTCTCCAGATTGTGGCTGACGAAAAAGACCGTGTGACCTTTGCGTGGAATCTCCCGTATCTTCTCGACGCACTTCCGCTGAAAGGCCGCGTCGCTGACGGCGATGACTTCGTCCAGGAGTAGTATCTCGGGCTCAAGGTGCACGGCGACGGCGAAGGCCAGGCGCACGTACATCCCCGACGAGTAATGTTTGACGGGCGTCTCCAGGAAACGTTCCGCCTCCGAGAAGGCGACGATCTCGTCAAACTTCCGCCTGATCTCGGCGCGCGTCATGCCCAGGATGGTGCCGTTGAGGTAGATGTTTTCGCGCCCGGTCAGGTCCGGGTGGAAACCCGTCCCGACCTTCAGCAGACAGCCCACGCGGCCGTACAGGTCCACCTCGCCGGCGGTCGGCTTGGTCACGCGCGAGATGATTTTGAGCAGGGTCGATTTGCCCGCGCCGTTGCGGCCGACGACGCCCACGACCTCGCCTGGCTCCACGTCGAAGCTCACGTCTCTGAGCGCCCACAGCGTCTGCTCGCGCGCGTGCCTCCCGCCGCGCAGTCGCCGGAAGGGCGCTTTCGCGGCCTCCGCGAGCGAGCCGCGCAACGTCGGGTTGAGGTCGCGCGGGCCGGGCAGGTAGTAGCGCTTGCTTAAGTTTCTGACGCGGACGATTGCGTTCATCCGGGGCCCTCAGATCGTGTCCGCGAAGTCGTCTTCCATGCGCCGGAACGTGAATGAGATGCAGGCGAGCGAGACGAGGGTGACGGCGAAGGAGACGCCGAGACTGGCCCAGTTGAACCCGAGGCCGAACAGCGAGGCGCGGAAGTTTTCGATGATGCCGGCCATCGGGTTCATGTAATAAAGCAGCCGCCACTTCTCGGGCACGAGGCTCGACGGGTAGATAATCGGCGAGGCGAACATGAAGACTTGCAGCACGACGGGCAGGATTGTGCCGACGTCGCCGTAGTTGATGTTCAGCGCCGCGACCCACGTCCCTATGCTCACCGCGAGGAGCACCAGACAGAAGACTACGAGCGGCAGGGCGAGGAGGGACGCCGAGGGGCGGATGCCGTAGTAGAGCATCATCACGAAGACGAAGGCGAAAGAGATGATAAAATCCGCGAGCCGCACGCCGACGGCCGCGAGCGGCAGGAGCACCCGCGGGAAGTAGATTTTCCGAATCAGCTTGGCGTTCGAGACGAGGCTCTGGCTGCCGCCCAGCGTGGCGCTTGAGAAAAAGGTCCAGGGCAGCAACCCCGCGTAAAGGAAGACGGGGTAGGGAACGTCCCTGACCGGGCGGGGCGCGAAGAGGCCCAGGAAAATCGTGAAGACGAGCGTCATCATCAGCGGCTGCAAGATGACCCACGCCGCGCCGAGCAGCGTCTGCTTGTAACGCACCTTGAGGTCGCGCCACATGAGCAGTAGGAAAAGCTCGCGGTGCGCCCAGACCTCGCGCGCGTCAACGGCCGCCCAGGACTTGTGCGGCCTGATGCGTGTCAGGGGCTCTTCCGGCGGAGTCGGGCGCAGCGGGAATCCGATCGCCCTGGCTTTATCGTTAGCTACCATATGCGGGCTCGCCTGTAGGCAGGCCAGTCTATACAGCCGACCGAAAGCGCGTCAAGATTGACAAAAAATATGTCGAAGGTCAGCGTCATCATCCCGACCCACAGTCGCCCGCACCTGCTGCCGCGCGCGGTCGAGAGCGCGAAGGCGGCGGGCGGCGACGTGGAAGTCATCGTCGTGGACGACGCTTCGACAGACGGCACGGCGGAAGTCTGCCGCGGCCTCAAGGGCGTCAGCTACATACGCCTCGAACAGAACCAGGGCGTTGCCGGGGCGCGCAACGTCGGGATTCTCGCCAGCTCCGCGGACTACGTCGCTTTCCTGGACGACGACGACCTGCGGCTGCCCGGAACGCTGGACTACCAGGCGGAGGCGCTCTCGAAGAATAAGGAGGCCGGGTTCGTTTGCGGCCAGATGCTGATGGCGGACCAGGAAGGCAGGCTGACGGGCGAAGTGGCAGCGCCGAAGTCCTCCGGCGGCGACGCCTTCTGGGAACTGCTCGAACTGGGTTTCCCGGTCATGCCCATCTCCGTCGTCATTCGGAAAGAATGCTTCGCGCGCGTCGGGTTGCTCCAGACAGACTTGTCGGGCATAGACGATTGGGATATTTTTGTGCGCATCGCGGAGCTTTACCACGTCGTCGTGGTGGACCGGCCGGTCAGTATTTACAGGCAGCCGACTCCGTCCTCGGGGCAGGGCTCGTCGGCGCAGTCGCGGCACCTGCGCAATGCCGCGCGCCACCAGTTGCAACTCCTGCGCCTGCCGCGCGCGCAAGAGGCTTCGGCCCGGAGACGCAGGGAGGCGCGAAGGCTCGCCCTCAGGCGTATCGCCGACACTCTACTCTGGAACGCCGCGCTCGGGCTGTCCAGGGGCTCTTATTCGTTCGCCTGTAGAAACACGCTGGCCGCCCTGCGCCTCAGCCCTTTGCGCGCGCTGCGGCCCGCCGGTTACGGAAAGCTGGCCTTGAGGCTACTGCGGGGAGACTTTTAAGTACGCGCCCCTCTAAAGCCTAACTCTTACCCGCGCACGCCAGCGCATAAATCTTTAAGTCCGGTTGCGGCGACCCGAGCGCCCGGCGCGAGAATCGAACTCCATGCAGACCGTCAGCGTCATCATCACGACACATAACCGCCCACGGCTGCTCCCCGCCGCCATCGAGAGCGCGAAGGCTGCGGGCAGGAATGTCGAGGTGGTGGTCGTGGACGACGCGTCGGCGGACGAGACGGCCGCCGTCTGTCGAAACATCTGCGACATTCGTTACGTACGCGTCGAGCGTAACCAGCGGGTGGCCGGGGCGCGCAACGTCGGCCTGCTCGCGAGCCGCGGGGAGTACGTCACCTTTCTGGACGACGACGACGTGCGCCTCCCAGGTTCCCTGGACCTACAGTCGGAGGCCCTGGCCTCAGCGCCGGAAGCCGGCTTGATTTACGCGCGCGCGCTCGTCGCAGACCAGGGGGGCGACTTGACTGGGGATTACAACCCCAAATGTTCCCCGCAGGGCGATGTCTTCTGGGAGTTGCTCCGCCGGAATTTCATCCCGTGCGGGACTGCGCTCTTCCGCCGCTCCTGCCTGTTTCGCGTCGGACTGCTGGACGGGTCCGTGCCGGGGATTGACGACTGGGACCTGTGGGTCCGCATCTCCGCGCTCCACGACGTTGTAGCCTTGGAGGAGCCCGTCATGCTCTGGCGCAGGTCCACGCCGGTTTCGGGGCAGGGGACTTCGCGCGCGAGTGAAATGGTCGCTAGAGCCACGCGCCAGTTTCGGCGCAAGTGGATGAAGCTGCCGCGCGCCGCCGAAGCGACTGCCCGCAGGCGGCGCGAAGCGTGGCGGCAATTCTCAAGGCAGATGGCCGCCCACCTGGCGCTTGAGACGGCGCGCGCTTTGAAGTACGGTCATCTCCTACGCTCGCAGAAGAACCTGGCCGCCGCGCTCAGCCTACACCCCTGGGGGAGCGTGCGCCTTGCGACCAGCCCTGCGGCCTTCCGCTCCGCGCTGGCGAGGGCGAAGGGGAAGGCGCGCGGTGAGGGCTTCGACGCCGATTTCACGCGAGGACGGACGGACTAAGGCGGACAATGAAGATCATCATCAGCAAGGGACAGTTCCTCGGGCCGATTAGCGGCGCTGACGAGATTCTCGTCAACTACGCCACACACCTGCACAAGTCCGGGCACGACGTTTCGGTGCTGCTGCTCTACCCGTACTCGCCGCTGGACCAATATTACAGGCGGCTGCGCGAGGCGGGCGTCTCGATCTACACGGTCGCGCCGGGCTCCGTCGGGACGTTCCTCTCGGCCGGGAGAAAGTTGGCCCGCGGGCTGCTGAACGCGCTGCCACGCTCGCAGTCTCTGGTTCGCAGGAAAGCGCAAAGGGTCGCCACCAACCTCGCCGCGCGTTACCAGGAGCGGTGCCGCGACCTCCTCAAAGAGTTTCGCGCCGACGTGGTTCACGTCCTGTCGCCAGACCCAGGCGCGATGGTCTTAATCAGCGCCGCGCACGTCGCGGGCATTCCCGTCATGTACCAGGAGGTCGGAATCCCTTACCACCCGCCGAGCTTCGAACTGTCCTACGAGCAGTTCACCGCCGTCCTCCCGCTCTGCGCGGAGGTGGCGACGCTCTCCCCGCTCCTCGCAGAGATGTGCCGCGAGAGGCTGCCCTTCTCGAACAAGCTCTCCGTGCTCCCGTTGATCGTGGAGGACTTGCGCAACGGGCACGGGCCCGCGCGCGCTGGGTCGGACGCGGACGTCACCATCGGGTTCGCCGCGCGTCTCGAACACCTGAAAGGCCCGCTGGTGCTCCTGGAAGCCTTCGCCGCCGCCAGCCGTGTCTGCCGCGGGCTGCGGCTCATAATCGCCGGCGAGGGCGCGTTACAGCAGAAGTTCACGGCCCGCGCGCGCTCTCTCGGCGTCGCGTCGCGGTGCGAATTGACGAGCGTCTATCAGAGCCGCGGCGAGTGTCAGGCTTTCATGCGGCGGCTGGACATCTTCGCGCTGCCTTCGCTCACGGAGGGCACGCCTAACAGCATCATCGAGGCGATGTCCCTGGGGCTGCCCATCGTCGCGTCGGACGTGGGCGGCATCCCCGACGTGGTCGCCTCCGACGCTGGCATCCTCGTCTCGCCACATGACTCGGGGGCGCTCGCGCGCGCTTTCATCAGCCTGGCGGAGGACACAGAACTGCGCCGCCGCATGGGGGACGCGGCGAGGGACAGGTACGAAAAACTTTTCTCGCCGGAGGCGGTGCTGCCGGTCCTGCTCAAGACCTACCGCAGGGTCGCGGGCCGGGAGGTATCGGAGAGCTCTCCGCCCGCAAAAAATCCCGGCCCGCACCCGTGGGAGCAGCCCGTCCTGCAAGCCGTGTAGGCGGCCGGCAATTATTTCACTCAGGCCGGGGGCGCTGGAGCGAATGCAGACCTTTTTCGAATGGTTCCGAACTCGGGCGATAGATAAAGGTGACCCCTGGCTGGTGCTCGGGAAGGGGCCGAGCTTCTCCAGGAGAGACTCCTACGACTTGGGCCAATTCCACACCCTGTCCCTCAACCACGCCGTCCGCGAACAATTCGTCCGCGTCGCACACATGATTGACTACGACGTCGTGGACGCCTGCGCCGAAGCAATCGGGCGGAACGCGGAACTGCTGGTCATGCCATGGCGGCCTCACGTGGATTACCGGCCGGGCGCGCGGAACCTGTTGGAGCTGGCCGCGGTCAACCCCACGCTGCGGCTGATGAATGAAAGGGGCCGCCTCGCCTGGTACAACCTCAGCACGACGCAGGAGAAGCACGGCGACTCGCCCGTCGTGCACGCGCGTTTCTTCAGCGCGGAGGCCGCACTGAATTTATTGGCACACGCGGGGGTGCGCGAGGTGCGCTCGCTCGGTGTGGACGGCGGCAGCGCGTACAGTCCCGCCTTCGACGATTTGAAAGACAAGACGCTCCTTTCGGGCGGGCAGGCGAGCTTCGACCCGCAGTTCGAGGAGTTCGCGAAGATCATACTGAGCACGGGCATTGACTACGCGCCGTTGGACACGGAAGCGCCGATTCGCGTCTACGTCGGCGCGACCGAGGCGCAGGCGCTCCCGCTTCGGGTGCTCGAATACTCCATCCGCAAGCACGCCAGCATGAGCATCAAGGTGTTCCCGCTACACCGCGCCGGCGTCGAAATCCCGCGGCCCGCCGACGAAAAGAATCGCCCGCGCACACCCTTCTCGTTCCAGCGTTTCCTGATCCCGGAGTTGGCCGGGCGGCGCGGCCGCGCGCTTTACCTGGACTCGGACATGCTGGTCTTCAAAGACATACGGCGTCTATGGAATCTGCCGTTCGACGGCGCGGACTTGCTGGCGGCGCGCGCGGCCGACGGCGAAGGACGCCGGCCGCAGTTCAGCGTCATGCTGCTCGACTGCGAGGCGCTCCGCTGGGACGTGCGGGAGATTGTGGAGTCGCTCGACAGTGGCGAATTGACCTACGAGCGGCTGATGTTCGAGATGCCCGTGGCCGGGTGCGTGCGCGCCTCGATTGAGCCGGCCTGGAATTCGCTCGAACGCTTCAGGCGCGGCGAAACGGCTCTGCTGCATTACACGGACATGGAGCGCCAGCCCTGGGTCTCGCGCCTCAACCCCCTGAACAGACTCTGGACGCGGGAACTGTTAGAGGCCGTCGACGGCGGGCACATCACGAGAGGAGAGGTCGAGGAGCAGGTCGGGCGCGGCCACGTCAGGCCGTCGCTGCTCCGCCAGCTTGACGAGCGTATTACGGACAGCCGCCGTTTGAGCGGGGAGGCGCGCGCCCTGGACAGGACTTTCATTCCGCCGGCCGGCGTCGCCGGGCAAGGCCGCACCTTCGGGCAAAGGGTGAAGAATGTTTTAAAGACGCTGCTTGTCCCGCCGAAAGAGACGCCCGGCTAGACTACGCACCCTCCTCGGAACATCACGGAGTTTGAACTCCGCTTCTCTCCGCTGACTCGGGTGGACGCCTTTTGGTCTCTCCTCGGGCCACGGCTCATCCGGCAAGCCATTCACGATTGGCGTGGAAAGCAGCTCTTCCCGCGCCCCTTTGACGGCGACGAGCGTGTCTCTGTCCGACCACTGCGTCAGCACTACAGGATTCTGACAGGTGTAGACGGAGGTGAACCCCGCGCGGGATAACAGGTTGAAGAGGGACGGGCGCGTGAGCCAGAAACTCTTTTCGTTATCGAGCGAGGCCCGCAGAGATTTGAGCCTCTCTTCGCTGGTGGACTCCGGCGCGTGCTCCGTGTAAGACCGGCCGCGGTACTCCTGCCCCCGGTGGGTGTGTGATTTATTGGCACAAATCCCGACGTGCGTGTCTATGATCGCCAGGCGTTTGCAAACGTCCGAAATCCTCTCCACGAAATCGAAGACATCCGGGGCGTCGAGGTGGTACAAAATGCCCAGGCACAAGACCACGTCGAAGCGCCCGTACTTCTCGACGCTCAGATTCCTCACGTCGTCCCGCACGAACGTAATGTTGCCCAGGCCGAGCACGTCCTGTGCGAAACGCGCCTTCGCCACGTTCGCCTCCCGACCCTCTACGCCGACTACTTCGGCACCGCGCCGGGCCAGTTCTATCCCGTAGAGCCCCTCCAGGCACGCGAGGTCGAGCACCCGCAGACTACTAATCGGCCGGTTAGTTATGTCCGAAACGATCTGCACGACGCGCCGTAGACGCGCCCCGCGCTTCACCATGTGCGCTTCAAAGGCGGGATGCTCACGGTCATACGTGTACTCGTCATCCGTCAGGCGTATGTTGTGCCGCGTCCACTCGCCGAACCGCTCGACGATCTCTTGTCTCTTAATCCTGAACTGTTCGGCATCCATGATCGGCTTACCGGGGCGGGCCAATTCGGGCCGCCTGGCGCTCGTCGGCCTCCGCCAGGGCGAACTTCTTCAGTCGCCGGTATGCCTTGGCCCGCTGCATGTATGACCAGTAATAGGTGGGGTCGAGTTCGATTGACTCAGTTAAATCGGGGACCGCCTTCGCGTACTCGCCTATCTCAAGGTAGGCATTGCCGCGCACGTAGTAGCTTTCGCCGTCGGGCTTTAATTCGATGACCTTCGTGTAATCGGCGATGGCCTCTTCGCCTTTGTTGGCGAGGAGGTACAGGACGGCCCGCGTCATGTAGGCGTCAACAAATTTCGGGTCCAGCTCGATTGCCTTATTGTAATCCTCGAGTGCCGCTCGCTCATTCCCGCCCAGGTCGCGCCCCAGCCCGCGCCGGAAATACGCCTCGGCGTAATCGGGCTTCAGCTCGATGGCTTTCGTGAAATCGGCGGCCGCCTTCTCGTCGTCGAGTTGCACCCTGCCGCGAAAGTAGTAAGCCTCGGCCGATGTCGGGTCGAGTCCGACCGCCTTCTCGAAGCTCTCCGCGGCGCGCAGGTAATCCTTCTTTTCGAGCTGGTCCTTACCGAGCCTCAGGTAGTCCTCCGCGGTCTGCTGCGCGACGCCCGCGGCCGGAAGCAGCAGGGCGAAGAGCATCAGGAGAAAGAGTTTCGTAAATGAGTTCTTCATAGTCCTAGGCGCACGACTCCTCTCGGCGTCACGCGGCCGCCCGGTTCAGGGGGCCACGCCGCGGACGCGGAAAACGATCTCGGGTTGATTCGCGGCCGCGACCTCGACCTCCAGCCGCCCGTCGAGCAACTCCTGCCGCGTGCCGGGCCAGACGGTCTGATACGGCTGATAATCCATGATGGAGAATGAAATTTTACCCGCCGGGACGACGACCGTGAAATGGCCGTCCGCCGCAATCTCTGCCTCCGCCGTGCGGTGAGTCCGCGTCAGGTAGTCGCCGCTGATGAGCGAGTCGTCTGCGAGCGCGAAGGCTTTGAATGTGCCCGGCGTGATCGTCGCCGGCCGCCCCGTCTTAACGTCAACCAGGCGGCCGCTGACCGTGACGAGCGGGCGCAACTCCATGTAGAGGTTGTCGAACGCTTCGCGCGTCTGGGCTAGCTGGCGGTGGTGAAGGATGATGACCTGCGCCCCGGCGAACCCCTGCGCCCGCGCGCGGACGGAGACCCTGTCCGAATCGATGACCTTCTCGTCCGGCACTCCCGCGATCTCGAAGCGCCCGCCCGAGTCGGTCGTGCCGCTCGTCGGGTAAACCTCCTCGCCCAACTGGCCCAGGAGTAACTCAACCGTCACCCCGCTCATGGGGAGGCGCGTCGTGCTGTCCGTAACCGTCCCGCGCAAGACGATGCCGTGAGGCGCGGGCAAATCGGGCGCGGACTCACTCGTCCTGCGCCACGCGCCTGCCGAAAACGTGGTGCCCCACGCTCGCTCGAAAGGAGTCGTCCCGGACTTCTCGGGGAGCCTGCCGGCGGGGCCGCTCAAGTCGATCTCGAATGTGCCCTGACTGAAGGGCGGCAGGTCAATCGTGTAGAAGACGGACCTGTCCTTGACGCGCTCGGCGTTGCGGAAGACGAGGCGCATCTTCTTGCCGCGGCGCTCGAAAGTGGCTTCCTCAAGGGCCCTGAAGGTGCAGCCGTCGTCAGAAAATACAAGGGCCTTCGCCTTACGGGCCTTGGTTCCGTAACCGGCGGGAACGACAATTTCTTTGACGCGGACGAAGTCAAAGGTGCGCGCCAGGCTGCGGCGCTCGCCGAGTGGCGTAGGGTCTATTACGCGGCCGTCCTCGTCGCGGACGACGAGGTAGATGTGACTGCCCGGACAGAGTTGGGCGCGCGCCGTCGGCGCGAACCCGAAGAGGAGCAGGAGCGCGAGGGTCAAGAGAATCGCTCGCCGTTTGTCTGGTTTTATGGAGACTCGCATTTACAAGTTTTGGCCGCGGAGGCGCTGAAGTTTTCGGCGCGCGATGCCTGGACCGCTGGGCCGCGCGCCCGATTATAGACCGTCTGGAGCCTGAGACGCTCCTCTTATTCGCCATTGCGTAAACCTCCGCGCGGGTCCAACTCTCAACCTCCGGCCGCAGGCGCCGGTGACGCGCGACTCGCCGACAGTCTCGGCTTTCCATGAGGACTTGAGTAAAGGCGCGAGAAAAAGAGAGCGGGAGACTTTCGCCTCCCGCCTCCCGTCAAACTTTTCTACGCAGGTCAGACTTGAGTGGCGACTAATCAGGCCGTCGGCGCGGCGGGCGTCGTCGTGCTCTGCGGGGCGGGCGTCTGACTGCCGCGCGGCGCGCGCTCGACGTGACTGGCGCTGAACCAGGCGGCCAGCGTCGCGGGGTCGGAAGTGAACGTGTTACGCACGACGGGGTCCAGTTGGCGGACGGCCGTCATGCCGCGCTCGATCTCCGCGTCGATGGCGGCCGTCGCGGCGATGTGCGATTCCGTCCCCCGCGCCTTCTGCGAGATGGCCTGCTCCATTACCGTGATGTCCGCCGCAAGGTCTTCGAGAAAATCCGCGGGCATCCCGCGCCTGATGAATTCCGCCTTGAGCGGGAGCGCGTCCGCTGCTACGGCGCGCGCCGCCGCGAGCACCTCCTGATTGCTCTTGTTGTGCGGGATGCGGAACTTGTCTTCGAGGCCGGGCGTGGTGAGCGCCATAGCGCGCGCCGTGCGGCTGATGGCTTCGAGGTCGCGCATCAACTCGTCGCGCGCCGCGGCCTTGCCCGCAGCGCCGGCCCGCGCCCCGCCCCGGCCGGAGCTTTGCGCGCTCGCGTGCGTCTCAAGCGCGCTGACGGCGACGTTAAGGGCTGCGAACTGTTCGCCCGCGAAGCTGCTCGCGGGAAACTGCGCGGCGTGCGCCACGCCGAACTCGCGCACACGTATAAACATCTCAAGGCGACGCCTTTCCGTGTCTTTCATCTGAATTATCTCCTTATGTGAGGCCAGAAAGGAGCGAGGGAGTCCTTAAAGGCGGTTGAAGATGCCGGGATAGCAGTGAGTATTTACTGTCCGGCGCGCGCCATTATATTCAAATCACACCCTTTGACCAGCCTTTTTTGTCTGAGAATCGCCCGGACGCCCTTTAGAAGTGAACTTTCACCCTTTAGAGAGCAACTTTCACCGTTTAGAAAGCAACTTTCGCCTTTGAGATGACAACTTCTGTCATTATGTGGACAACTATTGTCATTATATGAGCAACTTTCACCCTTTAGAGAACAACTTTCACGCTTTAGAGAGTAACTTTCACGCTTTAGAGAGCAACTTTCACCCTTGAGAAGTGAAGTTTCAGCCTTATATGGGCATCTTTCGCCTTTATGTGGGCATGTTTCACCGTTTTATGGGAAACTTTTACGCTTGAGAGGGTAGGTTTTGCGGTTATACGGCTGGTTTTAGCGATTTAGTGGCTTGGTAAAGTTCTCCTCGAAACGTCTTATCCAGTTCAAGCCCTCTTTAGATGGGTATTTGATAACTGATTCACGTTTTTGGCGTCCCTATGAAAGTGGAGCGTTGAGGGATGTCGTCAATAGATTCTCACGGATATCTCTTGGATTAAATAAGGCATATTTTCAGTTGTCAACAGGTATATAATCCTACCGCTCTGATTACTTCACCTGAGGAGAAACACATGCCTCTTCCCAATGTTGACACCGATAACCGTTATGAAATCCTCGATAGCGAACATGGTAGAGGTGGATTCGGGAAAATTTCTAAGCAGCGGGACCTGTTCTTAGAACGCCTAGTTGCAGTAAAGCGCCAACACTTTCTTGCAGACGAAGAATCGAAAGAACGATTTACCCGCGAGGCTAAAACGTTGGCTAGAATGTCTCATCCCAACGTGCCTGCCATATACGATGTGAAGGTCAAAAACGATGAGATGCTTATTTATTTTGAGTTCGTGGAAGGGGAGAATCTAAGACAGATAATCGAATCGGGTAGAAATATATCTTTGCAGGAAGCTGTTAGCTGGTTTTCTCAGGTTGCATCAGCAATAGACCACGCTTCTTCTATAAGTATCGTTCATAGAGATATCAAGCCAGATAATATTGTTATCTCTCAGAACGGCACGGCAGCTTATTTGGTTGACTTTGGTATCGCTCTTAATTCAGAAGATGCCAGAAGGATTACAGAGGAAGGTTATGTAATCGGAACCCTGGCGTATATGTCCCCCGAGCAACGGGAGGGTAAAGAGTTAAATGAAGCCTCAGATATCTATTCTCTGGCTCTCACGCTTTACGAAACCTTATCCGGGCATCTGCCACCGGCAGGCGGGTACGAATCACTTTCTGATGCCAACGAGGCTATTCCACCGGGTATTGATGATTTGATTAAAGCTTGTTTGGTTGTAGACAAAACCAAGCGCCTTGGCTCAGCCAAAGAATTCAGCAAGAGACTCCAAGGTGCATTTAGAACAGACGTGCCTCTGTCACAACTCCTCAGGGATGCACGGCTACACGAACTGCAAGCTGCTCTTCAAACAATGTCGGCAGAAGAATTCTCGGCAAAACCTATGGGCCAAAGACTACTTGTTTTGACCAGGATTAGAGACCTTATCCGTACCGATAAATTACCTGGACCTACCGCAGAAATGATTGCCTTACTTGTCAGACTGGCGATAGACGAACCTAGGGAGCAGTATAAAGGAATTGTTGATTCGGCTTATGAATGGGGCTACGAAAAGCAATTTGGTGAACGGTGGAAAGGAAACGATAAAATCCGTGATGCTTTGAACGACGCCGCAAATAACGCCTCTACTCTCGCGCACTCGGTATTATCCAACGCTCTTATAGATTTTATTAGAAGAACCGGCATAGAAGAAAAAGATGGCTGGTACTATCACGATTTGCGTGTCAACCTTATTAATCTTCTCGCCAGTCCCCACTGTAACGAAAACGACGCTACTGAATTAGCGGAGCTTTACAATAGGGTAAATGTGATTAGCCATTAAGCTGGGGATTTTCAGCGCGTTCAAGCCACCATAGGGCGTTACACTATGGGTATCACTGAAGCAGCCCTTTCGGCCACTACGGTTTTACTGCCGAGGGAGTATTAAGATTTTGAACTTCGGAAAGCGCAGTCGTGGGTATAAAGCAAAACGGTCATCACTCGGACGCCCGTAAATGCTTACAGGATGTTGGCTCCTCACACTGGACACTGTCCGAACGCCCTGCCGCTCCTGTTTCTACTTTCCCGCGTTCTAGCTAGTACTGCGGGGTGACGGTAACTTGCGCGTTCTGAAACGCGGCGATCTTCCACTCGCCCTTTTCTTTCGTCATCGTCAGCGTGATTATCACGTCCGTCTCGCACGTCTCCTCGCCCCGCTGGAACTTGTTATGCGCGGTCATGTGAACCAGCGCCACGTCCGGGCGCGACTCGTGGCTGGAGGCTTCGATAAGCTCTTCGGCAAACCTTGCGAAAAGAAGTTCCCGCCATACAAGACTAAAACTGATGCTGATAGTTTAGTGGAAAATTTCAAAAGGAGAGCTTAGGACGCGTGGCGGCAAAGCCATAGGATGCTGCGGAGATCAGGTTTGCATATTTGGCAGATACCTGGCCTGTGGGTGGACACAGTAGCCGGGTGGTTTTTAAGATACTCCTCGCCGGTTAATCCCGGCGTTAGGCGAGGGCGTTATCCCGGCGGGGAACATTGTTGCGCGAGATGGCGTAAAATCAACGGAAATTTTCACTGAAGGAGATCATGCCAATGCCTGGGTCAGCTCACTCTTCTTTCGACTTCCCCGAGTCCGTTGTGCTGCGCTGGGGGATGAAGGCTTTTCTGCTGGGACTCTTCCTGGGGGCCGCCGCGGCAATCACTGCCTTGCTCAGTCCGTAGGCCCTGACTCATCCCCTGACAACGTCACGCGCCCGACGCCCCTTCAGCGTGCCTCTCATGCATCTTGAACAGGGGCGCGGTGATGCCGGGCGTTGGGCTGCTGCGTTTAATGTGCGGGAAGAATAAGAGGAGACTCGTGTGACGACCATCGGAACGGTGGAAAGTTTGTGGCGCTACCCGGTCAAGAGTATGGGCGGCGAGGAAGTGCCGAAAGTCTTCATGGGGTTCTCCGGCTTATACGGCGACCGCTGCTACGCTTTCAGGAACGCGGCCGCCCGCAAAGGCTTCCCTTACCTGAACGCGACCGCACAGCCGCGGATGCTGCTCTACCGCCCACAATTCCGCCACGCGGAGAGGGCGACAGCGCCGCCGAACTTAATCGAAGCGATGAGCATCGCGCCCGGCGTCACCCCTGCGAACGCCGACCCCGGAGACCTGACTCTGGATGTCCTGACGCCTTCGGGCGAAGCCATGTCCGTCGAAGACCCGGCGCTGATTGAAGCGCTCGTCGAAGGGTTGCGCGGCGAAAATCATGTCACGCTCGTGCGCTCGGACCGCGCGTTGACCGACTGCCGCCCGGTTTCGTTAATCAGTCTTCAGAGCGTCCGCCAGGTCGAAGCGGAGACCGGCGTCCCCGTAGACAAGAGGCGCTTTCGGGCGAACATCTATACTGATTTAGTGGCCGACGAAGGGTTCTTGGAGGACGAATTGGTCGGACGCAGGCTGCGCATCGGCGCGCAAGCGGTGGTGATGGTTTTGGAACGCGACCCGCGCTGCAAAATGATCTCTCTAGACCCGGATACAAGCGAACATAACCCGGAAGTGTTACGCAAAGTCGCCCAGGGCCACGAAGCTTTCGCCGGCGTTTATTGCGCCGTTTTGGTCGAGGGGATGATCGGCAAAGGCGAACCAATCGAGGTGCTTGATTAGGGCCACAACCGTGTGTGTGTTATTACGACGAGGACTCGAATCAGTTGCTTGGCGGTGGTCTGGATGAAAGGCGAGCCGTGCGCGCTCCGGTCGGACGAGTTGTCATCACCCCTCACTTTTGGCAGATGACGCTGGCGTGGCGCGCGACCAGACGCCACTTGCCCTTCCTCTTCATCCAGATGTTCGTGTAGCGGCGGTTGATGGTCTTCCCCGCGTCGGGAGAAGCGCCCTTCGGCACGGCCTCCTCCCGCCCCATGACGATGACCGTGTCCCCGTGAATCACTACCGCCTCGGGCACCCGGACGAATGAGGAATAGGTAACGGCCCCGGTGCGTATGCGGTCGGCGTTGTCTATCTCGTTGAACGGGTTGTTGACTACGAAATCTTCGGTCCAAAGTTTATCCAGTGCCGCGAGGTCGCCACGCAGAATCGCGTCGGCGTGAGCAAGGTCGAGTCTCCTGATTTCCTGCTCGACCGCGGCTTTCTGTTTGGCGCTCTGCCCCGCCGCCGTGCCGGCAGCGAGCATGGTCACGGCCAACGCGAGTAGGATTATTTTCTTCATTTTCTCCTTCTAGTTATTCATTACGACGGCACCAGGTTGCGCGGGCAGACTAAGCCGCGCGGGAGGGCCGTAGACTCATGCGGGGTAAGCCGGTTGTCGGTTCTGTGCTGCCGAGGGTACGCCTGTTATGGAGGGAGGTCAACAACAAGCTGGCTAATACAAATTAATTTCTTATAATGCTTCGCCCGGGAATATTCGCAGTAACAACTGGATTGATGTCGCACGGAAAACGTTAGACGGTCGCGAGTCCTGGCGCACCCGTGCGGTCGGAGAGGCGCATGCCCGATTGGTTCTACAGAACGGTGACACGACCGGCTCTGTTCCGCGTCCCGGCGCGGCGGGCTCGTAATCTGGCCCTGGGCTTTATAGGGGGGCTGGCCCGGCTGCCTTTCGGCCCGGCGGTCATAGACCTACTCGGTCACATGCGCGCCGACGCCCGGCTCCGACAGTCCCTCCTCGGGATCGATTTCCCCACCGCGGTGGGCCTGGGGCCGTGGCTGGACACTCGCGCCGCGGCGCTCCCCGCGCTGGCCCGGTTCGGGTTCGGCTTTCTTGAGGTCGGCCCCGTCTCGGTCGAAGGCGACGGGGCCGAACGGCCTGTCGAACGCTTGAAAGAAAGTCAGGCCCTTCGGTTCGCGCCGTCCCCCGGCGCGCTCTCCCTCGCGGAAGTCGCCCCGCGGTTAGCCGAGGCCGCGCGCCTCGGCCTCCCTGTGATGGTGCGGTTGGGGTGTCAGAACGAGGCTGCCCCGGAAAGAGTCGACGAGGAATGCCGGCGGCTGGTCCGTGAACTGGCCCCGCACGCTCAACTGTTCTCGCTGTCCACTCTTGAATTGGCGATTGCGGAGGGATGGCAGATGGAGCGCTGGGATACGCACCTGCGGGCGGTGCTCGAAGCGGCGCGGGCGGCCTCTACGCCCCGGCCTGTGCTCCTGTGCGTGGCGGCTGACCTGGACCTCAATTTAGCCGGTGCGCTGATCGAAGCCGGGCTGACGGCAGGGGTAAGTGGGTTGGTCGTGGACGGGAGCGCGGCGGCGGAGTCTGGCGGCCGGTTAATCGGCCTTCCCGCACGGGAGAAGGCTCTGGGCCAGGTCCGACGCCTGCGCGAGAGATGGGGTGGGGAACTGCCTGTCATCGCTTCGGGAGGCGTCCACGAACCGGAACACGCGCTGGAGTTGCGCGCCGCCGGGGCCGACCTGGTGCAAGTCGACAGCGGCCTCGTCTACACGGGGCCGGGCCTGCCGAAACGTATCAACGAGGCTTTCCTCTTCGAAGCCACACGGGGCGCGCCGCCCGCAGCGCCGGACAGAGCGCCGGCGCTGACCTGGTTCTGGACGACCTTGATGGGCGGCGGGATGCTGTTCGGAAGTCTGCTGGCTTTAATCATCGCCGCCACGCAGGTCGTCCTCCCTTACGACGAGGCGTTCCTGGGGATGGGGCGGGCGGAGATGGCCGCCATCAACCCGCGGCTGCTGGCCTTCATGGCGCACGACCGCGTGACACTTGCAGGCACGATGGTCGCCATCGGGGTGATGTACGTCGGGCTGTCCGTGTTCGGCGTCCGTCGGGGTCTGCACTGGGCCAGGCAGGCCGTCTTCGTTTCGGCTTTCACGGGGTTCGCCAGCTTCTTCCTCTTTCTGGGGTTCGGGTATCTGGACATCTTCCACGCCTTCGTCACGGGCGTGTTGCTTCAGTTGCTGCTGTTAGGGGTTCACGCGCGGCTCGGGACGTACACGCCGTCCTCGCGCCCGGACGCGCGGGGCGACCGGGCGTGGCGTTTGGGTCTGTGGGGGCAACTCCTGATGGTCATCCACGGATTCGCCCTGCTCGCGGCCGGCGCGGTCATCTCGGTCGTCGGCGTGACCCACGTGTTCGTGCACGCAGACCTGGAGTTCATGCGGGCGACGGCCGAGACCCTGCTCGCGGCCAACCCGCGGCTGGTGCCCTTAGTGGCCCACGACCGCGCGACGTTCGGCGGGATGCTCCTGGCCGGCGGGTGGGTCTTTCTGATGCCGGCGCTCTGGGGCTACCGCAGGGGCTCGTCGTGGCTGTGGTGGACGTTCCTCATCGCCGGCCTTGCGGCTTACGCGGCAGCGCTCGGCGTGCATTACGCGGTCGGCTACGTGAGCCTGATGCATCTGCTCCCGGCATTCGGGGGCCTCGCTCTCTTCTTACTGGGTCTGACCCTGTCGTACCCGTACCTCTGTCGGGGAGGGGAGCCGGAACGGGCGACCATCAGAGGCGGCGAGATTTCTCAGCCTAATCATGGTTGATGACCTCTGCCGGGGGCTAATTTACGTCGCGTCGCACGAACTCAAGACAACCCAGCAGGGCGGCGAGCGCCCCGCCGGCGACGCCCAGCCAGAGCGCCGCCGCTAATCGCTCCTCCGTGAAGACGTTGACCGGCAGCAGCCAGGGGTAGTATTTGCCAACGGACGCGCTGGCCGCGAAGAGCGCGAAGAACGTCCCGCCGATGCCCGTGCCGAGCGCCAGCGCGAAGCCCGGCCAGCGCGTGCTGACCCAGGTGTGAATCGCGACGATCAGCCACGCGGCCAGCCAGACCAGGGCCGCGTATTTCGCGAGCCACCAGTAAGGGACCGCGCCCGAGTGGGCCAGTTCCGGCCGCAGGCGGATGGCCGCCAGGCCGACGAGCACGGTCAGCCCGCAGAGGATCAGCGTGCTCGCGGCGACGAGGGCCTGGGCCACGACGAACTTGGCGAGGTAGACGGCGTGGCGCGGGACCGGCAGCGCGAGGATGTGTTTCCACTGCTTGTCGCCGTGCTCTATGCCGCTGAGCAGCGCCGTCTCCAGCGTGATGAGCAGCGGCATCATGAAGATCGCCCAGAGGGCGAGCATATTTTTCGGCAGCGCCTCCCACAACTTGAACTCCGCGCCGAACTGCTGCGCGCGCCAGAGGACGAAAAATTGCAGCAGCGCGACCAGCAGCGGGAGGACGAAGATCACGCGGAAGGCCAGGGTCCGCCTCAATTTCAGCAGCTCTGCGTGTAACACGCGAAAGAAGGACATCAGGCGGCCCTCCCGGCTGAGGTCTCGCCGCCCGTCAGCGTCAGGAAGATGTCTTCGAGCGAGGCTTGCGCCTGCGCGAGGTGGAAGACTTCGAGGCGTTGGCCGACCAGCAGAGTGTTGATTCGGGCCGCGTCCACGGGTGTCGTGGCGTTGACACTCAGCAGTCCGTCGTCGCGCTCCTGCACGCCCCACCCGGCGGCCGTCAGGCAACTGACCGCCTGGTCCGGCTGATTGACGCCGATTGTCAGTTGCGCCTGATGCTCGTCCTGCAATTCGGGCAGCGTGCCCTGAAACAGCAGGCGGCCCTCGTGGATGATGCCGATGTGGCCGGCGATTTGTTCGACTTCGCCGAGCAGGTGGCTGGAGAGGAAGACCGTGACGCCGAACTCCGAGGGCAGGCGGCGGAGCAGGTCGCGCATCTCGTGAATGCCCGCGGGGTCCAGGCCGTTAGTCGGCTCGTCCAGGATTAACAGCCGGGGCTCATTCAAGAGCGCCAGGGCCAGACCCAGGCGCTGGCGCATCCCCAGCGAGTACTCGCGCACGCGGCGGTGGGCGTCCCCGGCCAGCCTGACGATGTCGAGCGCGCGGTCAATCAGCGTTCTTTGCGCGCCGAGCATACGGCGCGTGACCTCCAGGTTCTCGCGGCCCGTCAGGTGTGGATAAAGGGAGGGGGCTTCGACCAGCGCGCCCACGCGCCGCATGAGCCGCCGACGGTTCACCGCCAACGACTCGCCGAACAGGTAGACTTCTCCGGCGTCGGCCCGGATGAGGCCGAGCAGCATGCGGATGGCTGTGGTCTTGCCCGCGCCGTTCGGCCCCAGGAACCCGTAGACGCCGGCCTCCGGGGCCTTCAAGTCCAAGTCATCCACCGCGAGTTTCGCCCCGAAGCGGCGCGTCAACCGGCGTGTCTCAATCAGGTAGTTTGTCATCTTCGCCTCTCGACATGAGAAACGGACCAAAAAGCAATCCATTAACACGCGGCCGGGGCGTCCTGATTTTGCAAACGCTACCTTATTGAGTTCACGGTCAGGAACGTAACTTCCTTGAACGGATGGCCGAAGGCGAAGGCGGGCGCGGGGTGAGGGCCGCGCCCGCCTGCATGGCACAGTGGATTACGGGAGGATTTTGAGCAGGAATGCGTCGGTGTTGCCGGCAAAGGTTTGGCTGCCGTCCGGCGTCAGCACGATTCCGGCCAGGCCCGTTTGACTTGCCGCCGGGGCGGTGACGGTGCCAGCGGGCGTGCCGAGGAACGCGTCTGGCGTCTTGGTCTTCGTGGGGGCACGGTCGAACACGTAAGGCGGTGCGGAAGCCACGCCCGCGACGTAGACGGCCCCGTCCGCGCCGACGGCGATTGCCTGCCCGCTCTCGTTCTCCGCCCCGCCCCAGGTTGACGCGTGCCTGGCCTTACCGTTCGGGAGGAACTTCACGACGAACGCGTCGCCGTTGCCCTCACCGTAGCCCGTGTTGCCCGTGACGTAGATGTTGCCGTCGGGACCGACCGCCACGCCCAGCGCGGCGTCGAGTCTCGCGCCCCATGTTTTCTCCCACACCAGGCCGCCTGCCGAAGTGAACTTGAGGAGGAAAATGTTCTGCCCGACCTGGTTGATGCTCGCCAACCCTGTGACGTAGACGCTCCCGTCGGGGCCGGTCGCGACGCCGAGCGCCCCGCTGATGTCTTCAATCGTCCCTTCCCTCCAGTCCCTCTCCCAGATGATATTTCCGTTCGGTGCGTACTTCAGGAGGAAGGCGTCATTAGCGAAGAAGCTGTTCGTGTCCCCGGCCACGTAGACGCTGCCGTCGGCCGCCACGGCGACATCCCTGGCGGCGTCTAACCCCGCCCCGCCCCACGTCCTGTCCCAGATGACAGTGCCCGCGGGCGTGAATTTCACGAGGAAGGCGTCCTGCTGGCCCGCGCCGAAGCTGTTCGTGAACCCTGTGATGTAGATGCTGCCGTCGGGGGCGACGGCCACGGCTTCCGGCAACTCGAAACCGCTGCCGCCCCAGCCTGTCTGCCAGACGAGATTACCGAAGGAGTCGAACTTTGCCAGAAACGCATGTCCGGCGGCCGTAAACCCGGACACGTAGACGGCCGCGCCGCCCTCCCCGACCGCGACATCGGTGGCGACCTCGGAGGCGGCGAGGAACGGCTCGCTCCGCCCCACCCCGTAGGTCCGCTGCCAGAGCAGAGTCCCGTCCGGGGCATACTTCAACAAAAAGGCGTCGGAATCGCCCTCCGCCGTGCCCGTGCCGAAACTGTTCGTGCCCCCCACCACGTAGACGCTCCCGTCGGGTGCGACCGCGACGCCTTCGGCGTTCTCGACG
Organism: Pyrinomonadaceae bacterium; assembly: GCA_035563515.1. Taxonomy (GTDB): domain Bacteria; phylum Acidobacteriota; class Blastocatellia; order Pyrinomonadales; family Pyrinomonadaceae; genus QHXM01. The sequence continues at coordinate 57,927 of DATMVE010000044.1, forward strand.
TTGAAGCCTCCCCAGGTCTTTTGGTAGGAGAGAGTCATCGCTCCCATCGCGGACGCGGGGCCGATGGTGAGAATGAGGGTTAGCACTGCGGCGGTTAGAATAGAGTTGCTCTTCTTCATTTATTCACCTTCCTGAGTTTTAAGATTAAAACGGGGAGTAAAAGACGCGCCTTCCGGCGGGTCAGAACGGGTGCGTTTGTCAGGAACACGCAGACGGAACTCCGTCTGACACAGTGCGCGCGACGCGCCATTAAATACATTGAAGGTTGCGGGATTGAGGGCGCTCTGGCGCGTGTGATAAATACTGCCTGTCTTATACCTTGATTAGGTTGACGACGAACATTTCGACGTGCAAAGGTTCTTCGCCTATGTCACTACGCACGGCATTACGACTAGTCGTCGTGAGTCTCCTGACCGCCTTCTGTTTCGCCATCGCACCGGCGCAGGAGGGGGCCGAGGCGCAGACGCAGGCCCTCGTCCGGCGGCTGCAAGAAGGGGACAGGCAGGCCCGCCGAGCCGCCCTCGAAGAGATAAAGGGGCGTGGGGCGGCGGCGAAAGCCGCGGTGCCCGCGCTGGCGGCGGCGCTCAACGACCCGGACTACGAAATACGCAAACTCGCGGCCGAGGCCCTCGGCAGGATGGGGCCGGAGGCCGGTCCCGCCGCGCCCGCCCTCACCATAGCCCTCGGAGACAGTAACGGCTCAGTACGAAGCAACGCCGCCTTCGCGTTGGGCCAGGTCGGCGCGGGGGCCGAATCAGCCGTTCCGGCGCTGACCGAGCTACTGAAAGACGAAAGCCCCTGGGCGCGGGCCGGGGCGGCCCACGCGCTGGGGAGAATCGGTGGTAAGGCGAAAGCCTCTGCCCCGGTCTTAATAGAGTTGCTGAAAGATCAGAACGAAGGCGTACGCAGGGACGCGGCCGAGGCGCTGGGCCGATTCGGCGTCGACGCAAAGGCGGCAGTGCCTGCGTTAATTCTGTTGTTGAAGGACGCGAGCGCGTCCGCGCGCAACGCCGCGGCAGAGGCGCTGGGCAGAGTCGGGCCTGGGGCCAGGGGGGCGGTGCCGGCCCTGACCGAGTCGATGAAGGACGGGGAGTTCGTCGTGCGGATGAACGCGGCCCAGGCGCTCGGGCGTATAGGGTTGGAGCCGGAGCGAGCCGTCCCCGTGTGGGTGGGGGCGCTGGGGGACGCGAGCGAGCACATGCGCAGGTATGCGGCCGAGGCGCTGGCCGAACTCGGCCCCGCGGCGAAGGCGGCGGCACCGGCGCTGCTTGAGGCGTTGAAGGATCGTGACAGGTTTGTCAGGCTGAGCGCCGCGAAGGCGCTAGGGAATATCGAGGGCGAGGCCGGGGCGTCGGTCCCCGCCCTGATCGAGTTGTTGAAGGACGAAGAGCCTCTGGCCCGCGCGAGCGCCGCCACGGCTTTAGGAAAGCTGGGCCGTGACGCGGCGGCGGCCCTACCTGCCCTGAACGAATTGCGGAACGACCAGGCGACGGTCGTGAGGCTCGCCGTGGCGGGAGCCATCAACAAAATCACGTCTCACGGAACAAAGACGCAGTAAAGAGCACGGCCCTACCGCTTCCCCTCCAAAAGTTTTGTCCTGAGGATGACTATGTCGCTCAGTTTTTCGGGCGGAAGGATGTTGCCCTGCGGGTCGAAGCTCCTCAACTGGCTGTTGGCGATAAAGTAGAAAGAGGAGCCGGCGACGGCACCCGTGGTCGGGATGTTGAAGATCGCGTTGTTCGCTTCCAGGATCCGCGCCCTCTCCACCCGTCGGCCGCCTCGGTCGAGGTGAAAGCGCACGACGCGGAGCGGGTCGCCGCTGAAATTCTGCACGCCGATCAGGCTGTTCCGGTAGTAGTACAACCCGTCTATGCCGAACAGAGAGATTCCGGGCGCGGTGGCGAGGGCCGATGCTTTTCCCGTCGAAACGTCTATCAGCGAAATGCCCTCGCCGTGGGCCACGAACAGTCGCCTGCCGTCGTCGCTCAGGGTGATGCCGTTCGGGTAGGAGTAAGGCTTGAGCCTGACGAACTCTTCGAGCTCGTCCCCTCCGTCCCGCAGGCGGTAGACGACCGAGGCGAGGCTGTCCGTGATGAACAGCTCGCCGGCCGCGTTGATGGCGATGTCGTTCAGCAGGTGCGGCGACGGCTTGTTGGCGAGGACGTATTTCCTGAGCAGCCTGCCGGTCCTCAGGTCGTACTTGTGCAGGGCGGAGGTGCCCTCCTCCTCCTTGCGGAAGCCTTTCAGCTCGGGCAGGACGGCGCTGTTGACCCAGAGGATTCTGCGCCGCGCGTCCACCCTCATGCCGAGCACGCCGGACAGTCCGTCCTCCCGCTCGCGCTTGAAGTCGCGGCTGCGCCCGTCGGGGTCGAGGCTCACGATTTTCGCCTTGTGCAGGCTGCCGACGTAAAACCTGCCGCCCACCGGGTCGTAGGCGATGCCCTCCGGGATTAAATCTTTTTCGGGGATGGTGAACGCCACCGCGCTGTTGGCGACGGGCGCGCGCACGGCCTCTATCTTTCGGGCGAGCTTCCTGAACGCGTCGGAGTCGCGCAGCGGGTCGAAGTCCTTGCCCGTGATGGCCGTCGCTCCGAACCCCATGTCGAGCACCTCTTCGAGGAGCTTCACCGCTTCGACCTTATCGCCGGTGAGGCTGTGTGCGCGGGCCAGGTTAAGCAACAACAGGGGGTGACGGCCGGGGGCCAGCGCGGCGGCCCGCTTCGAATTTTCGAGGAAGGCGGCGAAATCTTTTTTCTGGTAAGCCGCCACCGCCTCCTGCCAGTAGTGTTGCCAGGGAAACGCCTCGGCTTGCCGGGCGGGAATTCCGGCGCGCAGGGGCGATAGCGAAACCAGCACTATGACGAGCGTTGCGAGACACGGTCTGATGTACATGGCTTTATTGGTTCTGTCGCGGGAAACGCGTCTGAGATATGATCCGCATCCCGGCTCGTTTATCACTCGGCGGGGATCATACCCTTGAAACAATCCAAATCTCCTTTCCAATACGTGGCGCTTTGGGTAGTGTTGCAAAAATTTCCAACGGCACAGACTCCGGGAGGTGACGAATGAATAAGAGTAGACATTGGGTGGCGGTGATTTGCCTGGCCGTGCTCTGTTCCGCGCTCAGTCGGGCGCAGCAGTCCGCCGCGAACAGGTGGGAGGCAGAGATTCAGAAGTTTGAAGAGTCCGACCGGCAGAGCCCGCCCGCCAGTGGCTCCGTTTTGTTCATAGGCAGTTCCTCCATCAGATTGTGGGAGAGTCTGGCGGAAGACTTTCCGGGGACAGGGGTCATCAATCGCGGGTTCGGGGGCTCGGAGATTGCCGACTCTATTTTTTATGTCGAGCGAATCGTGACTCCGTACCGGCCTAGAATAGTAGTCCTTTACGCGGGCGATAATGACCTGGCTAACGGTAAAACGCCGCAGCAGGTCTTCGAAGATTACAAGGAGTTCGTCGGCCGCGTTCAACGGAAACTCCCCGCGGCCAGAATCGCCTTCATCGCGATCAAGCCCAGCCCGGCGCGAGCCTCTTTATTGCGAAGCCAGAAAGAGGCCAACGGGCTGATTAAAGCACACGCCTCCCGCGACAAGAGGCTGATTTATATTGATGTCTTCACCCCGATGCTGGGCGCGGACGGGAGCCCTCGGCCAGAGTTGTTCGGCCCGGACGAATTACACATGAACAAGGAGGGCTACCGCTTATGGAAGTCGGTCATCGCTCCGCACCTTCGCTAGCGCCTGCGGGCGCTGTCGCACTCAAAGGTCGGTGAGGCGGCAGGGTGATTCCGTCGGCCTGTGTGCATGGAACAAACGATCTGCGTCATCTCTATACACGATATGGGGGAGAGCGTCTGATCCGGCCGAGAACTTAACCCAACGAAAATCGGCGCGCGTCACGCTGTCAAACAGGTGGCCTCAAAGTTGCCGCCTCCCGCGCAAAGGGAGGAGTCTGCAAACATGAAGAATCTGAGCAAGGCGCTCGGCGGGGCAATCCTGACGTTCGCTTTTATTTTCGGCATCGCCGCGGCGACGAGCACCACGGCCCAGGCGCAATACCGGAACGACGGCGATTACCAGTACCGGCGGCGCGACCGCAATCGTAACGACGGAGAGCGGAGACGGGAGTGGCGCCGCCGTCAGCGGGAGCGCAACTGGGACTGGAACCGCGACAGCGCCCGCCGCGACGACCGCTACAGGCGTAACAACGGCTACGGCACTTACGACACTTACGGCCGCAACAGAAGCTACGGCGGCTACAGCAATAGAAGCTACGGCGGCTACGGCAATAACGGCAGGTACGGCGGCTACAATAACGGGAACCAGTATGAACTGAACCGGGGTTATCAGCAGGGCCTGGAGACCGGCTCGAGCGACGGCGAGCGCGGGCAGAGTTATAGCCCGCAGAGGTCGCGTCACTACAAGAACGCCTCGACGCAGGCCTTTCGACAGGGCTTCGTGCGCGGCTACGACGAAGGGTATCGCCAGTACTCAGGCTACGGCAACGGCGGCTACCGGAGGCGCGACACGGGAGGCTTCGGACGCGTTCTCGGCGGAATCTTCGGCAGACCTTGAGGGAACTGGGCCCGTAAAAGAAACCCTCCGACGGGAGAAATGCCGCGATTTATCGTCGCGGCATTTCTCTCGTGTGTGGTGTCTCAAGCTGAAATTGGCGGCCGTTAGAGCGTTGTGTTCTTCTTGGCCGCACTTTTCCCCAGTCCTGCACACGCCGGAGCACGCCCCAATGCTCGACCGCCTAACCTTCATCCTCCGGCCGGAAAAATCAAAATTTATGTTCTCCCTGCTCGGGCTGTCGGCCGCCTCGTCGGCGAATTGGCCCGCACGGGGGCGCTCTCCGTGTACAGGGCGGGAGGGGCCGGTAAATGCTTTCTTCGGAGGTGTAACTTCTTTGGCCCGGGAGACGTTTTAATTTACAGGTCTATGAAGCAATTATCCGCAAATCGGGTGGCCGGCAGGTGTTGAATGTATTGCCTGGAAAATATAAGGAGGTCGCCCTTTGGTTTTTCCGTCCGCATTCTTGGAGAGGAAGTAGTAGATGAACACTCACGCGTTACAGCTCCCGTGGTCAATCGCCGGGGGGAAAGCGGTGGTTGAAGCCGGCGCGCAGCCTGAATCGGATCAGCAGTTGGCTAAGAACGCGGCCGGCGGCGACATGGCCGCCTTCGAGGAGCTCTACCGGCGTCATAATCGGCGTGTCTATGCTTTATGTCTGCGCATGACGCAGAACCAGTCTGAGGCCGAAGACCTCGCGCAGGAGGTCTTCATCAACCTCTTCCGCAAAGTGGGGAGTTTCCGCGGGGACTCGGCCTTCACCACCTGGCTACACCGGATGACGGTCAACCAGGTGCTGATGCACTTCCGCAAGCGGAGCGTCAAGCTGGAGAAGACCACAGAGGAGGGCGAGACCCCCGTGCAAGTTGTTCACGGCACGGAGAACCCGAACGCGATGCCCGTAATTGACCGCATCGCGCTCGACAAGGCGATAGCGCAACTACCCCCGGGCTACCGCTCCGTCTTCGTGCTCCACGACATCGAGGGGCACGAGCACGAGGAGGTCGCGCGGATGTTGGGCGTCGCCGTCGGGACGTCTAAATCGCAACTCCACAAGGCGCGGCTGAGGCTGCGCGCCCTGCTGAAAATGCAGCACGCCTCACCACTCGCCGCTTAGACCCGTCGGGCGACCTCACTTTCGCCCGATAACCCGGCCCCGCTAGCTTGACTGTTCAAAGAGGAAGGTATAGTCTCTCCCTGTTATATGAACGCCTATTCATATGTTCACGGGAGATTCCATGCCCAAGCGAGGCGCAGAAGTGGCGGACGCCTGCGAGATTGAGTTTGTGGACGAGCGCAAGGTCAGGCGCGTTCGGAAGGTGATGAAGTCCCCGGAGGCGGTCGCGGCGCTGGCCGAGACCTTCAAGCTCCTCGGCGACCCGACGCGGGTCAAGATCGCATACGCCCTTTCGCGCGAGGAGTTGTGCGTCTGCGACCTGGCCCACCTGGTCGGGGCGTCGCAGTCGGCCGTCTCGCACTCGCTGAGGGCGCTCAGGCAGATGAAACTCGTGGCGTTCCGCAGGGAGGGCAAGGTCGCCTACTACCGGCTCGACGACGACCACATCGCGCGCCTCCTGGAGGACGGGTTCGGGCACATCGAAGAGACGCTATGAAGCTGAACCGCGCCGAGAAGGCGCTGATGAACAACCCCGTGCGCGCCTTCATCCAGAGGCACTACGAGTCGCGGCTGCTGGAGCGACTGGGCGGGCGCACACAGGGGATGCGGGTTCTGGAAGTGGGCTGCGGCCGCGGGGTGGGGACCGGGATCATCTTCGAGAGGTTCGGCGCGCGCGAAGTCTACGCCTTCGACCTGGACCCCGACATGATCGACCGGGCGAAACGCAGACTCTCATCTTACGGCCCCGAAAGGCTGAGGATTTCGGTGGGTGACGTCACGAAGATTGACGCCGACGACCGCTCCTTCGACGCCGTCGTGGATTTCGGCATCCTCCACCATGTGCCGCGCTGGCAGGAAGGCGTCGCGGAGATCGGGCGCGTGCTCAGGCCGGGCGGCAGATTCTTCTTCGAAGAGGTGTCGAGTCGGGCGCTCAACCGGCGCGCCTACCGTGCGCTTTTCGAGTACCCGGTGGAGAACCGTTTCAGCCGGGACGAGTTCGTCGGGGAACTCGAACGACAGGGCATAGCGGTGGGGGACAAGGTGGTCGAGCGCCTGTTCGGGGACTTCTTCTTCGGGGTCGGAGTCCTGCGCGAGGAGACGTGCTGTAGCGACACATGCCATTGAAACTTTTCCTCCCCATTTACCTGGCCGCGTACTTCTTCGCGGCCTTCTTCTGGCGCTCCTTCGTGGTCTGGAAGAGGACCGGCGTTATCCCACTCGTCTTCAAAGGGACCGACAGCGCGCACGACTACATCGGGCGCGTCTTCAAGCTCCTGTTCGCCCTGATCGTGGCCGCCGTGGCCGTTTATTGCGCGTCGGAACATTATTACCAATACCTCGCCCCGCTCGCGTGGCTTGAGCACCGATGGCTTCAGCTCGCCGGCGTTATCTTACTGCTCACGTCGCTCGCGTGGACCGTCATCGCGCAGTCCCAGATGGGCGAGTCGTGGCGCATCGGCATCGACTTGGAGCACAGGACGCCGTTGGTGCGAAAGGGGGTCTTCGGCCTCTCCAGAAATCCGATCTTCCTCGGGATGATGCTCACGCTCGCGGGCCTGTTTCTGGTCATCCCGAACGCCCTGACGTTGCTCACGTTCGCGACGGGCGTCGTCCTGATACAGATTCAGGTGCGGCTCGAAGAGGAGTTCCTCGCCGGGGCGCACGGCGGGGAGTACGCGGAATACAGGCGGCGCGTCCGCAGGTGGATTTGAGAGCGGGAGAAAGAGTGATGAGAAGAATTGTTCTCGCAGTGCTGCTCGCCGCCCTGCCTTCCGTGTGTCTCGGCCAGACGGGGCAGAAAGCGCCGCCTTTGGTGCTCAAAGACCTGCGTGGGCGCACGCTCCGCCTGAGCGACTACAAAGGCAAAGTCGTTCTCCTTAACTTCTGGGCGACGTGGTGCCCGCCGTGCCGCGCCGAGATGCCCGACCTGGTCGAGATGCAGCGGGAGTACGCGGGGCGCGGCCTACAGGTCCTGGGCGTCACCTACCCGCCGCAGACGGCCGCAGAAGTGCGCCGATTCATCAGGAAGCTTAAAGTCAACTACCCCGTGGCCCTCGGCACGAAGGAGACCAAAGACCTTTTCGACCAGAATGAGACGCTGCCCGTCACGGTCGTCATTGACCGGGAAGGGAATTTCAGGGAGCTGATCGAGGGCATCCTCCTGCCGCAAGAGTTCGAGCAGAAGATAAAACCTTTGCTCAAGTAGTCCACGGATGTAGAATGTGCGTCACAGCAGTCCTGATCCGGTTTTCATCAACCCCGAACTGAGGAGATTTAGAGAATGCGAAAAAATAGAGTTGCAGCCCTCTTAGGGCTGGTTCTGGTTCTGTCACTCGTCTCGCTGAGCGTCTCGGCCGCGACCAAGACCGCGACGATCCGCGTGGAGGGTATGACCTGCAAGATGTGCTCGTCTTCGGTCGCCAAGGCCCTCGAGGCCACCGAAGGCGTCGAGAAGGTGGAAGTGAGTCACGAAAAGGGCGTGGCGGTCGTACAGTACGACGACCAGAAAGTCACGGAGGCGAAGCTGCGCGAGGTGATTAACGGCACAGGCTTCAAGGCGGTCGAAGAAAAGTCAGCCAGTAATTGAGACGGGCTGTTTTACTGATTCGGCTGAGCCGTAGCACAAGAGGCCGCACTCGCCTTCGACATCACTCGCGACCTTCCGCTTCCAGTTCTCGTCGGGCTGGTGAGGTGAAGGGAGGTGTTAAGTATGAAGTGGTCACGGTTGCCGGCGCTCACTTTATTTTTCGCGTTGACCGTCGGGGGACTTGTTCATCAGGCGGTCACAAGAGCGAGCGGGGCGGAGAACGGGGGCAGCGAGACCTTAGCCCCCGCGCGCTACCGCATTGACGCCGGCCAGAGCCGGTTCATGGTGCGGACCTACTCCGGCGGGCTGCTCTGGTTCAAGGGGCACGACCACTTCATCAGGGTCGGCGATTTCTCGGGCGAGGTTCAGCTCACTCCCGGCGCAAACGCCCCGGCCTCGCTCGAACTGCGGGTGCGCGCCGACTCGCTGGAAGAGACCCGCGACGTGTTCACGCCGCAGCAGAAAGCGATCATCAACCGTGAGCTGCGCGAGATAGTCCTTGAGACCGGCAAGTACCCTGAGATTACTTTCAAGAGCACGGACGTAACGGGCCGACTCGACGGCATGCAGTTCGAGGCGAAAATCGGCGGCGACCTCACGCTGCACGGCGTCACGCGCCGTATTGTCATCCCTGCTCAGGTGACGCTCGACGGAGGCGGCCTGCGTGCGCGCGGCGAGTTTACGATCAACCGCGGCGACTACGACGTCAAAGCCACGTCGGCCCTGAAGGGGACGATTCGCGTCAGAAAAAAGCTGAAGTTCACCTTCGACATCGTGGCCCGCCCGGTTTAGAGAGATTTACGAGCATGATGACTCAAAGATTGAGAATCATCGCTTAAAGAAATCCGGCCCCCGCGTAGTGTCCTGATTGGAAATCAGCAGCCGTTAGAACATCGTATTCTCATTGGCCGAACTCTCCGGCAAGCGTTGTAGCACGTCCCAATGTTCCAGAATCCCGCCGTCATCATCTAATCGGAAAATATCAATCCCTGCCCAATCGCTATCGCCCGGCCACTGCTGAAGGCAGTGTAAGACGACGTAATTCCCCTCGGCGCGACGGCTCTCAGGTCCATCAATGGCTCAGGATGGAGGTCGAATTGTGCTTCACGGGGGAGAGCCCGAATTAATAAAGATGAACGGAGAAGCGCGATTATAGATGAGTAATCATTTCTTGCAACAGGGTCCAAATATCTATTGCAAGATTCCTTGCAAGCCTGTATGCTCCCAGCACTTCAACCTAATACTCTGCTTCCCGCCTCGCAACGTGGAGAAAAAATGATTCCCAGAAAGTATATTCAGAAGCTTCGGAGCGAGCTGGCCGGCAGGCTGCTTGAGGCGGGCGATCCCGGTTACGACCAGTCGCTGGTCATCGACAACGGGCGCATCGATCTTCGTCCGGGCGTGGTGGCGATGTGTGTGAACGCGCAGGACGTCGTCACCGCCTACAAGTTCGCCGTCGAGCACGAGCTGTATTTCACCGTGCGCGGGGGCGGGCACAGCGCGGCCGGCTACTGCCTGAACCAGGGCGGGATGGTCATCGATCTCACCAACATGACCGCCAAGCGCCTCGACGCCGACCGCCAGGTCTGCTGGGCCCAGGCCGGCAACCGCTGGCACGACCTCTATATCTTTTTGCAAAGCACCAACACGGGGTACCTCCCCATCGGCGGCGGCTGCCCGACGGTCGGCATCCCCGGGTTCATCCTCGGGGGCGGGCTCAGTTTCGTCTCCCGCTCCTACGGCCTGAGCGTAGACAACCTCGTCTCAATCGACATCGTCACCTCGGACGGCAAGCTGCGCACGATTTCTGCCGATTCCGAGTCGAAGGAAGAGCAAGACCTCTGGTGGGCGTGTCGCGGCGGCGGCGGCGGGAACTTCGGGATCGCCGTGGCTTTCGAGCTGCGCGTGCACAAGCCGAACACGCCGACCATGCTGGTGGGCCAGATCCGCTACCCGGCCGAGGCGGCGCAGGACGTTCTAGGCTTTTACAACGAGTGGATTGAGACCGTGCCCGACGAGCTGGCCGTCTACGGCTTCATGGGGCCTGTCTCGCTGCCGGCGCACCCGAACATCAAGGTCCACACCGTCGGCCTCACGCCGATCTTCAACGGCGACGCGTGGGAGGGGATGAACCTGATCGCGCCGATCCTGAAGTTCAACACCATCGTCATCAATCTCTACAACATGTCCCTGCCGGACTTCGAAATCTACAACGGGCTGCTGACCGTCGTCGCCGGCAAGCAGGGCTACATCCGTTCCGGTTACATGCCGCCGAGGTCGTTCACCCCCTCGGCCATAGAGACCCTGACCAGCGCCATGGGCAGCGCGCCGTCGCCGGACAGCCTTCTGGTGTGGACGCACACCGGCGGCAAGGTGTCTACGGTGGCGCAGGATGCGACCTCGTACTGGCATCGCGACGCGCGCTTCCTGTGGGAAGTGAAGGCCATCTACACACAGGATGACGAGATGCAGCAGAACGTCGAGTGGGCCTACCAGCTCGGCGAGAGCATGCGGCCGCACGACATCGGCGCTTACTGCAACTACATCGACCCGCTGCTCACCAACTGGAAGCAGGAGTACTACGGCGGCAATTACGACGAGCTGGTCAGGATCAAAAAGGAATGGGACCCCAAGGGCCACTTCAACTTCCAGCAGGCAATCGGCTCGCCGTTCGAGCCGACGCCCGGCGATTTCGCGCCACTGTTCCACACGTCCATCGACTGAGTCGACACGGAGAACCCATGAGAAGACTGATCACCACCCTCGCGGTGGCGCTGCTGGCAACCGCCGGCCTCGCGGCGTCGGTGCTGGTAACCGCCGAACCGCAGTCGCCGCCGCCAATCGTCCTGAGCCCGGTGATCCCCGGCGACGTCAACGTCACCGCCACCACGGTCAGCATCGACACGTTCCAGCCCGACTTCGACGTCTACTCCTGGAACACCTTCATCGCGCTGAACTGGCCGCCCGGCCCGGACGGCAACGCCGACCCGAGCCAGAAGATCGGCCAGAACGGCGACAACGACACCGTGTGGGAGCACTACCGCGACGTGAGCGACATCTTCCTTCCCGGCGGCGCGAGGCCGACCTGGAACGGTGCGGTGCCCATCCCCCCCGCGTGCAGGTCGCTCAAAAAAGGCAACCTGGAAGTGGTCACGATGATCGGCAAGAACCTGCTGACGCCCACGGTCCTCTCGGCGATGAGCCAGCCGTTCAACACCGGCCCGATCATCGATCAGAAGGGCGTCTACACGCGCTTCCAGATCGTCGTCAACAAGACGATGTTCGACTACATCCTGTCCAACTCGCTCTACTCGAAGGCCGGGCAGAAGGCGTTCACGCCGCCGGTCAACTTCACGTCAGGCTCAATCGACAACAACGGGAAGACGCTGGTCGAAGGGGCCATCATGGTCAAGACCGCGTGGAGGGTGATCGCTCCCGCCGACAAGGCGCGCTTCCATTCCGAGGACGTGCTGGTCTACTCGCCGGCGTCGCGGAATCCCAGGTACCCGGCGCGGTGCACGATGAAGACCGTGGGGCTGGTCGGCATGCACATCGGCCACAAGACGCAGTCCGCGCCGCAGTGGCTCTGGTCTACCTTCGAGCACGTGGACAACGTGCCGACCGAGGCCGAAGTCAAGAGCGGGAAGCTCAAGGCGCAGTACAGCTACTACAACCCCAGGTGCAGGGCCTGCAAAGTGAATCAGATCCCGCCGCGGCCGTGGAACCCGACGAGGGTCAGCGCCTTCCACAGCCAGATCGTGAGGATGGACCAGTTCAACCTGCCGATCTACGCGGCCAGCGCCGCCGCGCGCAACGCCGACGCGCAGAAGCTGCTGCGCGGCGTCAACCCGAAGTCGGTGTGGGCCAACTATCAACTCATCAGCACCATGTGGCCCACCGACCCGAAGCAGCCGTTCGGCGCGCCGGCCCCGACGTTCCTCGCCAACACCACCCTTGAGACCTACATCCAGGGGACGGTGCCGAACGTCTCGTCCAACTGCATCGAGTGTCACAACAACGCCACCATGACCGTGCCTGTGCCCAGCGACTTCACCTACGTCTTGCAGCGAGCGCAATAGAGAAAGGCTGAGACCATGACCCGAACAATCCCTCCGTCCACACCGCCGATCCCCGACTCCGAGATTCAGGACTTCGCAGACATGTCAGCGGCGCTGACCGGCTTCCAATCGAGCGTCCTCAAGCCGGCGCTCGACCCGGTCGGCCTGGCGCGCGAGTATTACGTCTTCGCCGTCGGGCAAGTGGGGCAGCCGGCGATGACGACGCTGCTCGACGCCTACCGCGCCATCAAGACGCAGCCGGCACAGCAGATCGCCGACACGCTGCTGGAGACGAGCGGCACCACGCCGTCGCCGCAGGCGCAACTCGCCCAGAGCATCATTGCCATGTGGTACCTCGGCTCGTGGTACGTGCCGGGCGTGTTGGGCGGGGGAGGCTTCTCGCCGCCGCCGCTGCAAGTCATCTCCTCGCAGGCTTACACCAACGGATTGGTCTGGCGCGTCATGCAGTCGCACCCGATGGGCTACAGCCCCTTCACTTTCGGCTACTGGAGCCAGGTGCCCGGATCGCTGTCCAGTTTCGGCGTGAACACCGGCAACGGAGGTGGACAATGAGCGCAAGCATTCCGCAATACGATGTCGTCATCGTCGGGGCCGGCGTGTCCGGTAATCTCATCGCCAAGGAACTCGGCCTGGCCGGCAAGAAAGTGTTGATTCTCGAAGCCGGACTGCCCGTTCCCGACAGCCGCGAGGAGTACATGGAGAACTTCTACCTCGCGCTTGCGAAGACGCCCGAAGCGCCGTACCCGGCGCTCGCCGGACGCCAGGGCTCGAAGTTCAACCCCGTCGGCGAGCTGCCCGACCCGGCAAAGCTTCCCACGCCGCGCGCGACGGTGCTGTCGCTCGGCAAGTCCCCCGATGTCAGCTACCTCGTGCAGCAGGAGCCGTTCGTCGAACTCAATCCGAACGATCCCAATCCGCAGAATCCGCCGACAGACCCGGAAACCGGCCAGGTGCGCGGCCTTCAGTTCTCAAGCACCTTCGAGCGCAACGGCGGCGGCACGTCGTGGCACTGGCTCGGCACGTCGCTGCGCGAGCTGGAAAACGACATCCGTCTCAAGACGACGTACGGCCACGGCGAAGACTGGCCGCTCACCTACAGCGAGTTGCAGGAGCTGTGGGCGCTGGCCGAGCAAGAGATCGGCGTTTCGGCCAGCGTGGCCCAGCAGGAGCCGCTCGAAGTCGTCGGCCTGAAGTATCCGCCGGGCTATCAGTACCCCATGCAGGCGATCCCGATGAGCCTGGTTGACCAGGCCGTCAGCAGCGCCGTGGCCGGCCTACAGGTGCCGGGCATGCTCGACGGACAAGACGACACGCTGTACGACGTCTTCGTCACGCCCACTCCGGCGGGGCGCAACTCAGAGCCTTACGACGACCGCCGCGTCTGCGCCGGCAACACCAACTGCATCCCCATCTGCCCCATCCAGGCGAAATGGGACCCAACCGTCACGCTCGGCAAGGCGCTCGACACGGGCAACGTCAAGGTGAGCTATCAGTCGGTCGCTTACAACGTGGCGGTCGACGCCACGGGCAAAAACGTTACGCAGATCGACTACTACGTCTGGTCGCGCGCCGCCAGCGGGAAACTGACGAAGAAGAAGAAGTCGGTCAGCTCGAAGGTCTACGTCCTGGCGTGCCACGCCATCGAAAACGCGAAGCTCCTCCTGCTGTCCAACAATTGGAACGGCATCGCCAACAGCAGTGACCAAGTCGGCCGCAACCTGATGGACCACCCGCTCTATCTGACCTGGGCGCTCGCGCCGCAGCCGATCTTCGGCTATCGCGGCCCGCTGGCAACCTCGGGCATCGAGTCGCTGCGCGACGGCGAGTTCCGCAAGTACCGGTCGTCGTTCCGCATGGAGATCGGCAACGAGGGATGGAACTTCTCGAAAGGCGACCCCTACACGACGACGATGGACTTCATCCAGGGGACGAACAACTCGAACGTCAATCCTCCGCCTGGGGGGAGCGGCCAGCCGGTTCGCCTCGGCGGCCTGAAGCTGGTCGAGCAGCTCAACAACATCTTCACACGCCAGTTCCGCATCGGCTGCATGTTCGATCAGTCGCCGCTCGCGGAGAACCGCGTCACGCTCGACGTTGACAAGGAGACCGGCAAGCCGAACCACGTAGACGGCCTCGGCCTCCCGCGGCCGAAGGTCGAGTACGGCCTCGACCCGTACACGATGGAAGGCTTCCGCATGGCCGCCTACGTCTGCTCGAAGGTCTACGAGCGGATGGGGGCGACGGAGTTCACCACGAACGGCGTCGGCGGCACCGGCGACTTCACGTACAAGGGAGAGAACTATCACTACTACGGCGCGGGCCACGTAGTGGGAACGCACAGGATGGGCGACGATTCGTGCACCTCGGTCGTCGACGCGAGCCAGCGCTCGCATGATGTGCAGAACATGTGGATCGTCGGCAGCGGCAGCTTCCCGACCGTCTGCACCGCAAACCCGACGCTGACTCTGATGGGGCTGGCGTTCAAATCGGCGAAGAGCATCCTCGCCGCGCTCGGTTCCTGAGGAGGGATTTCATGTACATCAACAACGCGTTCTTTTCCATCGTCCCCGGCAACGAGGCCCAGGCGTACGCGGCCCTCGGCGCGCTGGCGGCGCAGGTCAAGGCCACCGAGCCGGACACCTGGCTCTACCTGATCCACACCCCGAACTTCGACCCCGGCATCAACATCTATCCGCCGCCGTCTCCGCAGCAGGTGGCCTTCGTCGAGGGCTACAAGGACCGCCACGCGTTCCTCAAGCATCACCACGGCCCGAACCTGGCGAAGTTCATCGCCAAATACGGCTCGCTCTTTCTCAACATGTACGGGCCGACCTCGCCGTTCGTGATCCTGCAAACGCTCGAACTGGCGGTCGGATTCATCCGCCCGGAGGAGGTGGACCCCAACGTGTTCCAGGTCGAGGCGCGCTGGGTGATGAAGCCGGGCAACCGGGAGAAGGTAAAGGAGGCGCTGGTCGACTACGTCAAGGCGGTCAAGGACAACGAGCCGGGGACATACATGTACACGGTGAGCTTCGCCGACCCGTCGGCGGACTCGGCGGCCATCCCCCCGATGCAGCTCGACGCGGTGACGTACAACTCGGCGTGGAAGGACCACGACGCGTTCGTCGCGCACACCAAGGAGCCCGTTTACCAGGACTTCCTCAAGGTGCACGGCGACCTGTTCGTGCAGGCCGTCCCCGGCTCGACCATGCATCCGTACATGACCACGTCGGTGCTCAAGCGGTTCGCCGGCTTCCTCCGAAAGGAAGCGTTCGTCGGATGAGCAAAACAAAACTCCCGCCGGTCACGGGCGGCGCGATCCCCGCGGCGGAGGTCGCGCAGTTCCTACGCTCGTCGGGCATGACCATCGACGAACTGATGCTCGCCCTCATCCCCGAAGCGCAGAAGTTCGCGCTCCCGCCGATCTCCAACTTCTTCGTCGGCGCGGTCGCCCTCGGGACGAGCGGCAGCCTCTACTTCGGAGCGAACTTCGAGTTCGTCGGACAGGCGCTCAGCTTCACCGTGCACGGCGAGCAGGCCGCGACGGCGCACGCGATCTCCCGCGGCGAAATCGGCATGCAGATGCTCGCCGTTTCCGCCGCGCCGTGCGGCTACTGCCGCCAGTTTCTGTACGAGCTGACTACGGCTTCGACGCTGTTGATCCTCCTGCCGAAGACGCCGCCGACGCTCCTGACCTCTCTCATCCCCGACGCCTTCGGACCCGGCGACCTGAAGGTCACGGCGGCGCTGATGTCGCCGCAGTCGCACGGCATGACGCTGTCGTCCGGGGCCGACGACCCGGCCGTGCAGGCGGCGCTCAAGGCTGCGAACGCCTCGTACGCGCCCTACACGTTCGACTACTCAGGCGTGGCCCTGAAGACGAGGGACGGCGGCATCTACACCGGCTCGGTCGCGGAGGACGCCGCGTTCAACCCGAGCATGTCGCCACTCGAAGCGGCGGTGGTCAGCCTGGTCATCTCGGGCGGCAAGTCGTACAAAGACATCGTCGACGCAGTGCTGGTCGAGATGGCGGACTCGAAAGCCGGCCAGGCCGCGGCGACGAGCGCGGCCCTCGAAGCTATCACACCGGTCCCACTCCGCGTCTACCAGGCGCAACCGTCCTCCAGGGACAAGAAAAAGAAAAAGAAATAATTTCGACCAACCGGGCGTACCACAAGGTCAGCCCGGAAAAAGTGAAGCCGTATCTTCAGCACATCGCCCTCGAAGAGCGCGCCGGAACATTTCCTTTGACAGGTATCTTGCGGCGGATTATTCTGCCGGCGCTTCCCGGTTGATTCACCGGCGCGTAATTACACCTCGTCGCCCGCGCCAACTTGCGTTCCTTAACCTGATGCCGAGGCCGATGCAGCTCTCCCACGCTGTCAGACCTTCTCGCCCGGCAGGCACGCCGTCTGTCCGGCCCGAAGCATGCTCGCCGAAAAACTGCGCACACCTGTAAAGGCAGCTTCCATGTCAAAACAGCCCGTCACACGAGCCGCCTTCAGCCGTGTCCGCAAAGCGCGATTTCGTCTGCCCGCCGTCGCCTTTGTCGCCGCGGCGCTGGCGCTGACCGCCTGGGCCTGGATAATCACCGCCGGCAAAGGCGAGCCAATGCCGCCGGCGGGCGCAGCAGGATCCGCCCCCGCCCCCTGCGAAAGATTATTTCCCAGACAAGTGGGACGAGTTCTCTTCCGCGGCCGGTAAGTTTCGGGTTCCGCTTCCCTAAGGAGCCGCGCGAAGCCGCCAGCAAACAGGGCGACATGGAGGTGCATTCCCTGGAACACAAAGCCGAGTCAGGCGTCTGCTTGGTATTGTCGGTGAGACAGTGAATGAAGCGAAACGGGAAATAAGAACGGGCGGCCGACGGGCCGCCCGTATCTTTCTGAAGAAGTTGGCTCCGCAGGTAGGACTCGAACCTACAACCCTTCGGTTAACAGCCGAATGCTCTGCCATTGAGCTACTGCGGAATATGCGCGCCACGCAGGGCCTGAAAGGCTTGTGCGTGGCGCGCAGGGTGATTTTTATAGCAGACGGAGAATGGGGCGTCAAGCGCGGGCGAAACGAGGGATGAGGGGGGAGGGGCGGGCGATGAAGTGAAGAAAATCCTTAACTTTCGTCCCTCGTCCTTCGCCTCTACACTTGCGCGCGGGGCTAAAGTGCGAGAATATCTCAGACCGCAGAATTACCCGGACACAGTCTGAAGTTCTTACATCTTCGCTGAGCCGCGAAAGCGGCCGTAGGAGAGTGTTCGCATGGAGCGCCGCACGACCGGCTGGTACAGCCATAACCTGGGGATGGAAATGCCGCTGGTGGCTTACGGCCACGCCGGCTACCCGCTGCTGATGTTCCCGACGGCGGCCGCTGACTTTCTGGAGTACGAGCGGTTTCACCTGATCGGCTCGATCAGCCCGCTCATAGAGTCCGGGAGGCTGCGCGCCTACTCGATCAACAGCGTCAACCGCTACAGCCTGCTCAACGACCAGGCGTCGCCGCAGTGGAAGGCGGAGCTGCTCTCGCGCTACGACCGCTACATCACGGACGAAGTGTTGCCGCTCATACGCAACGACTCCGGCGGCCAGCGGCCCCTGACGACGGGCGCGAGCCTCGGCGCGTTCCTCGCGGCCAACGCCTACTTCCGCCACCCGGACCTCCTGCGCGGCACCATCGCGATGAGCGGGAGCTACGACATACGCTCGTACCTGCACGGCTACCACGACGACAACGTCTACTTCAACAACCCCGCGCAGTACCTGTCGAACCTGAACGACGACTACCACCTGCCCATCCTCCGGCGGGCCGACGCAATCGTCATCCTCTCGGGGCAGGGGGCCTACGAAGCGCCCGAGCGCAGCCGCCAGCTCTCCGGGATTCTACACTCGAAGGGGATCCCACACACGCTAGACCTCTGGGGCCACGACGTTGACCACGACTGGCCCTGGTGGCGCAAGATGCTGCCCTACTGGCTCGACAAGCTTCTCTAAAATGATGAATGCGGGGTGATGAATTAAAAGGCGGCCGCCTTTTAATTCATCACCCCGCATTCCGCGCTCATCATTCCCTTACGGTTCGTCCGTCCCCTTCTTGCCCTTCTTCTTGGGCTGCTCGACCTGGCGCGGCCGCGTGTCCGTTTGGGGCGGGGCGGCCGCGGGTTCGGTCTTCGCCGGGGCGGCGCTCGGGGGCGGCATCACGGGCGGCGGAGGCAGGTCGTCCGTCTTCGGCGCGGGCGGGAGCGTCACCTGCTCCATCTTGGGCGCTGTAATGACCGCCGGCTCTTCATCGTCGTCACTGCTCCTGGCGGCTCGCCTCGCGGCCAGGATGTCGAGGCGTCCTTCCATCATCTCGCGCTGCCGCTGCTTCTGTAGTTCCTTCATGTCCTCCGGCATCGTGGGAGCCTTCGGGAAATCCTCCTTCGGCTTGTCCTTCAAAAAGTCCTTCATGAAGTCTACGAACATGGGCAGCGCGCCGCGCCCGCCCGTCATGTCGTTGCCGAGGTTCTTCTTGCGGCCCGGATAGCCCATCCACACGCCCGTCACGTAAGTCGGCGTGTAGCCTATGAACCAGACGTCCGTGTGGTCGTTGACTGTGCCAGTTTTGCCGGCGACCGGGTGGCCGATTGACGAGGCGGCCGAGGCCGTGCCCCCGCCCGCAGTCACCCCGCGCATCATCGAGACCATCGTCAGCGCGACGTACTCGTTCATCACCTTGTAGGTCGTCTTCTCCCACTCCTCAAGCACGTTGCCGTCGCGGTCCAGGACTTTCCGAATCAGGTGCGGCTCGACTCTGACGCCCTTGTTCGGGAAGGCGGAGTAGGCCGAGACCATCTGGTCGAGCGGGACTTCGGTCGCGCCGAGCGCCGAGGGCAGGTACGGGGCCATCGGCACCTTGATGCCGAAGCGGCGCACCATCTGCGAGCCGGTCTGGATGCCGACGGTTTGCAGCAGGTGGACGGCCGCGATGTTCAGGGACTTGGCGAGCGCCACTTTCATGGGCACGTTGCCGTGGCTGGTCGAGCCGTCGTAGTTGTGCGGGGTCCAGTCGCCGATCTTAATCGGCGCGCCGCTCACGGCGGAGTCGGGCGTCATGCCCCACTCGACCGCCGCCGTGTAGATGAAGGGCTTGAAGGCCGAGCCCGTCTGGCGGTAAGCCTGCATGGCGTTGTTGAACTTGTTAGTGTAGAAGTCGTAGCCGCCGACCATCGCGACGATCTCGCCCGTCTTCGCGTTCAGCGTCATCAGCGCGGCCTGCACGTCCGGTATCTGCGTCAGCTCGACTTGCAAGCGGCGCTCCTTGTCGTCAACCTGCTTGACCTCGAACTGTGCCAGAAAGCCGGGCTTGAATTCGTCCCTCGGCTGGCGGCCGGACTTGCCCATCTCTTTGGCCGACACGGTCGCCGTGTAGTTGCCGAAGCGCACGGTGGCCTCGTTCTTCGCGCGGTCGACCTTCATCACGAGGCCCATGATGAACTGGCCCTCCGCGTACTGGTTGCCGTACCAGTCCGGGTGCTTGTAGGCGTCTAGCTGCTGCTGCGTGACGTCCGCGCCGTTGTCGCCGGCGATGTTGAGGTAGGCCGAGCGCCAGCCGCTGTGCGACTGGTCGTACTGGCGCAGCCCCTTGCGCACGACCTCGACGGCCTTCTTCTGCGCCTCGACGTTGATGGTCGTGTAGACCTTCAGGCCGCCCTGCGCGACGCGCGTCGTGTACTTCTCTTCGAGGTCCTGGCGGATTTTCTCGACCGGGTAGGCGAAGGGGGAGGAGCGGTCCTGCGTCTGGTAGTAGGCCGTGTCGGCGAGCTTGATGGGCTTGGCTTTCGCCGCGTCGACCTCCGCCTGCGTGGCGAAGCCGTTCTTCGCCATCTGGTCGAGCACGAGGTTGCGCCGCTCGCGCGCGGCCTTCGGGTTGACGGTCGGCGAATACTCGCTCGGCGCTTTCGGGATGCCCGCCAGGAGCGCGGCCTCTTCGAGCGACAGTTCCTTAGCCTGCTTGCCGAAGTAGGTCTCGGAAGCGGCCTCGAAGCCGTAGGAGTTGGCCCCCAGGAAGACGTGGTTGGTGTACATCTCCATGATCTGGTTCTTCGTGTAGAAGCGTTCGATCTGGAGGGAGATGAGCCACTCGTTGACCTTGCGCTCGACCGTCTGCTCTTTGGAGAGGAAGAGGTTCTTGGCGAGCTGCTGCGTCAGGGTGGAGCCGCCCTCGCGGCTGCCCGTCGTGATGTTCTTCCACGTCGCGCCGATGATGCGTATGGGGTCGATGCCAATGTGGTCGTAGAAGCGCGCGTCCTCTATGGCGAGGATGGCGTTCTTGACCAGCGGCGGAATCTCCTCGAACTTGAGCGGGATGCGCTTTTCGAGCGCGAACTCGCCGATGATGGTCTCGCCGTCGTCCGCGTAAACGCGCGTCACCACGCTCGGGCGGTAGGTCGCAAGACTCGCGACTTCCTGCGCCGCGCGCGAGTAGTTGATTTGGTAAGCGGCGATGATGCCGGTCAGGCCGCCGGCGGCGAGCGCCAGGAGCAGGACGGCCGGGAGCCAGAAGCGGCGTAGGATGTGGCGGCGGCGCGCGGGGGGCGCTGTGCTGCTGGTGCTGGTGCCGGTGCTGCTGCTGCTATTACTGCGTGGGCGCTCTCGCAGTCCCAGTGTGCTCGCGTTCCTGGAAGACATAGGGGTCAGTCCTTTTCAAAACAGGGGCCGCGGGCGGCGGCCTCTTCCGGGTCTAATCTCTCTTGTCAGCGACGGGGAGAGCGGGTTCGCTTTGCCTGGGGATTATAGCCCAGGTTTGCTATAATACGCACATCGCTCGTGGGGGCGACAGGCTTCGACAGGGGCCATGATCGTTGACAGGATGCATGCCGGGCTTACCCTTTTGCAGCTCGTTAAAAAGCATTTGGGAAAAACAACTGCCAATAACAATGAATTGGCTCTCGCTGCCTAATTAAGCACCGAGTGTCTCGCCGCAAGTTGCTCAAGCGCGCGGAATGAGATGTCACTCAGTTGAGCTGGCCTGCCCCTTCGGTCCGTGGGGGCGGGCGAGATAAAGTCGGACTAGCCGCCAGCAGAGGTCTTCGTCGCTTCACTTACTCTGCCGGGGGCGAAACTTTGAAGAGAAGCGGCTAAGCATGTAGATTCCTGCGGCGGCGGCCTTTGGATCAGGGTTCAATTCCCTGCGCCTCCACCAAATTTCTTTCGAACAGCAATCCTAGACGGGGCGGCCAGTCGGCATACGGTGTGATACCATCCACCAAGCCGGGCCGCCATTTTCATTTACGGAATGATAAGGGGACTTGTTGAAGCGCGACCTTCCAATCGGAATTTTTGACAGCGGCGTCGGCGGCCTCACGGTCTACCGCGCGCTGCACGAGCGCCTGCCGGACGAGCGTTTCGTCTATTTAGGCGACACGGCGCGCGTGCCCTACGGGACGAAGTCGTTGCAGACGGTCGAGCGCTACGCGATTGAGAACTCGTGCTTCCTCGAAGCGCGCGGCATCAAGCTGCTGGTCGTCGCCTGCAACACGGCGTCGGCGCTCGCGCTGCCGGCCGTGCGCCGCGCGGTCTCCGTGGACGTGGTCGGCGTGATAGAGCCGGGCGCGGCGGCGGCAGTCGAGTCTTCACGGAAGAACATCGCGGCCAAAAGCGTCGGCGTCATCGCGACCGAGGCGACCGTCCAGAGCGGCGCGTACAGCCGCGCGATTGCCGAGCTGGACGATGCAATCGAGGTCGTGGAGCGCGCCTGCCCGCTCTTCGTCGCGCTCGCCGAAGAGGGCTGGGCCGAGTCGGACGTGGCGCGCGCCGTCGCCGCCGACTACCTGCGCGAGATAAGGCGGGGCGACGTGGGGACGCTCGTCCTCGGCTGCACGCACTACCCGATTCTGCGGCGCGTGATTCAGGAGACGGTCGGGGACAGGGTTGGTTTAATTGACTCGGGCGAGGCGGCGGCCGCGGAGGTCGAAAGGTTGCTCCGAAGACGTGGGCTGGCGCGCGACCCGAGAGGGGAAGACGGCGCGCGCGAGCGCCACCTGTGCGACGACCTGGACCATTTTTACGTGACGGACGCGGCCGAACGTTTCAGCCGCGTCGCGGAAAGATTTTTGGGGAGCGCGCCTTCCGTGCTGGAGGCGGTTGAGGTTTGGGGACACGATGAGCTTCGCACGCACTGACGGACGCCTCGCGGACCAACTGCGCCAGGTCCGCATCACTCCCGGGTTTCTCCCTTACGCGGAGGGCTCGGCCCTGATCGAGATGGGCGACACGCGCGTCATCTGCTCGGCGTCAATCGAGGAGCGCGTGCCGCCCTTCCTGCGCAACCGCGGCCAGGGCTGGGTGACGGCCGAGTACTCCATGCTCCCGCGCTCGACCTTGCAGCGCACCTCGCGCGAGACGGGGCGCGGCGGGCCCTCGGGCCGCACGCACGAGATTCAAAGGCTCATCGGGCGCTCTCTGCGCGCCGTCGTCAACACGTCTCTTTTGGGCGAGCGGACCATCACGCTCGACTGCGACGTGCTACAGGCCGACGGCGGCACGCGCACGGCGAGCATCACGGGCGCTTACGTCGCCTGCGCGCTCGCCTGCCGCCGGCTCATGCAGTCGAATAAGGTCGGCGTCAACCCCCTGACGGGCGAGGTCGCCGCCGTCAGCGTCGGCATAGTCGGGGGCACGCCCCTGCTCGATTTGAAGTACGACGAGGACTCGAAGGCAGAGGTTGACATGAACGTCGTCTGCACGGGCGACGGCCGCTTCATAGAGGTGCAGGGCACGGCCGAGGGCGCGCCCTTCACGCGCGAGGAGATGGACAGCCTCCTCGAACTCGCGCGCCGCGGCATCGGCCAACTCGTACAGGCCCAGCGCGCCGCGCTGGCACAGAACGCGAAGTGAAAGCGGACAACTGCGCTTGAGACCGTGCGCATCTGAAAGTTCGGCTCTCCCGGCCTTTCGGCTTCCGTTCGGAACCTCGGAAACGGTATCATTGACCCGCAATCATTCTCGGAGGAGTTTGCTCAACCAATGCGACGCCTGACCATCTTTTTCGCCCTCGCCGCAATCTTCGCGCTCGCCGCGGCCGCCCAGGCCCAGGAGACTTTTTCGAGCGCCAACGCCGACTACACGCTGGAACTGCCTTCGGCCCGCTGGAAAGTGACGCAGGAGCCGGACAGCCTGCACGAGCACGCCGAGTTCATCTACGGCGACCGCAACGACGGCTATCTCAAAATCCGCAAGGAAGTCGTCGAGGCCGGCACGACCGCCGCCGACATCGCGCGCCGCGACCAGGAGCAGAAGCTGCGCTTCCAGACCGGCTTCGTCGAGGGCAAGGAGGAGAAGTTCGCCGGGCGCATGAACGGCGTGACCTTCGGCTACGAGTACACGGCCGGCGGCAAGACGATGACGGGGCGGATCTACTACCTTCAGGCGGACAACCGCACCGTCTACGTGCTGCGCTTCACGGGCCTGCGCGACAAGCTCCTACAGATACGCAACCAGACGGACGGCATCGCCCGCAGCTTCCGGCTCAAATAAGTTTCATCTCAAAATGAGACAGCAACTCGCGCCCGGCCTCGCCATCAAAAAGTCACGCATCAACGGCCGCGGGTGCTTCGCGACCGTCCGCTTCGCGCGCGGCAGGAAGATCGCTGACTACACGGGCGAGCGCATCCCGGACGCGGAGGCGAACCGCCGCGCCAGCCGCCGCGTCCTGCGCATCTGCGCGATTGACGAGGAGTGGAGCCTGGACGGCAGCCGCGGCGGCAACGGCACGCACTACATCAACCACTCGTGCGAGCCCAACGCCTACATGAAAATCCACTACGGCCACGTACAGTTCTACGCCCTGCGCGACATACGCCCCGGCGAAGAGATCACCGTGGACTACATTTTGACACTCCACCCCGACACCAAGCGCTGCTCCTGCGGCGCGAAGACCTGCCGCGGAACCATCAACCGCATATTTAAATAGAGTGAGTCGAAGGCGCGACGGCCGGCGGCCTAGTTCCTCGAAGTGTCGAACATCGGGCGACCTTCGTAGTCGGGCTCCACGATCTGGTCAATGTTCGTGAAGACGGCGCGGCCGTCTTCCAGCCCGACGGTCATGGTGCCCGTTGACACCGTGCGGTAAAGTCTGCCCGCGACGGTCATGGAGTAGTGGACCTCTCCCATCACGGACGCGCTCTGGCCGTCCGCGTAGATGCCAATGCCGCCCATCGTCCGGTTAGCGCTGATCGAATCCCCCGCGCCGAAGCCCCTCTTCGTCGCCTCGACGTATTCACGGTAGTCGCCCGTATCGCTATCCGTCGGCCCGAACCGTTTGAACGTTATCTTGTACCGGAGTTTCTTGGAGAGGCAGGCGGTGACGCCGTCGATGTCCTCGTTCATCTGTGCCGCGTCCCACTTTTGCAGGAGTTCCGCGACCTGCGGCTGCGTGAGGACGCCGGGCTCTTTGGTCTTGCACGCGCTCGCGAACAGGCACACGACCGCGAGCGCGCAGAGTAGCGTTGCGGGAAAAGAATTGCGCGGGGACATGCGGGTCGGTCTCCTTCGCCGTGAGATTAAGGGCGCGGCTGCGGGCGTTTACAGTCTGGGGAGGGTGAAGCTGAACTTGGAGCCGCGGCCGACTTCGGATTCGAGGGCGACGGTGCCGCCGTGCTGCTCGACCACTTCGCGGACGAAGGAGAGGCCCAATCCGGTGGACTCTTCGTCCTTCTCCTGGCCGTCGCGCGCGACGCGGTAGAACTTCTCCCAGACGCGGTCGACGGCCTCGGGCGGGATGCCGTAGCCGCGGTCTTCGACCGAGAGCCGCACGGTGTCGGCTTCGAGCGCGGTCGAGACGGTGACGACCGTCTTCTCGGGGCTGTACTTGATGGCGTTGCCCACCAGGTTCGTCACCACCTGCGTGATGAGGCTGCGGTCGGCGGCGACGGGCGGGAGCCGCTGCGAGGGCTGCTCCACCAGCCGTATGCGCTTTCTCTTCGCCACGGGCAGAAGGCTCGCGAGCGTCTCTTTAACCACGTCGTCGAGGCGGAGCGGAATCTTCAAGACCTCCTGCTTGTCGGCGGCTTCGAGCTGCGTGACGGCGAGGAAGGTGTTGATCATGCGCGAGAGGCGCTGCGACTCGTTGTTGATGATCGAGAGGAACTCGCGCGACTCCGCGGGGACGGTCTCGTCGTTCATCAGGAGTTCCGCGAAGCCGTTGATGGAGGTGATGGGCGTGCGCAGCTCGTGCGACATGAGCGAGATCATGTCGCTTTTTAATTTCTCGTACTCCTTGATGCGCGTCACGTCGCGCACGGTGACGGCGAGGCAGAGCGGGTGCGGCTTCGTGTCCTTCTCCTCGGAGCGCCGCGTGACGAGCGCGATGCGCAGCTCAAGCGTCTGGTTGCGCTCGGCGAAGTGCAACTCGCGCTCGTAGGCGTCGCCCGTTTGCAGCACGCGGCGCACGGCGATTGAAGGCTCGTCGAAGACGCCCGCGCGGAAACGGTCCAGAAGGCCGAAGAGGTTGAGCGCGCGCGCCTCAGTTTCAGTGAGCCGCGCCGCCTTCATGAGCGGCGGGTTGACGTAGGCGAGCGTGCCGTCCAGGTATGCGGCGGCGTGACCGTCCGAAGCTTCGGAGAGGACTTCGGCCCCGAACCTCTGCTCGGTCAAAAGCCCCGAAGCCACGCCGAAAGATTCCAGGCGGCTCTCGGCGGCGCGCGCGGAAACAAGCGTCAGAAAATCTCGCGGCACCGAGAGCTTGCGCGCCTCGTCGCGCTGGAAGTTTCGCGCGAGCTGTTCGCCGACGGCCAAGAGCAGCGGGCAGTCGCTCTTGTCGAAACTCTCGCGCAGGCGCACGAGCAGCGCGCCGAGCGCGCGGCCCTCGTGCTTGAGCGGCAGCGCGACGCTCGCCGGCGCGTTCTCGTCCTCGCTCGTGGTCGCCACCATCTGCCCGAACTCTATGGCGCGCTCGCACAGGCTGACGCCCTCGCGCCACGCCGAGTTGCGCCCGGCTTCGGGGCCGCTGCTCGAAGAAGCGGAGCGCAGGCGCGCGGCCGGGGCCAGGTGGTTGTTCTCGTCCGGCTGGAAGATCACCGCCTCGTCCAGCGGCAGCACAGTCTCAAGGAGTCTCAGCCCGCTCATCAAACGCTCGTCGGACGAGCCGCCTTCGAGCCGGTCGGCGCGCGAGGTGGCGGTCTTGAGGTTGCGCGTGAGCGTCGAGTCAATCGCCCAGAGGCGTCTGAGTTGGACGGCCGATGCGGAAAGCAGGGCCGAGAGGGCCATCGGCGCGAACGCCACGTCGATGTGCAGGAACCTGGAGGCTAAGAGGCTCGCGCCGGCCAGGACCAGCAGGCCGCCGCCCAGGTACGGCAGGACACGCCCGGCCCCCCCGCGCTCAACGGCGAAGCCCGCGCTCAGGCCCGCGGCCAGAATCATCACGACGCCCAGCCACACGTCCGGCGCGGCCGGCAGATTCGCTTCCGACGCGCCCCGGAGCAGGAACGCGGCCTCCAGCGAGGCGAGCACGCCCGCCCACCAGAGGAGCGAGACGGCCGCGGAGGCTGTGAGCGCCAGTGCCAGTGAGACGATTAAGGTGCGTAAAGAGGTTCTGTTTTTCAAGCTGATAGAGGCCGGAAGGATTGGCAAGTCGATGATTGTAGTTATGCGCTTTGAACGGACCGACGGAAGCGTCCGCCGCAGATTATACAATGAAAGCCATTGTTTAATAAAGAGTCATTTTTTAGAAGAAATTGAGGAAAATTGAGGGGGAGATTTCAGGCGGGGAGGGTTTTGAGGGCCGCGAGGAGTTCGTGCTCTTCGTCTTCGGCGACGGTTCTGAGGTCCAGGAGGACGCGGCCGTCGGCTATCCGGGCGATGACGGGCGGACACGAGAGCCGCAGGGCTTCGTCCAGGGCTTCGGCCCGCAGGGTCTCGTGATTCAGGGCGAGGAGCGCCGTGGGCGGGTGCGTCGTGGGCGCTGAGCCGCCGCCGACGGCCGACTCGCCCTCCACGATTTCGGCCCGGAGCGCGCCGCCGTGCTTTCGCAGTTTCGAGACGAGGGAGCGTGCGCGTTTCCTTATCTCGTCCGACGAGAGCGCGAGCATCCGCAGCGCCGGAATTTCATTCACGGCGACGCCGCGCCCGTAGGCTTCGAGCGTGGCTTCGAGCGCGGCGAGCGCGAGCTTGTCTGCGCGCAGCGCGCGGTAGAGCGGGTGTTTGCGTAGGCGCTCTATGATGTCGCGGCGGCCGACGACGAGGCCGGCCTGCGCCGCGCCGAGCAGTTTGTCGCCGCTGAAAGAGACCACCTCGGCCCCGCCCCGGACGGAGTCCGAGATGACGGGTTCGCCCGCGAGTCCGTGAGGGCTGAGGTCGATCAACGCGCCGGACCCAGCGTCTTCGTAGAGCGGCAGCCCCGCCTCGCGCGCGAGGGCGGCAAGCTCGAAGAGAGTTGGCACAGAAGTGAAGCCGACGATGCGGTAGTTGGACGGGTGCACGCGCATGACGAGCCGCGTCTCTTCAGTCAGCGCGCGCCGGTAGTCCGCGAGGCGCGTACGGTTGGTCGTGCCGACTTCCACCATGCGCGTGCCGGACTGGGCCATCACGTCAGGCACGCGGAAGTCGCCGCCTATCTCCACCAGCTCGCCGCGCGACACTATCGTTTCGCCGCCCTGCGCGAGCACCGTGAGGACGAGCAAAGCGGCCGCCGCGCAGTTGTTGACGACGAGCGCGGCCTCCGCGCCCGTCAGCTCCGCGAGCAGTTGCTCGGCGCGTCCCCCGCGCCGCCCGCGCGCGCCCGTCTCCACGTCGTATTCGAGCGCGCAGTACCGCGCGGCCTCGTCATAGACTGCGCGGCGCGCGCTCTCGGAAAGGGGCGCGCGCCCGAGGTTGGTGTGAAGCACGACGCCCGTGGCGTTAATGACGCGGCGCAGGCCGCGCGCGGTCTCGCGCCGCGCGGCGCGCTCAAGTCTGCGCGCGGCTTCCGCCAGCAACGCCTCGCGCGAGGACGCGCCGTTGCCGGCGTCTTCAACAGACGCTCCAGCCAGCAGGCTCTCGCGAAGCTCTTCGGTGACGGCGCGCGCGAGCCGCGTCAACTGCCGCGCGCCGACCGCCTCGCGCAGAGAGCGCGCGGGCTCCGTGCGCAGCAGCGCGTCAACGGAAGGGAGCGCGCGCAGCCGACTCGATCTCGATGTCTCCTGCTTCGACATAGGCGTTCTTCAGCGCGCAAACGTATCACACTACGCCCCCGTTAATCGAACCGGCGGGAGACGAGAGGCGAAGCTCGGCGCGCCCCGCGCTAAAAAATATTGTTGTTGACGCGCCGCTTTCAAAACGCCTAGACTCGATTGTGCCGACCTACGGGCCGGCGGTGAGGAGACTTATTAGCAGTGCCGATTCGTGAGAACAAGTTCGCGCGCCAGGCCGAGCAGCGCAAGGCTTTGCAGAAGTCTAAGCGCGGCGCGGGGGCGGTCGACAACCAGCCGACCGTCGACGAGCAGCTCAAGCGTCTCGAAGAGGACATACGGCGGCTCAAGATCGAGTTCGACGTCTACTTCAACGGCGCGGCCAAGCGGCCGCCCTACGACACGAAGAGCCGCGTCGAGACGATGCTCAAGCGGTTAGGCGATGACCGCACGCTCAGTTTCGCGCAGCGCTACCTCTTCAACGCGCTGACGGCGCGCTACACCTCTTTCCGCGAACTGTGGCGGCGGACGATGCAGGGGCGCGAGGAGGGGCGCGACCCGGTGCAGGCCGCGCGTGCGAACGCGCGCGACGAGGCGCTCCAACGCGAAGGGGCTCAGACCTTCATCTGCGACGACGCGCACAGGGACGTGCCGACCGTCAAGCAGCTTTACGACGCGCTCATCGAGGCGAAGATGCGTTGCGGCGAGCCGACCGACGACCTCTCGTTCCCGCGCTTCCACCACCTGATCGCCACCAAGACGGACACGCTGAAAGAGCGCACGGGCTGCGACCGCGTACGCTTCTCCATAGACGTGGAGGGCGGTCGCGTCAGCTTCAAAGCTAAAGGTGAGTGAAACAAATAAGTCGAAAGAGAAAAGAGGGCGACAGCCGTTCAAGCTGTCGTCCTCTTTTTGACTTGCGCTTCGCGGACTCAAATGACCGGAAGCGGCCAGTGGCTTTACGCGAAAGCCGGGGAGCGTGCTTACATCTTGGTCACTTTCTCGGCCTGCGGCCCCTTCGGACCCTGCGTGACCTCGAACTCGACTTCCTGGCCCTCTTCGAGGGTCTTGAAGCCGTCGCCCTGGATGGCGCTGTAGTGGACGAAGATGTCCGAAGAGCCGGGCTGCTCAATGAAGCCGTAGCCCTTGGAGTTGTTAAACCACTTGACCTTACCGGTTATTCTAGACATAGCAAACGAATCCTCCTAACGATTCGGAAAAGCAAAGGCGAGAAAAGCTCTTGACCGAGAGTTTCTGCGCCGACTTGAGGTTAATGCTTGTGAGCCGGACGCGCTTTCTTTTGTTGGGGCGCAATACGGAAACAAACAACACAAAAAAAGCCTGCACGTGATGTAGAACGCGGCAGCAAAACACCGCACTCATCACACACAGACCAACAGGGAAAGACGATACTTCATACTGTAACGCTTGCAATTCGAACGAGCGTGGGCGGGTTTACGGGAAAAGCCCTGCCTTCGAAACGACGGCGCATACTAAGCGAAAGCCGCAAAGCCTGTCAAGCGGAAAATTAAACACGGTAAGGGCCCCCGGCGCACCCGAAACGGCTCACGCCTCGCGCCTCGACAGCGAGAGTTTTTCGATGGCGAGTTGGGCCTGCTCGGCTATGCGCGGATTATTATCGTGAGTCAACTCCGTCACCTTAGGCAGGGCCTTCAGCCGGATGGCGGGAGCGTTCATCGTCGAGAGAATCTGCAAGCCGACGATCACTTCGCTCTCAGTGGGCGAATCGAGAAGCTCTACCGCCCGCGCCAGCTCTTCGTAAATCGAGGCGATCTCCTGCTGCTGCTCCCGCACCTTCCGCCGCTCGCGGAAGATTAAATAGATAAGGAAAATGCCGAGGCAGATGATCAGCGCCGTCGCCACGTACATCAAATTTATCATGACCCTGCTACCTCACGCCGAAATTAGCTCGTCTCCTGTGCGAGGCGCTTATACGTCATCATCTGCTGGAGGTGGAGGTTGTTCCAGAAGGCGAAGATGCTGAATATGACGGAAACGACGGCGACCGCACAACTGAAGTAGGAGTACGGCAGCATACCATTCATCGTCAAATTGTGCAGGGCGGTCACGGCCGACGGGTCATCCTTCACCTTCACGATGGAATCCTGCAACGATTGTTCGTTGAGTATGGCGCTGTATTTGATGGCGACGTAGACGGCTATCAGAAGGATGGCCGATATTTTCGCGACCATCCGCGAGCAGAGAGCCCAGAAGCCCTGGTGCGGAGCGTTCTCGCCTTCAATCGCGGCCTCTAACAGGATCAGCGACGAGAAGATCAAGAGGTCGCCGTGCGCGAAGGCCCGCACGAAGGGATGCTCAAGGCGGAGTACCAGCCCGTACATGGGCCAGACGAGGATGAGCAGGAGCAGCGGAAGAAGGACCTTCCAGCCTATCCAGTTTAGAATCAGCCTGTGTAGTTCTTCGTCGCCGCTGAGCACGGGACCGCCCGCTTGCTTCTCCATAGCGTCCATCACAACTTCCTCCGATTAAAATGACCCGCCGATACTTCGGGCAGCCGATAGCCGAGGGCCGCGCCCGAAACTCCGCCTAGCCGCTCTGCGCGTCGCCGATGAGCGCCTTGACTCTTTGCATCACGTCCTGAACCCGCTTGATCTTGGTCTTCCTGGCGAAGCCCTCCGGGGGCAGACCTAACTTCATGAACTCGTTTTGAATGGTCTCGTCTATCCTGACGGTAATGGCAAGCACCCTGGTCCCGGCCCGGTCTAAAGCCTCCTTCCAGTGCTTGTAGAAGATTAGCCCCATCTTCAGGCCGCGGTCCGTCTCTTCGGGCGGGAACTTCTCCTCTTCCTCTTCGTTCTTCGTCGGGATCATCGCGTCTAGAATCAAGAGATCGTAACGGTTGGCCGTGAGCGCCTCCTCCGCTTCCGTGACGGTTTCGGCCACGTAGACCCCGTAGCCCTCCTCCGCCAGCGCGTTGACGTAAGGGTTGATGTACGCGGGGTCGTTGTCGAACCAGATTATTTGCTTCGCCATATCTTTGGTCGCTCTGCGATGGTTTCATCGGCCCGGCCGGGCCTGCCTGCGGCGGAGACAGCGGCGCGGTTGCCGGGCCACGTCTCGGCAGGTCAGCGCGGGCCGTTGGAACTCGGGATGTGCATGACGAAGACGGAGAGTCGCCGATGCTCGGGCGACAACTCGACCGTCAACTGCCCGCCCACGGCCCTCATCAACTGTCTCGCCACCCAGAGGCCCAGGCCGACGCCGCTGTGATGCCTCCCTGTCTTTTGGTGAACCTGTCCCCGCCCGAACTTCTCGAATATGCCGTCGACTTCGGACATGAGGATCGGCTCGCCTTTGCTTTTCACTTTCAGCGCGGCCTCCCCGGTCCGGCGCTCGAAGCTGCACTCCAACTCGACCTCCGTGTGCTTGTCCGCGTACTTCATGGCGTTGTGAATCAGGCTGTAGAGCACGCTGGTGAAGACGTCCCGGTCCATGTAAATCTTGGGGAAGCCCTCCGCCCTTTTGTGGGTGAAGGTCAGGTCGGGCCGGCTGTTCGTTTTTTGTAACCGCGCGCAGAGCCTCTCCATCTCCTCCGGGGCGTCTATAAAGTCGGCGTCGAAAGAGGTCTTCTGCTCGGCCCCCATGGCGAAGGTCGTGCACGTCCCGTAGCAGAGCGCGATGCCGTCCTCGACCAGGGCCTCTAACATTTCGAGCTCCTTGAGATTCTTCAGGCCCGGCTTCGTTTGCAGGTAGGAGATGGTCCCGATGAGCGAGAACAAAGGCCCCTGCAACTGGTGTGTGATGACCATCAGGTCTTCCTGGCGCTGCGTGGCGGTCTCCACGGCCTTCTTCTGCTCGGCGCTGGCTTTTTCGGACTGGCGTTGCGCCTCGGCCCTGCCCGCCTCCGCGTCCTGTTTCGCCTTGACCGTCTCCGTGATGAACTGAAATTTCTCTATGATGACTTGCAGGCGCAGGGCGAGCGAGACGCCCAACTGTTCGTCCTCGTCTCTGAACCAGGAGCACCGCGAAGTACGGTTGACCACCTTGATGACGCCGTAGTTTCGCTTGCGCGAGCCGATGGGAATCGCCATCCAGGAGACAATCGGCTTCTTGTGAGCCGTCTCCAACCCGTGGAGCAGGTTGGGGTCGAACTCGCCCCTGTGCCGGGGCACGTCGTCCCAGCGCACGGCCTTGCCCGTCGCGGCGCAGCCGCCGGTTTGCCCCTTCCCGACTTCGTACTGGTTCACTTTATTAATGGCGTCGGTGAAGCCCACCTTGGCGACGATCTCCATCTTGGTGTCGTCCGGCTCCGACCTGAAGATCACCATGCAGCCGGCGGCCACCAGATACTCCTGCATGATTTTCGCCGTCTTGTTGAAGACCTCGTTCAAGGTCTCGCACTTGAAGAGCTCGTCCATCTCGCGCTGAGGGAAAGCCCGGTAGCGCCCCTCCCACTGCTCCATCGTGTTGGAGATGATCGAGCCGAGCGATCTCAAAAACTCCTCTTCCTGGCGCTGGAGCGGCGGCCCGCCCTCGTCGCCGTACAGCGCCAGCACTCCGATCTGCTTATCGTCCCGGCGCAGCGGGATGAAGGCCGCGGGCGCGTCCAGGTCGTTGCGGAAATCAGTCTCCGCGGCTCGATGTTCGCCCCGCTGGTACTTGATCGAATGCAGCAGGGTCAATTCTTCGGGGCTCAGTAACCCGGTGGGCTCGATCCCGTCCCGGCACAGCTTGGCCTCGGGGAAGTTAACGTAAGCCCCCGGAATAAGCACATCGCCGCGGTCCCGGTGATTCTCCAGAAACCAGAGACAGCCGGAGCGATACCAGAAGGGACGGCCGAGTGAGCAGAGTCGTTTCAGCACTTTCTCGGCCTGCTTGCTGAATTGTTGCTCGATGAGTCGGCCCCTGTTCAAATCTATTCTGCCCGACGGCGGTTTGGTGATAGGTTCGGATAAGATCGTCTCAAACTCGCCCAGGAGTTTGAGGCGGTCGAGGGTGACTTCGTGCTCGATGGTTCGCAGCCAGGAAATCATCGAGACCGACAGGACGGTCAGCAAAGACGTTGCGAGAAGCGGGCCCGCGTAGAGCAGAATTCTGAACCAGTACGGCCCGCTGATTTTGATCCGCGCCCCGAAAATGAGGAGCAGCACAGCGATGACTGCGACCGCGGCCAAAAAACTGGCGGTGATGATCAGCGGGTTGACCTTGCGCGCGCCGGGGACGTATGCGCTGTAGACCACCATGTTGGCGAACCACAGCGAGGCGAACGCCTCAAGGTTAATGCCCAGTATTCTACTGGCTACGATCAGCGCGCAGACCATCAGGGCGTCGAGGAGGAAATAGCGGTCGAACAGCGGGGGAAACTCGTTGGGAGGGAGCGGCGACTTGGCTAACGCGCCCAGCTTCTTGATAAACGATTTATGGAAGGCGGCGGTCACGACCGCGTCGAGCAGCCAGAAGCCCGTGAGCACCAACCCCGTCTGCATCATCTGTGCGTCGCTCGGCAGGAGAAGTAAAAATGTCCAGAGGATGACGAGATAGATCAGGCCGCACCCGAGGGAGATGGCCCTCAGGTTGTAGAAGAACATGCCCAGCGGCCTGCCTTGCAGGGCTTTCACCTTGTCGTCGTAGACGCGGCCGAGGCAGCGGCTGACGATGCTCTCCTGGTAGAGTTTGAGGGCCTCCCCTTCCAGCGCGCGTCTTAAAAAGCTATCGGTCTTCATTCAACACCTCTGGGACAGAGTCCGCGGCTGGTCAAGCGCCAGGCCGACTCGCGGTGGTGCTGCTGATAGGCTATTGGGCTACGCGGTCGGCCCGAAGTCGGAGCCGCACGGCTGATAAGACAAAAATCAAAAGTTCGAACAATATCCCTTTAGGATTGCCGGGAAAGAATTTTTGGGAAAAAACTATCTTGTTTACTATCTGTTGACGTGAGGTCAACGAAGATAACCTGCGAGAAAAACCCCGGCCCTAAAGAGAAACGTGCAGAGCGTAGAACTAATGGCTCGCGCCTGTCAACTAAATTTTCAGCGCTTCCGGCCCGCGGGCGCGGCGAGGCAAGGCGGTAAATTTTACAGGCACAATTCGGCGTGAGCGTGGTTGAGGGGAGACGCCGGAATCCGCGCGGACGGACGGGGGCGCGCGGGGACCCTCGCACCCCGCGCGCCCCCGATGTCAGGCGGCGAGTGAAGCCGTTAATCCCTTACTTCCTGATGTCGAGCTCCTTGAGGATGTAGCCCGCGCCGCCGAACTTGTCTGTGATGAAGAGCACGTAGCGTATGTCGACGGAGATGGTCCGGCCCTTCTCGTCGTTGTAGAAGAAGTCGTTGCCGAGCCCCTCGTAGTTGCCGTCGAAGACGATGCCGACCTGCTCGCCGCGCCCGTTGAGGATGGGGCTGCCGGAGTTGCCACCGATGATGTCGTTCGTCGAGATGAAGTCGACGGGCACGTCCCTGCCGTCGGGCGTCGCGTATGGGCCAAAATCTTTGGCGCTGTAAAGCTGCTTGAGGCGCGCGGGAGCGTCGAACGGCTCGCGCCCGGTGTCCTTCTCGACGACGCCCGAGAGGCTCGTGAACGGGAGGTAGACGGCGGCGTCGCGCGGCACGTAGCCCTTCACTTCGCCGTAAGAGAAGCGCAGCGTGCGGTTGGCGTCCGGGTAAGGCTTAGTGCCTTTCATCTCGGCCATGCCGCGCACGAGCAGCGGCCGCCAGCGGGCGACCGCCGCGTTGAAGGTCTGCGTGCGCGCCTGGATGCGCTGGAACTCCTCGCCCAACTCCCCTGCGAATTCCAGGAGCGGCTCGTGGAGCTCGCGCAACTGCGCCGTCGTCAGGTCGAAGAGGCCGGAGACTCCCTGCTCGGTCGAGAAGCGTTTGACGTCGACGATGGCGCGCGCGAAGTCCTCCTCGGCGCGGCGGCGCGCGTCGCCCTGAAGACTCCCGAAGCGCTTCTCCAGGAACTCTATCTTCTGCCCGGCGGGAAGCTCCGCGGCCTTCGCCAGGAGGTATTCGAGGAACAGGCGCTCGGAGGTCGGGTTGCGGTTGGCGAGCGCGCCGCCGAGTTGCGCGCGGACGCGCGCGACGCCCTGCGCACCGAGCGCGGGGTTGCGCTCGCCCTCAGGCTTCTCCTTGTCCGCGGCCGCGCGCTGCGCGAAGAAGGCTATGCCGAGCAGGTCCGTGGCCGTGAAGATTTGCTGAATCAACTGGTCGCGCATGGCCGTGGCCGTCAACTCCTGGTAAGACTTTTCGAGAGACGGCAGCGCCTCGCCGTACCTGGCCTTGCGCGTCGCGTCCGCGTTGACCCACTGCGTGAAGGCCGCCTCCTCGGCGCGCTTCTTCTCGACGATGCCTGCGCGGCGCATGGCGATGACGGAGCCCTCGTAGTTCTTCAGGTCGTTGCTCAGCCCGAAGATGTCGCTCTGCAACTTGACGCGCAGCGCCGGGTCGTTCTTGCCCTGGTTGCGCAAGGTCTCTATGCGGTAGTTGTAGAGGTCCACGAGGAAGGGCATGAAGATGTCCTGGTTGTAGGCGACGGAGTAGCTCTCGCGGTAGCGGCGCGTGGAGCCTGGGTAGCCCATGACCATCAGGAAGTCGCCCTCCTTGACGCCGCCCATCGAGAGCGACAGGAACTTCTTCGGCTTGTAGGGCACGTTCGTCTTCGCGTAGTCGGCGGGCTTGCCGTCCGCCCCGACGTAGGCGCGCATGAAGGTGAAGTCGCCGCAGTGGCGCGGCCACTCGAAGTTGTCCGGGTCGCCGCCGTAAAAGCCTATGCTCTTGGGAGGCGCGTAAACGATACGCACGTCGCGCAGCGTGAGGTAAGTGAACTTGTAGTAAGAGAGCCCTTCGTTCATCGGCATCACGCGAATCGAGACGCCGTCGTCGGCGCTCGCGCCAGTCGTTTCGATTGTCTCGATCTTGGCCGTGATGGCGCGGCTGCGCTCCTGCGGCGTCGCCGTTTCGGGGATGCCGGCCGTGACTTCATTCGTCACGTCGCTCAGGGCCTGCGTGATCGTCACGGTGTACCCTTGCGCCGGCAACTCCTCCTCGCGCGTCTTCGCCGTGAAGCCGACCGTGCCGTAATCGCTCGCGGGAGTCGAAGCCGCGACGAGCGCGTCGAAGGCGACGTGGTGGTTCGTCAGGAGCAACCCTTCGGGCGAGACGAACTCGCCCGTGCCGCCGCCGACGATGACGACCGCGTCCTTGATGCTCACGCCGTTCGGGTCGTAGAGGTCTGCGGGCTTGAGCTTGAGCCCGCGCTTGGCGAACTTGTCGAAGGGGAGCGAGGCGATGGCGTCCGGCAGGAACATGCCCTCGTCCGCGGCGGCGCGGAAGGGGACGAGCGTAAAGAGCATCAGCGCGGCGAGCGCGAGAGCCGCCACACGCGAGAGTCTGGAGGGCATAATGTTCTCCCTTTTGTAGTGATGTAAACCGGTTTAGGCTTGCCCGAATAGTAGCAGAAAAAGTTGGCGCTTGGCAGTGGGCAGTTAAGACAAGGACAAAAGAAAAGAGGCAGCCGGGTCAATCACGCCCGGCTGCCTTGTTGTTAACTGCCCACTGCCTGCTGCCTGCTGCCTACTGCTCTTCCTCTCCCGCGCCGGGGAGGTAGGGTCTGGGGTTGACGGGCTGGTTGTTGATGCGGACTTCGTAGTGCAGGTGCGGGCCTGTGGAGCGCCCCGTCGAACCTACGAGGCCGAGGCGCTCGCCGCGCTTGACCTGCTGGCCGACCGCAACGTCTATCCGCGAGAGGTGGCCGTAGCGGGTCGAGAGGCCGTTGCCGTGGTCTATGTAGACGACGTTGCCGTAGCCGTTCTGGACGCAGGCGACGGTGACGGTGCCGCTGGCGGTGGCGTCAACGGGCGTGCCCATCTCGGCCTCTATGTCCTGGCCCTCGTGCGATTCGTAGGAGTAGCCGCCGAAGGGGTTGCGGCGCACGCCGTAGCCGCTCTCAAGAGTCCCGGCGACGGGCCAGAGCGAGGGGACGGCGGCGCGCTCGCGCAGGGCGGCCTCGAAGAGGCGCAGCTCCTGCTCCAGGTGGTCGGTCTTGTATTCGACCACGGCCGCGTCGTCGACGGGGACGAACGGGCCGCCCGCGCCGTTGGTGACGGCGGGCTGTTCCTGGCCTTCGTCGTGGCTGACGCCGGACATCTCGGCCAGCTTGCGCGAGGCGTCCTCGACGCGCTCGACGCGGTTGTTCAGGTTGTTGAGCTGCTGCTTCTGTCTTTCATTCTCCGCGCGCAGCCGCGCGTTCTCCTGCTCCACGTTCTGGTGGCGCAGGTGCTGGGTCAGCCCGTAGATGCCGTAGGCGGCGGCGAAAAAGAGTATGACTGCGCCGAAGGCCGAGAGCTTGAGCCAGCGTTTGTGAACGCAGATGCGGCGGATTTGGGAACGGGAACGCGAGGTGTGTGCGATGATGAATGCGTAAAGACGGTCGTCTCTAACCATTAAATGTGCTCCTTGTAGCTCGCCCTTGCGCGGTGCGAAAAAAAATCAGGAGAGCCGCGCGTGGGCCGCCCGTGAAAAGCACAGTCTGCCGGACGAGGGCGACTGATGCTAACCAAAAACTCTGGGGACTATTTTTTGTTTGAACCTAACTCGTAGGCTTGCAGCGAAGGGACAGGGCACGAGGCGTTAAAACTTACCAACCCGTCCGATATTCGCTGCGAGGTGGCGGAAACTATCACACGGGGCGGCAGATTGCAACCGCTCAGGAGCACTTTTGTATGGAGGGTGAACGAAAAATAAGGCAGCCCGTGCGATATTCGTCGCACGAGCTGAGTCGAAAATTTGCCTGTCGGAAGCGACCCGGGGCGCGGCCGCTAGATGTCTTCGGCCTCCCGCCGCCGCTCGGAGCGCCCGCGCATCACGAGATAAATCATCACCAGCACGAGGCCGATGAAGGCGATGACGATCAGGGCCTTGATGGCGACGAAGAGAAAGCTGACGAGCGAGATGAGCTGGCGCAGGAGCGTGATTAAGAGCACGATGACCGTCAGGATGCCGCCCCACCGACCCGCCACTTTAAGAAAAGCTGACATGATTTCTGTTACCTCTCGCGGACACTATAACAAGGTGAACAGTGAATGGTAAATAGTGAATAGGGAGAACTGCTTTTCTCCATTCACCATTTACCACTCGCCGTTGACTGCTTTTCAAGGTCTCTGCTCGAAGGGGAGGGGCGCGACCGAGCGCGTGGCGGAGACTTGGGAGATTAACTCGCCCGTCTGGAACCTTCCCGAATTGGCCGGGACGACCGCCGGCATCTGCGGGTTCGAGTCGAAGTTCAGCAGGTAATTCCTGTGCCTGCGCTGGCGGAGCAGGTAGTCGCCGAGCATGTACGCGCCCAGGAGAAGCAGCAGGACGGGGAGCACCTGCCGGACGGGGAGGCGTATGCCGATGATGGAGTGAACCAGGAAAATCGCGCCGAGGAGCATGAGCGTGATGCTCCAGGCCAGGGGGCTGCCGTAGAGGCGGCGCGCGATCACGTCCTGCTCGGTGTCGGGCGTGAGCCCGGCGCGCAGCAGTTGCGCCGTGCGGTAGGCGTCGACCGCTGAAAAGAGCCAGGTGCCGAAGAAGCCCGCGACGAAGAGCGGGAGCCCGAAGTCCACGCTCTCGGTCACAATCGCCAGTTGGAAGAAGCTGGCGAAGACGGCGAAGTGGACGATGGCCTTCGAGGTTTGCCCGTTGTAGGCCGCGCCCAGGCCGGGCACGAACGAAAGGAGCGTCGCGACGAGCGGCGAGTTGTTGCGGCGCAGGGTCGGCAGGACGTTCGAGCGAGTCTGCACCTGCAAGAGGTCAACGCCGGCGACGATGCAGTCCTGGCAGTAGGGGAAGCCGCGTATGCGATGGTCGCACGCCGAGCAGAGCGCGCGCGCGCAGCGGTGACATTCAACGGCCGCCGGATTTTTTGAGTGGTAAGCGCAATACATTAAGTTAAAGCCCGCCGCCCGGTCCCTTTCTCTCAAACTCTCGCCCGTCTACTTCTGCTCCTGCTTCTGCTCAGCGCCGCCCTGCCGCGTGTCGGGCTTCTTCGGGCTGGGGCGGACGGACAAATTCGTCGTCACGCCCTCGGCGATGCTGTTGAACCTGCCCGAGTCTGCCGCCGGCCTCGGGCCTTCCTCGACGCCCGAGTAAGCGCGGCCGGCCAGTTTGATCCCGGCGCGGTAGAGGCCGCTGATGGAGCCGTCGGCCGAGACGGTGCTCGTGAGCACCATGACGCAGACGAGCAGCATGGTCGCGACGGTCGCGAGCTGCGGCGAGACAATCGGGTCGAGCCAGAGGCGCAGGCGCGCGGCGATGCGCGCGGCCAGGGGGGCGCGCACCTCTTCGGCGTCCGTCGTGCCCAATGTGGCCTGTAAGATTTTTTCGTGCAGCCCGACGGGGACGGGCCGCTCCTCGTTGATGTACGTGTAGCAAGCGCCTATGGCGCGGACCACCTGGCCCGGCAGCTCGGTGCAGCGCTCGCAAAGCGCCGCGTGGCGTTCCCAGCGGTGGTAAAGGGAGGCGGGTAAGAACCCGTCGAGGTAGTCGGTCAGGTGCTCTTCGAACTCGTCGCACGTCATCGCCATCTCCGGCACGGTCTGCAAGAGAATGCGCGCTTCGAGTTCGGCGCTGGGCACGGGCATCTCGGCCGTGCGGCACGCCTGCAAGGTGTTCTTGACTTCGCCTAAAAGTTCGTGACAGACAGGGCAGCGCAAAGCGTGCTCGGCGAACGCGCGGTTCGTTTCGGCTTCGAGCGAGCCGTCCAGGTAGTCTGTCAGTTTGTTCTCAAATTCCGCGCACAGCATCATCAGCTTCTCGTTTCTGTCCCCCAGAATGTATGGCAAAGGTAAAAGTAAAAAGGTAAAAGTCAGATGGCAACTATATTAAACTTCCAATCCCTTCACTTTGCCTTTTACCTTATCGCCTTTCTAAATTCTCATGACGCCCGGGCGTCTCCTTATTTGTCTAAACGTTGCTCATCGCCACCACGCGCATCCGGCGCAGGATTTTCGCCAGCTCGATCCGGCCCCGGTTGATGCGCGACTTCACGGTCCCCTCGGGTATTTCCAGGAGGTCGACGATCTCCTGGTAACTCAGCTCCTCTATGTCGCGCAGGATGACGCAGGTGCGTAAATCCGGCGAGAGCTTGTCAATCCCGGCCTGCACCTGCTCGCCCAGCTCGCGGCGCTCCATCTCGCGCTGCACAGAGTTGCTGGCCGAGCGCAGGTGGTAGGTGTGATCTTCGAGGTCGTCCGCCTGCGTGTCGTGCGGCGTGCGCTGGCGGCGGCGGTAGTCGTCAATGATTAGATTGCGCGCCAGCCGCATCAGCCAGTTCTGAAGGTCACCCTGCCTGGGGTCGTATTGATCCAAAGAGCGGTAGACGCGTATGAAAACTTCCTGCGTCAAATCTTCTGCCGAGTCGGCACGGGAGGTGAAGCGGTAGGCCAGATTGTAGATGCGTCGGGAGTAGGTCTGGACAATCTCTTCCCACGCCGCGCCGTCGCCGGCGCGACACCTCCTGACTAACTCGGCTCCTTCGCCCGCCGTAGCCAAAACCTTTGCAGCTCCCACCTCTTGCCTCTCCGATTCCCGGTCGTCCCTCTCTTGCGGCCCGAAAGCGCCTCGCGCAGGGTGGAAAACTCCCTGTCAAGCGCAGATTACGAGCGGCGGAGACTGAAAGTTCCCCCCGAAACGTCCCTTAAATTGAGTGGCGGGGCGACCCGTCCCGCAATTATACCCCAGGCGCGGCCGCTTTGCCGCCCGAATTGGGCCCACGCGCGGTTGCGCCGCCGAACGGAACTGTTGTAGCCTTCCGACGCCACCCAATATATTGTGGTCGCCTATCCAGCAGGGTCAACTTTCAAGCGCGCTCAAAGTCGAAAACATTTGCTGAAGCACCTCAAATTTCTCCTCCTGCTCTTGCTGGCCGTCCTGATTTTATGGTGGTTCGGGCGGAAACTGGACTGGGCGGAGGTGGGCCGGAGCCTGAAGGCGGCCGACTGGAAGCTGCTCGCCGCGGGCGTCGCCACCGTCTCCGTGACCTATTTGCTGCGCGCCTACCGCTGGCGCACGCTGCTCTCTCCGCTCGCCAAGGCGGGCCTCCGGCCGCTGTTCGCGGCGACGACCGTGGGCTTCGGCGCGGTCTTCCTCTTCGGGCGCGCGGGCGAAGTCGTGCGGCCCGTGGTGCTGCCGCTCTACGACAAGCGCGTCCGGCCCGCGGGCTCGTTCGTCACCATCATGCTCGAACGGCTCTGCGACATCACGGCCGTCGTCGTCCTCTTCGCGCTGAATCTACTCTGGTTCCCCGCGCCCGAAGGCCAGGAGTCGCAACTGGCGACCGTCCGCATCGCCGGGCTGATTCTGCTGATAATCGCCGTCAGTGGCCTGGGCTTCCTGATCTGGTTCGAGCGCCGCTCGCAGGGCGCGATCCGCTGGCTCGACGCGAGGTTCAAGCGCTGGCGCTTCGTCCCGCCGCGCGTGGCGCGCGCGCTGACGCACCTGCTCGAACAGCTAGCGGCGGCGCTGAGGATTCTGGCGGACCCGAGGGAGTTGGCCGTGACGGTCGGCTGGACGGCCATCATCTGGGTCCTCAACATCCTGTCGAACTGGCTGGTGATTCGCGCCTTCGGCCTGCAATTCGGGTTTAAGGAGACGATTTTCGTGATGGGCTGGTCGCTCGTGGGGTCGCTCGTGCCGACGCCGGGCGGCGCTGCGGGTGCGTTCCACGCGGCGACGGCCGCCGGGCTGATTTTCCTGGGCCGGCCGCAGAACGAGGCCGCGGCCGTCTCCATCATGCTCCACCTCGTGGCCTTCGCGCCCGCTATGGTCTGGGGGCTCTACTACTTCCTGCACGGCAACGTGAGCTTCAAGCGCCTGCAACAGCTCACGTCCTCCGAAGAGATAGAGCACTCGATTGAGAGGGACGAGGCCGGGGACGGTAAACAAGAGGTCTCGAACGAGTTGAAGACGGTCGGCGTGAGCGAATGAGGAGTGTTTACGGCGGGAGGTGGCAGTGATGTCTGACTTGCGCGCACAGGTGGAGAAGACGTTCGCTGGGATCGAGGTCGGGATGCGTTACCGCTGGAGCCGCACGCTGACCGACGGCGACGTGGCGCTCTTCATAGGGGCGACCGGCGACTTCAACCCTTTCCACATAGACGACCAGTTCGCCGCGCAGACCAAGTTCGGCCGCCGCATCGTTCCCGGTCTTTTGACGGCGAGCCTCGCGACGCACGTCGGCGGGATGCTCGCCTTCCTGGCCTCCGAGATGCACTTCCGCTACCACCAGCCGGTCTTCGTCGGCGAGACCGTCACCTGCGTGGTCGAAGTGGTCGAAAAACTTCAGGAGGGGAGGCGCATACGCGCGAGCGTGCGCTGCACCAAAGGCGACGACGTTGAGGTCTTAACCGGGGAGTTCACGGGGACGCCCGCGGCCCTCCGGCTGAAGCCGGAAGAAGAAACGTAAATCGTGAATCGTAAAAGAAAGACGTTTTTCATCCGTTCGGGGTTTACGATTCACGGCTTTTCAAGGAGCTTTTATGAAGTGTCCTTTCTGCGGGTTCATCGAAGACAAGGTGGTTGACTCGCGCGAGTCGCGCGAGGGCGACTCGATTCGGCGGCGGCGCGAGTGTCTGCGCTGCGAGCGCCGCTTCACGTCTTACGAGCGGATTGACGAGATACCCTACATGGTCATCAAGAAGGACGGCCGGCGCGAGCCGTTCGACCGCAACAAGGTGATGGCCGGCTTGCTGCGCGCCTGCGAGAAGCGGCCCGTGCCCTCCTCGAAACTCGACAGCATCGTCAACTCCATCGAGAAGTACGTGCAGGAGTCGCCCGAGCGCGAGCGCCCCACCAGCAAGGTCGGCGAGATGATCATGCGCCGCCTCAAGGAGCTGGACAAGGTCGCCTACGTCCGCTTCGCCTCCGTCTACCTCGAATTCGAAGACGTTTCCGAATTCATGCACGAATTGAAGACCCTCGCGCCCGCGCTGGCAGCGGAGCGGCGGCGAAAAGAGCTCAGAAACCGTGATAAGTAAGTAAGTGACCAGTAAAGGCAGGCGGGTTTACTGATCACTCGTCACTTTTTTATGATAAAAGCTGCCCACGTCGGGCTGAAGAGAATCGAGTTGGAGCGGCTGCGCGACGGCGTGGGGCGTCTGTACGCGGCGTTGCAGGAGGCGACCGAGGCCGAAGTGCCCGTGGCGGGCGCGTCGTGGGCCCCGCCCGTCGATTTGTGCGAGACGAAGGACGAGGTCACGGTGCGGGTGGAGCTGCCGGGGGTGGCCGCGTCGCACATCAAGGTCGGGCTGACGAGCACGCACCTGCGCGTCTGTGGCGAGAAGAAGAAACGCGCGCCACAAAATCGTGTCATCTCGCATCTATGCTCAGAGCGCAGTTACGGCCATTTCAGCCGCGTCGTGCCGCTCAGGTGGACGGTCAACGTCGCGGAGGCGACGGCCGAGTTGCGCGACGGCGTGCTGACCGTGCGGCTGCCGAAGCGCAAAGAGAGGCGCGGCGCGGAATTCAGGGTTCCGATTAAAGAAGCGGAAGGCTGAATTTCCCGTGTAACC
Source organism: Pyrinomonadaceae bacterium (assembly GCA_035563515.1). Taxonomy (GTDB): domain Bacteria; phylum Acidobacteriota; class Blastocatellia; order Pyrinomonadales; family Pyrinomonadaceae; genus QHXM01. The sequence continues at coordinate 101,936 of DATMVE010000044.1, forward strand.
GAAGCGCGCTTCATCCGTCATTCATATTGATTCGTATATTTGATATGTCATCACACAGCGTAGACATTCCAGATGGCCTGGAGATAGCCGAGGGCGGCGAGCAGCAGTTGCAGATTCCTAACGAGCTGCCCGTGCTCCCCTTGCGCGACATCGTCATCTACCCCTTCATGATCGTCCCGCTCTTCGTCTCGCGCGACAAGTCAATCCGCGCGGTCGACGAGGCTCTGGGCGAGAACCGCATGATTCTGCTCGCCTCGCAGAAGGACCTGGACAAGGAGGAGCCGGCCGGCGAAGACCTCTACCAGATTGGCACAGTCGCCGTCATCATGCGGATGCTCAAGCTGCCCGACGGGCGCATACGCATCCTCGTCCAGGGGCTCGCCCGCGCGCGCATCGAGTCGGTCGAAGTTTCGGGCGAGTACCTGCGCGCGCGCCTACAGGTCGTGCAGGAGACGACCACCCCGGAGCGCTCGCTCGAAGTCGAAGCCCTGATTCGCAACGTGCGCGCCTCGATGGAGAAGGCCGCCAACCTCGGCAAGAACATCTCGCCCGAGGTGATGGCGATCATCGCGAACCTGGACGACGCCGGCCGCCTCGCGGACCTGTCCGCCTCGAACCTCGAACTCAAAGTCGAGGACGCGCAGAGCGTCCTCGACATCGCGGACACGACCGCGCGCCTCAGGCGCGTCAACGAGCTTTTGAACAAGGAGATCGAAGTCCTCACCGTCCAGCAGGAGATCAACACGCAGGCCCGCGCCGACATCGACCGCTCGCAGCGCGAGTTCTACTTGCGCCAGCAGTTGAAGGCCATCCAGTCGGAGTTGGGCGAGGGCAACGAGCTGGCGGAAGAGATAGCGCAGTTGCGCGAGAAGATTGAGGCGGCGAAGATGCCGAAGCCGGCGGAGGAGGAGGCGGTGCGCCAGTTGAAGAAGCTGGAGCGCATGCACCCGGACGCGGCCGAGACGGCGACGCTCAGGAACTGGATGGAGATTATGACCGACCTCCCGTGGTCGAAGGCTTCGGCGGACAACCTGGACTTAATCAAGGCCCAGCGCATCCTGGACGAAGACCACTACGGGCTGGAGAAGGTCAAGGAGCGCATCGTCGAGGCGCTCGCCGTCCGTAAATTAAAAGAGAAGCCGAAGGGCTCCATCCTCTGCCTGGTCGGCCCGCCGGGCGTCGGCAAGACTTCTCTGGGCAAGTCCATCGCGCGCGCACTGGACCGGAAGTTCATGCGCCTGTCTCTGGGCGGCGTCCACGACGAGGCGGAGATTCGCGGCCACCGCCGAACCTACGTCGGCGCGATGCCGGGCCGCCTCATCCAGGCCATACAGCAGGCCGGGACGAACAACCCGCTCATCATGCTCGACGAGATCGACAAGGTCGGAGCGGATTTTCGCGGCGACCCGTCGTCCGCCCTGCTGGAAGTTTTAGACCCGGAACAGAACAACAACTTCCGCGACAACTACCTCGGCGTCACCTTCGATTTGTCGAACGTGATGTTCATGACGACGGCCAACGTGCTCGACACCATCCAGCCGGCGCTGCGCGACCGCATGGAGGTCATACGGCTCGCCGGCTACACTGAGGAAGAGAAGCGCGAGATAGCGCGCCGGCACCTCCTGCCGAAGCAGCTCGAAGAGAACGGCATCACCGCCCGCGACCTGCACATCTCGAAGACGGCGCTCGCGGCCATCATCCAGCAGTACACGCAGGAGGCTGGCCTCCGGCAGTTGGAGCGCGAGATTGGCACAATCTGCCGCAAGGTCGCCCGCCGCATCGCCGAGGGGCACACGGGGACCGTGCGCGTCTCGCTGAAGAACCTGCACGAGTTCCTCGGCGCGCCCAAAGTGATGCCGGACGAGGTCCTGAAGAAGGATCAGGTCGGGGTCGCCACGGGCCTCGCGTGGACGGCCGTCGGCGGCGACGTGCTGTTCATAGAGGCGCTGAGGATGAAGGGCAAGGGGAACCTCGTCCTGACGGGCCAGCTCGGCGAGGTCATGCGCGAGTCGGCGCAGGCGGCCTACTCCTACGCCAAGTCGCGCGCCCGCGAATTAGAGATTGCCGAAGAGGATTTCGACAACTACGACCTGCACATACACATCCCCGAGGGCGCTATCCCGAAGGACGGCCCGAGCGCGGGCATCACTTTGGCGACGGCGATGGTCTCGGTGCTCTCGCAGCGCCCCATCCGCAAGGACGTGGCGATGACGGGCGAGATAACTTTGCGCGGCAACGTGCTGCCCGTCGGCGGGGTCAAGGAGAAGGTGCTGGCCGCGCGCCGCGCGCGTGTCTCGACCATCATCCTGCCGCAACTGAACCGCCGCGACATGGACGAGGTGCCGAAAGAGCTTTTCGGCGACATACGCTTCGTCTTCGCCGACAACGTCCGCCAGGTCTTCCGCGAGGCGCTCAAGGACAGGATCGTGCCGCCCGCGGCGAGCAGCCCTGCGCGCCCCGCGCGTCTGCCGCAGGCGGCCGTCCCCAGAAGCGCGCGGCAGAGACTTTAAAGAGCACGGCTTCTGAAAAGCTGTCGACTCGGCGTGCGTGCGACTCGCTGCGGGGAGAGGTCGCCGTCGCGGCTTCGCTGTAATCCTCAATAGAGTAGGAGGACGACTTTGAAGACCCGCCCTCCCCGTCTGATTGCGTGCGCCGCCCTCTTAGCCGCGTTCGCCGTCCCCCTTAAACTTCACGCGCAAACTCCCGCGCGCCCGCCGGCCGATGGCGACTTTCACACCAAACTCGTCCTGACGCCCGGCGAGCAGCGGGTTGAGCCTGAAGACCTCGTTGACATCGAACTCATCAGGAACTCGCCCGATTGGCAGGCCGAGACGAACGATCTCGTACAGCAGTACATCAATTATTACCAGGGCCGCGGGCGCTCGACGATGGAAGTCGGCATCCGCCGCTCGGGCCGGTTCGTGCAGATGGCCCGACGCATCTTCCGCGAGGAGGGCGTGCCCGAGGACATCATCTGGCTCGCGCAGGTCGAGAGCGGGTGGAGCACGAGGGCCATGTCGTGGGCCGCGGCCACCGGCCTCTGGCAGTTCCCTGCGAGCAAGGCAAAGAGATATGGGTTGAGGGTAACTCCGTGGATTGACGAGCGCAGGGGGTTCGAGAAGGCCACGCGCGCCGCCGCACGCTACCTCAAAGACCTCTACAACCATTTCGGCAGTTGGGAACTTGCCCTGGCCGCTTACCACACTAGCCAGAAAGATATTGTTCGTGCCGTCGCACGCGCGAACTCAACAAATTACTGGAAGATTCGTCCCTACCTGGTGCGGGAGGCGCGCAACTACGTGCCGGCCGTCCTCGCTACAATCCTGATCGCGAAGAACCCCGAAAAATACGGCTTCGGCGCTGTCCGCCCTGACCCGCCGCTCGCTTACGACGTGGTCGAGGTGCCGGCGGCGACCAGCCTCTACCTCGTGGCGCGGGCTACGGAGGCGAGCGTTGACGAGATTCGAACGCTCAACCCCGAACTCATGCGCGACGTGACGCCGCGCGGCCAGTCCTACAGGATGCGCGTCCCGGCGGGGCGCGCCGAGCAGTTCATACGCCTCCTCAAGGACATTCCTAAAGGGAAGCGTGACCGTGTGCCCGAGAAAGGGCCGCGCCTGATGGTAATCAAAGCCTGGCCGGGCGACACACCGGCCAGGCTCGCCGGGCGCTACAACGTCCCGGCCGGGGGGTGGCGAGGCTGAATCGGGTGGGCGTCAATGCCGAATTTCAGGCGGGCCGGGCCGTCAGGCTTCCGTTTCCCGCGGCCTCATCCCGCAGGCGCTCGCGCGGCCCGAATTTCAAGCTTGGCCGAAGGGTTTTCCCTAACTATTTCAACAATTAACTCTGCAAAAAATTCTCCCTGCGGGGCGCAACCTGCGGGCGTGTAGACGCATCTTTATAGGCACGGGCGATGCGGTTTTAAGTGGAAAATTTAACCGCTTCGCCTTCTACTTTAAGTGGCGAATTGTTTGACACTGCGGAAAATCGTGTGATAACCTCCGCTAACCGTCGGCCCGCAACGTTGGCCCTGCCCTGCGGGCTGAGTCAATACAGGAACTTTTACCAGCCCCTCGCGTTAGATTTTTGTGGATGCCGCTCGCGCGCGACTCTCTTCGGGGACGAGTCGCCGTCGTGGATTCGCCCTAAGCCTCGTAGTAAGGAGAAGAGACGATTGATGACAACGAGCTTCCCCCGCGTAATCATTCGCGCCGCCCTTTTCGCTGCGCTCGCGCTGCCCGCCGCTAACGTTTTCGCACAACAGATGGGCTCGTCTGCGCGCTCCATCCCGACCGAGATCGAGAAGATGGACGTGCGCGTCGCCCAGGTCATCACGCAGGCCGAGGCCCGCTTCAAGGAGGGCGAAGTGCACCTCAAGGCGGGCGAGCGCCTCCAGGCGCGCGAGAAGTTCGACCGCGCCGTGGACACCATCCTGGAGTCCGGCCTCGACGTCCGCGCCAGCCAGAAGTTGCAGACCTACTACCTGGAGCTGGTCGAGCGCGTCTTCCGCCTCGAAGTCCCGCAGCAGCAGCCCGTGACGCCGCGCGCGGAACTGGCACAGATAAAGCCGGTCAACTACAGCGGCCAGTCCCAGCAGGAAGACCAGGAGCAGCAGGAGCCCGGCTTCAAGCACCAGAAGTTCGAGCCCTCGCCGCTCGACGAATACGCCAAGCTCATCCTGACGCCGAGCGAGACCGAGGACGTCGGCCCGGACGACCTCGCGACCATCGAGTACTCGAAGAGCACCCTGGACTTCCCGATTGAGACGAACCCGCTCATCCAGCAGTTCATCAACTTCTTCCAGGGGCGCGGGCGCTCGACGATGGAAGTCGGCATCCGCCGCTCGGGGCAGTTCATGCAGATGGCGCGGAAGATTTTCCGCGAGGAGGGCGTGCCCGAGGACATCACCTGGCTCGGCCAGGTCGAGAGCGGGTGGCGACCGAAGGCCCAGTCGTGGGCCGCGGCCTCCGGCCTCTGGCAGTTCATCCCCGGCACTGGCCGCACCTACGGCCTGCGCCAGACCGCCTGGATTGACGAGCGCAACGGCTTCGAGAAGGCGACGCGCGCCTCGGCCAAATACCTGAAAGACCTTTACAACCACTTCGGCGACTGGCAGCTCGCGATGGCCGCCTACAACACGGGCCAGGGCAACATCGACCGCGCCATCTCGCGCGCCGGCTCGCGCAGCTACTGGAAGATTTTCCCGTACATCGCGCAGGAGACGCGCAACTACGTGCCGGCCATCCTGGCGACGATGCTGATCGCGAAGAACCCCGAGAAGTACGGCTTCAAGGGCGTCCGGCCGGACCCGCCGCTCGCTTACGACGTGGTCGAGGTGCCGACGGCGACCAGCCTGCAACTCATCGCGCAGACGACCAACACCAGTCTCGACTACGTGCGCATGCTCAACCCCGAGTTGAGGCGCGACGTGACGCCGCGCGGCGAGTCCTACAGGGTGCGCATCCCGGCGGGGCGCGCGGACCAGTTCGTCGCCGCGCTGAAGGGCATCCCGGTCGAGCGGCGCGATGTCGCGCCGGGCAGCAACAACGTGCAACTGGCGAGCTACAAGCGCGCGACCACGTCCGCGGAGACGACGCCGGCCGCGCCGGGCATGATGAAGGTCAAGGCGCGCTCGGGCGACACGCCGGCCCGCCTCGCGACGATTCACAACGTCTCGGCCGAAGAGATCGCCAAGATGAACGGCGTCGGCGTCAATTCGGAGTTCGAGGCAGGCAAGGAAGTCAGAATTCCGAAAGCCGCGCCCGCCTCCTCGCGCCGCCGCAGCGGCCGCTAAACCCGTTGAAGCGTTAGAAGCGTTCTCGACCCACCCGGTTCTGGATGCTTGATAAACCCTGAAGGAGCGCGCCTCAGTCGAACGTTCGACTGAGGCGCGCTCTCTACTTTTCATCACGTCGGCACACTTCTCCTTTGCGGCACTCGCCGCTGCTCTACACCCTTCGCAGAGGAGCATGTCTCACCATGCTCTTCCGCACACAGTCGGCCGCCGTCTACGGCATTGACGCAGACCTCGTTGACATCGAAGTCGATCTGACGCCCGCGCGCAATGAGGCGGACGCGCCAGCAAGCGTGACCATCGTCGGCCTGCCGGACGCGGCCGTGAGGGAATCGCGCGAGCGCATCCGCGCGGCCGTCACCAACTGCGGCTTCTTCTTCCCGTTCCACAAGACGACGATCAACCTCGCGCCCGCCGACGTGCGCAAGGAGGGCGCGAGCTTCGACCTCCCCATCGCGCTCGGCATCCTCGGGGCGAACGGCGACCTCGGAGACGCCGAAGGGCTGACCGACACGCTCTCCGTCGGCGAGTTGTCTTTGGACGGCCGCGTCCGCGCCGTGCGCGGCGCGCTGCCCATCGCGCTGCGCGCTCGCGAGTCTTCAATCAAACACCTCATCCTGCCCGAAGAGAACGCGCGCGAGGCCGCGGTCGTCTCGGGCGTCGACGTTTACGGCGTCTCCTCCTTACGCGCCGCGGTCGAACTCATCGCGCGCCTGCGCTCCGGCGACCCGCCCGCCCCCCTGCGCGTTGACCCCTCCGAAGTGCTGAAGACTGCGGACCACTACAGCGTTGACTTCCGCGAGGTGCGCGGGCAGTTCGCGGCCAAGCGCGCGCTGGAAGTCGCGAGCGCGGGGAGCCATAACATTTTACTCGTAGGGCCGCCGGGCTCGGGCAAGACGATGCTCGCCAAGCGGCTGCCGACCATCCTGCCGCCGCTCGAATTCGAGGCCGCGCTTGAGCTGACGAAGATTCATTCGGTCGCGGGGCTGACGAGCCGCGCGGGGCTCGTGACCGAAAAGCCTTTCCGCGCGCCGCACCACACCATCTCCGACGCGGGGCTCATCGGCGGCGGGACCGTCCCGCGCCCCGGCGAAGTCAGTTTGGCCCACCACGGGGTTCTGTTCCTGGACGAGCTGCCGGAGTTTGACCGCAGCGTGCTGGAAGTCCTGCGCCAGCCGCTCGAAGACCGCATGGTCACGATCAGCCGCGCCGCGATGTCCCTGACGTTCCCGGCCTCGTTCATGCTCGTCTGCGCGATGAATCCCTGTCCCTGCGGCTATTGGAACGACCCGACGCGCGAGTGCCGCTGCACGCCGCCGCAGATACAGCGCTACGTCGGGCGCGTCTCGGGGCCGCTGCTCGACCGCATAGACATACACGTCGACGTGCCGGCCGTGCGCTTCAAGGAGTTGACCGGGCGCGCGGGCGTCGGCCCAGAGCCAGAGGCTTCCGCGAGCATACGCGAGCGCGTCGTGCGCGCCCGGCTGCGGCAGCGCGAGCGTTTCGAGCGGGAGGGGATTTTCTCGAACGCGCAGATGCCGCCGCGACTGATTCGCCGCTACTGCCGGATTGACGCGGAGAGCGAGCGAATGCTCGAAGCCGCCATGACGCGCCAGGGATTGTCCGCGCGCGCCTACGACCGCATCCTCAAAGTCAGCCGCACCATCGCAGACCTCGAAGACAAAAGCGGGATAGACGCGACGCACGTCGCGGAGGCCGTCAGCTACCGCTCGCTCGACCGCACCTACTGGACTTGAAGGCGCGCATTAATTGACTCCGCGCCCGCCTGTGACCTATTGTTCCCGTCCGCCGCGTGCGAGCGCGGACGGACTTGGGAAGCCGCCGCCTTTCCCCCGCTTTAAATTTCGGCCGAAGTTCACGACACCACTCGAAGGCTTATGAGAAGAATCAACGCCGCCCGCCTGCTCACGCTCTCCCTGCTCCTACTGCTCCCCGCCTCTTCCCACGCGAAAGAGACCTGGGCCAGTGTGCAGACGAAGAATTTTACGGTCATCGGCAACGCCGCTGAGGGCGACATACGCAAGCTGGCGACCCGCCTCGAACGGTTCCGCCACGTGCTCTCGCTGCTCTTCCCCAGGGCGCAGATCGAGACGCCCGTGCCGACGACGGTCGTCCTCTTTAAAAGCCACGACTCGTTCAAGCCCTTCAAGCCGCTCTACAACGGCAAGCCGCGGGACAACGTCGCAGGGTATTTCCTGCCCACCCCCGACGTGAACTACATCGCGCTCACCTCGGAGGACCGCGGCGCGACCCCTTACGAGGTCATCTTCCACGAGTACGAGCACTTCATCATGCGCGCCAACCTGCCGAACGCCCCCGTGTGGCTCAACGAGGGGCTGGCCGAGTTCTACAGCACTTTCACGACCGAAGACGACGACCAGAAGGCGGCACTCGGGATGCCCATCCCTCGGCACATCCTCGCCCTGAGGCAAAGCCCCCTGCTTCCCCTCAAGACGCTGTTGGAGGTTGACCGCAAATCGCCGCACTACAACGAGAGCAGGAAGGCCGGCATCTTCTACGCCGAGTCGTGGGCGCTCATCCACTACCTGATGCTGAGCGACGGCGGCAAGCGCCAGCCGCAATTGGCCCAGTTCATACGCGGGCTGAGCGACGGCGTGGCGCTCGAAGAGAACTTCCGCCAGTCGTTCCAGGCCGACTACAAAACGGTCGAGGCCGAGTTGCGCGCCTACGTCGGCAAGTTCCTGTTCCCCGTGCTGAACGTCACCTTCGCCAAGCAACTCGACTTCGCGAAGGAGATGCAAAGCGCCCGGATGTCCGAGGCGCAGACCGAGTATTACCTCGGCGACCTGCTGCTGCGCCACCGCCGGCTGGAGGAGGCCGAGGAGCGGCTCCAGAAGGCCATCGAGCTGGACCCGAAGCTCGCGCCGGCTTACATCTCGCTGGGCGTCCTGCGGCTGCAACAGCAGAAACAGTCGGAAGCGGAGAAGCTGATGCGGGCCGCCGTCGAGAGCGACCCCGGAAATTACCTGAGCCATTTCTACAGGGGCGTCGTCCTGCGCCTCGGCGGGCAGAACGAGGAGGCCGTCAAAGCCTACGAGCAGGCCGTCAAGCTGAAGCCGGACGCGGCGCGCGCCTTCAGTGAACTGGGCCACGCACACCTCAGCATGGGGAGGGACGAAGAGGCTATCGAAGCGTTCAAACAGAGCGTGCGCTTCGACCCGAAGAACGCCTACACCTACAGGACACGCAGCTACGTTTACCTGCGCCTCGCGCGCGGCGTCCTCGCGGCCACCGACGCGCTCAACTACATCAAGCGGCAGGGCTGGGCGGACGACCGCTCGGCGTACATGGCGCTGGCGGCCCACTTCGGCTTCAGGCAGCAGCGCCGCGACAATCCTTACGCAGCCAAAGTCCTTGAAGACGCGGCGGCGAAGCTGGACGCCGCGGAGTGGCCGTACCCCGTCATCCAGTACCTGCGCCGCGCCGTCACCGCCGAGAAGCTGTTGGAGCAGGCGACCGACAACGACAAGCTGACCGAGGCCCACGCCTACGTGGGGCTGGACCTCGCGCTGGAGGGCCGCGACGAGGCGGCGCTGACGCACCTCAAATGGGTCAGGGAGAACGGCAACCGGAACTTCGTCGAATACCCGCTCGCCCTGGCGGAGATCACACGCATCGAGGCGAGGGCCGGCAGGCAGGGCCAATAAAGATGTCGGAGCGCAGGTGGAAACCGAGCAGGGAGCAAATCCAGGCCGCCTTCGGGAGAAAGATGACGGACGTGATCGGCCCCGGGTTGAAGGTTCTCTTCTGCGGAATCAACCCGAGCCTGTACTCGGCGGCCGTCGGGCATCACTTCGCCCGGCCCGGAAACAGGTTCTGGCCGGCGCTCTACGCGGCCGGGTTCACAGACAGGCTGTTCTCCGCCTTCGAGGACTCACAGCTTCTGGACCGCGGCTACGGCATCACGAACGTCGTGGAGCGCGCGACGGCTTCCGCGGCCGAGTTGTCGCCGGACGAATATGTGGAGGGCGGCAGAAGGCTCGAAGCTAAAGTGCGGCGGTACAATCCGAAGGTCGTCGCCGTGCTGGGCGTCGGCGCGTACCGCGCGGCGTTCGGGAAGAAAGACGCGTTGGTCGGCAGGCAGGAGGAAAGATTAGGAGGGGCACAGGTCTGGGTGCTCCCGAACCCGAGCGGGTTGAACGCGCATTACAGGCTGGATGATTTGGCGAGAGTCTATAAAGAGGTGCGCGCGTCGGTCGAGAAGGGTGTGAAGTAACCAAACTCATTTCATTCGCGGGGCGCACCGGCCAACACTACGCTGATGAAGATAGTCTCACTCGCAGACGTGCCCGAAGAGGGCGTCTCCCACAACCCTGAGATCAGGAAGCGCGTGCTGATCAGGCGGGGCGAGCTGCCGCGCCTGATCAGCTTCTCGCGGGCGGTCCTCAAGCCGGGCCAGGCCGCGGCCGCGCACTCTCACGCGGACATCTTCGAGGTCTTTTTCGTTGAGGCGGGCGCGGGCACAATCCGCGCAGGCGGCGCGGAGGCTCGCCTTGAGGCCGGCGCGTGCGTCACGGTCGGCCCCGGCGAGGAGCACGAAATCATCAACACTGGAACCTCGGAACTGGTCCTCGTCTACTTCGGCCTGGAAGCCGGGCGCTGACACGAGCGCGACGGGCTTTCAGTGCGCGGCGGGCGCGGCTATCGGCGCGGGCGTGTGCACGTCCGGCAGGAAGAAGAAGAGTATCGCCAGGACCGCGTAGACCGAGAGCAGTTGCACGCCTTCGAGCCAGTTGCTCTCGCCGTCGCTGCTGATCTGCTCGACGATGATGATCGAGGCGATGACGGCGATGACCTCGGGCACCGTGAACTCAAGGTTCATCGGCGCGCCGAAGAGGTAGGAGGCGAAGACCAGCAGCGGCGCGACGAAGAGGGCTATCTGTAAGCTCGACCCGACGGCGATCCCGATGCTGAGGTCCATCTTGTTGCGCAGCGCCATCAGGATGGCGGACGAGTGCTCCGCGGCGTTGCCGATGATGGCGACGACGATCACGCCGACGAAGACCTCGGTCAGGCCGAGCGCCCCGCGCGCACTCTCGACGGCCCCGACCAAAAATTCCGAGATGAGCGCCACGAAGGCCGTGGCGATGAGGAGCACCATGACGGACTTGCCCACGGACCACGAAGAGTGCCCGCGCTCCTCGGCCTCCATGAGCGTCAGCTCGTGTCCCGCCTCGCGCGCCACGTCGGAGCCTCCGCCGAACAGCTCCCTGTGCGTCACGAGCGAGAAGAGGAGCGTCAGCGCGTAGGTCACGAAGAGCACGATGGCGATGG
>DATMVE010000045.1:0-2840 GCA_035563515.1 Pyrinomonadaceae bacterium
GCGCTCACGGTCGCCGCCACCATCCTGCTCCTCGGCCTCGGCGGCCTGGGCGCGTGGCTCCTCCTGAGAGACGCGGGCGGCACCGAAGTCTCCCGCGACGGCGGCGACACGAATGTGCGGCCGACGCCGACGAGCACCCCGGACTCACCCGGCGGCAACACGAGCACGCCCAGGGCCACGCCGACTCCCGCGACCCCCACGCCCACGCCGCAGCAGACCCCCACGCCGCGCGACACGACGGGGGCGCGCGCTGAAGTCGCGAGCGCGCTCGAAGGCTGGCGGCGCACGATGAACAACCCGGACGTGAACGCGCACATGGCCTACTACGCGGACGTGCTGCACACCTACTACAACGCCAGGAACGTAGGGGTCGGCATGGTGCGCAACAACGTCGCGCGCGCCTTCTCGGCCTACGACACCTTCAGCGTGCGGATTGACAACCTGCAAATAGAGGTCGAAGCGTCGGGCGAGCGCGCCGTCGCCACCTTCGACAAGACGTTCGTGTTCAGGGGCGGCCAGAAAGTTTACGAGGGGTCCGGGCTGAACCGCTTCTGGTTCGAGCGCGTCGGCGGCCGCTGGCTCATCACCGGCGAAAAGGATTTGAAGGTTTACTACGTCAACAAGTGAAAGAGGAGAACTGCTTTCGATGAAACACGCCAAGCTCGCGGCCGCGCTCTGCGCCTCGTCGCTACTGCTCCTGCTCGCGGGGTGCAGCAGGAGCGCCAACACGAACAGCGCCGCCAACGTCAACACGACGAGGAGCACGACGACGACCACGACGACTAACGCGCAGACGCCCGCGGCGAGCCCGCAGCCGACCGCGCAAGCCACGCCCACGGGCACGGACGTGGGCCGCAGCCTCAAGTCCGCCAAGCCGGAGGACGCCGCCCAGGGCCTCTTCAACGCCTGGAAGGCGAAGGACCGCGCCGCCGCCTCGAAGTACGCCTCCGACGTAGCCATCAAGGCCCTCTTCGACGAAGGCAGCGCCGAAGGGCTGGAGTTCCAGGGCTGCAACGAGAGCGACGGCGACTTCTACAACTGCTCGTACACCTACGAGGGAGGCTCGGTCTTCATGATGGTCTTGGGCAGCGACGCGGACGGGTACAAGGTCACCGAGGCCGGCTTCATCGCCGATTAATGCGATCTCGCTTTCGCGCCCGGAGTGGCGACCGGGCGAGCGGCTTTTTAACCCCCAAACAACTTGTAAGGAGAATCTATGGCAGTTCAAATAATCGTCAGCCAGGCAGGATCGCTGCCGATAAAGGTGAGTTTCTCGGCAGTCACCGACGGGCCTGCGACGTTGGAAGTCAGCGGCTCTATCTGGAGCGAGTATCCGAATCTCATGGTCGGCATCGGCGTCTTCATAGACAACGAACAGCTCGGCGCGGCCCAAATCTTCGCCAACACGGCCGCCATGCACCTCGCGGTCGTGCCGGCTTATTTCCCGGTCCAGCTTACCCCCGGCGAGCACACGGTCTACCTCTCCCGCATCTCCGGCGAGAGCATGGGCGACCAGAACGACTTCTACAACGTCGTCCTCCACTACTGAGAGCAGCAGGCAGTAGGCAGCAGGCAGTAGGCAGTTAAAACAAGAAGCGGCCGGGTCAGCCGTACCCGGCCGCTTCCTTTTTTTGTCTTCACTGCCCGCTGCCCGCTGCCCGCTGCCAACTGTTTTTTCTTTTGCTTGTCCGGCCAAAAGTGCTAAACTGCGGACTCGCTTTCGGCTCTGACCTGCCGGGCGTACCCCTCTCCCGTATCGCACGGGCTTAAAGCAAATCTATATCAGCGCCGCCCGACCTAGCGCATTTCCCCTTGCACCCGCAAGGTCGAGCGACCCTTTACCCCGAAAGAGGGTCAGTATGGATGTCCCCCAAATTATCGCCGGGCGCTTCCGCATGGAATGCGAACTCGGCACGGGCGGCATGGGCACCGTCTACCGCGCTACTCACTTGGGCCTGGAGCGCCCCGTCGCCGTCAAGATCATCAGGCCGGAGTTCGCGTCCGACCCGGACGTGGCCGACCGCTTCATGCGCGAGGCGCGGACGATGGCGAAGTTGCGCCACCCGCACGCCGCCATGATCTTCGACGCCGGCAACCTGCCCGACGGCCGCCACTTCATCATCATGGAGTTCGTCGAGGGGCGCACGCTCTCCGAGGCGCTGGAAGAGGAAGGGCGCTTCTCGCCCGAGCGCGCCGTCCACATCGCCGCGGACATCTGCGACGTGCTCGCCGAGGCGCACGCCCTCGGCATCGTTCACCGCGACCTCAAGCCCTCGAACATCATGCTCAACGAGCGCGGCGTCTGCGTCCTGGACTTCGGCGTCGCCAAGGTGCTCGCGACCTCAGCGGACGCCCCGCACACGCACGCGACGACGGGCTCGGGCGTCATCGTCGGCACGCCGCGCTACATGTCGCCCGAGCAGTGCCTGGGCCAGAGAATCGGCGCGCGCAGCGACCTCTACAGCCTGGGCGTGCTGCTCTACGAGATGCTGACGGGCCGCCCGCCGTTCACGGACCCGCTGGCCTCGGCCGTGCTGGTCAAGCAGGCGACGGCCATCCCGACGCCGCTGCCGAAGCTGAGGTCGGACCTGCCTCGCGCACTCTCGCTCGCCGTCCACACGCTTCTCGCCAAGCGGCCCGACGACCGGCCCGCGAACGCGCGCGCCGCGCAGAAGATGCTTGAGAAGAGCGTCGCGCGCCCGCCGCGCGAGGTCACGGACACGCAGCCCTTCTCCTCGACCATGGCTGCGCTCAACACGCGGCCCAGCTCCTTCTGGCGCGCGGTCACGCCGCTCGCGATAATCGCGGTGCTCGGGCTGACGCTTCTCGCCTGGGGCCGG
>DATMVE010000046.1:0-18155 GCA_035563515.1 Pyrinomonadaceae bacterium
CCGCGCTGGCGCGATAGCGATGGCGCTGCTCGCGGTGGCGACCCTCGTTCTGGGGATAGCGGGATTCGGTTGGACTCCGTTTCTCGTCGCGCTCATCGCCGGGAGGGTGTTCAGTTTCAGGCTGCGCGACCGCGTGGAGCACGTCGTCGGCGCGGTCGACCGCGCGGGGCGCGACTTGCGGCTACTGTCCGGCGTGCTCGCGCGCCTTGAGCGCGAGCGGTTCGAGAGCCCGCGCCTTACGGAGTTGCGCGCGGCGTTGGATGTCGAAGGCCTGGCTCCTTCGCAGCAGATAAGTAAGCTCGACGGCTTGATCAATCTGCTGGACGCGCGGCGCAACATGATCTTCGCGCCGGCTGCCTTCGTCCTGCTGTGGGAGACGCAGTTAGCTATCGCTATCGAGCGCTGGCGTCAAAGCTCCGGGCCGGCCGTTTCGCGCTGGCTGGCCGCTGTCGGCGAGTTCGAGGCGCTGGGCTCTCTGGCCGGCTACGCCTACGAGCGCCCGCGCGACCCCTTCCCGGAGTTGGCGGAAGGCGCGGCGCGCTTCGAGGGCGAAGGGCTGGGCCACCCGCTGATTCCCGAATCGAGAAACGTTCGCACGGACCTGAATCTCTCGGGCGAGCCGGGCGTGCTCATCGTCAGCGGCTCGAACATGTCAGGCAAGAGCACGCTGCTGCGCACCGTGGGGGTCAACACGGTGCTGGCGCTCGCGGGCGCGCCCGTCCGCGCGCGGCGTTTGCGCCTCTCGCCGCTTCAGGTCGGGGCGTCAATCCGCATACAGGATTCGCTACAGGCAGGGGCCTCGCGCTTCTACGCCGAGATCACGCGCCTGCGGCAAATCGTGGACCTGACGGCGGGCCCGCTCCCGGTCCTCTTCCTGCTCGACGAGATACTTCACGGGACGAACTCGCACGACCGCCGCATAGGGGCCGAGGGTGTCGTGCGCGGCCTCATGGGGCGCGGGGCCATCGGCCTGGTCACCACGCACGACCTGGCCCTGGCGCGCATCGCCGACGAACTCGCGCCGCGCGCCGCCAACGTACACTTCGAGGACCGACTCGAAGACGGCAAGATGACCTTCGATTACCTGTTGCGCCCCGGCGTCGTCCGAAGAAGCAACGCGCTCGAACTGATGCGCTCGGTCGGGCTTGAAGTTTAATGATGAACGCGGAGTGATGAGTAATGAATTAAGAACTGTCTTTCATTCATCACTCATCACTCCGCGTTCATCATCCTCAGTAGTTGGTCAGAATCTCGTCGGGCGCGAAGCCCATCTGCTGTAGGCGCTCGCGGGTCTGGACGATCATCTCGCGCGAGCCGCAGATGAGGGCGACGGGCGAGGAGAGGTCAGGCAGGACGTGGTCGAGGAGCGATTGCACGTAGCCGGTCTGGCCGGACCAGTCGTGCCCGTCGGGCCGCGAGATGACGCGCCGCAGCTCGACGCCGCCGGCCTCCCACTCCTCGACCTCGTCGCCGTAGCAGAAATCGTCCGGCGTGCGCGCACCGTAAAGGACGACCAGTTGGCCGAACTCGTCCGCGTGACGGATTGCGTGGCGCAAGGCCGAGCGCAAAGGGGCGACGCCCGTCCCCATCGCGACGAAAACGAGGTCCTTGCCCTTCCGCTCGCTCAACGGGAAGCCGTGCCCGACGATGTCCACCAACTCGACGCGGTCGCCCTCTTTCATCTCGTAGATCGCGCCGCCCGCGCCGCCGCCGCGTTTGACCAGAAACTCAAGCTCGTCGTCCTCGGGCGCGCTGGCGAAGGCGAAGTAAGCCTGCTCGCCGCCCGCGCGCAGGACGGCCACCTGTCCGGGGACGAACTCGACGCCGTGCCCGCTCGCCGCGCCTTCGGGCATCATGTCGAACGAGCGTATGTCTCGCCCTTGCTGGCCGATAGTTCTAATAATGAGAGGGCGTGGAGTTTTTTCTTTCATGGAAGTGCGGTCGAAGTTTAATCCGAACCCGTCTCTCTTTGCCAGCGCAATCGAGTCCGCGAGGAGTCGTGCGGCGCGACGCGGCAAGCCTCTGGATAATCCCGGAGGCTTAACTCAAGGCGGCGGGAGAAAAGCGTGCGCGCCTCAGACGGCGGGCTCCTGAACGAAGAGCTCATCGCTGCCGGCCGGATCGTTGTGCCCGGTCGGGTAATAGGCCACCCTGTAGAGGCCGGGGACGGCGGGGGCCGTGAAGATGAGGCTGAGCTTTTCCGCGTTCAGGCCGGCGTAACTGATGGGGTGTGAAGAGACGGGATTGGCGAAGCCCGTGACCTGACCTTTATCGTCGAGCAGCGCCCGCTGCACATCCAGCCTGCCGTTGAGCTTGTCCACGCCCGACCCGAAGGTGAGAGTGACGTGCACCGTATCGCCCGGGTTGACGACGCGCTCGCGCAGCGCGACCTCAACGCGCTCAGGCTCGGCCGCGAGAACGCCTTCCTTGCCCAGAAGAATCCCCATCGTCCTGCGCAGGATGTCGTTCCTGTAGATGGTGCTGTGCTCGCCGCCGACGGGCTGGCCTTGTACGCCCGTGATCGAGCCGCTCCAGGTCGGGACCGTGCCGTCTCCGGCGTCCTCTAATTCCGTCCGGCGGAAACGATATTGGGCCGGGCCGACGGGGAGCAGGGTGACGGACGAGACGGTCGTCTGTCGCGTGCCGACGAAGAAGAAATAGCGTATGGGCTTGCCCTGAGCCTGCGGGCGTTTGTTGACGTCGAGCCTGGCGTGGAAATTTTTGGCCGCCTGCAAATTCTTGAGTTCGAGTTTCAGCGCCTCGGCCACGTTCTGATCGTAAACGTCAATCTGCCCGTACTCGGAAGCCTTCGCCCCGTTCCAGGCGAAAGGCTCTCCCGGCGGCGGCATTAACTGGTACAGCGCCGGGTAGCGCTGGTCGCTGACGAGTTGATGCACCTGTTCCGCGCTGAGGAAGAGCCGTTTCTCAAGTCCCATCGCCGCGCTCAAGGCCAGGGGCGACCCCCTGTGCGGCGTGCCGAGCGTGAGCAATCGCCGGACGCAGTTGAAGCCCGGCCGCGAGTTGTAATCCCCGCTTTCGAGGTAGTAGCGGCTGACCAGCCCGCCCATGCTGTGTCCGATGAGCGAGATTTCGCACCCCGCCTCGTGCGCGGCCTGCGCTTTGTCTATCACGTCCGCGAGCGCGCCCGCCGCGAGCGCGTTGTCCTTGCGCCAGTCGTAAGGGCAAAGATAGAGCGTCGGCGGCTGGTCTTTTTCGCGAAACCCGCATTTGCCCAGATCGTCAATCAACTGCTGATACTGCTCGGAGATTGAGAAGCTGCGTATCAGGTCCGTGGCGACGGCCGCCGGGTCCAGCAGCTCGTCCATCATCTTGTACGAGCCGATCAGGCTCCAGACCGAGCCGGGCCAGATGACCTCGTTGTTCAGCTCAAGCTGCGAGCCCATAATGCCCGGGACGATAATCGCCACGTGTGCCATTTAAGTTACTCCTCGCCTAGTTTGTCGAGTTCGTTGAGCCAGTAATCGTAGTCCACTTCTTCTTCCTGCCCGGGCGCTTCCGCCGCGCCGCCCTCGTACGAACGCAAAGCGTCGAACATCGCCAGGGCCGCCGGGCGATACTTTTTATTAATCATCGAGAGGCAGTCGTCCTCAATCTTCAGGTCGCGGATGCATTTGACGATGGAGACCCTGTCGTCGTTGTAGTCGAAGACGCAGCCTGTGTCGTCGTGAAACCCGAGGCGGCTGCTAGTCGCGACCAGGAGCTGAGCGACGACCAGCATCCCGAGGGCGACTTCGAAAGGGCGGCCCGCCTCCCTCGCGTAGCGGCGCAGGTCGTAAGTCGAAATCACCAGGGTGCGGCCTTGCGAGGCGGAAAAATGGTCCCAGAAAGGCCCCTCGCTGTCCGCGCCCGCGACCATGCTCTGCGTGACCCCGACCAGGTAATCAACGCCCAGCGACTTGTAAACGACTTTCGCGTGCTTGTAAAACTCGTTGGCAATAAAATTGTCCCCCATCTCGCCCAGCTCTTCGCGAATCGTTTTGGTCATGCGCTTGTTGCGCTTTTTCAGTTCGCGATGCACCCACTCACGGATGCGCTCGGGGCGGCCGGTCAGGGCCGTCGGCAGCGGCGCGCCCTGAATCTCGAAGAAGGTGAACAGAGGCTGGGAGTGGTTGATGAGGTTGATGATCTGGGGCAGTTGCCCGCTGCGCGTGTCCAGGTCCCAGAGGCCCACGGTCAAGACCGCCTCGCCCCTTTGCAGGTCGGCGACGACGGGCCTGAGCGTTTCCACCGCCTGCTCGTCGTTGACCCCGACTGCACTCTGCGCGAAAGACGTGCAGAGCAGGGTCTGCTGGAGGTTCGGGTTCAGGTTCAGCGACTTCAGCGACTCCGCGAGTTCGGGCGCGGCCCTGCCGACGGCTTCGATCTGATTCTGGGCGGTGTCGCCCGCGCTCGCGGGCACGCCCGGGCCGCCGGTGTCAGTAATGCCGCGTGCCGTGCTGCCGCCGGGCGGCGGCGGGTCACCGGGCTGAGTCATGGCCGCGCCGGTGCTGCCGGCAGGTACGTCCGGGTCGCCCGTCGTCACGCTGTCGCCCGGCGGCTCCGGGTCGCCCGTCTGAATGCTGTCGCCGCCGGGTTGTTCCGGCGGTTGCGCAGGCGTCCCCCCGCCCTCGGCCGCGCGGTCGGGGTTGACGAAATAGACCAGTGTGAACGGCGGAAGCTTGCTAATCATCGCTGAAGCTCGTCCTTCTACGGCTTGAATATCTGCGCGCCCGCGATGTGGCGGTAGAGGGTCGGGATGCCCCATTCGAGCGTGGCGTTGTTGCCCACCGATAGGGCCGGGTCGTTCGCCAGGAGGATGCGCGCTTCGTTGACCGCCCGGTCGATGTCGCCGGACTTCAGGAGTTCCGCGTAGAGAGGCCCGACGAAAGTCGCGATGATCGAGTCCGGCACGGGGAATTGATTGGCGACGACCGCCGGGACGCCGGAGTTAACGAGCGCTTCCGCGGTGACCGCGAACTTGTCGTTGAAGTTTCCGGCGGAGGTGTAGCATGCGCTGAGGATGGCGAGCCTGATGCCGCGAGTCCTGAGTACCGCGCTTAGCTTCCCGGCGCTGTACGGGATGGACTTGTTCGTCTTGCGGTCCAAAAGCAGGACGTGGCCCACGCCGTCTCTGACCTCGCCGTGGCCGCAGAAGTGGAAAATGTCGCAGGGCTCCGACTGCAAGGCGAGCGTCAGGTCTTTCGGGTTGGCGTCAATCACTTTCAGGTCGTAATTGTTGGGGATGCTCGCCGAGAGCCCCCGCTCGACGCTGTCCTTGAAGTCAGGCCAGCTTACCGGGTCCTGGTCGACGGGGTCCGCGTAGGCGAAGAGGATTTTGAGCTTCCGGCCGAGGTTAGGGAGCGAAAGCGGCTCGGGCGGCTCGACGTTAATCGTCGGCACGACGCGCACGACGGAGCGCGCGAGCCACGGGCCGGGGGCCTGACTCGTGTCTTGCAGGTACTCCCACGGCAGGGATTTCAGATCGTGGCCGTAGCTCAAAATGCTGACGCGCACCATGCTGTTGGTCGGCACGTGCCCGTAAAGGTCTTTGACCTCACCCCGGATGATGTACTTGAAAATATCGTTGCCGAACTTGGTCAGCTCGTCATTGAGCGGGCGGTCCTTGACCCGGTGAAGGGCCTGGTCGACGAGGTCGCGGAAATCAGTCAGGGCTTTCAGCTCGGCGTCGAAAGGCAGGCTCGCCACGGCGATGTTCGACCCGCACCGCGCGAAGACGACGGCGGGCATCGGGGGGGCAGGGCCGGCGGCGGCGGCCGCGCCCGGCAACAGGGAGCCCGCGTCAATAATCGCGATGTCTAATGTGTCCGTCATGCGATCTCCGGTTGAGGCCCGGCGAATCGGCCTGAGTTAAAGCGTCCGCATCATATCCCGCTGTTTGAACAAAGGGCAAGAGAGAGAGCCGGCCGGCTTTCGGAGAGCGCCGGGAACTCAAGTTTCAGTCGCCGCCCCTCAGCCCTCGGCGTAGAGGCGGTCGATCACGTCGCGGTATTTTTCGTCCACGACGCGGCGCTTGACCTTGAGGGTCGGCGTCAGCTCGTCGCTCTCGATGGTCAATTCGTTTTCGAGAAGTGCGATCTTCTTGACGCGCTCGAACTGTGCCAGATCGGGCGTCAGGGCTTCGACCTGGCGCTCGAAGAGGTTGATGATGCGCGGGTGCTGGCAGAACTCCGCGGGCGTGCGCGCCTCGATGCCTTTCAACTCCGCGTAGGAGCGTAGCTGCTCCCAGTCGGGCACGATGAGCGCGGCGGGGAACTTGCGCCCGTTGCCTATGAGCACGACCTGGTTGACGAAGCGCGAGGCTTTAATCATCTGCTCGATGGGCTGCGGCGCGACGTACTTGCCGCCCGAAGTCTTGAACAACTCCTTCTTGCGGTCCGTGATGCGCAGGAACCCGTCCGCGTCCATTGTGCCTATGTCGCCCGTCCTGAACCACCCGTCTTCGGTGAAGACGGCGGCCGTCTCCGCGGGCTTGTTGTAATAGCCGCGCATGACGTTCGGCCCGCGCACCTCTATCTCGCCGTCGGCGGCGATGCGAACCTCTACGTTCCTGATGGGGCGGCCCACCGTGCCGACGCGGTTGTCTTCGAGCATCCCGGCGGCGATGACCGGCGAGGTCTCCGTCAGGCCGTAGCCCTGCACGACGGGCATCCCGGCCCCTATGTAGATGAGGGCTATCTCGTCGGGCAGGGCCGCGCCGCCCGAGGCCATCACGCGTATGCGGCCGCCGAGCGCCGCGCGCCACTTCGTGAAGACGAGTTTGTCCGCGAGCCTGCGCTTGAGCGCGAGGACGGGCGGGACTCTCTGGCGGTTCGAGACGTGCTGCGCGCAGAGCTTGCCGACGGAAATGGCCCACATCAGCATGCCGTACTTGGCCCGGCCCGCCGCGGACGCCCGCTCCTGGACGCGCGCGTAAATCTTCTCCAGGAGGCGCGGCACGCAGAGCACCACGCTCGGCCGCACCTCGCGCAGGTTGTCGCCGATCTTCTCCAGTGACTCCGCGTAGTAGACGCTCATCCCGTGGTGTATGTACATGTACATGCCCGTGCGCTCGTAGACGTGCGAGAGCGGGAGCAGGGAGAGCACCACGTCGCGGCTGCTGAAGTCCAGGTGGTCGGAGCAGTCGATTACGTTCGAGGTCAGGTTCGAGTGCGTCAGCATGACGCCCTTCGGCTCGCCCGTCGTCCCGGAGGTGTAGATGATCGTCGCCAGGTCGTCGGGTCGGACCGCGGCGGCCATCTCCCGAGCAAGCTCCGGCCTCTCCGTCCCGAACTCGCGCCCGCGCCCTTCCAGCGCGGCCAGGGTCAGCGCGGACGAATCCGCCGCGCCCTCCGCGTCGAAGAAGACGACGTGCTCAAGCTGTGGGCAGGCCGCGAGCGCCTCGCCGATCTGTTCGTACTTGGCCCAATTCTGAACGAAGAGGACGCGCGCGCCGGAATCCTTCAGGATGTACGCGACCTGCGGCGGCGTCAGCGTCGGGTAGATGGGCACGTCGATCACGCCGGAGAACAGGCAGCCCGCGTCCGCGAGCGTCCACTCGGGGCAGTTCTCCGAGAGCAGCGCGACGCGGTCGCCCGCGCGGACGCCCAGTGAGTAAAGGCCGAGCGCGACGTGGCGCGCCCGCGCGAGCATCTCGTCGGACGAGATGCTGTGCCACGCGCCGTCACGCTTGTAGTTAAGCGCGTCCGGCTTCGGGTGCAGGCGCACCGTGCGCTCGAACATCTCGACGAGCGTCGAGGGCTCGTCCGCGCGGAGCGGCACGCGCTCCGCCGTCTCTACGCCGCGAGGGGTTTCTGCCGTGTGGGTGGTCGCTTTCATCATCATTGGTCGCTCACGCCGTTCAGAAAGATGTCCAGCACTTCGTCCGCGACGGCCGCGAGCTTGTAGCGGCGCTTCGACAAAATCCAGTTGGTCGCCATCTCGTCGAGCGCGCCGAAGAGGACTTTGGCGGCGACATTGGCGTTCAACTCGCGGCGGAAGACGCCGGCGCGCTGACCCTCTTCGACGGCCGCGCGAATCAGCCCCAGGTACTCGGCCACGCCCGCGGCCGAAAACTCTTCCATGAACTTCGTAGAGCTGCGCAGCTCGACCTGGAAGACGACCGCGAGGTCGCGGTCAGCGCCGAGCCGTTCGAGGTGCAGGTGCGCTATGCGGCGCAGCTTCTCGCGCGGGTCGGAGAGGGAAGCGATCTGCCTGCGGCCCTCGTTGATGGCGTCGCCCACGCTCCGGTCGAAGATGGAGTGCAGAATCTCTTCCTTGCTCTTGAAGTAGAGGTAGACCGTGCCGTCGGCGACGCCCGCTGACGCCGCGATGTCGGCGACCTTCGAGTTGAAGTAGCCGTTGCGCGCGAAGACTTGCGTGGCGGCGCGCAGGATGGCCTCGCGCTTGTCGGCGACCGGCGGGCGGATTGAAGACAGGGAACGCGCTGAACTCATCGGGTAGCTCAAACCTATTCTTCGGAAGTCGGGGGAGCCGCTGAATGAACAGCCACTCAGTCAAGCGCCCTTAGCCTAGCGCAAAGAAGGCAAAAGGTAAAAGGCAAAAGGAAAAAGTGAAGGCCCGGGAGGGGTTTCCCCTTTACCTTTTTACTTTTACCTTTTCCACTTCCTGCTCTTCCTCTGGTTCTTCGGGGCCGTCGCCGTTAATGGGCGCGAGTTGGAGCGCGCCGCCGCGCAGGTTGAGGTCTTGCTGCGGGAACGGAATCTCTATCCCCTCTTCCTTGAAGAGCCGGTGGATGCGGTAGTTGATGTCGCTCTTAATTCTCGGGTGGCGGCGCGGGCGGGTCGTCCAGACGAGCAGGCGGAAGTTGAGCGAGTAGTCGCCGAAGTTGAGGAACTGCACGCTCGGCTTGGGCTCGTCCATCACGTGCTCGACGCCTTGGGCCGCGCGCAGCAGGGTCTGCGTCACCAGGTCCACGTCCGAGTCGTAGGCAACGCCGACAGGCACGGAGATGCGCGAGCGGCGCTCGCCGTAAGACCAGTTAATCAGGTTCTCGTTGACGAGCTTCGAGTTGGGCACGATGGCCGCGATGTGGTCGTTGGTCATCACAATCGTCGTGCGCAGGTTGATGCTCTGCACGCGCCCTTCGGTGATCTTGCTGTCGGGGCCCGTGATGGTGATGAAGTCGCCGACGCGCACGGGCCGCTCGAAGAGGAGGATGAAGCCGGAGGCGAGGTCGCCCGCGATGAATTGCAGGCCGAAGCCTATGCCGACCGAGAGCGCCGTGAAGACCACGGCCAGCGTCGTCAGGTCCAGGCTGAAGGCCGTCTTGAGGCTGAAGAGGACGCCGAGCGTGATGACGACGTAGTGAATCAGCCGCAGGATGGTGTACTGGATGCCCGGGTCGAGACGGGCGCGCCCGGCCATTCTTCGCTCCATGAAGGCGCGAATCGAGCGCGAGATGATAATCGCCGTGATGAAGACGGCGACGCCGATGACGACGCTCGCCAGCGAAATCTCGAAGTTGCCGATGGTGAACTTGTGATTGATGTAACGCCAGATGCGGTGCACCACGCCCTCGCCATTCTGCAAGAGCGACAAGATTGATAAAGGCGTCTGACTGATTGCTCCGACCATAATTCTCCACAAAACCTTCGGCTGGAAATTTCAAAAGCCCGGCGCCCGCAGGCAGAACAGCGGGGGACGACGGGCTTCGGAATTAAGACCAAAAATGTGGCGGAGGCTGAGGGACTCGAACCCCCAAGCGCTTTCGCGCGCCGGTTTTCAAGACCGGTGACTTACCAATTAGCCTAAGCCTCCGCGGAAGACTTTTCGGAGGTAATATACCGCACGCTCATGCTCCACTCAACTTGGGCAAGGAAGCGAACTGCGCGCTTCTTCGCGACTTTGCGCCTTTGCGTGAGATTAAGTTTCACCCAAAGTCGCAAAGGAATTGAGCCGTTATCTTCGTTGACTCTTGAGGCGGCGCTCAAGTGCCTTTCCTGGTCTCGGAGACGATGAAGTCCACGACCCCTTCCAAGCTCCCGGTGCGCGTGTAGACCTCGCGCTGGCGGGTCGCGCCGTTGCCGCGCCCGAGTGTCTCGCGCGCGAGCGCGCTGACCTCGTCCCATTCGTTGTGCTCTTCGAGCGCGGGGCGCAGCAGTGAGAGCAGCTTCCAAACCATCTCGGGCGCGGGGCGGGCCGAAGCATCTTCCACGTCGATCAAGTCCGCGTCGAGGCCGTAGCGCGCCGCGCGCCACTTGGCCGCGCGCAGCAACTCGGGGCGCGCGTGACTCAAGGGCTCGTCCCTGAGCGCTTGCGCGTAACACGTCCTCGCCAGCGCGCGGACCAGTCCGGCCGTCAGCACGGCCTCGTCCACGGTCAGGGACACGTCCGCGACGCGGAATTCCAGCGTCTCGAAGCGGGCCGAGGGGCGCACGTCCCAGTAAATCTTCGTCCCGTCTTCGATGCTCCCGGTCGAGACGAGCGCCCGGACGAGCGCGTCGAACTCGGCGCGCGAGCGGAAGGCCTGTGGCGTGCCGGACATGGGCCAGCGCCTCCAGATTTCCGTGCGGAAGCTGCCGTAGCCCGTGTCCGCGCCGAGCCAGAAAGGCGAGTTGGCCGCGAGCGCCAGCATCACCGCCAGCCACGGGCGCGCGCGGTTCATCACCTGAATCACGCCCTCGCGGTCATGAATGCCGACGTGGACGTGGCAGCCGAAGATGAGGTGCTCGCGCGCCAGTTGCTGGTAGTCCTGCGCGATGCCTATGTAGCGCGCCTTCGGCGTAATCTCCTGGTCGGCCCAGTGCGAGAAAGGGTGCGTGGCGGCCGCGCCTATCCAATTGCCCTCGCGCTCCGCGGCCGCGATCACTTCGCGGCGCAGGCGCAGGAGTTCGGAGCGCACCTCCGCGAGCGTCTTGCAGACGGGTGTGCCAATCTCAATCTGCGAGGTGTAAAGCTCCGGCGTGACCTGGTCGCCGACGGCCGCGCGCGCGCCCGGCAGGATGAACTCGGCGCGCGGGTGCAGCTCGCGCGTTTGCCGGTCGATTATCTGGTACTCCTCTTCGACCCCGATGGTGAAAAGCTCTTCGTGCGACATTCGCCGTTTCTCAACAAACCGCGGCCCCCGGCTATTGACGCGCGGAGCCGCATCCTGATACAAGCCTGCTCCTTCGAGCGCGGGCCGCCACTAAATTTTCGTTACAGGAGGAAACCTCAATGTCTATCTCACGCCCCCTGCGAAATTGCAAACGGGCGGGAACCCTGTGGGCGATCTGCGCCGCGTCCGCCCTCGCCATCGCGGGCTGCGGCACGAAGCCGAAAGCGACACTCGACGCGGACGACGCCGGCATGGTCTACGCGCTCGCCTACTCGCCGGACGGGAAGCTGCTGGCGAGCGGCGGCGCGGAAGGCGAGGTGCAGCTCTGGGACGCGTTGACGGGCGAGCTGAAGCGCACGATGCCCGGCCACCCCAACTGGGTCTACCGCGCGGCGTTCTCGCCGGACGGCCGCACGCTCGCGACCTCGACCCCCAGTGACGTGAGACTGTGGGACGTGGGGACGGGCGAGCTGAGGCACACGCTCGGCCAGGACGACTCGGGGAATTCCTGGCAGAAGTTCACCTTCACGCCGGACGGGAAGCGGGTAGCCATCGTCGGGCAGTACCAGACCAGCTACTGGGACGTTGAGACGGGGGAGAACACGACGAACTTCAGGGACCGCACGGTGCTGGTCGCCTACTCGCCCGACGGCAAGACGGTGGCATACGTGCAGCGCGGCTTCTGGAACGAGCTTTCCCTGGCGGACGCGGAGACCGGCGAGCTGAAGCGGAAGATCGTGCAGGAGGGCGACCCGCAGAGAGTGAATTTCCGCGCGGTGGCTTTCTCGCCGGACGGCAGGCTGCTCGCGAGCATGGGCAAACAGGCGAACTACGAAGAGGTGGTCAAGGTCTGGGACGCGGAGACCGGCGAACTGAAGCTCACGCTCAAGGCCGACGAGAAGGACCCCGGCCAGATCAGTTCCATAGCTTTCGCGCCCGACGGCAGGCACGTCGCCGCCGCCGGGACAGGTAAAGTGATCCACATCTGGGACGCCCGCACCGGCGAGCTGAGACGGACGATCAAAGACACGGACAAAGTGACCGTAGTCGTCTTCTCCCCGGACGGCAAGACCCTGGCGAGCGGCAACACCTACGAGTACGTAAAGCTGTGGGACGTGGGCGACCTCTGACGGCGCGGCGCGCGCCCGGACTCCGCCTCAGACGCGGCGCTCTTCCGGGATGAGCGACTTGTGTATGTGTATGGCGGCCATCGCGCCTTCGGCGGCGGCGACGATTGCCAACTGAGAGTGCGGCGTGATGTCGCCAGCCGCGTAGACGCCGCGGACGCTCGTCTGCTGCTCGTCGTCGACCGCCACGAGCCCGCACTCCGCGTCCAACTCGCACCCCAACATCCCGTGCAGGTCGCCCGCCATCTCCGTCCCCAGGCTGAAAAAGAGCGCGTCGCATTCGAGCGCCTCGCCTTCATCGAAGAGCACGCGCGCGAGTTGCTTCTTTTCCGTGTCGCCTTCGAGGCCGACGACACGTTCTTCTCTGACGGGAATCTTGAAGTGCGCGAGCCTCGCGCGGTGCTCGTCCGTGACGCCCCCCGCGTCGGCATCCGTCAGCAGCGTCAGCTTGTCCGTCCAGGTCAGCAGGCCGAGCGTGAAGCCCACGCCCTTCTCGCCCTTGCTCAGGACGGCGACGCGCTTGTCCGAGACTTCGTAGCCGTCGCAGTCGGGACAGTGGTGGACGGTCACGCCGTAGAAGTCCGCGAAGCCCGGGCAGTCCGGCGTCAAATCGCGCAGTCCCGTCGCGAGCAGGATGCGTCGCGCCTCGAACGTCTGGGCGGCGACCTGAGTATTCTTCTCGTCGTCGTCGCCTGTGCTGACGCGGAAATGGTCGTCGTCGAGCTTCGAGACTTTCGTCACGCAGCCCTCGACGATCAGCCCGCCGTGCATCGTCACCTCGTCGCGCCCGCGCGCGAGCAGTTGCGCGGGCATGATTCCGTGATGGCCCAAAAATCCGTGTACTCCGTGCGAGTAGATGTTGCGCGGGCTGTTGTGGTGGAAGGTGAGGACGCGGCGGCGGTAGCGCGCCAGAAAGAGCGCCGCGGACAGCCCGGCGGGCCCCGCGCCGATGACGATGCAATCGTAGAGCTGCTCGCTCATGTTCCGAAAACCCCCTTGCGCGCCTGACCGTCACGGTCAAAAGCTCCGGCACCTAAGGTTGTTTGCCGGAAATCTTTTCTCTAACGATGACGGAGCCTTCAGGAAATTCTGTCGGCCGCCTTCGACACTTCAGCGCCGGAGCGCCGTCAGGAACCCCCGCGCGTAGAGCCTAACCCTGAACGGGCGACACAACTTTTCTCAGGGTCAGCCGCCTGTAAATCCTCGCCGCCCGCTCGGGCAGGGTGAGCACGTCGTTTCGGGAGAGTCAGAACACACAAAATGCAGTCGAGAGTTTAACCTTTAGGTTGCGCGCGGCAAAGGCACAAGCTAAAGGTTGAACTCTCGACTGATGTGGCGCTGCTTATTGTGGCGTCGCGGGTGTTGTTTGAGGCGCGGTCTTCTTGGGCGGGCGGGTGACGTGGCTGGCGCTCTGCCAGGCGGCGAGTGTCGCCGCGTTGCCGCGAAACTTGTTGTTGACGATGGGGTCAAGCTCGCGCACCAGCTTGAGGCCGCGCTCAAGACTGTTGCCGATGGCGGCGGTCGCGCTGATGCGCTTTTCCGTGCTGGCGTTCTTTTCGTTGAGCGCGTTCTCGAACCGCGTGACGGCGGCCGTCAGGTCTTCGAGGAAGGTCGCGGGCATCTCGCGCTGCAAGAAATCGTTCTTGAGCGGCGTGGCGGCAGCGACGAAGGCGCGCGCCGCGCTAATCAAAGCCTGGTCGCCGTTGGTGCGCGGGACGCGGAAGTTGGCGGAGACGCCGGGCATCTCTTCTTCCAGCGCCAGCGCGGTGTCCCTGATGGCGGTCATCTTCTCGCGCAGGTCTGCGCGCGCCGCGCGCTTGGCGCTCGCGCCGGCCTGCGCCGCGCCTTTACCCGTGGACTGCGTCGTCCCGTGCGCCTCGACCTCCGCGACGACCGCGCCGACGGCCCCGAACTTCTGCGCCGCGAGGCTCGCGGCCGGGAACGAGGAGGCTTGCGCCGCGCCGAAGTCGCGCACGCGCCTGAGCATCTCAAGCCTGCGTATTTCCGTGTCTTTCATGGTGAGATTCCTTTCTCTGGAAAGATGATTTGAGGAACTTCCGTGAGAATCGAACCGGGTAAACGCCCGTGCGCGTCCCTGATACCGCCGTATTCAACGCCTTTCGCCCCGCGCAGCCGCCTGTCACTCCGCGCGAGCCTTCTGACACGCCGCGTGCGTGAAGTTCAACGCCGCGCGAGTGAAGTTCAACGCTGCGCGCGCGAGGTTGACAGCCGCGCGAGTGAAGTTTCGGGCCGCGCAAGCGTGTGTCCGCGCGCGCGAGTCATCTGTCCAACCGCGCAGACCGTCTCTCGCCTTGATTCAGTCGTCTGTCACACTGCGCGCGCCTTCTTTCGCCGCGCGCAGGCATGTTTCGCCGCGCTTGAGACAACTTCCGCGCTGTGACAGAGACTTTCACCGCCGCACCACCCGGTTCGAGCTTCCGTTTTCTCTTGTGTCTTGGTCGTGAGGCCGACGAGAGCCAGCCACTCGTCAGCGGGAACATAGAAAGCGAGGAGTGCGAACCCTTTGTGTGAAGAACGGCGTGAATTTATGCCTGTTGAGTGAAGCTGTCAAGAGAATAGTAGAAGTTATTCATATAACTTTGGCGTAAACATCTTTCACGGCAAGCTCGCAGTTGATTGAGCTTAGTTTGACAACGTCTTCCGCGCGGTGAGTTTCCATGTACAGCCACTGCGCCGCGGCCTGTCTGACATATTGTTCTATCCTGTAAGGCTCTTGCGACACGAGCACATATTCGCAGAGTGTTTCAATCTGCTGGTACTGCTCAAACTTCTTGCCACGATCATAAGCCTCTGTGGAGTCGGATAGAACTTCGACGATGACGATGGGATTGAGCAGCGTGTCAAGATAATCGTCTTCGAACTTCGGCTCGCCACAAACAACCGTCACGTCAGGGTAAGTGTAGAGTGTGGTGGCAGGAACGCGCACGCGCATATCACTCGGGTACACTTCGCAAGGTCGTTCAGCCAACTGCCTGTGTAACGCAGCAAAAACATTACCCGCGACCAAGTTATGCCGTCTCGTCGCCCCCGTCATCGCAAACACATCATGCGACTTGCCCCTGCTCCCCAGCGGAAACATCTCTCCCGCGAAATACTCGCTCTTAGTCTCAGCCTTCCGCTCAATGGCGAGGTATTCTTCAGGTGTTAGCGACGTTTTGGTTTGAGATGACATGTCATTAAAGTAAAGGGTTCTTAGCGCTTTGAAAATGAGAAAGCAGTCCGCCATCTGAAGTAAGAAAAGGCGGCAATTCATTTTGAGTGGTTTGGTCCGGCATAGTTACCTGCTAATTTAAAAGGTATTTGAGAACTAGCTGTAGCTGGCAGATTAATTCTTCACTTCTGAGCTGCGCGTTAATCCTAACCCTGGCTTGGACATCTTCATAGATTATACTGCCTTAAGGGGTTCATTAGTAATCAAAATATCAACATACAATCGAAGCTCAGTAGGTAACTTGTTAACTATAAATCAAAGGTTTGCCTTATCCTTATAGTTTCTACTTATATAATGAAAGTGAATTCTAGGTCGTCAGCCTGCGGTAAATCCCTGGCATCCGTTCGGGCAGGGTGAGCACGTCGTCGATGATGGTGTAGCCGATGTCGCCGTAGAGGTCTTTGAGTTCGGTCTCGGACTCGCGGTCGATGGTGATGCAGAAGGGGGTGATGCCCTGGAGCTTGGCCTGGCGGAGTGCTTCGCGGGTGTCCTCGCGGGCGTAGCGGGCGTCGCCGTAGTCGTGGTCGTAGGGGCGGCCGTCGGAGAGGACTATCAGGAGGCGCGTGCGGGCCTCCTGCGAGGCGAGGCGCGCGGCGGCGTGGCGGATGGCCGCGCCTAATCTAGTGTTGTTCTGGTAGGTGATGCCGCCGATTCTTCGCTCGACCTCTTCCGTGTAGCGCTCGTCGAAATCTTTGACGACGTAAAACTTGACGTTGCGGCGGCCCTCGGACGTGAAGCCGTTGATGGAGTAAACGTCGCCGACGGCTTCGAGCGCCTCGCTCATCAGGACCAGGCCCTCTTTCTCTATCTCGATGATGCGGCGGCCCGGATGCGTGTAGGGCTGCAAGGGGTGGCGGCCGATGGTGCGCGCCGTCGAAGACGACTGGTCGAGTAGAAACGAGACGGCCACGTCGCGCCGCCTTCTGAGGCGCTTCGTGTAGATGCGCTCGGACTGGTGGCCGTCGGCGCGGCGGTCTATGACGTAGTCGATGACGGCGTTGAGGTCGTAGTCCTCGCCGTCCAACTCGTTCGTGACGCGCGTCAGGTCTTCGGGCCGCATTAGTTGAAACTGGTGGCGGATCGAAGAGATGACCCCTTTGTGCCGCTCGCGCGTCTGCTCCACGAAGGCGCGGCTGCCGGCGCGGACCCGCTTCTCGATGACGCGGCACCAGCCCGTGCGGTGGTCCGTCAAGTCCCTGTCCCACTCGTCGTAGTTGTAAGCGACCTCGCCCTCTTCGAGTCCCTGTTCGGGCACCTCGGCCTTCGTCCACGACTCTGCACCGTCCAAATCGTCCGGCTCGCCCTCGGGCTCAAGGCTGTTCCAGGCGTTGAAGAGTTCGCGCGCGTCCTGCGGCCGCGACTTCTTGTCGGGCGCGTCCTTCGGCTCGCGCATCTCTGAAGACACGCCCGCCTCTTCCTCCGTCTCCGCCTCCTCGGGCGTCGCCTCGGCCTGCTGCTGGCTCTGGTCGGGCGCGATTGACTGGAAGAGCGAGTAGACGCGGCTCGTCGCCATCAGGGTGTCCGCGACCGTCGAGTGCGCGCCCACGAGGTAGTCCGCGACGATGCCTTCGAGTTCGGAGACGATCTGGCCGTAGAACTGGCGGGCGTCGTCGAGCGCGCCGCCGCAGAGCGCGATCTGGAAGAGCAGCTCGAAGGGGACGAGCGTGACGGGGAGGTCTATGACGCGCGGGCGGTTGGCGCGCAGGTGTGCGCGGGTCAAATCCAGGTCGCGCGCGAGGCCGCGGTAGGCGCGGCGCAGGCGGCGGTCGATGCGCCCGTTTTCGAGTGTGCCAAAAATTTTGTGTGCCAGTCCGCGGTGCGGGAAGAGCGAGAGCACTGCGCGGTAGTCCGAATCAACCGGCATCACCCGGCGCGCGGCGGCCGCGAGTCTCGCTTCCTCCTCGGGCGAGAGCGCCCGCTCGCCTTTCTCAAGCTCGTTGATGTAGCCGTCGAGGGCGAAGGCGTCGCGCGCGTCCGCGTTCTCCTCGGCGTAGGCTTCGGCGATTGAGTTGTAGGCCGCGCGCAGGTCGGACGAGTCGCGCTCGTGCGTGCCGAACTCTATCTGGCCTGCGGCGTGCGCGGCGAGGACTTTGTAGAGCCGGAAGTCCAACTGCTCGTCGTCGAACTCCGTGACGTGCGAGGGCAGGTGGATGGTGCGCCCGTCGTTGATGCGCGCCTCGTGCGGGACCGCGGCGAGCGGCGCGATCTCGACGGCGCGGCCCGTGAGCGCCTCTATGTAGAGGCAGAGGAGGTGCTGAATTTTTTCGAGCGCGAGGCCGTTGCCGCCCGTGTGCAGCGCGTCGTTGCTGCGGCGGGTTTCGAGCGCGAAGTAGCTGCGGCGCGCGCGCTGGTCGGCCTTCTCGCCCGCGAGCCCCGCGCGCGCCCACTGCTCGAACTGCTCGATTGAGACGGTCTTCAGGGCCTGCGGGCTTGAGCGGAAGCAGGCGAGCGCGGACTCGCCGTCCAGGCGCGCGACTTCGCGCGTGATGTTGATGACGCGCAGGGCCAATTCTGAAGCGTGCGCGCGTTCGGTATCGCCCGTGAGGCCCTGGAAGAAGGACGGGCCGGAGCGCACGAAGGCGATGAGGTTGGCGTTGCCGTGCTCGGCGACGGCCCAGAGGAGTTCGACCCAGGCGTCGAAGGCTTCGGGCAGCAGGCGCAGCGTCTCGCCGCCGGCGACGAGGACGTGCAGCGCGGCCCCGCCGCCGCGCTCAAGGAACTCGCCCGCGCGGCGCATCAG
>DATMVE010000047.1:0-18760 GCA_035563515.1 Pyrinomonadaceae bacterium
ACGGGCGCGGGCACAGGGGGCGCGGGCGCGGCCACCTGACCGGGCGCTTGCGGCTGCGTCGTCGCGGGCGCGGGCGCGAGCTGTCCCTCGACCGGCAAACTGTCGGTCGTCGGAATCGGGGTCGAAGCGGCACCGCCCTGCGGCGTCTGCGGCTGCGTCACGGGCGCGGGGCTCGTCCCGCGCGTCTGCTGGTCGGCCTGCGTGGTCGGCTGCACGCTCTGCTCGGTCTGCCCGGCGGGCGTGACGGGCCGCGCGTTCGAGCCGGGCGCGGGCGCAACTCCCTGCGGGTCGTTGCCGCTCGGCGCGACGTTCACCCCGGAGGCGGGCGGCGTGCTCTGCGTAGGCGTGTTGCCGCTCGGCGCGGGCTGCACGGGCGCTGGCGGCGTCCCTCCGGGCTGCTGCGCGAGCGCGCGAGACTGCATTCCCCCCGCGACGAAGAACAGGAGCGCGAGGCCGATGACTGCCAAATTAACTTTGCGACGGTTCATAACGATTTCAAATTGAAATTTCAAATCTCGCATTCGTGACGCTTATTCCAGTCAGTACCGCCTGCCGCGAGCGGGCGGGTCAGCGGAGGGATGAAGTAAAGACGGAAAGCTCTTCATTCATCCCTCATCCCTTCTCCCACGCCCGCTCGCGGCAGGCGGCACTGACTCGCTAACTCTTAGTAAACATCCCGAAGAGCGAGGCGGCGGCCGAGGCCGTCTTGCGTCTGGCCCAGGCAAACGCGCCGCGGACGGGCGCGATGGCGCGGCTGAAGACGCGCGCGCGGCCGATGTCGTCGAAGAGCGAGTAGAAGACCGGCACGGCCAGAAGCGTCAGCAGCAGACACAAACTCTGCCCGCCGACGACGAGGACGCCGATGGAGCGGTTCGTCCCGGCCCCAGGCCCCGTCGAGATGACGAGCGGCATCATGCCCGCGACGAGCGCGATGGTGGTCATCAGAATCGGCCTCAGGCGGTCGCGGTTCGCCTGAATGATCGCCTCAAGGCGCTCCATGCCCTGCGAGCGCAACTCGTTCGTGTGGTCGATCTGCAAGATGGCGTTCTTCTTGACGACGCCGAACAGCAGGAGCAGGCCGAGCCCCGAGAAGATGTTCACCGTCTGCCCCGTTATCAGGAGACTCACGATGCCGAACGGGATGGCGAGCGGCAGCGTCAAGAGAATCGTGACGGGGTGGATGAACGACTCGAACTGCGCGGCCAGCACCATGTACATGAAGACGAACGAGAGGACGAAGGCGAGCATGAAGTAGTAGCCCGCGCGGCCCAGCTCTTTCGAGCGGCCGGCCGTGCCGGTCGTGTACCCCGTCTCGACCTTCAACTCTTTGACGAACTCGTTCATCCGCGCGACCACGTCGGCCTGCGAGCCGCCGGGCCTGACGTTGGCGAGCAGGCTCACCTGCCGCTGGCGGTTCAGGCGGTCAATCGCGGACGGCCCCGAGCCTTCTTTAATGGTGACCAGATTGTCCAGGCTCACCCAGCCGACCTTCGCCGACGGCACGATCATGCGGCGCAGGCCCTCGACACTCGCGCGGAACTCGCCCGTCGCGCGCACCCGCACGTCGTACTGGTCCGTGCCCGCGTTGAAGGTCGAGACTTTCTGCCCTGCGACGAGCGTGTTCAGCGCCTGCGCGATGTCGCCGACGCGCACGCCCAAGTCGCCCGCGCGCGCGCGGTCAATCTCGACGCGCAACTCCGGCTTGCCCGTAATCAGGGTCGAGTCGGCGTCGACCACGTCCGGGATGGTCTTCATCTTCGCCAGCAACTCTTCGGAATACTTCGTCAGCTTCTGAAGGTCCGGGCCGCCTATGACGTACTGAATGTCGGCGTTGCGGAAGCCGCCGCCCGAGATGGCCGCGACCTGCTGCACGCTGGTGCGCAGCTCCTTCGGGTACTTCGCCAGCAGCTCGCGCGCCTTAATCATCAACTGATCCTGCGTCTCGTTGCGCTCCTTGATGGGCACGAGCTTGATGTAGATGGAGGCGCTGTTGACCAACTCCTGCTGGCCGCCGCCGATGGTCACGAGCGTGGCCTCGACGCCGGGGAGCTTGCGAATTTCCGCCGCGATCTTCTCCACCGTCGCGGAAGTCGCCGGCAGCGTGTTGCCTTCCGGCGCGCGCACGTTGACCTCGAACTGCGACTGGTCGTCCACCGGCAGGAAGTTCTTGCCCACGAACTTGAAGAGCGGCACGATGCTGATAATCACGCCCACGCACATCAAGACAATCGCCCAGCGGTGCGCCATAGACCACTTGAGCATCCACGTGTAAGTGCGGTCAATCGGGCGATACCAGCGCGATTCCTTCGAAGTGTGGCCGGATTCCTTCTTTGGCTTCTTCTCTTCCTTTGAGAGCGCGGCCGCTTCCGGCTGAAGCGGCGCGGCCTCGTCCCGA
Source organism: Pyrinomonadaceae bacterium (assembly GCA_035563515.1). GTDB lineage: Bacteria > Acidobacteriota > Blastocatellia > Pyrinomonadales > Pyrinomonadaceae > QHXM01. Next base: position 2,396 of record DATMVE010000047.1, read on the forward strand.
ATGATCGCGTCTACGCGGCTCGTCGTCGCCGCACCGTCTTCGACGTTCTTCTCCGGCCCCTCCTCGGCCGCGACCACGCGCGACTCGTCGGCGAGCGCGGCGGGCGCGTCGCCCTCCGAAGGAACGCTGCCCGTGCCCGCCGGAAGCGGGTCGTCCTTGCGCTTAATCAGTCGCGCCGCGAGCATGGGCGTTAAGGTGAACGAAACGATGAGCGAGACGGCGATGGCGAAGGACGCCGTCAGGCCAAAACTCGACATGAAGCGCCCGACGATGCCGCCCATGAAGCCGACGGGCAGGAAGACTGCGAGCAATGAAAGCGTCGTCGCCATGACGGCGAGGCCGATCTCTTTCGTGCCCTGAATCGCGGCCTGGAAGGGCGGCGTCCCCTTCTCCTCGATGTGGCGGAAGATGTTTTCCAGGACGACGATTGCGTCGTCAATCACGATGCCGACCATCAGCGTCAGGGCGAGCATGGTGATGTTGTTCAGCGTGAAGCCCATCGCGGCCATCAGGCCGAAGGTGGCGATGATGGAGGTCGGGATGGCTATCGCCGCGATGAAGGTCGAGCGGATGCTCCACAGGAAGATGAAGACGACGATGGCCGCCAGGATGCCGCCCTCGACCAGGTGCGTCTGGATGGCTTCGAGCGAAGCCTTGATGAAGATGGACTGGTCGCCGACGATCTCTGTGTTGAAGCCAGGCGGCAGCGTGGGCTTAATCTCCGCCAGGCGCTCCTTGACCGCGTCGGCCACGGCGACCGTGTTCTGCCCAGACTGCTTCGAGACGACGAGCGTGACGGCCGGCTGGCCGTTCAAGAGCGCCTGCGTGCGCTGCTCCTCGGCCCCGTCCTCTATGTAGCCTATGTCACTAATCTTGACTTGATAGTTGCCGCGCGTGGCGACCACGAGGTTATTGAACTCCGCGGGGTCCGTGATGCGGCCCAACGTGCGGACGGTCAACTCGCGCGTGCCTTCGTCCACGCGCCCGCCCGGCACTTCCAGGTTCTGCACGCGCACGGCCGCCGCGACCTCCGCGACCGTCACGTTGTAGGAGCGCAGCTTGTCCGGGTCGACCCAGACCTGAATCTCGCGCTGGCGGCCGCCGACGATCTGCACCTGGCCGACGCCGTTGATGGACTCTATGCGCTCCTTAATCTGCTTGTCCGCCACGTCCGTCACCTCGCGCAAAGAGCGCGGCGCGGAGATGGCTATGCGCAGGACGGGCGCGGCGTCCGTGTCGAGTTTCTGGACAATCGGCTCCTCGGCGGTCTCGGGCAAATCGCCGGTAATCAGGTTGACCTTGTCGCGCACCTCCTGCGCGGCCACGTCGGCGTCCTTCTCCAGGAGGAACGTGATGAAGACCTGCGAGACGCCTTCGACCGAAGTCGAGCGCAACTCGTCAATGCCGCTGATGGTGTTGACCGCGCCCTCGACCTTGTCCGTGATTTCGGTTTCGATCTCCTGCGGCGACGCGCCTGGGTTGACGACCGTCACGGTGATCGTCGGCAGGTCAATCTTCGGGAACAGGTCGACGCCGAGCGATTTGTAGGAGAAGAGTCCGACCACCGTCAGCGACAGAATCAACATCGTCGCGAACACCGGGCGGCGGACACAAATTTCAGCAAGCTTTTGCATGATGATTTAGTAATCAGTAATCAGTAGTCAGTAGTCAGTAAGAGCTTTCGGCTGATTACTGACTACTGATTACTGACTACTTCTTTATTGCCTGACGGGCGAGCCGTCGCTCAATAGCTCCACGTTGCCTGTGGCGACCTGTTCGCCGGAGGCGACTCCGCTCTTCACTTCGACGAGGTCGGCTTCGGCCTGGCCCAGTTGCACGATACGCTTCTCGGCGCGGCCGTCCTTGATGATGAAGACGTAGTTTGTGCCGGATTCGGCGCGCACCGCGCGCACGGGCACGAGCACGGCCGGGCTCGTCTGCGGTTGCAGGATACGCACGGTGGCGAACTGGCCCGGTTTTAAGAGTCCCTCGCCGTTCTCGACCTCGGCCTCGACCGTCATCGTGCGCGAGTTCGGCGTCACGCCCGGCGCGACGTGGTGCACGCGCCCGCTGAAGTTGCGGTCCGGGTAGGCGCTGACGTTGACCGAGACGCTCTGCCCGACCTGAATGGCCGTTATCGCCTGCTCGGGGACGTCTATCCGCACGCGCAAAGGGTTGGTCTTGACGACCGTCGCGACTTTGCTCGACGGCGAGACGTACTCGCCGAGGTCGGCCGGGCGGTCCGAGACGTAGCCGTTGATGGGCGAGAAGACGACGGCGTAGGAAAGGTTGCGGCGCGCGGCCGCGACCTGAGTCTCCGCGTTCGTCACGGCGGCGCGCGCCGAGAGCACGGCGGCGTAGTCCTGCCGCGCGCGGTTCAGGGCCATTTCGTACTGCTCGCGCAACTGGTCGTGCTGCGCCTTCTGCTGGTCGTAGGACGAGCGCGACACGTCGCCCGACTCCAGCAGTCGCTCCTGGCGGCGCAACTGTATTTCGGCCAACTGCAACGCGACGCGCGCGGCGTTAACGTCGGCCACCCGCGCCGGGTCGAAGTTCTGGCCCGGCCTGAGATTAATCTTCTCTTCGGCCTGGCGCGCGAACGCCTTCGCCTGCTCTAGCTGCGCCAGCGTCTGATCCAGGCGGATGCGGTTGTCGTTACTGTCGAGCCGCACGATCATCTGCCCGGCCTTGACGTAGCTGCCGAGGTCCACGCCGACTTCCACGACCTTGCCCGCGATTGACGGCGCGACGTCGGTCTGCTCGTCCGCCGCGAGGCTGCCCGTGGCTTCGAGGAAGCGCGGCAGGTCGCGCGTGATGGCGGGCGAGGTCGTCACTTCGACCGCGGCGGTGGTGGTCTCGGTCGTGGTGGTCGTTTGCGTCGCGTTCGACGCCTTCGAGCCGCCGCACGCGGCGGCCGCGAGCGCGGCCGCGGCGAGTATCAGTGCGAGTGATAAAAACCTTAACTGCTGACGGGAGATCATCTCGTTCGTTTCTTCTTCCTGCCTGGATTCAAGGCGGGCTCGGCCGCCTCCCCGACGATTAACGACTGCTCGCCGGCTTCGGTTCTAATGCCGCGGAGTAAAATCTCCGTGAACTCGCGCGCGGCCTCCTCGTTCGTGACGGCGAGGAGGCGGCGCGACGGGTCCCAGAGGTTGTTGTTGAGCGAGTGGTGTATGAGCATGCCGATGAAGGCGCGGACGACGATTTTGGGCTCTATCGGGCGGAACACGCCGTCGCGCTGGCGCTCCGCGATGTACGCGCCCAGGAACTCGTAAATCTGCAAGACGTTTCGGTCCCAGAACATCTGTGCCAGTTCGTGCCCTTCGAGCGCGGAGTGGAGCAGGAGGCGCAGGAATTCCCTGTCCTGGTCGTGGTGTTCGAGCGCCGTGAAGGCCAGCGTCCCGAAGACGGCGCGGTCGTCCTTCTGGGCGACGGCGTCTTCGACCAGCTTGCACGGGTCGGCTATCTCCTGCGCGCAGGCTTTGTGGTCGAGGATGGCCGTGTAGAGTTCTTCCTTGGTGGCGAAGTGGCGGAAGACCATGGCCTCGGAGACGCCGGCGGCGTGCGCTATCTCCTTGGTGGTCGTGCCGCGGAAGCCGCGCTGCGAGAAGAGGCTCACGGCGACGCGCAGGATTTGGAGCCGCCGCTCCTCGCCCGCCATCCGCCCGCCGACGACGGGCAGCACTTCGGCCTGAGAGTCAGTAATCTGTTTGCTCAATAACTTAATTCCTATCCAGACTGTCTTAAAAGTAAGTACTTACTTACCATCTTCTGATGAACGAAGTCAAGGCGGCGTTGGTTGCAGAAAAGTGTGCGTCGCGCGGTAAAAAAAGTGGCCGCGCCAGGCGCGCCGGCCGCTGTTTGTCTTTCCTTTAACTGCCCGCTGCGCGCCGGTCCGCTGTACTGTTCCCGACCTTTGCGTTAAAGTATCACGTACCTTTTCGCAACAAGCGCAAGCAGCCGTGGTCGCGCCCGCTCACAGGGGGTGTGACTCTGGTTCTCTTTTTTGAGGCGTGTGGCTTCGAGGGCCGCACGCTGGCGAGATTGTTCCTCGTCGGCACGTTGTTTGCTCAGTTGCGGCGGGAGCGACCAATTTTTGCAAACTCTCTCGCACTACTCATCCGGCCGACGGCGGCGGATGAAATACTTTTTTACAAGGAGAAGACGAAATGTCAGAGAACAGAACCCCAGGCGGATTCACCCCAGGACAGGGCGGACAGGCGACGGGCGGCGCGGGCACGGGCGCGACCGACGCAGGGACGACGCGCGAGACGGGCGCTGCCGGCGGCGGCTCCAACCAGGGCCTGACGACCACCGGCCAGGGCACGGGCGGCGGCGCGGGCGCGGGCACCGCGACTGCGCAGGACAAGGGCTACGGCGCGAAGATCGCCGAGGCCGCCTCGACCGCGAAGGACTACTTAGGTGACAAGGTCTCCGCCATCGGCGACAAGCTCTCGGACCTCAAGAACACGGACATCAAAGAGGTCGCCAACCAGGCCAAAGACTACGCGCGGCAGAATCCGGGCCAGGCGATCCTGATCTCGGCCGCCGCCGGACTCGTCCTCGGCATGTTGATCCGCGGAAGCCGCAGGTAAGAGAGTGACAAGTGGCGGGTGACAGGTGACAAGTTAAGACAGGCTCTTGCTCGTCACTCGTCACTTGTTACTCGTCACAGTCTTTGGAGGACGAGCGATGGCCGATTTAGAGAAGAGGACGGCGGCCGCACCCGCCAAGAATTCCGACGCGTTGCAGGCGGACATAGAGGGTCTGCCCGCGCTCTTCGGGCGCTTGACGGACGGCGTGGCGACGCTGCTCGACACGAAGCTCGCCTTACTCAAGGTCGAGGTCAAAGAGGACGTCAACAAATACATCCGCGGCGCGGTGACGATTCTCATCGGCGGCATCATCGCGGCCGTGGGTTTCGCCATCGTCAACGTGGCGGTCGCGCTCTTCGTCGGCTCGGTGATGCCGGAGACGATGGACCCGGCCGTGCGCCTCGCGCTCGGCTTCGTCATCACGGGCGCGCTCTACCTGATTGTGGGCGCGTTCTTCATCGTCAAGGCGAAGAACCGGCTGGCGAAGGCGGACATCGTCCCGAACCGCAGCGTCGACGAACTCAGAAAGGATAAAGAATGGCTGAAGAAGGAACTCTAGGGCCGGCGCGCGCGAGCGATGGTGAGCCCAGCAAGGAAGAGCTTCAGCGTCGGATGGAAGAGGCGCGCGAAACCATCACGCAAACCGTTACGGAGATTAAAGAGACAGTGACTAACCAATACTACTCTATGAAAGAGACGGTCTCGGAGGCGCTCGACTGGCGTCATCACTTCCGCCGCAACCCCGTCGCCTTCAGCGTCGGCGCGCTTGCGGCCGGCTTCCTGTTGGGCTACGGGGTGACCGGCGCGCTCAAGGGCCGCGGCGGCCGCCGCGACGACTACCCCTCGGCCGAGGACACGGACGTTTACGCGCGGACGGGCGCGACGCCGCAGAGGTACGAGGACGAGGAGATTGAGCGTCGCACGGCGTTCCACGGCCACTCGTTCGCGGCGCAGGCCATCACGGACGGCCCGCGCGCCGGGGGCGCGGACGAGGCGGCTTACGAGCGCGTGACAGACGAGGGCGGCGAAGGCGAGTCCGGCGGCTACGGCGGGGCGCGCGGCGGCTCTTACGCCTACACTGCGCCGCGCGAGGAGGGCCAGGCGGAGCAACAGCAGCCGCAGAAGCCGGGCCTGCTCGAACGCTTCAAGGAGACCTCGGCTTACGACCGCCTGCAAACGGAGGTGTCTTCGCTCGGCGACCGCTTCATCGAGGAGCTGTCGAGCACGGCGCAGACGGTCGTGCTGCCCGCGCTCTTCAACAAGGTCAAGGAGCTGTTCGGCGTTGACCTCTCGAACAAGCAGGGCCAGGGCGGCGGCGGCCAGCAGCAGAAGCGGGCGGTCGGCGGCGCGGCGGCGGAGCAGTCCGGCGCGGAAGGCGGCGCTGGCACGGGCGGCGGCGGCGAAGCGCGCGCGGCGAGCGCGGCCGCTTCTTCGTCGGGCGCGGCCTCGTCACTCGCCTCCGCCTCGCGCGGCTCGTCCACGCCCTCTTACGCCACGAGCGAGAATCGCGGCTACGGCACTCAGCCGGACGAGCGCGGCGGCGCGGGCGGCACGGACAACTCCGTCCTGGACCTGGACCGCTGACGGGCCGGGCGTCAGAGCAGTTCAAACGAACCGTTCACGCTGAAGGCGCAAAGGTAAGACGTAAGACGCGGAGGGTTGAGCTTGACTCAGGCTCTTTGGCTTTCTTTGCGCCTTAAGTTTTACCTTTGCGCTTTTGTGTGAAACCGCGGCTTTATGTTCGAGGTGACGAAACAGGAAGAGCACCCGGCCGGCCGGCGCGGCGAGGCGCGGGACGGACGCCCCGCCCCGGCGCGCCCGGCCGTCATCCTCAACGACTCCTCGGGCACGGGCGACAAGGAGCAGGCGCGCCAGCGCCTGTCCGAAATCTTCTCCGAGAGCAAAGTGGAGGCGCGCATCTCGCTCGCCCGCAGCGGCGACGAGATTATCGAACTCGCGCGCCGCGCCGTGGGCGATGGCTGCCAGCCCATCATCGCGGGCGGGGGCGACGGGACGATCAACGCCGTCGCCTCGGTCGTCGCCGGCACGGACCGCACGCTCGGCGTCCTCCCCCTGGGCACGCTCAACCACTTCGCCAAAGACCTGCACATCCCGCTCGACCTGGACGGGGCGGCGCGCGTCGCGCTCGAAGGCCGCGAGGCGCGCGTCGACGTCGGCGAAGTCGAGGGGCGCATCTTCCTCAACAACTCCAGCCTCGGTCTCTACCCGAGCATCGTGCGCCACCGCGAGAAGCAGCAGGAGCGGCTGGGGCGCGGCAAGTGGCCCGCTTTTTTGTGGGCCACTTTGGCGGTGCTCAAGCGCTACCCGTTCCTGAACGTGCGGCTGAGCACGGACGACCAGCGGCTCATCCGGCGCACGCCGTTCGTCTTCATAGGCAACAACGAGTACCAGATGGAGAGCTTCGACATAGGCGCGCGCTCCTGCATAGACGCGGGGCACCTGAGCCTCTACGTGGCGCACCGCACGGGCCGGCTGGGGCTGCTGCGCCTGGCCTGGCGCGCGCTCTTCGGCGGCCTGCGCGACGCGGAGGACTTCGACGCCATCTGCACCACGGAAGTCGTCATAGAGACGCGGCGGCCCAAGCGCCTGCGCGTCGCGACCGACGGCGAAGTCACCGTCATGACGACGCCGCTCCACTACCGCGTGCGCCCCGGCGCGCTGCGCGTGCTCGTGCCGAAAGAACAGTGACACTCATCGCCTGGGAGCTTGACCGATGCGCAAGATAGTTCACCTTTCAGACCTGCACTTCGACTGGGTTGACCAGTCGATCATCGAGCCCGTGATTAAGACCGTGACGGGACTGGGGCCGGACCTCGTCGTCGTCTCGGGGGATTTGACGCAGCGCGCGCGGAGCAAGCAGTTCGAGGAGGCGAAGGAGTTTCTGGACCGCCTGCCCACGCCGCAGATCATCGTCCCGGGCAACCACGACGTGCCGCTCTACAACGTCTTCAAGCGCTTCTTCGAGCCGCTTGACAATTACAAGCGCTACATCACGGACGACCTGACGCCGTTCTACTCGGACGAGGAGATCGCCGTCCTCGGCATCAACACGGCCCGCTCGCTGACGATCAAGGACGGCCGGGTCAACGAGGAGCAGATCGCCGCCATACGCGACCGGCTCTGCCCTTTCCCGAACGAGGTGACGAAGATCATCGTCACGCACCACCCCTTCGACCTGCCCGAAGGGCACAACGAGCGCGAGTTGGTGAACCGCGCGCAGATGGCGATGGAGACGATAGCCAACTGCGGCGCGGACGTGCTCCTGGCCGGCCACCTGCACATCAGCCACACGGGCCACAGCTCGGCGCGCTACAAGATCGCGGGCCACAGCGCGCTCGTCGTCTCGGCGGGGACGGCCACCTCCACGCGCCACCGCGGCGAGCCGAACAGCTTCAACGTCATACGCGTCAAGCACCCCTTCATCAACGTCGAGCGCCTCGCCTGGAAGCCCGAGAGCAAAGCCTTCGCGCCCTCTTCCTCAGAGCACTTCCGCCACACGCAAGACGGCTGGACGCGCGTCCCGGACGAGATGGCCGCCGACATCGTTTACGAGCAGTGACGAACGAGCAAGGCGGAAGGCGGAACGAAAAGGCTTTCGTCTTTCTCTTCATCATTCCGCATTGCTCTTCCGCGGTTGACACCCCCACGCGCGGCCAATAGACTTCCGGGTCGTCCCCGGCCGTAGTTTTCCGTCCACTGATCCCCCGGAGAAAGACCTCCCATGCTCAAACAAAAATCGGCGGCGACTCGCCCCGGCCGCGCGTCAATCGGGGCGCTCGTTCTCCTCGCGCTCCTGGCCTCGTCCGCGCTCCGCGCGTCCGCGCAGAACCCGGACGACTTCCAGTCGGAGCGCGCCCGCGCCATACAGCTCATCAACGAACGCAAGTTCGCCGACGCGCTCCCCGCCCTCGAGCGCCTGGCCGCGTCGAGCCAGGCCGACGGCCAGGTGATGTACGGCCTGGGCATCGCCCTGCTGATGACGGCCGACGGGGTGAAGGACGCGGAGGCGCAGCGCAAGGCGCGCCTGCGCGGCCGCGAGTCGCTGGTGCGCGCGCAGCAGATGGGCGTCAGCGACGCGAACCTTGCCATGCTCATTAAGTCCGTCAAGCCGGACGGCAACCTGGCGGGCGTGTCCGCCAACAAGGAGGCCAACGAGGCGATGCGCGTCGCCTCCGAGGCATTCAGCGCCAAAGATTACGAGAAGGCCGCCAGAGAGTACGAGCGCGCCGCGCGGCTCGACCCGGCGCTCTACGAGGCGGCGCTCTACGCGGGCAACACGCACTACTCACTGAAGAGCTGGGACAAGGCCGGCGAGTGGTTCGCGCGCGCCATCGCCATCGACCCCGAGAAGGAGACGGCCCACCGCTACTGGGCCGACGCGCTGATGTACGCCGGCAAGCAGGAGGAGGCGCGTGACAGATTCTTCGAGGCCGTCATCGCGGACCCTTACAGCCAACTGACCTGGCGCGGGCTGAGCAACTGGGCCGAGCGCAACAAGGTCACGCTCGCGCACCCGAAGATCGAAATCCCCACGAGCGTCTCGTCCCCGTCGGGCGGCAACGTCAGCATCACCATCGACGAGAAGGCGCTGAAGGAGGACAACGCGGACGGGTCCGCGGCGTGGATGATGTACGGCCTGTCGCGCGCCGTCTGGCCGACGGGCAAGGACGGGAAGCTGAGCGAGCGCTTCGCCAAGGCGTACCCGAATGAGAAGACCTACCGCCACAGCCTGGCCGAGGAGGCGGACGCGCTCCGCATGGTGGTGACCATGCTCAAGGAGGGGAAAAAGGTGAAGCAGTTGGAGCCGTCGCTCGCCAGGCTCGTCAAGCTGGAGGAAGCGGGGCTGATCGAGCCCTACGTCCTCTTCGCGCGCGCCGACCGCGGCATCGCGCAGGACTTCGCGGAGTACCGCAAGGCCAACCGCGAAAAGCTGCGCCGCTACCTCCTCGAATACGTCATCAAAGGCGGGGGCAACTAAGAAAGAAAGGGAAGAACAAAAGCGCCGGGCCTTTGTTCTTCCCTTCCCATTTCGGGCCTTCTACTTCACTTCAGTCAGCGCGCCGCCGGCCGGTTGCGCTCCGCGCCCGCGGACTTGGGCAGCGGGGCGCTCGTCCCGTCGGAGCGGTAGCCGCAGCCCTCCTTCGCGCAGTAGCGCACGGTGCCTTCCTTCTTCGTCGTCTTCTCAAGAAGGAAAGGCGCTTTGCAGTTCGGGCAGGGCTCCGCGACGGGCTTGTCCCAGAAGACCACGTCGCACTTGGGGTATTCCGAGCAGCCGTAGAACGCCTTGCCGCGTTTCGACTTCTTGACCACAATCTCGCCCTTGCAGCCCGGCCGCGTGCAGGCCACGCCCGTCGTCTCGCGTTTGATGTAGTTGCACTTCGGATAGTTCGAGCACGAGACGAACTCGCCGAAGCGCCCGTGGCGGCGGACCAGTTGCGCGCCGTCCACGGGACAGGTCTCGTCCAACGGGACGGGCGCGGGAGCGACCGCGCCGCTGCGGGCTATCTTGCGTATGTTGCGGCACTCGGGGTAGCCCGTGCAGCCCAGGAACTGGCCGAAGCGGCCGCGCTTTAAGGCCATGGGCTTGCCGCACAGCTCGCACGTCTCCGCCTCGTCCTCGCCGTTCGCTTCCGTCTGCGCGGCCGCGGAACCCGCCGTAGCGCCGCCCGCTTCGCCGTCGGCCGCGGCCGCGGGCTTGGCTATCTCGCGCGTGGTGCGGCACTCGGGGTAGTTCGAGCAGGCCAGGAACTGGCCGAAGCGGCCGAACTTGATGACCATCTGCGAGCCGCAGTTCTCGCACGTCTCGTCGGTCGGGATGGCCTGCTGCTTGGCCGCGCGCATCTGCTTCTCGGCGACCTTCAAGTCCTTCGCGAATTTTCCGTAGAACTCGTGGAGCGCCGCCGTCCACTTCAGCTTCCCTTCCTCTATCTCGTCCAGCTCCTCCTCCATGCGCGCCGTGTACGACTCGTTGAAGAGGTCGTCGAAGCTCGCGACCAGCAGGTCGTTGACGGTGGTGCCGAGCGCGGTCGGGTGGAAACGCCCCTCGTGCTTCTCGACGTACTCGCGGTCCAGAATCGTCGTCATGATGGCCGCGTAGGTAGAGGGTCTTCCGATGCCCTTCTCTTCGAGCGCCTTGACGAGCGTGGCCTCCGTGTAGCGCGGGGGCGGCTCCGTGAAGTGCTGCTCGGGCGCGATGGAGTTGAGCCCGAGCGGCTCGCCCTTCTCGACGGGCGGAAGCTTGCGCTCGGCCTCGTCGTCCTCCTCGGCCTTCTCGTCGCGCCCCTCCTGGTAAACTTTCAGGAAGCCGTCGAACTTCTGGACCGACCCGGTGGCGCGGAAGATGAAGCGCCCGGCCTCTATGTCGATGGTCGTCTGGTCGAAGACGGCGGCCGTCATCTGCGAGGCGACGAAGCGCTGCCAGATGAGGCGGTAGAGTTTCAACTCTTCCTTGTTGAGGTATTTCACGAGCGAGTCGGGCGTGCGCGTCACGTCCGTCGGGCGGATGGCCTCGTGCGCGTCCTGCGCGCCCTTCTTCGAGCGGTAGAAGACGGGCTTCTCCGGCAGGTAGTCCGCGCCGTACTGGCCGCCGATGAAATCGCGCACCTCGTTCAGAGCCGCGTCCGAAACGCGCGTCGAGTCGGTGCGCATGTAGGTGATGAGACCGACCGCGCCTTCCGCGCCAAGCTCCACGCCTTCGTAGAGCTTCTGTGCCAGCATCATCGTCTTCTTGACGGGGAAGCTCAGCTTGCGCGAAGCCTCCTGTTGCAGCTTCGACGTGATGAAGGGCGGGACGGGGTTGCGCTTGCGCTCCTTGGTCGAAACGTCCGCGACCGTGTAACTCTGCTTCTCGGCCTCACTGACAATCTCCGCGGCCTGCGCCTCGTTGCCGATGAGAATCTCGTTCTTCTTGATGTCCTGGTCGAAGCCGGAGGTCTTGACGGTCTGCTCGCCGATTTTCAGAAGGCGCGCGTCGAAGGCGGGCGGCAATTTCGCAGAGAGGTTCGCCGTCACGGTCCAATATTCGGTCTTGACGAACGCCTCGATCTCGCGCTCGCGCTGTACGACCATGCGGAGCGCGACAGACTGCACGCGGCCCGCGCTCAGGCGACCGCCGACGGTGCGGCACAGCAAGGGGGACACCTTGTAGCCGACCAGCCTGTCCAGGACGCGCCGTGCCTGCTGCGCGTCGACGAGGTTCGCGTCAATCTCCTTCGGGTGCAGGAAGGCGTCCTGCACGGCGCGCTTCGTGATCTCGTTGAACATGACGCGGTAGGAAGGCTTGCGGGGCCGCTTCGGGACGATCTCTTCCGCGAGGTGCTGGCAGATCGCCTCGCCCTCGCGGTCAGGGTCGGCCGCGAGGTAGATGGCCTCGGCCTCCTTCGCGGCCTTCTTCAGCTCGGTAATAATCCTCCGGTTGTTGCGCTTCTTCGTATCGGGTATGACCTCGTAGGTCGGCTCGAAGTCGCGCTCGACATCCACGCCCAACCCCTTCGACGGCAAATCCTTGATGTGGCCGATGGAGGCCAGAACTATGTAATCTTTTCCTAAATATTTATTGATCGTCTTGGCCTTCGCGGGCGACTCGACGATAACCAGATTTTTCGCCATTACAATCCCCTGTTACACCAGCAGTGAGCGGCGGACGCGAGAAGCAGCGCTTCCAAAATCGTCCGCCGCCCACCAATTATCGTTATTTGAATACCATTTTTAGATGCGCGGGCCACCCGTTTCGCTCGCCGCAAAATCCACCACGTTTCATGAACGCCACTCCCGCCTCCGTCCAGCGGCCAATGAAAATAGCATTAAAGGTGGACGCAAAGTCAAACGGCGCGACACTCATCCCGGAGGGATGCGGGAGATTAGCCGGTGGCGAGAGCGCAGGACGCGGCCGCCCGAACAGCCTCCAAAAAAGAGTCGCGTCCCGGCACGGACGCCGGATTCAATCCGCATTCAATCCGCCGCCGTCACCGGTGCTGACACATTGGTGGATTGACTGTTCCGGTGATGTCTCCACCGGCTAATTTCCCTCGCCCCTCGCGGGGCTTTGCATAATCTACCGGCCGTCGGCCGGCCGCGGCCCGGCGTGAGCCGCCGCGCGGGATTGTGGGCTCGACGTGGCTCAAACCGGATGATTCTTTTGGCCTCCTTCTTACGCGTTACGAGATAGAGGACGGGACCAGCAACGCCGCCCCGGAACGATATTGAAAGGACGAGTACGATGAGAGAGGAACTGATAGCCGCCAACCTGGCCGCGGTCGAAGCGCATTTTCACAGCGAAGCCACCAACGAGGTAGAGAGCGCACTGGAATTGTTCACCGACGACATCGTCTGGGAGTCGCCGACCCGCAATCTCCTCCTCCGGGGCAAAGAGGCGACGGGAGAGAATTATCGAAAGATGTTCTCCTCCTTCAGAGTTGAAGGTTTCCGCACCCTTGATCGCTTCGCGACAGAAGACCGTGTGGTTGATGACAGCATTATTACGGTCGAGTTGGTGGGCGACGGGGTAGTGAATGCGCCCGCTCCGATTGGCTCTAAGGTCGAGATAAGGCTCCTGCACGTTTTCGAGATGCGGGGAGGGAAAATAGCGAAGGAATTAGTCCTTGAGAACTGGCGAGTGATTGAGCCCGCCGTGGGCCGGATTCCGTACGGCGCGAGCACATCACCTGTCAGCGCTCAACACCCCGCACACTGATTCAGATTTGAGGCGTTAGTGGGCCAGTTCGGAGTTGAGCGTTAAGGAAGTCGGGCTCACCGCAGAGACGCAGAGGACGCTGAGGGGGCGCAGTGGATTGAAGGGCATCCGGCCCTCTGCGCCCCCTCTATGCCGGCACCGCGTCTCTGCGGTGAACGCCGTCCTGCCAGGCATCCGCCTTCAAACTGTCCCGCCACCCCATCCGCCGTCGGATTGACTGCGGGGCTCGGCTCGGGTTATGTCATCTTAGCTAACGCAGGGCCAATTCTGTCGCGGGCGCTCCCGCGCCCTTCGAACGGGGCGGGGGCGCGTCCGTCAAAAGGAGATTCGGATGTCAGCACGTAATCGACTTCGCGCCGCCTTCATCGCATTTATCTTTGCCCTGGCGCTTCTGCCGGCCGCGGCCGCCGCGCAAGGTGAGCAGCAGCAGCCGGGCAAGCCTGTGTCGGAACTCGACGTGTCGCTCGTGAACAAGAAGGACGGGACGCAGGCGAGCGCCAGGACCGACGCCGAGGGGAATTTCAGTTTCGGCGGGCTAAAGCCCGGCAGTTACAAGGTGCGGATGGCGTGCAGCGATTGTCAGTACGCGGGGCGCGGGCAGCGTAGTGGCGAATACGTGTTCTACGTGAGCGTTGACGTGGCGAAGCAGCGCAAGGTTTACAAGACCGTCAAGATGATGAAGATGGGCGCGGGCGTCGAGTACACGGTCAAGGTTCCCGAAGGGGCGGAGGGCGAGATTTCAGGCCGCGTCACGGGCGCGTGGGACGAAGACGGGGAGATCAAGCCGCCGACCATCAAGCCCCCGACCGAGTGAGCCTCGGTTGCCCGGAACAAAATGTCTTCGCCGTTCGTTGCACGAGCATGAGAGTAATGTTTCGTCCGCGTAAAAGCCTGCCGCCGAATCGTGTATTCGGTCTGATTGTCCTTTCCACCCTTTTGTTCGCGCCCGGCCCCGCGATTCTGGCCCAAACGGTCGCGCCGAAGCAGCGCGCCGCCGCCCTGCGCGAGAAGCTGCAAGCGAAACTCGCGGAGCTGCACCGGAACGGGAATTTTCCGGGCGCGACGCTCGGCGTGGCGCTCGCGGACGGGGAGAGCTTCGGCCTCGCCGTCGGCTATTCCGACCGCGAAGCCAAGACCTCGATGAAGCCTTCGGACTTGATGCTGCAAGGCAGCGTCGGCAAGACCTACGCGGCGGCCCTAGCCATGCAGCTCGTCAAGGAGGGCAAAATCCGTCTCGACGACAAGATCGAAAAATATCTCGGCAAGGAGAAGTGGTTCGCGCGCCTGCCCAACTCGAAAGAGATTACCGTGCGGATGCTGATGAACCACACGAGCGGGCTCGTGCGCTACGAGTTCAAGGAGGAGTTCGCCAGAGACCTGACGGCGAACGTCGACAAGGTCTGGAAGCCAGAGGAACTCGTCTCCTACATCTTCGACACCAGGGCCCCGTTCGAGGCGGGGAAGGGATGGGACTACTCCGACACGAACTACATCGTCCTCGGGATGATCGTCGAGCGCGTGACGGGCCAGCGTTATTACGACCTGGTCAGGAAGAGGATTCTGGGGCCTCTGAAACTTAAGAACACTGTTCCTTCCGACAGCCGCGTCATACGCGGGTTGGTTCAAGGGTACGCGGGCGCGGACAATCCTTTCGGCGGCACGGACGCGATGATTAAGGACGGGAAGTTTGCCATCAACCCGCAGTTCGAGTGGACGGGCGGCGGCATGGCTTCGACCACGGAAGACCTTGCGCTGTGGGCCAAAGCGATGTACGAGGGCCGAGCCTTCGACGCGAAGCTGCTGCCGCAGATGTTCGAAGGGGTGTCGGCCCCCATGCTCGGGAAGGAGACCAGGTACGGACTCGGCGTCATCATCAGGCAGACTCCCCTGGGCACGGCCTACGGGCACAGCGGCTTCTTCCCAGGCTACATCACCGAAATGATTTACCTCCCCGAGCACAAGATAGCCCTGGCCTTTCAGGTGAATTCGAGCGTGCCGCGCGCGGTCGGGAAACCGCCGTTCAGATTTTTGGTCGAGGCGGCCGAAACGATTTTAGAAGGAAACAGAAGTTAAGCGCGCCTCAAAACGTAAGCTCAACCTACAGAGTGAGGGCAGACTGTGCGTAGAGGCCGCCCGCGTCAAGCCGCCTCTACTGACAATTGACACACACCTTCCGGCGGGAATATTTTGCGCCCGCGTCTGGGCCTCGCATGTCCTGCGAATGAGTGCCTTTCCTTATTAGCCTCACGCTAATCTCCTATGAACCAGAGGACGGAGGATAATCACAGAAGGGCCTCGGATTGCTGAGGGGAATCCCAAACTCGCGCGTGTTGTGCTCGCTAAAGAGCGTGTTATAACACCCGCTTTAGCGAGTCTATTACTTAGTTAGGTGGCTAGCTCAAAGTGGAGTAGACTCGCCATGAATAGGAGGGCGTATGAAATTCTGGCTTGCCTTAATGCTACTGACACTATCTGCGTCGGCGGCCGCGTTTCAATCTCTTCCCCAAAAGAGAGTCTATCTCGAATTGGGCAACACGAAGGTTACTGAAAACGGCGAATCCGTAATGGAGGTCGGCGGCAAGTGTGGAGCCGGGCAGGTTTTAGCTTTTCATCTGCCCGAGAAGGGTTGGTTTGTCGCTTCAGTGGAGCCCTTCGCCGGGTACGATTTCCAGAAGATCGGAAAGTTAAAAGGTAACAAGATCGTCTTCAGACTGGATAATCGTAAGTACGAAATTATCTCGGATCAACCAATAAGTTCACAGGCACGCTCTCTCGACCTGTGGGTTGTGAGGATCGCGCCACCCGCCGATAAGGCTCACACAGAGGGTAAAGCAATCAGTTGTTCCACGGATTTCAAGTATTGGCTGGAAACGGTTCTTCAGAGTAATAAGAGACAGTGAGGCTAACGTCACCCGCCGGGCGTTGTTGCACAAAAGAAGTAATTGAACAGACTACCGCCGAGTAAGAGCAACTTCAGACCGCATAACTCTGCGGCATTCCCACCTCCGTCATCCGATTCAAAGCCCTGCATCTGAGCAGCACTTCCGTCGCTTGTCT
>DATMVE010000048.1:0-75123 GCA_035563515.1 Pyrinomonadaceae bacterium
GAGCTTTGTTATAGTCGCGCCAGTTGCGGACGCGGTACTGCCGCTTTCTTCGTTTAGTCACGCATCCGAACTTAGCAGACGTACCGCCTCCGCGACCATTTGTGCAACAACGCCACGCAAAGCATAACAACTCATTCAACCCGAGCCCGCGATAGCTTCTCTTTCATCGCCATCTTGTACCATAATCTCGAAGGCTTCTCGCGCGGGCCGGGTTGCTTCAAGCGTTCGGTTGCTTCTTGCTGGTCATGAAATTTTGATGGGCGGTGTTTATACGATGAAAGTTGAGATTGGATGTGGAGTGAAAGTTTAATGAATCCCCACCGATCTATTTTCCATTCGATTGTCATCTTAGCCTGTTGCATTTTTGCGTGTGCACACTCTTGTTTGGCTCAAACTCCTTTATCATCAGCGGTGGATGTGCGTCTTGTGACTGACGAAGCCGAAGCCGTGCTTAACATCCTTGCAAAAAAGCAGGCTAGCCAACCGCTCACCGATGCAGATTGGCAGCGAGTTTTTCAAAGCGAAGGCTACATTCGCCTAAAACAGCGAGAGACGGGGATGAGTCGTTCGTTTGAGGATGCCGATTTCAAAACCTTCGTGCTTTCAGACAAACTTCTCGGACAAAAACAGGCTCTCGAAGAAACGCTAGACAGATGGAAACGCGCGGACACTTCGGGCGCGGCTCGACGTGCGTTAGCGTATTTGCCGAAAGAGGCGCGAATCAAAGCGAAAATCTATCCGGTGATTAAACCCAAAGACAATAGTTTCGTCTTTGACGTAAAAACCGACCCGGCGATTTTTCTTTATCTCGACCCGACGGTGAGCCGCGAGAAGTTTGAAAACACGCTCGCGCACGAACTTCATCACATCGGCTACAGCAGCGGCTGCCCGACCAAGCGAGTGTTAGATGAAATTACTAAATTGCCGCCGAACACGCAGAGAGTCGTGGCTTACGTTGGAGCTTTCGGCGAAGGTTTTGCAATCCTGGCGGCGGCCGGCAGTCCCGACACGCATCCTCACGCGGTCAGTTCCGCCGAAGACCGGGCGCGGTGGGACAAAGACGTGGGGAATTTTAACAGTGATTTGAAGGCCGTGGAAAAATTTTTCTTCGACATTTTGGAAAACCGTTTGAGCAAGGAGGAAATGCAAAAGACTGGTTTTTCGTTTTTCGGCGTGCAAGGCGCGTGGTACACGGTCGGCTGGAAGATGTCCGTGATGATTGAGAAAACTTACGGACGAAAAAAACTTATCGAGTGTATTTGTGACCAGCGCAAATTGCTTTCGACGTACAACAAAGCAGCCGCAAAATACAATCGCCGGACGCGAGAACCGTTAGCTTTATGGTCAGAGTCACTCATCAAAGGCATCAAGCGCGGTCATTGAAAAGCATAGAGTCCCATCCCTGGGTATGATATAAGCCCGCCACTAACTTTAAGGAGAGTTTCACGATGGGACGAATATTAATCAGGACCACGGCCCTGGCATTCCTCATGTTGAGTTTGATCTCTTTACCCCCATCGGCGCAGGGGAACAGTCTCGCTCAAAGGCGACGGACTGCTCGTCGTAGCGCCATAGGCATGGGGACGGCGGCAGGTGCGGGTGTCGGGGCCATACGGAACAGGAGACGGGCTATCATTGGAGGGGGGCCCGGTACTGGCGCACGGGTCAAAGTGCGGAGTAATAAGCTGCGCAGAGGCGCTAAGCTTCAAGGCAGCCGTCGCCGCTGTTGTTAGGGCGCAATCTAACGACTCATTCAACCGCAGCGGACTGAGCCCGGATGTCATCGTCAACTCGGATGCTAACCGCAGATTCTTCCCGCCCGGTTAATTCGGCGTCAGGCATCTTAGACATGTAATGAGCAGTAAAATCAAAGCAGATAGTTGTCACAAAACAGGCGCGCGTGGTGTTCCTGGTAGTAGGGGCAAAAACAGGCGATGATTAAGACCTTCAATATTCTTGCCAGGAGCCTCTTTGTTTTGGCACTGCTTGTCAACGCGAGCGTGTCGTTATCTCAAACGCTGCCGCGCAGGAACAACCAAGACACTTCAAGCCGGGATAAGAAACGGCTGGAACGTTTTGAGAAACAGGTCGATGACCTTCGCACACTCCTTAAAATCCCCGGCATGTCCGCCGTCATTATCAAGGATCAAAAAGTGTTATGGGCTAAAGGGTTCGGTTTCGCCGATCTCGAAAACCGAATCGCCGCTACCCCGGATACCGTTTTTCACCTCGCATCACTGACCAAAACATTCGCGGCGATACTGATCATGCAGCTCGTGGAGCAGGGGAAACTAAACCTCGACGAGCCGATGTCTCGTTACTCAAGCGACTTCAAGAATGATTCAGTCAAAATTAAGCACCTGCTCAGTCATACTTCAGAGGGAACGCCCGGGGAACGCTACCAGTACAGCGGGAATCAATACGACTACCTAACGGCAGTTATCGAGAAGAAGCTTGGCAAGCCGTTCCGCGTGGTGATAGTCGAAACCTTCTTAGACCCTTTAGCGATGTCGAGCAGCGTGCCGGTTCACAATATTATGGACGAAGCAGACAAGTGGGTCGCTTCGCTGGGCCAGGAAAACCTCAATCGCTATAGAACAAATCTGTCGAGGTTGTCTCAACCCTACACGCTTCACGGCGACCGTGAAATCATACACGTCCCCTACCCTCCCAAAGATTTCATCGGCGCGGCCGCGGGGTTACTGTCGACCGTTCTGGATATGGCTAAATACGATGCCGCGATTGATCGCCACTTGTTTCTGAAGAAGGAGACGCAGGAAAAAGCCTGGACAGCTTTCACCTCGAACAGCGGTCAGCGACTCCCTTACGGATTGGGCTGGTTCGTCACGGATTATCACGGACTCAAGCTGGTCTGGCATTACGGGCACTGGGGCACCGGATTCTCCGCGATCTATCTTAAAGTGCCGGAGAAAAATGTCTCGCTTGTCGTGCTCGCCAACAGCGAGGCACTTGCCGACCATCAATTCCAGGTGGGCGAGGACATTACAAATAACGTTTTCGCGTGCAACTTCCTCCGGCTGTTTGTATTCGAGGATGCACAGGGACGCAGCCTGCCGGACCCCGGTTGGAAGCAAAGCGCCCCGGAGTTCTCAAGCGAAGTTACACGCTTGAGTAGGCAATCAAAGGGCTATGCGTACGACTGCGAGCGAAATTCTCAGACAGCACTGGCGAAATGGATTGAGCATCGCCGGAAGAATGCGCGCAAGTCCGTGCGATTAGACCCTAAAATCCTCGAAGCCTATGTCGGACAATACCAATACGAGACGGTGCCCGAGCGGATCCTCACTGTGAGTCGGGAGGGCGATAGGCTGTTTATAGACATACCCAGGAATTTCAGGTCCGAGTTGTTTGCCGAGTCGGAGTCGAAATTCTTCCTTAAGACAAGACCACTTCAGATGACATTTGTTAAAGATGCAAGTCAGGTCGCATATATGGAAGTTGTCGGTTATGGGGAGCCCTTGCGCGCGAAGAGGATTAAATAAGCAATCTCCTTCGATAACCGGGCGATGCCTGACGACGGCCTGCGCCTGACGCCCCATCACGGAGCCTCTCATCACGTTGAGGAGGGGCGCGGGTGATGCATGGCGTTAGGTTGCGGCAACTATGGATACGGCGGCGTTATACATGACGAGTGGGGACAAACTCCCGCAACGGACGGCGCAACCTGACGACTCACTCAAGAGGACGCCTGACACTTCATTTAGTGACGCTGCGTGTGGTGTGCGATGCCTCATGCTATCCTGAAACGAAAGGACTCCCGGCCGTGAAGAGGGTGACCCTGTTGCTGCGTGGAGGTGAATCGTGATGCCTGGATTGGCTCGGCGTGCATTCGCGGGCGTGTGGTTTGCCTTCTTAGCAGCTATCCCGGTCGCCTTTTTCTTCCTGTTCTTGTGGCGAGAAACCGAGACACAGCGGGATATTCCCTTCTTCTGGATATTTATTGGGGGGCCGATCCTGCTTGCCGGCATCTGCGGCTACTTCTTCGGCTCCAGCATCCTAGACCCCGTTAAAGTTAGAACCCCCGGCCGAGCGATGCTGCGCGGATTGATGGTTTCTCTTCTGGCTTTCGTGCTCTTTTTCGTCACGTCACCTCTGATTATAGCGTTGACGAGTAAAGACCCGGCAAGGTCATTATCAGGGTGGCCTTTGATATTCATCTTCGCCACTGTCTATGTCGGATGGCTGGTCGCAATAGTCGGCGTTGTCGGCGGGGCGTTTTTATACATGTACAGGGTGATGAGCGCCGGCCATCAGCAGCAAGGATGAAAGTCCGGCGGTGGGCGGTCTTGATAAATCAATACGAGCGTGCCGCGCGCCGTCGGGAAACTGTCGTTCAGGTTATTGATCGAGGCCGCCGAAATAGTTTTGAGTCCGACGTAAGCGGCACAGCCGCACCCCATACACCGAACTCACATTAGTTAAAAAAAGGCCCGCCTGTTTCGATGAGACAGGCGGGCCGAAGAGCGTGAAGCTCGAAGTAAGTTAGAAGATAAACCGGAAGCCCAGTTGCATGCTGCGGCTGCTGCCGGTGTTGGCTCCGGGGTTGTTGTAGGTCCCGACCGTGAAGCCGTTGAAGGCGCTCTCGGTCACGGGATTTGGCACACCGAAGTTTCTGTGGTTGAAAACGTTGAAGGCTTCGGCGCGCAGCTCAAGCCTGGTCCCTTCCGTCAGTCTCAAGGTCTTGAAGAGCGAGAGGTCTACGCGGTAGAACGGCTCTCCCGTAAAAGTGTTCCGCCCGATGCCGTAAGGCGTCTTGAAGAGGTCGAAGGCTTCGAGGAACGGGATGAAGGCGGTCGAGCCGAGAGCGGCCGGCAGCCCCGAGTCGTTGTAAATCAGCCGCGCCTGCTGCTGGGCCTCCGCGCCCGTCACGATTCGCCCCTGCGAGCCCGCGTTGGCCGTGTCGTAGATGATGAACATCCCTTCGGGGACGCTCCCGTCGCCGAAGTTGACGAGGTTCGCGAAGCTCCCGAAGGCGATGGTCGTGTCGGGCGCTTCGGGGTTGCCGTTGTAGGGCCGCAGCGTCGGGAAGCGCGGGTCGAAGAAGCCGTTCAACTGAACGGGCGTGTACGGGCGTCCAGAGCCGAGGCGGACGATGCCGTTGACCTGGTAGCCGCCGAGGAGCTTGCCTATAAGGCCGCGCTGCTCGCGGAAGAAGGGCAGCTCGTAAAGGAAGCTCCCGGCGAAGTTGTGCTTCTGGTGGAAGGCCGAGAGGCCGCGCTCGCCGTCCGTCACGTCGAACGGGTCCTGAGAGAGAGAGATCGACTGCCCGCCGGCCACGGTCGAGAAGACCTCCGACGAGTTGTCAATCGTCTTGCTCAGGCTGTAGTTGGCCGTCAGCGTCAGGTCGTTGCCGATGCGCGTGTCGAAGCGCGTCTGCAAGCCGTGGTAGGTCGAGGTCGCGCCGTTGGTGAAGATGAAGGTGAAGCCCTGGCCCGGTATCAGGCGGCCGTTGCCGTTCGTCCCAGGGTTCGAGCCCGCGAGGACGCCGTCCGTGAACGCGCCCGCGTTCCCGGTCGCGGCCACGCCGAGCGCGTTCAGGAAGTTCAACTGCGGGTTGCCGTTGTACGCCTGGAACTGGCCCACTATGCGCGAGCTGACGTAGCGCGCCTCGACGACGGTGTTCCTGAACACCTCCTGCTGGACGCCGAAGTTGAAAGACAGCGTGTACGGGTTATAGAAGTTCGGGCTGACCCGAGTATTGTCGAAGAGCAGCGGGTTGCCGCCGGCCGTGCCCGGGGTGAGCGAGAGGTCTGCGCGCGAGGTGGGCTGGAACGGGAACGGCAGCGAGCCCGCCGCGCCCGGCACCTGGCGGATGCGGCCCGCGCCCGCGAACGGCGCGCCCGTCACGACGTTGTCCACGATGTTGAAGAAGCCCGGGTCGTAGGCGATGCCGAAGCCTGCGCGGATGACCGTCCGGCCCTCCGTGAAGCGGTCGCCGAGGAAGCGTATGTTCGGCGACCACGCGAAGCCGACGCGCGGGGCGAAGTTGTTTTTGTCGACGGGCAGTTTGGCGAGCGTGCGCGACGAGAGCGGGAAGGCCGGGTCGAACAGCGCCGTCGCCGGGTCCGACTCGCGCGCGTTGAGGTCTTCGATGAGCGGGTTGAGCGGCTGCGAGGTCAACTCGTAACGCAGGCCGAGGTTGAGCGTCAGGTTGGGCCTGATGCGCCAGTCGTCCTGGATGAAGAAGAAGTAGTTGTTCTGGACGATGTCCTTCTGCGGGTCGCCGAGCGCGAAGTCTATGTCGCGCGGCCGCCCCAAAAGGAAGTTCTCGAACGAGGTCGCCAGTTCGCCCTCGCGCGACGGGCCGTTCAGCCCCGTACTGCCGAAGTCGAAGAAGGTGTTCGCGGGGACGAAGCCCGTGACCGCGGGGTTCGTCGTGCTGCCCGTGAAGTTGAAGGAGCCGCGGAAGGTCGGCAGGAAGAAGTTGTCCTGGAAGTTGTGGATGATGTCGGCCCCGAACTTGAGCGCGTGGTTGCCGACGGTCGCGGACACTGTGTCCTGCACCTGCCAGACGGTGACGACGCGCGCCTGCGGGAAGACCGTGCTGGTGCCGAAGTCCAGGCCGAAGTTGAAGAAGAGGTCTTGCGGCGAGCCGGTGAAGTTGACGTTCGGCGGGAAATCCTGGAGGTTGTCGCGGCCGCCGAACTCCACGTCGGAAGTCGAGTAGTTGAAGCGCGCCTGGTTGACCCAGCTCGCGTTGATCGTGCGCGTGTAGGTGAGCCCGATGTTGTGCGAGCGCGAAGGCACGGAGATCGGGCGGCCGTTCAGGATGCGGTCAATCACGTTCGGATTGTCCGAGTCGTTGAAGATGTAGCGGCCCGTGATCTGGTCCTTGTCGGTCAGGTTGTAATCGACGCGCGTGATGAGCTGGTGGTTCGTCGAGATGAGCGGCACGACGCGCACGGCCTCGCCGCCGAAGATGACGCGGCGGTTGCCGAGTGCGTCGTTCGTCACCGCGAGCGGCGCGAGGAAGCCGGGCGTGACGGGCTGGCCGAACGGGTTGCCGGGGCCGAACTGGAAGGTGTCGGGCACGCCGTCGCCGTCGGTGTCGAGGCTCGGCGGTGCGATGAGCAGCGAGCCGTACTGGACCGCGGCCGGGCCGCCGCCCAGGCCCGTGCGCGCGAGTTGCGCGGTCGCGGCGTTCGGGAAGCGGGCCGAGAGGAACTGAATGCTTTCGAGCGTGGGCGTCAGCGTCGCGCTGCCGAGGTTGTTGACCTGCTGCTCGCCGCGTAAGTACGTCCCCTCGTAGGTCACGAAGAAGAACGCCTTGTTCTTCTTGATGGGGCCGCCGAGCGCGCCGCCGAAGCGGTTCTGCCTGTAAGGGTCAATCCCCTCGCGCGAGGCTAGCCCTGAGAACTGGTCGAAGCCGTTGCTGACCAGAAAGTCGAAGGTCGAGGCGGCCAGCTTCTGCTGGTTGTTGCGCGCGTCGAGCGCGGAGTTCTGGTGGTGCTCGAAGAGCACGCCGTGAAACTCGTTGGTGCCGGGGCGCGTGATGATGTTGACCTGCGCGCCCGCGTTGCGGCCGAACTCGGCCGAGAAGTTGTTCGTCACGACCTGCAATTCACCGACGGCCTCCGAGTTGGAGATGAAGGTGGCGGGGCCGCCGATGTAGAGGTCGTTGTTGTCCTGGCCGTCGATCTGAAAATTGTTCGAGCGGCCGCGGTTGCCGTTGGCGGAGAGGCCGACGCCGTTCGTGAAGTCCGTGTCGTTGGGCGTGATGATGCCTGGGACGAGGAGCGCGATGTTGTCCACCAGCCCGTTGATGGGCAGTTCCGTCAACTGCTCGTTGTTGTAGTTGGCCGAGAGCTGGTTCTGCGTGCTCTCTATGAGTTGCTGGTCGGTCGTGACGACCACGTCCGCGCCGACCTGCGAGAGGTTGAGCACGATGTCCGAGTTGTTCTCGGTGCCGAGCAGGACGCGCACGGGCTCTATGACCGTCGGCGCGAACCCTTCCGCCCTGACTTCTATCTTGTAGCGCTCGCCCGGAATCATGTTGGTGACGCGGTAGAAGCCTTCGGCGTTGGTCGTCGTCTCGCGTGTGACGCCCGTCTCCGTGTTAGTGACCGTGACGGTCGCGCCCGCGACCGCGGCCTTGTTCTGGTCGAAGACGATGCCCTGCAAGTTGCCCGTGGTGCTCTGCGCCAGGGCGCTGATCGAAGCGAGTACGAGGGCGGCGAGAAGGGCTAAGCCCCGGCCGGCCCGTGTACGAGGGAAAAACTTGTTCATGGAAATCCTCCGCGCGTTCTGTGACTCGCGCTGCCTTTGTGTTCGTCGTTGTCCTTGCGCTTCTCGTCTGACGTCTGCGATGAAGCGGCCGGGGAGTCTTTGCGCCGCGCGCGCGCGCTGGCTTCCGAATACTTGAATCACGCGGGAGCGCGAGCGCGGGCGGCGCTGACGAATTAGGCAAGCAGTATTCCGACTCGCGCCCGTTCATCACTAAACCTCTCGCGCCATTCCGGTTCGATTGGGGAATGGGGTGAAGTCGCTCGACTCGAACTTGAGATATTTGGAGGGCGGCGGCTTCGTATCTACGGATGTCAGGATAAGCGGCGGAGGTCAGACTTCTCTGGGCCACAACGCGCTTACGAATTTCTGTAACGCGCCGGGGCCGCTTGCGGCAGGCGGCACTGACCTTCGTCGCGCTCGACTGTGAAATAAGAGTTGAACTTCTCGGCGGCGCGTAGATAATCACCGAGTTCACGCTGAACACGATGCCGGCTCGTCTGCCTGATCCCCAAACTCGCGCGGAGGTGTCAATGAGAAAATCGCGAACCGTTCTAGCGCTGCTCGTCTTCTCCCTGCTCTTCGACGGCCTCGCCGCGCAGACGAGAAGAAAAGGCCCGCCCGCGCGGCCCCTGACTCCGCCTGTGGCCGAAAGAATCGCGCGGGGGATAACGGCCCACGGCGAGAGCTGGGTTGACAGCTATTTCTGGCTGCGCGAGAAGAAGGACCCGCGCGTGACAGCCTACCTGCGCGCCGAGAACCTGTACGCCGACGCGATAATGAAGCCGACCGAAGCCTTGCAGCGTGCGCTCTACGGCGAGATGCTGTCGCGCATCAAGGAGACGGACGAGGACGCGGCCTACCGCCAGGGCGACTACCTCTATTACACGCGCAGCGTGAAGGGCCAGCAGTACAAAATCTACGCGCGCAAGCGGGGCACGCTCGCCGCCCCCGAACAGCTCCTCCTGGACCTGAACCGGATGGCGCGTGGTCATACTTACATGGCCGTGGACACGTTCGACGTGAGCCGCGACGCCAACCACCTCGCCTACTCCGTGGACACGACGGGCTACAGGGAGTACACGCTCTACGTCAAAGACCTGCGCGGCGGGCGCGTGAGCAAGGTGGCCGAGCGCGTGAGCAGCGCCACCTGGGCCAACGACAATCGCACGCTCTTCTACGTGGTGGACGACCCCGTCAGCAAGCGCCCCTTCCGCCTCTACCGCCACGCGCGCGGCGCGCGCGCTGGCCTGATGCTCTACGAGGAGGCGGATGAGATGTTCGAACTCTCGGTCGCGCGCACGCGCAGCCGCGGCTTCGTCTTGCTGACCTCCGCGAGCCACACGACTTCCGAAGTGCGCTACGTCCCGGCCGACCGCCCTGAGGAGCCGTTCCGCCTCGTGGAGCCGCGCGAGCCCGGCCGCGAGTATTACGCGGACCACCGCGGCGACACCTTCTACATACGCACCAACGAAGGCGGCAGCCGGAATTTCAAGTTGATGACCGCGCCGGTCGCCTCCCCGTCGCGGCGGAACTGGGAAGAGATTCTCCCGCACAGGAAGAACGTGCTGGTCGAAGACGTTGACCTCTTCGCGGGCCACCTCGTCGTCTCCGAACTCGACAGCGGCCAGCCGAAGCTGCGCGTCACGGACCTCAAGGGCGGCGAGACTCACTACCTGGAATTCCCAGAGCCCGCCTACAGCGCCGCCGTCAATGTCAACGAGGAGTTCGACACGCGCGTCCTGCGCTTCAACTACGAATCGTTCATCACGCCGGGCTCGATCTACGACTACGACATGGCGACCCGCGAGCGCCAGTTGGTCAAGCAGAAGCCCGTGCTCGGCGGCTACGACCCCAAAGAGTACGAGTCCGAGCGCATCTACGCGAAGGCTGCCGACGGCGCGCGCGTCCCCATCTCGCTCGTCTACCGCAAGGGCATGAAGCGCGACGGCTCGCGCCCGCTGCTCCTGACGGGTTACGGCGCTTACGGCTACCCGTGGCCCGTCGAGTTCGATTCGACCCTGCTGAGTCTGCTGGACCGCGGGCTTGTCTACGCGCACGCGCACATACGCGGCGGCGGCGAACTCGGCAAGGAGTGGCACGACCAGGGCAGGATGATGAACAAGCGGAACACGTTCACGGACTTCATCGCGTCGGCCGAACACCTCATCGCGGAGAAGTACACTTCGAAAGAGCGGCTCGCGATCACGGGCCTGAGCGCAGGCGGGCTCCTGATAGGCGCGGTGGTCAACATGCGGCCTGACCTCTTCAGGGCCGTGGTGCTGAAAGTCCCGTTCGTCGATGTCATCAGCACGATGCTCGACGCGAGCTTGCCGCTCACGGTCGGCGAGTGGGAGGAGTGGGGCAACCCCGTCAAGAGCAAGGAAGAATATCTCTACATGAAGTCTTACTCGCCCTACGACAACATAGAGCCGAAGGCGTACCCGGCGATGCTCGTGACGACTTCGCTCAACGACAGCCAGGTGCTTTACCACGAGCCTGCCAAGTACGTCGCGAAGCTGAGGGCGACGAAGACGGACAAGAACCCGCTGCTCCTGAAGACCAACATGGGCGCGGGTCACGGCGGCGCGGCCGGCCGCTACGACTACCTGAAGGAGACCGCGTTCGACTACGCCTTCATCCTCACGCAGCTCGGCATCGAGAAGTGAGCCACAGGTCAGCACCGCCCGCTTGCGGCAGGCGGTGCTGACCCTGAATCATCGCGCGACAGACACATTCAAGCTCAAGCCGCTAACGTCATCCGAAATTTCGTGTGTCTTCGCGTTATTTAGTGATTCCTTCTCCGCCCGTTAGAACAGACTCGTCTATCGAATCAATCCAGCACCGACACGCCCCGCCCGTCTCGTCCCTCGTTTAGTCCTGCTCGGCATCCGCTTCCGACACTCCGTCACAAAACTCCGCTCCGCACAGACGCGCCGACGTATGACCCGCTGCGAGCAGACACTCACAGCAGGTGACTGACACATTCCGGTCTGCGCCGCCGCGTGCGACTGACGTTATCCGCAATTCTGGCAATCGTCCGAACAATTGGAGGTTCGGTAATGAGCGTCGGCAGATTTCTACAAGCCCTCGTCCTGACGCTACTCTTCGCGACTCAAGCCGCCGCCCTCGGCGCGCGCTCGTGCCTGAGCTGCCGCGCCCCGGAGTCAAGGCAGACGCCGAACGAGCCCTCCAGGATGGAAAGATTTTTTCTGAAGTCCGTGTCGCCGCCCGCGCCGGAAGCTAAGGAGCAGCCCGCGGCTTCACGGCCGGGCGATGCCCCCGCGGAATCAATCACGGTCAGCCTCAAAGTGCCCGCGCCGCCTTTGAGTTTGCCGGCGCGGCCGTCGCTCATTGATAAGGCTTACGCGGACGCTTACGCGATACTGGGCGTGGAGAATACTTGCAGCAAGTTTTTCGGCGGGCCGCGCCTCGCGACGGTCGTGCTGAACGCGCTCAGGCCCAGGCTGGAGACGGCGCTGGTGTCGAACAACGTCGGCATAGTCATGTCGGGCCCGGTCATCTCCGCGACCGACGCTGGCACGGGCCTGCCCTACAGGCTCTTCAAGAAGGCGCAGGTGAATCTGACGGGGCCGTTCTTCCGCAGCGTGAGCAACCAGTCTCAGACCTTCTTCCGCAGCATTGGCCGCTACCCCGCCAACACCAGGAAGGCGCGCGCCCTGATGCTGCTGCACGAGCTGGGCCACCTCGTGCCCGCCGGAGGCGGCCGCTGGCTCCTGCCCGATGACGCGGACAACCACGTCCAGGTCTACGTCAACACAGAGACCGTCATGAACAAGTGCGGCGAGCAGCTCGACTCGCTGGACTGAGCGGAATCAGCAGACGCAAAAGGAGCGGACCACGGAGTCGCACGAAACGACACGAAAGAAGTCGAGCTTTCTTCGTGCCGTTTCGTGCGACTCCGTGGTCCGTTCTCTCTTTGCCTTCTTATCTAACTTCAGGTCGCGACGCTTGAGGTCGCGGGCTTTTCGGGCGCGGCGGTCTTGGCTGCGAGGGGAACGTTTCTTTGCGCGGGTGGTTCTTTCGCGGCCGGCGTTTCGCGCGTCTGCGGCGCGGCCTCGATTGTCTTCATGCGGCAACTGCCTTCGAAGACGGCACCCTCTTCGATGACCAGCTCTGGCGTCTGTATGTCGCCGAAGACCTGCGCCGTGCGCCCGAACTCCAGCCGCTCGCGCGCGATGATGTCGCCGTTGACCACGCCGTTGATCTTCGCCGTCGCGACGTTGATGTCGGCGTCCACGCGCCCGCCCGAGCTGACGATCAGAGTCCCGTTCTCGGAATTGATGCGCCCGGTCAGGTGGCCGTCCACGCGCAGCATCCCTTTGAAGACGGCCTCGCCCGAGAGGACCGTGCCGCCGCCGACGAACCCGCTCATCGTCCCGTCTTTAATCTCGCGCGCGAGCGCTTCGGTCTCCGCCACTGCGCGCCCCACAGGGGGACTCTGCGTCTCGGGGCGCGCGGGCGGGTCGGGGGATGCGTACTGCGGCGAAGACGGCGGCTGTTGCTGTGCCGGCGCGGTCGGCTGATACGCGGGCTGATACGCGGCGGGCTTTGCCGCGGCCTGTTTCTCACTCTCGGTCGGTTGTGGGTTCTTACCCATTCTAAGCATCTCTGTTCCTCCACTCGAAATTCGGACTGCGAAAAAGTGCTGTTCTGAGTCGCGGCGCACAAAGGCATCGCCAAAGGGGTTGCGATACCCTCGCGGCCGGAGACTCGGCTGTCAATCAGTTAGAACGCGTGAAGTGAGGAATGAGCAACTCGTGGGAGATGTCGGGCAAGACCTCCGCTCACAAAAGCATACTGATAGTAAAACAAAACCGGCCGCGTGTCATTGTGTAGTTGTTATTTTTCGATTCTATTAACCCGAGTCCACCGAGAGCGAGACAAGCCCGGCTCTTTACTTGCGCGACGGCGCGCGCAGGGTCCCTGCTGTCGAGGGGGTTTGGGGGAGGGCCGTTGCACTAATTTTGCACTTTCACGAAGCGGGGGCGGCACGCAAGATGCAATTACATTGGCGCGAATCAGGCGGGGACGCGGTTCCTAATTGATTACGACGGCTGGGGCGACTCCTACGACGAATGGGTCGCCGCCAGACAAATCCGCCGCCCCAGGCCGAAGCGCCTCGCGCTCAGCCTGTTCGCGGCCGTCGAATGAACGCGGCCGACGCGGAACCCCACCCGCCCCGGCCCTCAGTTTTAAATTCCTACGCTTCCAGAGGAAGTCTTCTAACCCCCGCGGGCAACCTATCGCCTGCCTTAAGGCGTCCTCATCTTACGGCGCAGCGCCTGCTCACGCGGGCGGCACTGATCTGGGTCGCACTCAATCGCGGACAGCTATGGAACAGAGGAATACATGAAACTGAAGCTTACCGTCATCACACTATTGATTTTTGTTTGCGCGGCGGGAACGCTGCGCGCCCAGTCGGGCCGCAGGCAGACCGACAGGGGCTCGAACGGCACGGGCGGCAGAACCCCTTCCGGCACGACGACGAGCAGTCCTGCGGAAGAGGAAGGCTTGAACACTTCGGACACTTACGAGGGCGAGACGGTCGAGGGCGACGTGCTCCGCGTCAACACGGCGCTCGTCACCGTCCCCGTCAGCGTCATGGACCGCAGCGGCAAATACATCCCGGACCTCGGCCGCGAAGACTTCCACATCTACGAGGAGGGCGTCGAGCAGCGCGTGGCCTACTTCGCCACGGTCGACCAGCCGTTCACGGTCATGCTCGTCCTGGACACGAGCGGCTCGACCGACTACAGCCTCGACGACATACAGAAGGCGGCCATCGACTTCGTCAACCAGCTCAAGCCGGAAGACCGCGTGATGGTCGTCTCGTTCGATGACAGTATAGACGTGCTGACCAAGACCCCGACTAACGACCGCGAGGTGCTCGTCAAGGCCATCCGCCGCACGCGCGCGGGCGGCGGCACGCGCCTCTACGACGCCGTCGACCAGATCATCAAGAAGCACTTCCGTGGCATCACAGGGCGCAAGGCCGTCGTGCTCTTCACGGACGGCGTGGACACGACGAGCCGGCACGCTTCTTACGACAGCACGGTGCGCGACGCCGAAGAGCTGGACGCGCTCATCTACTCTGTCGCCTACGACGACAGGGGCGGGGCGGGCAGCCTCGGCGGGGTCTGGGGCAGCGGCGGCCCGCGAATTCCCATACCGGGCGGCGGCGGCATCAGAATAGGCGGCCCCGGCAGCAGCGGCCGCGGCAACACGAGCCCCGCTGATTACCAGCACGGCAGGATGTATCTGTCGGAGCTGGCCCGCGTGACCGGCGGGCGGCTTTACAACGGCAGCTCCATGCTCGGACTTTCCCAGGCGTTCGCGCACGTCGCGGAGGAGCTGCGCCGCCAGTACAGCCTGGGCTACTACCCGAAGCGGGGCGGGCAGGCCGGGCAGCGCCGGCAGATAAAAGTCCGTGTCAAACACCCGAACCTCGTGGTGCGCGCGCGCGACAGCTACGTCTACACGCCGAAGGGCAACGAGGCCCCGCCGCCCGACAAGCAGCAGTTCTCGGGGCGCGGCACTCAGACGAGCGCCCCCGGCCAGACTCGTTGACAATAATAAAGGGGAGCGCCCTTGCGCTCCCCTTTATTATTATCACTCACGCCCCGTTTTAACTTTCCGTCACGCTTCTCCCCGTCGCACAGCCCATCCCTGTTGTACTGTTTCAGTATCTTCCCGCGTAGACATCTCCGAAAGTTGAGCTAAAGCGGGCGCGGCGCGTCTGGCTCGCGGGTTGCTGTTCGCCCCCGCGGCAAATCTTTAGTGTACGAGGAGTGTGCTTTCGGGCCGGGGTATGAACGACGCGCCGCGCGAGACGCTACGAGAGTTAATTGCCAGGCACGGACGGGATTTGTGCAGCGACGCCAGGCGCTGCGAGGGCTTGCTGCGTGACCTGTGCGGCGAGCACAGGCGCGAGATAAATCTACTCGTCGGCGCGCTCCGTGAGCGCGTGCCCTTAGACCTGATGGCGGCGCAAGGCTCCGTGCCGCGCGGGCTGCTGCTCACGCGCCTCTCCAGGCGGCTGGAGGATCAGTTGGCCGTGACCGAAGAGGCCGCGCGCTGGGCCGTGGACTCCTGGGCGCTGGCGCTCGGCGTCGCCACGAACGCGGACGTGGCGGAAAGAGAGAAGGAGTTCGCGCGCGCCTCGCGGAAGGCACCGGCGCACCCGGCGGACGAAAACGAGAAGAACGTCCCGCAGGTGAGGCCGCCCGCCGCGCCGCCGCCGTCACAGGCCAGGCCGCCACAGCCGCAGCCGCCCGCGAGACAAACTCCGCCCGCGAAACAGACGCAGCCCGCGCGGCGTCAGCCCGGCAGTGCGCCGCGGCGGACTCAAGCGCCCGCACCGACCGGCCGGAACCCTTTCGTGTGGCCCGACCCCTTGCCCCCCGCGCAGGCGGACCCGCCTTTCATTCAACTGCCCGCCGACGCCTTCCGGCCGCGCGGGCTGCTGGGGTCTTTTCGCGGCTGCGCCGTAGGGTGTCTGGTGCTCGTCGTGCTGTCGTTCGTGCTGTTCGTCGGCGTCCCGTTCGTGCTGTCCGTGCTGCGCGAAGAACAGCAGCAGAGGAGCGTTGAGCCGCCGCCCGTGCGGACGCAGTAATTTTAGTCGCCGGGGACAGACGGGTTTTCGTCTGGTATATTGGTGCTTCCCCTTTTTACTGACATGACTCGCACGCGCCGCCCCCGCCGCAGGCGTAGGGATTTGATTTTGTGTAGTTACACCTGACAAGGGACGAGAGGACAGAAGGAGAGACGATTATGAGCAGACGACCGGGCGGCGAGCTGGCATCCAGGCCGCTCCACTTCATCTGGATCGCAGACAGCTCCGGCTCCATGGAGCAGGACGGAAAAATTCAGGCCCTCAACACGGCCATCCGCGAGGCCATCCCGCACATGCGCAAGGTGGCCGAGGACAACCCCAACGCGCAGGTGCTCGTCCGCGCCGTGAAATTCTCCAGCGGAGCGCAGTGGCACATCTCGCAGCCCGTCCCCGTGGCGGACTTCGCGTGGACGGACCTCGCCGCAGAGGGCGAGACAGACATGGGCAAGGCCCTCCAACTCGTCGCCGAGCAGTTGAAGATGCCGCCGATGAGCGAGCGGGCGCTCCCGCCCGTGCTCGTGCTCGTCTCGGACGGTCAGCCGACGGACGACTTCGACGCGGGGCTCAAGGCGCTGATGAACGAGCCCTGGGGCAAGAAGGCCGTCCGCATAGCCATCTCCATCGGCCGCGACGCAGACAACGACGTCCTACAGAAGTTCATAGGCAACACGGAACTCAAACCGCTCGCGGCCAACAGCCCCGAGGCGCTGGTCAAGCACATCAAGTGGGCCTCGACGGCCGTACTCAAGTCGGCCTCCTCGCCCGCGGCAGGCGCGGACGCGCCCGGCGCTGGGGCCGCGGCGACGCCGCAGGGCGTGCCGATTCCGACCGCGGCCCCGGCCGCCGCTGCGACGCCGCAGGCTGCGGCCGCGCCCGCGGGCCAGCAGCCCGACGCGGACGCGGATAACCAGAAGACCATAGACGACGTTTGGTAAAGGAGCGCCCGAGATGGCTGACAAGGGGGGCGCGCCCGAGTGGCGCGTGATAGGCGAGAGCGTGCCCGGCGCGACTCACCTGCGCGCGGGGATTCCGAACCAGGACGCCATCCTGCAAATGCGCGAGAGCGGGCGCGGGCTCCCGCTCGTCGTCTCCCTCTCGGACGGGCACGGGAGCGACAAGTGCTTCCGCAGCCACAAAGGGTCGCGCTTCGCCGTCCGTAAGGGCGCGCAGCTCGTCGGCGAGTTCCTGGACGACTGGCGCGGCCGCTTCGACCGGGTGTCGATGGAGTCCGAGTTGAAAAACAAAGTCTCCAGAGAACTGGTCAGGCGTTGGCGTGAGGCGGTCGAGCAAGACTTGAAGTCTGAGCCCTTCTCGGGCGCGGAACTGGAGACGCTGGAGAAGAAGGACGGCGCGGGCGCGCGCAAGATGGTCGAAGACAACCCGCTGTTAGCTTACGGCGCGACCTCTCTGACCGTGGCCGTCGAAGAGACGTTCATTCTCTTCCTGCAACTGGGCGACGGCGAAATCCTCACCGTCGCGGAGACGGGCGAGGTCGCGAAGGCGCTCCCGCCCGACGAGCGGCTCTTCGCCAACGAGACGACTTCGCTCTGCCTGGCGGGCGCGGAGAACGACTTCCGCTGCGGCGTGCGGCAAATCAACGACTCGCGCCCGGCGCTCATCCTCGTCTCGACCGACGGCTACGTCAACTCGTTCGCGGACGACGCGGGCTTCCTCAAAGTCGGGACCGACCTTCTTGAGATGATGCGCGCCGAGGGCTTCGACTCGATCAACGCGAGCCTCAAGGGCTGGCTCGAAGAGGCCACGCGCGCCGGGAGCGGCGACGACACCACGGTCTGCATCATCTGCCGCATGGACGCGCTCGCGAAGGCCGAGACGGAAGCGGCAACTCAAGCGGGGACCGCGCAAGGTGAGAACGCCGAACCCGCGGCCGCGGCCCAGGCGGCGCAGCCCGGCGCACAGGCTCCGCAAGCATCCACCGAAGAGGCAGAAGCCGCAGAGGGCGGCGGGCCGGGCGCATGAACGAGCTTCCCAGAACGAAGCTCCGCGAGATCGTCTCGAAACGCGGGAAGGGGGTCGTCCGCGAGGGGCGGCGCGTGGAGGGGCTGCTCAGGGATTACTGCGGCGAGCACCGGCGCGAGGTCTCCGTGCTGGTCGCGGCGCTCGAAGAGCACGTGCCCGAGGACTTGCTGGCCGCGCCCGCGTCCGCGCCGCGCGAGGCGCTGCTGGCGCGACTGGCCCGGCGACTCTGCGACAACCTGGCGCTCTCCGAGGCGGCCGCGCGCTGGGCCGTCAACTCCTGGGCGCTGGCCCTCGGACTGGTCACCGAAGAAGAGTTGAAAGCTTTAGAGCGGAGCGCGCCCGCGACGGAGCAGAGGGAACCAGTCGCGGGTGGCGCTGGCCCCGCGCCGGCGCAGACGGCTCCGGGCAAAGGGGGCGGGAAGGTCGTCGTGTCGGCCGACGGCCGCGGCCATTACCGTAGCATCGGCGAGGCGCTCCAGCGTGCGGCACCGGGGACAACCATCCTCGTGCGCCCCGGCGTCTACGAAGAAAGCGTCACGCTCGACAGGCAGGTCGAGATAGTCGGAGACGGCCCGCGCGACCAAATCTCCGTCCGCGCCGCGAACGCGAGTTGCATCTCGATGCGGACGGACAGGGCCAGAGTCGCCGGCCTGACGCTGCGCGGCGTGTCCGGCGGCACGCCGTCCTTCGCGGTTGACGTGACCACCGGGAGCCTCCTGCTCGAAGACTGCGCCGTCTCGTCCGACACGCTCTCCGGCGTGGGCGTCCACGGCGAGCGGGCCGCGCCCGTCATCCGCGGCTGCCTGATTCACGACGCGCGCGACTCGGGCGTCTACTTCTTCGACGGCGCGAAAGGTGAGGTCGAGGACTGCGAAGTCGCGCGCTCCGCGAACGTCGGCGTCGCGGTCACGGGCGGCGCGAGCCCGGCCATCAGGCGCACCAAAATTCACGGCGGCGCGGACGCCGGCCTCGTGGTCTGGGGAGGCGGGTCGGCCGTCGTCGAGGCTTGCGAGATTTACGACAACCGCCGCGCGGGATTGGGCGTGAGCGAGGGCGGGCGCGCGCGCGTCCGCGCGTGCCGCATTCACGGCGGCGACAATTCCGGGGTCTTCGTCCACGACCGCGGCGACGCCGTGCTCGAAGACTGCGACGTACACGGGCACCGCGAGGCGGAAGTCGCCGTGGACCGCAGGGGCCAGTTGATGTTGCTCAGGTGCGAGATTCACGACGGGCTGGATTCAGGCGTCTTCGTCCGCGGGGGCGGGCAGACTTTGATTCAAGAGTGCACGGTCATGGGGAACGCCTCGGCGGGAGTCGTCGTCGGCGAGAATTCAATCGCGGAACTGCTCGCGTGCCGGGTCGTGGGCAACGGCGGGGCCGGCATCAAGGTCGCGGGGGGCGGCTCGGCTCGGGTCTCCGACAGCGACCTTTCGGGAAACGCGTACGGGCCGTGGGATGCCGACGAAGGGGCGTACCTTGAGGGCGGCGGCAACCGCGAGGAGTAAGAGAGAGAAAGTTCAGGGAGGGGAGTGCGTCAATGGATCAGATGCTCAGGCCGGGGCAGGCCGTGCACTGCGAGCCTTCGGGGATGTCTTGCGTGGTGGAGACCTTGCTCGGCGCGGGCGGGCAGGGCGAAGTTTACAAGGCCGCGCTCGGCGGCGAAGCGGTCGCGCTCAAGTGGTTCTTCCCGCAGATGGGGACGCCCGAGCAGCGCGCGGCCATAGAGCTGCTGGTCAGGAAGGGGCCGCCGAGCGAGCACTTCCTCTGGCCGCTTGAGGTCACGACGGCCGCGGGCGTTTCCTCCTTCGGCTACGTCATGCCGCTGCGGCCCCCGCGCTTCAAGAACATCGTCGACCTGATGAAGCGCCGGATAGAGCCGACCTTCCGCGCGCTCGCGACCGCCGGACTGAATCTGTCGCACAACTACCTGCTGCTCCACTCGCAGGGCTTGTGCTACCGCGACATCTCTTTCGGCAACGCCTTCTTCGACCCCGTGACGGGCGACATCCTCATCGCCGACAACGACAACGTCTCCGTGGACGGCGGGGGCGTGCTCGGCGTCCTCGGCACCCCGCGCTTCATGGCCCCGGAGGTCGTGCGCGGCGAGGCCGTCCCCTCCACGCAGACGGATCTCTTCTCGCTCTCCGTGCTCATCTTCTACATGCTGATGGTCGCGCACCCGCTCGAAGGCAAGAAGGAGACTGAGATCAAGTGCCTTGACCTGCCGGCGATGACCAAGCTCTACGGCACCGAGCCGCTCTTCATCTTCGACCCCGCGGACAACTCGAACGCGCCCGTGCCCGGCATACATGACAACGCGCTCGCCTTCTGGCGAATCTACCCGCAGTCTTTGCGCGACATCTTCACCAGGGCTTTCACCGCGGGCCTCAGCGACCCGGCGGGCGGGCGCGTGCGCGAGAGCGAGTGGCGCGGCGCGATGGTCTCCTTGCGCGACTCCATCTTCTACTGCCCGCACTGCTCGCTCGAAAACTTCTACGACGGGCAGGCGCTCAAGGCGCGCGGCGGCAACCCCGGCCTCTGCTGGTCGTGCGCCGCCCAACTGCGCCTCCCGCCACGCATACGCATAGGCAAGTCGGTCGTCATGCTCAACTACGACACGCAACTCTTCCCGCACCACGTAGACGACCAGAGGCTCTACGACTTTGCCGCCCCGGTGGCCGCGGTCGCCGCGCACCCTTCGGACCCGCAGGTCTGGGGCCTCAAAAATCTTTCGCAGGAGAGGTGGGTCATCACGACGGCCGATGGGACGGTCAAAGACGTGGAGCCCGGCCGCAGCGCCACGCTCGCCGTCGGCACCAGAATCCGTTTCGGCAAGGCGGAAGGCGAAATCAAGGTCTGAAAATATAGACGCTGTTTGTATTGTTTTAGTATGTTTCGGCGGCCGGTTTAGTCGGGAGACTAATGGCATCCGGCCCCGCCTGCCCGCCGAATTCTTCAAGGAAAACCGCTCCATGCGGGCGCACCTCGCCGCCCCGGCCCCTCTGGCTCATCAGTTGCTTAAGCACGACCCGAGCGAAATAACTAACGGGAGTGACCGAAGCATGGGAGAGGGCACGAAGGAGAAGAAAGACAGCGAGATGACCCAGGAGGAGATGCGCGAGCGCGTCATCGAGCTCGCCTTCGCGGGCGAGCCGCGCCGCTTCGAGGAGTTCTGCGAGACGGTCCGCAACGGGATACCGCCCGACACCTCGGCCGTCCTGCGCGGCAGCGCCATCACAGGCGAGAGGTGGAAGGACGGCGCGCCCTTCGACGCGGACGGCCCAGGCACGAGCGACCTGGACTTGACGCTCGTCGGCAGCGACATCCTGAGCCTCTACATCCTGGACGGGTTCTACCTGCCCGGCGTCCACACCAAGCCCCTGAGCGACAAGGACCCGGACATCGCGCCCGACCTGATACCCTTGCGCCACAAGTTACAGAACATGGTCAAGCGCCCGGTCAACATCCAGGCCACGCGCGATTTCGTCATGCACATGCGGGAGAACTGGTTCGGACAACCCTACCTCACCCTGTTCGGCACGGTCGGGGAGTCGTGAGTTTTAAACTTCTGAGCTACAACATACGGAAGGGCGGGGGCGGGCGCGAGGCGCTGCTCGCGGAAGTGATTCGCGGGTGCGAGCCCGACCTTGTACTTCTTCAAGAAGCCGTCCGCCCCGACGTGGTCGAGCGGCTGGCGGCCGAGACGGGGCTGCCCCACTGGGCCGCGCTGCGCGGCAACTCGCTCGCCTACCTCTCCCGCGCGCCCATCGTCCGGCAGGAGTGGCACCCGCTCGTCCGACCGGGGCGCGGCTTCCTGGAGGTTGTGCTCTCCGGGACCGAGTGCACGCTCTTCGGCGTGCACCTGAGCGCGGTGCATTCGAGATGGACCGAGAGTCGGCGCGTGCGGGAAATCAATTTGCTCCTCGAAGCGGTCGCGCGCCGCAGCGAGGGCTTTCACCTGCTCGCGGGCGACTTCAACACGCTGGCTCCGGGCGAGCTTCTGGAAACACGCAGGCTGCCGCCGCGGCTGCGGCCGCTAATCTGGCTGAGCGGCGGGCGCGTCCGCTACCGGACGATTCAAGTCATGCTCGACGCGGGCTACGCGGACGCCTACCGCCGGGCGCACCCCGCGGAGTCGGGCTACACTTTCCCCACGTGGGACCCGCACGTGCGCCTCGATTTCGTGTTCCTCCCCGCGGGCGGCGCAGACCGGCTGCAAGAGTGCCGCGTGGTCGCGGACGGCCCTTCGGTCGCGGCCGCTTCCGACCACTTCCCGCTGCTGGCCCGCGTTGACCTGGGAGCAGCGTCCCCCGCTTGAGAGAATGAACAAGGGCAGTCACGCGATGCGAAACGAAATGCTTGACACGCGTCAGGTGAAAGTCAGTGCGGGCGCGAAGCCGGCGCGCAGGAGGGCGACGACGCGCCGCCGGAGGCCGAAGGGCGTCCCGCGCTTGTGGACGCGGTTCCGCCTCCTCCTCTGGTCCTGGTGGCTGTGGGCCGGGCTCGCCGTCCTCGCGCTGCTCCTCGACCGCTCGTACACGGCGCTCGGGCTGGCCGTCGCGGCCGTGGTCGTCTACATGGTCGCCCCACGCGAGAGGGCCCCGACCTACGGCCTGGATCACGACTTCGCCATCGAGTCCGAGGAGTTCCTGAACACGGTCGTCGGCGCGACGGGCGCGCCCTTCTTCGCGGGCAACAGCCTGGAGGTTTACAACAACGGCGACGAGTTCTACCCGGCCATGCTGGAGGCGGTCGAGAGCGCGCGGGTCTCCATCACGATAGAGGCTTACATCTACTGGGCGGGCCACATAGGCGAACGCTTCGCGGAGGCGCTGGCGCGCAAGGCGCGGGCCGGGCTCCCCGTGAAAATCCTGCTCGACGCCGTCGGCTCGTCCACCATCGGCGACGACATCCTCAAGGTGCTTGAGGACGGGGGCTGCCAGGTCGAGTGGTACAGGCCGCTGCGCTGGTACAGCCTCAACCGAATCAACAACCGCACGCACCGCAAGTCGCTCGTCGTCGACGGCAAGGTCGGCTTCACGGGCGGCGCAGGCATCGCAGACCACTGGATGGGCGACGCGGAGGACGAGCGCCACTGGCGCGACATACAGGTCCGCGTCGAGGGGCCGGCCGTCGCGACGATCCAGACCGGGTTCGCGCGCGGCTGGCTGGAGACGACGGGCGAGTTGGTCTCCGGGACGGACTACTACCCCGCGCCGGAGGAGGCGGGCCGCCTGGACGTTCAGTCCATCCTCAGCTCGCCGCAGACCGGCTCCTCGACCGTGCGCATCATGTACTACATGGCGATCATGTGCGCCCGCAAGTCCGTGCTCATCGCCAACCCTTACTTCATCCCGGACAACGTCGCCATAGACATCCTGGTCGAGGCGGCGCGGCGCGGCGTGGACGTGAAGGTGATGGTCTCGGGCGTCCACAACGACATCAAGCTGGCGAGGATCAACGCCCGCAGGCTGTACGGGCGACTGCTTGAGGCGGGGGTGAAGATTTACGAATACAACCGCACGATGCTGCACCACAAGTACATGGTCTGCGACGGCATGTGGGCGACCGTCGGCACGACGAACTTCGACAACCGCTCCTTCGGCCTCAACGACGAGCACAACCTCTGCGTCTACGACGCGGCCGTGGCCCGAGAGTTCGAGCAGATTTTCGCGCGCGACCTGGACGACTGCGACCGGGTGGAGCTCGAAGCCTGGCGCAGCCGCGGCGTGGCGGCTAAAGCAGTGGAGCGTCTGGCCTCCCTGCTGAAGGAGCAGATATGATATGGGAGGAAGAAAAGGGGGAATCCGCGGATGAGTGTCAAAGATAAATTCACGCCGGAGGAATGGAAGAGCCTGCTCAAAGCGCCCATGCTGGCCTCGTACGCGGTCGCCGGCTCGGCCCCGAGCAAGCGGGACGACTTCATCAAGGAGATGGCGGCCGTCGCCGACGGCATCGTCGAAGGCGAACGGAGCGCGCCGAAAGACTCTCTGCTCGGCGCGGTCGTCGCCGAGATCATCGCCAACGCGGAGGACGAGCAAAGGGGGCAGACCGGGAAGCTCTCGCTCGACGAGGCCAGGGCGGGCGCGCTCGACACCTGCCGCGCGGCGGCCGCAGCCGTCGAGGCGAAGGCGAGCCCCGAGGAGGCTTACGAGTACAAGCGGTGGGTTCTGGTCGTGGCCGAAAAGGTCGCGGCCGCCGCGAAGGAAGGCGGGCTGTTCGGCTTCGGCGGCGATCAGGTCAGCGGGGCCGAAGTGGCGACCATCAACGAAATCGGGGAGGCTCTCAAGGTTTGAGCAAGACGGCCCGGACAAGCCTGGCCGCCGTGCTGGCCGTCTGCCTCCTCGGCTGCGTCGCACAACCCGCGGGCGTCAACTTCTCGGAGAAGAGAGCGCCCGTGAGCCCGACGCAGTCGGACGCGAAGCTGGGGCGCTACATGGACGCCGTCAGCGCGTCGCTGGATTCGAGGCCGCGCGCCGCGCTCAACGGCATCAACGGCACGGCCAGACGGCTCCTGGCGATGCGCGGTTATCTGCGCAACGAAGCGAACCTCGCGGCGAAGTGGAGTTGGACAGCCGAAGAGATCAAGCGTTTCGAAAGCTCTGCGGAATACCGCGCGGCCTTGAGCGAAGTCGAAAACGTGAAGCGCAAGTTCGCGGAGCAGAATCCTGGCTACGAGCTTTACGTGAACATGCAGGTGCGGACCCTTGAGAAGCAGGTCAGATTCTGGAACGAGACCAAGTCCGTGCAGACGGCGGCAGACGCCTTGCTCGCGTCGGCAGTCCGTGAGCTAAACAATTCCGCTTACGGCGACTCCCCTTCCGCTTCGAGCGTGAACAAGTTTCGCCGGTTCCTGAAGTCCGCTACGCTGGTGACGCCGCCGACCGTGGCGACGCCCGGCCTCTCGCAGCACGGGCAACTGCGCGCCTTCGACTTCCAGGTGCAGCGCGGCAGTCAACTCGTGGCCGGGCCCGACAGCTCCTCCATCGGCCGCGTCTGGGAAGGCCAGGGCTGGGAGAGGAAGCTCAAGCAGGCGGTCACCTCGGCCAGCTCCAAATTCAAAGGCCCGCTCGCCGCGCCGCGCGAGCCCTGGCATTACGATTACGTCCCCTGAGCAGCGGCCTCGGCCCCTGTCCGCCGCCGAAAGGATGTTGACAGTGAAAAGAAGAGTGCTCGCCATCCCGAAGGAAGAACTCGACGGCCAGTTCGCGGAGAACGCCCGGCAGGACGTGAAGGTCGTCGCCCCGTCAATCCTGACGAACGAGTCGTTCAGAAAATTCGCGGAGCTGGGCAGGGACGTGAAGGCCGAAGAGCCTCTCGAAGGCTTTCACTGGAAGCACTCGGAGGCGGAAGAACCGAACAGGCTGTGCGAGGCCGGCGACTTCGCAGACGACTATCTATGGCAGGACGTTAATGGGCCGTTCTCCATCTCCTTCGCCAACGAACACGCGGCCCAGGACGCGCACTACCACAAGAGGCATTTCGAAATCTATTACTCGGACCACCCCATGAGCGCCGAGTTCAGGCATCTCGAAGACCCACAGCCTCAACCGCCAATCGAACTGAAGCACGGCGGCCTCATTCTCTTCGGCCCCAACGTCGTCCACAAGATGCGCCTCGGCGGCCTGACCGTCGTCATAGAGGTCGCCTCGGTGGACGACAAGTTCAAGGAAAAGTTGTAGCTGCTCGGCCTCTCCGTCGTCCTCCGGCCTGATGACAGAATATTGACTTTCACCTCCGGCGGGCATATCGTGCGCCCGTTCTCAGTGCCGGGCGTTCGGAGGAACTCGCCATGAAGTCTGCGGTTACAGCAGAGAAGCGGAGAGAGCTTGAAGCGGCAGCCGAGCGTGCGAAGCGGCCGGCGTCTCCCTCCCAGCAGACCGGGCCGGGCGCAGGGGCCGGCATGCCTATGTTCTTGCAGCCCTCCGTGAGCCCGTCGCAGGCCCGTCCCGTAATCCAGGCCAAGCTCCCAGTCAATCAGCCGGGGGATGTCCACGAGCAGGAGGCGGACCGCGTCTCCGAACAGTTGACGAACTCGGACGAGCCGCAGTCACAGCGCGCCGTCACGAATGACCGGCAACCCGACGGGCAGTCGCAGACAAAGCAAGCGCCTGCGAATAACTCCGTTGAGACGGCGGCCTCGCCCGTTATCCACGAGGCGCTGCATTCGTCCGGCCAGCCCCTGGACTCGTCCACGCGAGAGTTCTTCGAGCCGCGCTTCGGGCACGACCTGAGCCGTGTGCGCGTTCATTCGAGTCCCGCCGCGGACCAGATGGCCGAGTCGGTCGGCGCACGCGCCTTCACGCTCGGCTCCGACATCGTGTTCGGGCGCGGCGAATACGCCCCCGCCACGGCCGAGGGTCGCCGCCTCCTGGCGCATGAATTGGTGCACACGAAACAGCAACGGCCGGACACAATTTACAGAAAGATTCGTGTCGGAGG
Source organism: Pyrinomonadaceae bacterium (assembly GCA_035563515.1). GTDB lineage: Bacteria > Acidobacteriota > Blastocatellia > Pyrinomonadales > Pyrinomonadaceae > QHXM01. The sequence goes on from DATMVE010000048.1 coordinate 26,303, forward strand.
GGTTGAAATAAAGGCGAAGACCTTGCTGCCCCCTGTCACCAATGATGTTAATACGTGGTATACCGGCATCGTCACCACCATGACCACACAGGTGGGCGCGTCATTCGTGATGCCTTTTACGCAGGCAGAAGCCGTCGCCCGCGCGGGCGAGATACTTCAAGAAATGGAAAACGCAAAATTTGAGAAGTGGACTCAGGGCCATAACAAGTCCGGCTTTGAATATAAATACAACAAAGAGGATTATTATTTTGATTTTGTTTCAGCACAAGATGCCTCAAACGAGGTGCTCTTCAGATTGTCTTTAATGTTGAATATGTCTCTGGCTAACAGAAGAGATACCGCTTACGCCAGATACCGAAATCAAGGGGAGGAAGGTCTGAGTCTCCAGGGTTCCACCACCTGGCAATCCATTCCCGCTCAGACGGAATTCAAGCCGGGGGGATTCCAGCTACAACCAGGGACGACGCCTTCGGCCGCAATAACACAACTCACTGCGCCCGTCGCCGATGTCCAGCAGCGCATCGTAGTAGACTGCTCAACATTGATGGGTATTCTGTACTACAAATCATTACTTGAAGCGTCGGGTTCGGCAGAATTCGATAAAAAGTTTCAAAATAAGATGATTGTCGGCCCTCTAGAGGCGCTATACGGAGACAAGAAAAACACCTTTCATCCACTGAAGACTAAGGACAACCCGGCAGATAGTCCTTACATGAAACAAGTCACTATCTCCAAGCTTGAAGACTTAGTCCCAGGGGACACTGTCATGTTCGAAAACCACAGTGATTACAAGCCTCTCGCCTCGGGCGGATTATGGTCTGGAGAGTACGCAGTCTATACCAGGAAAGCCGGCGGCAAATTGTTTTTTGAAGGGTTCGGACTCGCCGAGACTTCTTACGACAAAATTATTCAAACACTTCAGGATGAGTACGCGGCAGCGAGGAGTGCCGCCGGTCGGCCCGTACAGGGTCCGGTACCGTTTGAAGAAACAGTCCACACGATAGGGGGGAAACGTCCCGGCATAAAAACAGCGATATTCCGTATCGACCTGGCGGCATACGAGAAATAGAGTCTAAAGAGAGCGATACTCACCTTCGACAGGCTCCGCCGCTTTCTTCCATCTACCGTCAACGCCATGACCATTGACATTTATCTTCAACGGGAATATCGTGCGCCCGTTCTCAGCCCTCGCACGCCCGCTGACGCGAGCCTAAACCTTAAACCTCGCTAGTCTCACGCAACCGCCGATAACGGCTGGCGTCCAGCCCCGTAACACGTAAGGAGCCTTTTCATGGCAAAATGGTTCCCGAGGCTTATCAGCTATTTTTCTCTAATCGCCGGCCTTCTGATAATTGCGCTTCAATTGCTTGACCTGTTCGGGGTCGCCGACTTGCCGTTCCTGGAAAAGAGAATACCCGCACTCACCTTGCTCGTCGGCGGGATGATTTTGGCCTACCTGGGCATCGAGTATCACACGGTGCTGAAGGCCATTCAGGAGGCGATAGAATCCCATCAAGTGCAGAACCTCTCGCTCCTTTACAACCGCCTGGACCCTAAGCTGGCAGAAGTTTTCGGATGGGAAGTAAAAGAGAACATAGCGGCCATCAAAGAGGCGATTACGCACAAACGAATCACTATTTACGACCGGGACCGATTCGCGGGCTACTATAAGAGGCTGCTCAAGCTCTACCCCAAAGCTACATTTCACGCCACGGGGTTGCCTTACGAGAATTATTTTTGGACTCCGGCCAATCAACAGATGATCGCGGATTTCATCAAGAACGGCGGGGAGTTTTTACGAATTTTTTATTGCACCGAGGAGGATTTAAAAAAAGACGAGGTCAAGGCAATCATCGAAGCCCAGTGTCAAATGGGGGTGGAAGTTCATGTCTGCAACGTGGGCCGCGCGGCGAGCCAGTTAAGCACAGGTTCTTATTACATCGCAGAGACTCAAAAGAGAATCGGGTGGGAATTAAATGTTGATTCCAGTTTTAAGATCACAAAAATCACCGCGACGGCGAACCCGGCAGAGATTGATAGTTACCTCAAAAAGATTAATGACATAAAGGACTCAGATGCTACTCACAGATACCACTGCGCGACCGACAACCCCGTCGGCAGTTAGACGAGCATTCCTCACATCTTCCGCACGAAGCACTTGCCAGGGAGTTGGCGGATAAGCTCGCGCATCTCCAGGCCGAGGAGCGCGGCCGTCAGCTCGGGCACAGTAAGCTTGCTCTGCGCGGCGAGTTCGTCAATGTGCGCGGCCTCGTCCGCCGTGAGCAGGTCGAAGACGGCGCGCTCGGACGCCGAAAGGCCCGCGGGGGCGAGCGGCATTTGACGAGACGGACCTCCTTCTTCTTTCTTCTTCGTCTCGGGCGGCAACAGCCGCGCGGCGATCTCCGGCGGCAACTCCTCACAGATGTCCTGCCACTGCTGCACGAGCTTCGCGCCCGCGCCTTTAATGAGGTAGTTGGTCCCGAAGGAGTTCCGCGAGGTGATGTTGCCCGGGACGGCGAAGACTTCCCTCCCCTGTTCGAGCGCGAGCCGCGCGGTGATGAGCGACCCGCTGTTCTCGGCAGCCTCGACGACGAGGACGCCGAGGCTGAGGCCGCTGATGACGCGGTTGCGGTAGGGGAAGTTCTGCGGGGCGGGCGGCGTCTCCAGCGGGAACTCGGAGACGAGCGCGCCGCCCGCGGCCAGAATCTCCTGTGCCAGTTTGCGGTGGTCGCGCGGGTAGACCTCGTCCAGCCCCGTGCCCATCACGGCGAGGGTGCGCCCGCCCGCCTCCAGCGCGCCGCGGTGCGCCGCCGCGTCTATCCCGCGCGCGAGCCCAGAGATGATCGTCACGCCCCGCTGGGCCAAATCGCGCGCGAGCATCTGGGCCGCGTTCTGCCCGTAGGTCGAAGAGCGCCGCGAGCCGACGACCGCCACGCACGGAGCATTCAGGCACTCTTCCCACGCGCCCTTCAGGTAAAGCGTGACCGGCGGGTCGAAAATCTCGCGCAGCAGCGCCGGGTAGACCCCGTCGTCCAGCAGCAGGAGGTCCGCGCCCAGTTCGCGCACGCATTCCATCTCGCCCTCCGCCTTCTCGAACAGGTCGCGCGCCCTGATGCTCTCGACCGCTTCGGGCCGCAGGCGCAACGCTTCCAGCTCGGCCCTGGTCGCGTTGAAGACGGCCTCGGCCGACCCGAAACGTTCGAGCAGCTTCGCCGCCGCGCGCGGCCCCACCCCCGGCGTCATGTTCAACGCTATCCACTCTTTCATAAAGGCAGTAGGCAGCAGGCAGTGGGCAGTAGGCAGTTAAAAGCCTGACGCAGAATCTTGACTCTGCATCTTCAGGCGTCGAGGCAGCGGACACTCAACTACCGCCAACTGCCCACTGCTTACTGCTTTTTGGCGGAGGCGTGTGGGAATCGAACCCACCTGAGCCTGCTCTCACAGTCTCACGGACGGTTTTGAAGACCGCGCCCGTCACCAGACGAGATGCGCCTCCTTGATAGGGTGGAGTGTGTAAGAAGCTACGCGCGGCGGAGCGCGCCTGTCAAGACGGGCGGCGAGAGGCGGTCAGCCGCCGAGGTGTTCGAGCCGGCGGCGCGCCTTCGTGACCTGCCGGTCAATGTTCTCGGCCATCTGGGCCAGTGAGTCGCGGCCCTCGCGGGCGTCCTCGTCCACCTTGAGCTTGAGGCGGTAGAGGCCGTCCTGCCGTATGCGCTTGACGCCGAACTCGACGGTGCTCAGCTCCCCTTTGAGCCTGAGGAAGCGGCTCGCCAAATCCTCTTCCCCTTCGCCCGCAGTTTGGGTCGTGCAGAAGGACTGCAACTGCTCGTCGCCGAGCAGCGTGTGCAGGCTCTCCACGTCGCCCTCATGGTAGGCGCGGCTCGCCTCGGCCATGACGGCGTGGCGGCGCGACGCCTCGCGCTCGTCCGCCGCGTGGTCCGGGTGAAAGAGCCTCGCGACAGCCCAGAATAGTTTACGCATGGAAGACTTGCCGGGGGCGACGGCCGAGGGCCGCGCGTCGTCCGCCTCGGCGTCCTCTTCCTCTTCGTCTTCGGCTTCCAGGTCGAAGAGACGCGCCTCGGCCTCTTTGATGCTGCGCTCGACCTCGGCCAACTCGGCCAGCCGCCCGCCCACGATTTGAGCGTACTGCTCCTTGAAGGCACGCAACTCCTGCTGCAAGGCGACCAATTCCGCGCGCCGCCCGGCCAGCAGCAGTTCGAGCTTGGAGACTTGAAGCTCTAAATCGGGCCGGGCGTTCTGCGCTGCGGTTTCGTGTAGACTCAGGCTCTGCATAAAGACTCCAAAACCACGACAGTGTAGCAGGAAGCCGCCGAAAAGTCGCAAGACCACACTCCACCCGCCCGCCCCGGCTTGACTGGCCGCAAAGAGGCCGCTAAGATAATTCGAACGGACGTTCGAACGGCCTGGATATTGACTGAAAATCGAAGACTTTGACGGGGTAAGAGTGCTGAGGATGGTTAATTTCGAGACTTCGCCGGAAGTGTACCGGCACTGGAAACTGAAGCTTGACGGCCCGGTCGCCACGCTTTCGATGGACGTGCAGGAGGACGCGACGCTGGGCGACGGCTACAAGCTGAAGTTAAACTCCTACGACCTGGGCGTGGACATAGAGCTGGCGGACGCCGTTCAAAGGATACGCTTCGAGCACCCGGAGGTGCGCGTCGTGGTCGTCACGAGCCTCAAGCCGCGCATCTTCTGCGCGGGCGCGAACATTTACATGCTGGGGACTTCCTCGCACGCCTTCAAGGTCAACTTCTGCAAGTTCACCAACGAGACGCGCTGCGCCCTCGAAGACGCCTCCGTGAATTCGGGCCAGAAATACGTGGCGGCCCTGAACGGCACGGCGTCGGGCGGCGGCTACGAGTTGGCGATTGCCTGCGACCGGATTTTTCTGGTGGACGACGGCAACTCGGCCGTCTCGCTGCCGGAAGTCCCGCTGCTCGGCGTGCTGCCGGGCACGGGCGGCCTGACGCGCCTGGTTGACAAGCGCAAGGTGCGCCGAGACCGCGCGGACGTTTTCTCCACGCTGGCCGAAGGTCTCAAGGGCAAGCGCGCCAAAGAGTGGGGGCTGATTGACGACTACTTCCCGACGAGCAAGTTTCAGGACGCAGTGGCCGAGCGCGTGCTCGCGCTGGCCGGAGCGGACGGGCAGGAGAAGCCTGCGCGCGGCATCAAGCTCAACCCTCTTCAGGTCGAAGCGAGTGACGCGGGGCGCGAGTACAAGTACGTGAGTTTGAAATTGAACCGCGAGAAGCGCTACGCGGACTTGACCGTGCGCGCGCCCGAAGCGGAGACGCCGACTTCGCCCGGAGAGATCGAAGAACTTGGCGACGCCTACTGGCCGCTTCAGGCTTACCGCGAGTTGGACGACGCCCTGCTTCACCTGCGCGTCAACAACCTGGAGATCGGCCTGGTCTGCCTGCGCACGGAGGGAAAGCTCGAAGACGTGCTCAAGGTCGACGAGACGCTCTCCGCGCACAAAGACCACTGGCTCGTGCGCGAGATCATCCTCAACATGGCGCGCGTGCTGCGGCGGCTCGACCTGACGGCCAAGAGCTTCTTCGCGCTCGCGGAGCCCGGCAGTTGCTTCGCAGGCAACTTGCTTGAGCTGCTGCTGGCCTGCGACCGCAGCTACATGCTCAACGACCCGGACCAGAAAATAGGACTCGCGGCGAGCGAGTTGAACAAGGGCGCGTTCCCCATGTCTAACGGCCTGACGCGCCTGCAATCGCGCTTCCTCGCGGAGCCCGAGAGGGCCGACGAGGTGCTCGGGCACGAGGGGACGTTCGACACGGAAGGGGCGGAGGCAGCGGGGCTCGTCACCTTCGCGCCGGACGACCTGGACTGGGAGGACGAGATTCGCGTCGCCATCGAAGAGCGCACGTCGCTCTCGCCCGACGCGCTGACGGGCATGGAGGCGAGCCTACGGTTCGCAGGCCCCGAAACGCTCGACACCAAAATCTACGGCCGGCTCACCGCCTGGCAGAACTGGATTTTCCAGCGCCCCAACGCCGTCGGCCCGCAGGGCGCACTGACCAACTACGGCAAGCCGACGCAGCCGCAGTTCGACTACAAGAGGACGTAAAAGCATTGAAGGCGCACGCCTGAAAAATTTTTTTTACCGGAGGAGATCACAGATGGCCGCTGCCAAGAAGAAATGTCCCGATTGCGAAGGGGAGATGGTCGAAGGTTTCATTCTGGACATGACCTACGGCGGGCAGTTGGTCCCGCGCTGGATTAAGGGAACGCCCGAGATGTCCTTCTGGGCTGGGGGAGCCAAGACGAAGGGCAAAGAGTGCCGCTCGGTCGAGACGTATCGCTGCGTCAACTGCGGCCTGCTCCGGTCTTACGCCACCACAGAGTGTGAGACGAGCATCTGGGGTTATTAGGGGAGATAAAGATGGAGTTATACGAACGCATTCCTAACAACGTGAATCTGTCGCAGGACAAGCGGCTGCTGCGCGCCCTGGAAAAGTGGCTGCCGAATTATCTGGACTGGTGGCGGGAGATGGGGCCGGAGGGGTTCCAGGACAAGGAAGTCTACCTGCGCACGGCCGTGGGCGTGGACGCCGAAGGCTGGGCCAATTTCGATTACGTCAAGATGCCCGACTACCGCTGGGGCATCTTCCTCAAGCCCGCCGAGGCCGAGGCGAAGGTCGGCTTCGGGGACAACTACGGGATGCCGGCTTACCAGGAAGTGCCTGGCGAGTTCCGCAACGCGCTGCGCCGCATCATCGTCACGCAGGGCGACACGGAGCCCGCCTCTGTCGAGCAGCAGCGTGAACTCGGCAAGACCTGCCCGTCGCTCTACGACCTGCGCAATCTCTTCCAGGTGAACGTCGAAGAAGGCCGCCACCTCTGGGCGATGGTCTACCTGCTCCACGGCTACTTCGGGCGCGACGGGCGCGACGAGGCGGACGCTCTGTTGGAGCGCCGGAGCGGCAACCCGGACAAGCCGCGCATCCTCGAAGCCTTCAACCAGCCGTGCGACGACTGGCTCAATTTTTACTGCTTCACGATGTTCACAGACCGCGACGGCAAGTACCAGCTCGCGGCGCTCGCCGAAAGCGGCTTCGAGCCCCTGGCGCGCACCTGCCAGTTCATGCTGACCGAAGAGGCGCACCACCTCTTCGTCGGCGAGACGGGCGTGGGCCGCGTCGTCAAGCGCACGGCGCAGTTGACGAAGGAGGCGGGCGAGAGCGGCGACGTGCGCGCGCTCGGCGGCATCCCGCTCGACATCATTCAAAGGTACATCAACTTCTGGTTCAGCTACTCGCTTGACCTCTTCGGCGGCGAGATCAGCTCGAACTCCGCGGACTTCTTCGCCGCGGGCTTGAAGGGCCGCTTCAAGGAGCAGGAGCAGTACGAAGACCACGTCGCGGCCGAGGGCTCTTTCACCATCACGGTGGTCGAAGACGGGCGGCTCGCGCCGCGCGAAGTTCCCTTGCGCAACGCCTTGAACGAGGTCCTGCGCGGCGAGTACGTCAAGGACTGCGAGCGCGCGATGGCGCGATGGAACAAGTACCTGAAGGACGAGGGGCTCGACGCTCAGCTTTACCTGCCGAGCACGCGCTTCCACCGCCACGTCGGAGAGTTCGCCGGACACCACTTCGACATTCACGGCAACATGACCGCGAAGGAAGAGTTCGACCGGCGCAAAGTCGAATGGCTGCCCTCGGTGGAAGACCGCGAGTACGTGCGCAGCCTGATGCACCCCGTGACCGAGCCCGGCAAGATCGCCAACTGGATCGCGCCGCCGACGGCGGGGATTAAGGGCAAGCCGTTCGAGTTCGAGTACGTGCGTCTCTAGGTTTCGACGCGGGAGGCGTTGATGGAAACTCAGCGCAACGAACTGCTAGACCAACTGGCGAAGCATGGCTGGGAGGCCGAGCCCGTCGAGCGGGCCGAGCTTGAGTGGTGGGCCGACGAGATGTGGCTCCTGGTGTCGCAGTGGTCTCCGGTCGGGAGCACCGCCTACCTCACTTTCATGGTCAACCCTCTGTACGATCTGCCGGACAGGAAGAAGGGCCAGTACGTGTGGGCTGCGATGGCGACGAGTGAGAAGCCGGTTTGGCGGCCGCCGGGTGAAGACGATTTCACGCTGAACCTGAATCAAGGGTGGAAAGAGAGAATGCCTGAGCTGCTCGAACATCTGTCGAGACTGCGCGGCAGGCGGAAGGCGGAAGGGATTGATGGCGTCTAATCTTCCCGAAAATTTCACGCGCTACGACCAGAAGCTGGAGTTCATCCTGCGCACCTCGGCGCGCATCTTCGCGGAGAAGGGCTACCACTCGACGACGATGCGCGACATCTCGCGCGCGACCGAAGTGAGCCTCGCGGGGCTCTACCACTACTGCAAGTCGAAAGAGGAGCTGCTCTTTCTCATCCAGGACAACTGCTTCGGGCGCGTCCTCGAACGCCTTCAGGAGCGACTTCGTGAGGTGGCCGAGCCCGTGGAAAAGCTGCGCCTCGTCATCGAGAACCACCTCTCCTTCTTCGCGGCGAACATGGCCGAGATGAAGGTGCTCTCGCACGAGGCCGACTCGCTCGCCGGCGAGATGCACGAGCAGGTCTCCGGCAAGAAGCAGCAGTACACGCAACTCGTCCGCCGGATTCTCTCCGAAGTGCAGCAGGCGCAAACCGGCGACGCGCGGAAGGTCGATTTGACGGTCGCGACCTACGCGCTCTTCGGCATGATGAACTGGATTTATAACTGGTACGACCCGCGCGGCCCGCTCTCCGTGGCGGGACTGGTGGAGAACGTCACGCGCCTCTTCTTCAACGGCTTCCTCGCCGGGAGCAGTGGCGAGGGGTTACAATTCAGGCCGAACGAGACGAAGGCCGAGAGCCTGAGCGTCTGGCGCGCGCCGCTGGCGTGAATTTAAAGAACGACCAAGTCCGGGAGTGAACAACAGATGTCGGAAGCGAAAGCCCAGGGTGCGGCCGCAGAAGCCGCAGGCAGTCTCGTGAGTTACCGCTCGGCGGAAGGCGTCGCGCTCCTGACGCTCAACGCGCCGCCGGCCAACACCTATTCTTACGAGATGATGCAGGAATTGGACCGCGCCGTCCTGACGGCTCGGATGGACGAGGGCGTGCACGTCATCGTCATCACGGGCGCGGGCGAGAAGTTTTTCTGCGCGGGCGCGGACATACAGATGCTCGCGAGCGTGACGCCAGAGTTCAAGTACTACTTCTGCCTGCACGCCAACGAGACCCTCTCGCGCCTGGAGCAGACGCCGAAGCTCGTCATCGCCGCACTCAACGGCCACACGGTCGGCGGCGGCCTCGAAGTCGCGATGGCCGCCGACCTGCGCATCGCGCGGCGCGGCGCGGGCAAGATGGGGCTGCCCGAAGTCGCCCTCGGCGTGCTGCCGGGTACGGGCGGCACGCAGCGCCTCGCGCGCCTCGTCGGCAAGTCGCGCGCCATCGAGTTGATGGCGACGGGCGAACTCTTCGACTTCGAGCGCGGCGCGGAACTCGGCCTCGTCAATCACGTCTGCGAGGCGGAAACCGCTGACGCTTTCCTCGAACAGGTGCTAGAGTACGCGCGGCAGTTCACGCCGCCGGGCAAGGCCGCGCGCGCCGTCGGCCGCATCAAGCGCGCCGTCCAGACGGGCGCGGAGATTCCCTTCGAGTCGGCCCTCGCCCTGGAGCGCGAACTCCAGCAGCAGCTCTTTCAATCCGAAGACGCGCGCGAAGGTCTCGAAGCCTACGCGGGCAAGCGCAAGCCAAAATTTACGGGTCAATAGTGAGCGGTAAATGGCGAATAGAAGAAAGCTGTCCCCATTTACTATTGACCACTTACCATTCACCAGCCTCTTATGTACGACAACATCAAACTGACAATCGAAGCGGGCGTGGCGAGCGTGACGCTCGACCGGCCGGAGAAGCTGAACGCTTTCGCGGGCCACATGCGGCGCGATCTGGCGGACGCGCTGGAGCACGCGGCGAGCGACAGGAACGTGCGCGTCGTCATCATCACGGGCGCGGGGCGCGGCTTCTGCGCGGGCGCGGACGTGGCCTACATGAACGAGTTGATGGAGCGGCAGGACGTGGAGGAGTTCACCAGACTTCTCGGCGCGGGCCGCCGCGTGCTGACGAACATACGCCAGATGTCTAAGCCCGTCATCGCCTCCGTCAACGGCCCGGCCTACGGCGCGGGCTTCAACCTGGCGCTCGCGTGCGACCTGCGCCTCGCCGCCGAGTCTGCGACCTTCAGCCAGTCGTTCGTCAAAGTCGGACTGCACCCGGACTGGGGCGGGACATACTTTCTGCCGCGCGTCGTGCCGACCAACCTCGCCTGCGAGATGTTCTTCCTCGGCGACGCCGTCAACGCGGAGCGCGCGGCGCAACTCGGGATCGTCAACCGCGTCGTGCCGGACGCGGAGCTGGCCGTCGAGACGCTCAAATTGGCCGAGCGCCTGCGCGACGCGCCCTTCCGCTCAATCGCCGCCGCCAAGCAGGCCGTCTACCTGAGCGAAGCGGCGAGCCTCGAACGCATGCTCCAGTACGAAACGGAAGCCCAGCTCCAATGCTTCCAGTCGCCCGAAGCCCGCGAACGCGTCCGGGCCTTTTTAGAGAAACGCGAAGTGAGGAAAGACAAGGGATGAGGGATGAAATAAAAACTTTCTTCCCTTCATCCCTCATCCCTCATCCCTTATGAATCGTCTCGCCGGCAAGATAGCGGTCATCACGGGGGGCGGGCGCGGCATCGGGCGCGCGGTCGCTCTGGCCTTCGCGCGCGAGGGCGCGGACGTGATCGTCATGGCGCGCACGGAGGACGAGGTGCGGCGCGTCGCCGAAGAGGTCCGGGCGGAGTCCGGCGTGCGCGCCTCGCACGCGGTCTGCGACGTTGCGGACGCGGCGAGCGTCGAGCGCGGGTTCGCCTTGATGCGCGAACAGTTCGGGCGCGCGGCGGACATACTGGTCAGCAACGCGGGCATCGCCGAGAGCGCGCCCTTCGCCAGGACCAGTGACGATCTCTGGCGGCGGCACATCGAAGTCAACCTCTCCGGCACGTTCTACTGCATGCGCGCCGCGCTGCCCGCGATGGTTGAGCGCGGCTGGGGGCGCGTCATCAACGTCGCCTCCATCGCGGGCAAGATGGGCGCGCCCTACATCGCGGCCTACGCCGCGTCGAAGCACGGCGTGCTCGGCCTGACGCGCTCGGCCGCGCTCGAAGTGGCGACCAGGGGCGTGACCGTCAACGCCATCTGCCCCGGCTACGTCGAGACGGACATGACCGAGCGCGCCATCGAGAACATCACCGCCCGGACGGGCAAGAGCGCTGAGGAGGCGCGCTCCATCCTCGAACAGATGAGCCCGCAGCAGCGCCTTGTCACCTCCGAAGAGGTCGCGGCCCTGGCCCTCCTGCTCGCGGGCCACGAAGGCCGCGGCATCAACGGCCAGGCCATCAACGTTGACGGCGGGAGCGTGCTGTTTTAAAAGTGGGCAGTGGGCAGTTGAAAACTGTTTCAGAATCTTGACTCTTTATCATCAAGGCTCAAGGCTGCCGACACTCAATTACTGCCCACTATCAACTGCTCACTTTTATGACGTTTCGCTTCATCAACCCGGAATCGCTCGGCGCGGCGCGCGGATACTCGAACGGGGTGCTCGCGCCGGCCAGCGGCCGCCTGCTGTTCGTCGCCGGGCAGATCGCCTGGGACGAGCGGCAGAAGATTGTGAGCGCCGATTTCGTGGAGCAGTTCGACCGCGCGCTCGCGAACGTCCTGGCGGTGGTGAGCGAGGCGGGCGGCGGGCCTGACGAGGTCGCGCGCCTGGTGATTTACGTGACGGACAAGGAAGAGTACCGCGCGCGCACGCGCGAGGTCGGCGAGCGCTGGCGCGCGCGCATGGGCCGCCACTTCCCCGCGATGGCGCTCGTGGAGGTCAAGGGACTGCTCGAAGACGAAGCAAAAGTCGAGATCGAGGCCGTCGCCGTGATAGCGGATTGACGGGCGTCGCCTGAAATTCTCGCCGCAGTCGCTTAAAGCCCTATGAAGACGCCGCACCGATTGACGACGCTACTCTTCGTCCTGCTGCTCGCGGGCACGGCCTCGTGCGAGTTGGCCGGGCGCGTGTTCGGGCCGCGTGACAGGGGCGGCATCTACCTGATTATCGCCGTCAAGGCGGACGGCGCGCAGCTCGGCCAGGCGGTCGCGCAGACCACTGAGGTCATGCTGACGCGCTGCGAGCAGTTGAACCTCTACTGCAAGGCGGAGCGCGTCGGCGGCGACGGGTCGAACCAAATCAAGCTGCGCATCTCAGACCCGAAAGACCCGGAGCGCGCCAAGGGCGTCATCCTGTCGCAGGGCCTGGAGCTGCGCGCGGTGGTCTCGGCCCCCAGCCCCATGTCCGCACAGACTTACCCCACGCAGGAGGAGGCCGCCGAAGCCGCCGGCGCGGACAAAGACGTGCTGCCTTACGTCGAGATGACGGACACGGGCGGCGGGAGAAAATTCATCGTCGTCGAGCGCACGCCCGTAGTCAGCGGCCAGGACATACTCGACGCGAAAGCCGTCACCTCGCTGGTAGACCCCAAGCAGTACGAGGTGAGTTTCACGCTCAAGCCCGCGGGCGCGCAGCGCTTCGGCCAATGGACCGGGACGCACATAAATAATTACATGGCGGTCGTGCTGAACAAGCAGGTGCGCTCCGTGGCTTACATCAGGAGCCAGATTTTCGACCAGGGCATAATCACCGGCAGCTTCACCAGAGAGCAGGCCGAGGACGCGGCCCTGGTGCTGAAGAGCGGCAACTTGCCCGCGCCCATCGAGGCGCTGGAAGAAGGAGTGTACCAGCCCTGAGCGCACGGCCCGTGCGGCGGCGCTTCGTCACCTATGCTTTCTCCGAAATCCTTTCTCTACGAAGTCCGCGACGCCGTCGGCTACGTCACGCTCAACCGGCCGGAGCGTCTGAACGCGCTCACCTTCGAGGTCTACCGCGAGCTGACCGACGCCTTCAAGGCGCTGCGCGACGAGCGCGAGGTGCGCGCGGTCGTCGTCACGGGCGCGGGGCGCGCGTTCTGCTCGGGCGGCGACGTGCACGACATCATCGGCCCGCTCTTCGAGCGCGACGCCGAGGGCCTGCTCGAATTCACGCGCATGACCTGCGAGCTGGTGCGCAACATACGCGCCCTGCCGAAGCCTGTCGTCGCGAGCCTCAACGGCACGACCGCCGGGGCGGGCGCGTGCATCGCGCTGGCCTCGGACATACGGCTCGCCTCGCCCGCGGCCAAGATCGCTTTCCTCTTCGTGCGCGTCGGACTCTCCGGCGCTGACATGGGCGCGGCCCACTTGCTGCCGCGCCTAGTCGGGCTGGCTAAGGCCACGGAACTCCTCTACACGGGCGACTTCATCCCGGCGGAGGAGGCCGAGCGCATCGGCCTTTACAACCGCGTCGTCGCGGCCGAGGAATTGGCACAGGCGACGCACGAGTTGGCCGCGCGCCTCGCCCGCGGCCCCTCCTTCGCGCTGGCGATGACGAAAGAGATGCTCAACCGCGAGCTGGACGTGAGCCTCGACACGGCCCTCGAATGGGAGGCGCAGGCGCAGGCCACCTGCATGCAGCACCCCGACTACCGCGAAGCCTACGAAGCCTTCGTCGAGAAGCGCGAGCCGCGATTCAAATGATTTTGCGATTTTAGATTTTGATTTGCGATTGGGCTTGGAAGAAGTATTATTGAATCCTCTCCAATCAAAAATCAAAATCGAAAATCAAAAATTATGATTGACCCATTCATTGCCGAGACGCCTTTTTTCACCACCGAGCAGCGCAACCTGGCGGCGAGCGTGGCGGGCTTCGTCGAGCGCGAGGTCGAGACGCGCGCGGCGAGCGACGAGCGCGGCGACGCCGAGGGGGCCTTCCGCGCTTACCTGGACTTGCTGGCGAAGGCGGACCTCCTGCGCTACGCGATAGCCGCGCCCGGCGGGAGGATTGACGCGCGCGCGCTCTGCCTGATACGGGAGATGCTCTCGTACTCCTCCGCGCTCGCGGACCTGGCGTTCGTGATGCAGGGCCTGGGGACTTACCCCTTGAGCCTCGCCGCGCCGGAGCACCTCCGCGACTTCTGGCTCGGTCGCGCCGCGCGCGGCCAGTCAATCGCGGCCTTCGCGCTCACCGAAGCCGAGGCCGGCTCGGACGTGTCGGCGATTCAGACGACGGCGCGGCGCGAGGGCGACGCCTACGTCATCAACGGCAGCAAGCGCTTCATCTCCAACGCAGGGCTCGCGGACTTCTACACGGTGTTTGCGCGGACCGGCGAGCGCGAGGACGGGCGCGCGGAGCTTTCGGCCTTCGTCGTCGGCGCGCGCCTCCCGGGCTTCCGCGTGCGCGAGCGCACGGAGATGATCGCGCCGCACCCCATCGGCGAGATAGAGTTCTCGGACTGCCGCGTCCCCGCCGAGGATATGCTCGGGCGCGAGGGCGACGGCTTTAGTCTGGCGATGCGCACGCTCGACGCCTTCCGCGCGAGCGTCGGCGCGGCCGCCTGCGGCATGGCGGGCCGGGCGCTCGACGAGGCCATCTTCTACGCGAAGAACCGCCGCCAGTTCGGCCGGCCGCTGAGCGAGCACCAACTGATTCAGGAGAAGCTGGCCGACATGATGACGGAACTCGACGCCGCCCGCCTCCTCGTCTACCGCGCGGCATATTTAAAAGACGCGGGCGTCGAGCGCGTCACCCGCGAGGCGAGCGAGGCCAAGCTCTACGCGACCGAGGCCGCCGGCCGCATCGTTGACGCCTCGCTCCAGATTCACGGCGGCTCGGGGCTCGTGCGCGGCACCGTCGTCGAGCGGCTCTACAGGGACGTCCGCGCGCTCAGGATTTACGAGGGCACCTCCGAGATTCAGAGACTCGTCATCGCCGGCCAGCTTTTGAAGGACTGATGATTCAAGACAAGGCCATTACTGAATCACAGGATACGACGCCTGAAGCCGAACGCGTCTTGATAGAGTTGACGCGGCGCACCCCTATGTGGAAGCGCGCGGAGCAGCTATTCAATCTCATTCATGCAGGGCGCGTCCTGATTCTGGCTGACCTGCGCCGTCGCTACCCGAACGCGGGCGCGGACGAGCTTCACAAGAGGATGGCCGCGCGTCTTCTTCCTCGTGAAGAGGTGATACGCATCTTCGGGTGGGACCCTGAGGAAGAGGGTTATTGAGCCGCTCGTTTTATGAAAAGCCCTATCGAAGTCCTCTTGCACGTTGCTCGGGTGCTGGACGGATTAAACGTCCCCTACCTGGTCGGCGGCTCCGTCGCAAGTTCTCTACAGGGATTTCCCCGCACGACTAACGACGCAGACATCGTTGCCGACATCGCGCTCGACCAAGTTCTAAAGATATTCACCGCCCTGAACGACGAGTTTTATATTGACGACCGGGCCATAAGGATGGCGGTCCTTGAGAGCGGCTCATTCAACGTGATTCACTTCGATTCGCTTTTCAAGATTGACGTTTATATTCCCGACAAGATGTTCGGCCAACAACAACTCAGGCGTCGAAGGACGGAGACCCTCCTGCCCGACTCAACGCAGACAACGTATATGTCTTCGCCCGAAGACACCATTCTGGCTAAATTAAGCTGGTATCGTAAGGGCGGCGAAGTGTCGCAAAGACAGTTAGCTGATGTGGCCGGAATCATCAAGGTTCAAGGTCAAACGCTCGATGTTCCGTACTTACGCGAGTGGGCCGACAAGCTAAATGTGCTTGATCTCCTGGAACAGGTTTTAGAAGAAATTCGCTAATCGGAAACAATGAGAATCAACGTCATCGGCGGCGGGCCGGCCGGGTTGTACTTCGCGCTGCTGATGAAGAAAGAGTACCCGGAGAGCGAGGTCGTGGTCGCGGAGCGCAACGCGCCCGACGACACGTTCGGCTGGGGCGTGGTCTTCTCCGACAAGACGCTCTCTTACCTGCGGGAGAACGACGAGGAGACGCACGACCGCATCACGGCGAGCTTCGCGACGTGGGACAACGTGGACGTCGTGCACCGCGGCGAGAAGATCACGATTCGCGGCAACAAGTTTTCCGGCATCGCGCGCATCAAGCTCCTGCAAATCCTGCAGGAGCGCTGCCAGCAACTCGGCGTCCGCCTGCGCTTCCGCACGGAGGTGCGCGACGCGGACGATCTGCGCGAGGGCGCGGACCTGCTCGTCGGCGCGGACGGCGTCAACAGCGCGGTCAGGCAGAAGTACGGCGAGCACTTCCGGCCCGCTTTGAGCGTGCGCAAGAACAGGTACATCTGGTACGGGACGAACCGGCTGTTCCACGGCCTGACGCTCACCTTCCGCGAGACGCGGGCGGGCGTCTTCGCCGCGCACTCTTACAAGTTCAACCAGACGACCAGCACCTTCATCGTGGAGTGCGACGAAGAGACCTGGGCGAGCGCCGGCTTCGAGCGCATGACGGACGCGGAGACGCGCGAGTACCTCGCGGAGGTTTTCCGCGACGACCTCGGGGGCCATCCCCTGCTCTCGAACAACTCGAAGTGGATCAACTTCGTCAACGTCAGGAACGAGCGCTGGAGCCACGAGAACGTCGTGCTCCTCGGCGACGCCTTGCACACGGCGCATTTCTCCATCGGGTCCGGGACGAAACTCGCGCTCGAAGACGCGATTGCGCTGTACAGGTGTTTCCGGCCGGGCGGCGGCGTCGCGGAGGCGCTCCGCGAGTTCGAGCGGGTGCGAAAGCCCGTGATAGAAGAGTACCAGGAGGCCGCCCGCGAGAGCCTCCTGTGGTTCGAGAACGCGCGCGAGTACATGCACCTCGCCCCGCTGCCCTTCGCCTACAGCCTGATGACGCGCAGCAAGCGGATTGACTACGAGAACCTGAAGAGGCGCGACCCCAACTTCATCGCCGCCTACGAGCGCGCCGTCCGCTGAATCACCCGCCCCTTCAAAACTGGCCCGGAAAATTTTTTGCCACAAACCGGCGGCCAGCGGTGTTTTCCCAGTAGAAGCGGCAGTTTCGCCCTTTTTAAAGGTCACTTAAACCCACGCGCAACCCTTCGCGCCTTACGTCTTTTCTTTGCGCCTCCGCGAGAAAAGGCTGTTCACGCAGAGGCGCAAGGGAAGAAATACTAAAGGCGCAAAGGCTTGAGCCTTTCGGCTTCTTCAGTTTTGAAACGGCCTCAATGTTTCCGCACGGGAGGAATTTTATGAAACAGGACTCTTCGAAGACGGCGCACGCGCGCACGCACGCCACAACTATTCTGGGCTCGCTCATCTTTTGCGGGCTCTTTCTGGCCGCGGCCTGCGCGGCGACGCCCGGCGCTGTGAGCGTGCCCGACATGCCGGCCGCCACGCCCGCGCCGACGCCCGCCGCCGCCGCCGCCACAGCGCCGGCCCCGCAGGCGGAGACGTTCACGGGCACCTGGACGGCGGAAGTCAAGAAGGAGAAGGCGGACGACCGCGTACAGTTCTCGTTCTCGCGCCGCTCGAACGGCGGCCAGTCGAACCACGGCAACGAATACTCACTCTCAGACTTCCAGGGCCTGACGCGCGAGCAGGTGCGCGCCGCCGCGAACACGCCGGTCAACTTCCGCCTGGTGCGCGAGGCCGGCACGCTCGAATGCGAAGGCAGTTTTCGCGACGGGCGCGGCTCTGGCAGTTGGCGGCTCGTCCCGAGCCAGGCTTTCAGGAGCGCGATGAGCAGCCGCGGCTACGACCTGACCGACGACCAGATGTTCACGTCGGCGATGCTCGACGTGAGGACGAGCTTCGTCGACGACCTGAAGACGATGGGCTTCGACCGGCTGGACTTCGAGGACGTGGTCAAGGCCGTCATCTTCAAAGTCACGCCCCAGTTCGCCGCCGAGCTGAAGTCAATCGGCTTCGAGAACCTGGGCATGGAAGAGTTGGTCAAGGCGCGCATCTTCAAGGTAGACGCCGCGTTCGCGCGCGAGGTGCGCGACATGGGGTTCGACGACGAGCAGTCGATGGAACAGCTCGTCAAGCTGCGCATCTTCAAGGTCACGCCCGACTTCCTCAAGGAGATCAAGGGCGAAGGTCTCAAGCTGGACTCCATAGAGGACGCCGTCAAGCTGCGCATCTTCAAAGTCGACGCGGACTTCATACGCCGCGCACGCGCCAGCGGCCACACAGACCTCGACGTCGAAGAACTCGTCCGCCTACGCATACACAACCGCGTGGACTAAAAGAGGAGTCCCGTCAGGGACGACCGGTAATAGCCCGGCACTTCAGTGCCGGGGAGAGGTCCGTAGAATAAATGGAGTCCCGTAGGGACGACTGAAACCGGGTGCTGCAACCGCTTCAGTCGTCCCTACGGGACTCCATCTTTCTCGTCACAAATTCCCGGCACTGAAGTGCCGGGCTATTCTCACTTCGTCCCTGACGGGACGATGAAAGCCTGCCTTTTATTCATCACTCGTTACTGCTTTCGGAGGCAGAAGTCTCCGTTTACCGTCGCTGCTGAGAGCGACGCCGGGTTCCTCCAGGCCGTCGTGGTCCCAGAGCTTGCAGGTGACTTGCTTGTGCAGTTGGTCGAGCGCCTCGCAGTAGTTGGTGTAGGTGCAGCGGCGCACCTCCGCCCCGCGCCCCGTCCTGACTTTGACGAACCAGTCCGGGTCGGCGAGCGCCTGGCGCGCGAAGCCCGCGATGTCCGCCTCGCCGCGCGCGAGTATCGCCTCGGCCTGCTCGAAAGTGGTGATGCCGCCGGCCGCGACGACGGGCGTCTTGAACCCTTCGGAGTTGACGGCGCGCTTGATGGCCGCCGTCAGCGGGAGGCTGCGGCCGAAGGGGCCGCGCGCGTCCGAGATGACGGTCGGCATGCACTCGTAGCCGCTGCGGCCCGTGTAAGGGTAGACGGCGTGGCCCACTTTCGGCTGCTTCGCGTCCTCGAACTTCCCGCCCTTCGAGATGGAAAGGTAGTCGAACCCGGCGCGCGCGAATTCTGTCCCGAAGTAGACGGCGTCTTCGACGCGGCTCCCGCCCTCTATCACTTCGTCGCCGAGGAAGCGCACGCCGACGGTGTAATCGCGGCCGACGCTCTCCCTCACTGCCCTGTAAACTTCGAGCGGCAGGCGCACGCGATTCTCGCGCGCCCCGCCGTAGCCGTCCGCGCGCGTGTTCCGCGCGCTCAGGAAAGAGGCCACCGTGTAGGCGTGCGCGTAGTGCAGCTCGACGCCGTCGAAGCCCGCCGCGCGCGCGCGCCGCGCGGCCGCGGCGAAGATGTCCGGCAGCACCGCGGGCAATTCTTTGACGTGCGGCAGGTGCGTGTCCGTGACGCGCTCGCGGTAGCCGAAGCGTAAAGACTCAAGCTCGCGCTCGTCTAGCACGCGCTCGTGCAACTCGTCCGACGACTGTGCCAGAAGCGCGCGCACTTCGCTTTCGTCCTCGTCGAGCCAGCGCTCCTCGTTCGTCGCCTCGGCCAGCGCCCGGCGGTGGCGCGCGTCGAGCTGTAGGAAGCGCTCGAAGAACTTCTGTTTGTCGGGGCGGCGCTTGACCGCCAGGAAGTCTATGATCTGTATGAAGAGGCGCGTGCGGCCGTCGCTCGCCTCGCGGACCGCCTCGACCAATTGTTTGAGGCCGGGGATGAAGCGGTCGTGCCCGATTCTAAGTAGCGGCCCGCTCGGGATGTCGCGCACGCCCGTGGCTTCAACTACCAGCGCGCCCGGCCGCCCCGTTGCGAAGCGCGCGTACCACTCAAGATTGTCTTCCGTCACGAAGCCGTCCTCGGTCGCGCGCCACGGGACCATCGCCGGGACCCACGTCCGGCTTTCGAGCGTGAGCGGGCCGAGCCTCACGGGCTGAAAGAGGAGCGAGCGGGCGGCCTCTTCTGCCGTCGGCCAGCGCGCTTCCGGGATCGTGTGACGGATGGGGTTTTCGGGGTGCCACATGCTGATCTATGCGTCGCGCCGAGTGTACCAGTTTTGCCGCGCGGTGAGGAACGCGCCCGGCCGCTTCGGCCGCCCAGGCCCGCCTGAGCATTTGACTGCGCCGGAAGTTTCGCTTAAAAGAGTTCAGCTTTACGCATCCCCTGTCAGAGAAGAAAGATTTTACCCATGAGACGCAAATCCACAATCATCGCCCTCGTCATAGGGCTCTCCCTCTTCGGCCTGGCTTGCAGCAAGTCCGTGGCTGTAGCCAACATGTCCGAAGACGACAAGCACAAGCTCTTTCAGGCCGTCGGCGTCGCGCAGGAGCCGTCGCTGATTATCGAGGCCACGCAGAAGATGGGGCTGGCCGACTCCAGGGGCAACCCGACGCCCGCGATGGAGCCTTTCATGAAGGCGCACTACGACTGGGCCATGAAGAACGTCGACTTCGTCAAGGAGCACATGACGAAGGAGAAGGCCAAAGAGTACGCCACCAAGAACATGCCCAAGTAGGCTTCGCCCTACGACCCCGACATTCGATAAGCGCAACTCAAGGGCGCGTGCCTTGAGTTGCGCTTATTTCACTTTTCACGCGTTCGTGATTCGGTCGTAAGCGGCGCGTATCTCGCGCATGCGCGCCGCGAGCGCGTTGGTCAGTTCCCCGGCCGTGGCGTAATTGAGCCGCCGCGCGATGTCGCGCAGCGCCGGGTGGTCGCCCGAGGGCAGCCGCGTCGAGCGGCCGACGATCAGGCGTAGGTGATGATCCAGGGCGCGCAGGAGCGCGTAGCCCTCGGACATCGCCGCGTAGTCTTCTCCGGCGAGCGCGCCGGCCGCGCGCAGCCGTTCGAGCACGCCCTGCGTGGAGCGGTCCGCGCCCTCGTCCGGCACGCGCCTCAGCAGTTGCAGGTAGCGCGTCGCGAAATAAACATCCAGCATCCCGCCCGCGCCGTACTTGATGTCAACGGTCTGGCGGCCGCGCCGCGCCCTCTCGCGCTCCAGCCGCTCGCGCACGCGGCGCGTCTCAAGGCTCAGATTTTCCGCGCCCGCCCGCTCGGCCGCGTCGTGAATGATGCGGCGCGCGTCGCGCTCGACCCGCGTTCCCAGTTCGAGGTCGCCCGCCGAGGCGCGCAGCTTGACGTAGGCCAGCCACTCCCAGCCGACGGCGCGCGACGCCAGGTACTCCGTGAAGGCGCGCTCGCCCGTGCAGGTCGCGCCGTTGCGGCCGTCGGGCCTGAGGCGCAAGTCCACGCGGTAGAGGTGGCCGTCGCGCGTCACGCTTGAGAGCGCGGCGACGAGCAGCTCCGTGAAGCGCGCGTAAGCCTCGGGAGGTTCGAGGCGCGAGACGGGCGAGGGCTCGCGGTCGTCGTAGACCAGCACGATGTCCAGGTCCGAGCCGTAATCCATGCCGCCGCCGCCGAGCCGGCCGAGGCCGAGGACGGCGACGCGGGCGCGGTTTTCATCCTCGCCGTAACGCCGGGCCAATTCCTGCCCGGCCAGCAGGCACGCGGCGTCGAGGCTCGCGGCGGCCAGTTCCGTCTGACGGCGGTTGGCCTCGCGCATGCTGATTTCGCCCGCCGCGTCGAGCGCGCCCGTCAACAGGAGCAGCCGCGCCCACGCGCGCCGCAACTGTGCCATTCCCGCCCCGAAGCTTTCCGAACTTGCGACCGCTTCCGCGAGAAGCGCGCGGTAGTCGCGTGCGCGCGTCGCCTCGGCCGCGTCGCCCGCGGGCAGGGCCAGGATGAGCGCCGGGTTGCTGGCGATCATCTCGCCGAAGAGTTCGGACGCGCCGCACAAGCGCACGAGCGCCTTGAGGTGCACGGGCGAAAAGCGAATCTCGCCGCTCGCCTTGTCGAGCGAGGAGGCGACGCGCGACGCAAAGGTTAGCGCGCGCCGCCGGTTGAGCGACGCGCCCGCCTCTTCGCGCAGAAGTTTTTCGACCGCCTCGACCGCCGACGCGTCCTCGGCCGACGCGCGCGCGTCTTCCGCCCCGGCTTCCGCGCCGCGCTCGTCGTGCGGAAGCTCCGTCAGGTGCGCGGCGAAAATGGCCGCGGCCGAAGTCGTGGCGTCGGTCGGTTTCGCCGCGGCGCTGTAAAGATTCTCGGCCGCTCCGCCGAAGGAGTCCGCGGTCGTGTCGGCCGACGCGGTCTTCTCAACGCCGCCCGCCGCTTCCTTCCCGAAGACGCGGTCGTAGGCGGCGCGGACGTGCGCCGCTTGAGTTTCGAGCGCGCGGTCGAATTGTGCCAGCGCGTCTTCCCCGGCGAAGCCCATGCGGCGCGCGACCAGGAGGCGGCGCGACGCTTCGTCCGGCACGGTGTGAGTTTGCAGGCCGTGCTCCATCTGCAAGCGGTGTTCGAGCGTGCGCAGGAAGACGTAGGCCGCGGAGAGGTCCGTGCGCTCGCGCTCCGTGATGAGCTGCCGGTCCGCGAGGCGGCCGAGGCTGATGAGCGTGTGCGGCGCGCGCAGCCAGGAGTCGCGGCCCCCGAAGGCGAGTTGGAGCGCCTGAGCGATGAACTCTATCTCGCGTATGCCGCCCCGGCCCAGCTTGACGTTGAAGCCGCCCGCGTCCTGCGCGTGGTGGCGGTCGATCTTGAGCTTGGCGAGGCGGACGTGTTCCAGGGCGCGCTCGACGGTCACGTCCGGCGCGTAAACGCGGTGGCGGACACGCTCCATGAAGCGCGCGTGGAGCGCCGAGTCGCCCGCGGCGGCGCGCGCGCGAATCAGCGCCTGTAGCTCCCACGCCTGCGCCTTCTCGCGGTAATAGCGCACGGCCTCGTCAATCGAAGTGGCGAGCGCGCCGTCGCGCCCGAAGGGCCTGAGGCGGAGGTCGACGCGGTAGGCCGCGCCCTCGCCCGTCTGCTGGCCCACCAGGCGCGCGACCCTTTCGGCGAGCCGGTTGAAGTATTCGCGGTTCGTGACCTCGCCGCGCGTGCCCGCGCCCGAGGTCGTGCCCTCGTCCGAGTAGAGAAAGAAAAGGTCTATGTCGGAGGCGTAGTTCAGCTCGAAGGAGCCGAGCTTGCCGAGCGCGACGACCGCGAAACTGGCCGTGGCCTGTCGCCCGCGCTCGTCCGTGCGCTGCGGCGGGCCGTAGCGGTTGTCCAACTCCTGGCGCGCGAGGCTGAGCGCGTGTTCGAGGACGGCGTCGGCCAGGTTAGACAACTCCTCGGTGACTTCGACGAGCGTACTCGTGTCGCGTATGTCGCGCAGGTAGATGCGCAGCAGCTCGCGGCGGCGGAAGCGCGCCAGGAGCACCTGCGGTTCCAGTTGCGAGTTGGTCAGGCTGAAGCGCGCGAGCGACTCTTTCAACTCCTCGCGGGCCTTGACGCGCGCGTGGGAGCGCTCGCGCCCGAGCCAGGCCGGGTATTCCTGATTCTGTGCCAGCGTGGTCGCCAGGAGCGGACTGTAAGAGGCCAGGGCGAGCGCGTCCGAGAGCAGCCCCGCGTCGCGTTCGAGCGTCCTCACCGCGCGCGGGTTCTCCGTCTTCAGCCGCTCGAAGAAGAGGCGCGCGCCCGCCGGGTCCGGCAAGTCGCGCACGAGCGTTTCCAGGTAGTCGCCCGCAGGAGGTAACGGTGCTGACGCCATGTTCTCCTAAACTCTAAGCCACCGCGGGGCCGCCGCGTCACGCGCCGGGCCGCTCACACGCCGAGCAGCCCGAAGAAGATTAGCCCCGCCGTAATCGCGAAGGTCACGACGGTTGACGCCCACATGTAAGCCTGCGCCCATGCGCCGCCCCACTGACGCCACTCGCGCGCGAACAGGACGAGCAGCAGGAAGGCCAACCCGTTGCTGACGATCCCGACGACGACCACGTTGCGAATGTTCTGGCCCGCGAGACTGTCGCGCAGGCCGTAGACGTAGCCGACGAGCAGGGCCGTGAACGCCGCGCCCAGCAGGTGCGCGAACAGGACGGGCCGCGGCTCCGGGATGCACAGCCGGCGCGCGGCGTAGGCCGGGAAGAACAGGAGCGGGAGGCCCCAGAAGACCGCCGTGTAAATGATCTTGATTAGCAGCGTGACCTGCAACCCGCCCATGGCCCCCTCCTGCGCCTCCGTAGTTTACACCTTGAACCGGCCGCGGCAGAAAATCGTCGCGCCCGTCCTGACCTGTGATATATTTCGCGGCGCTCTGAAACGGCAGCCGCCCGCGAGCATGGTTTCCTTACTCAACTCTTTCGGCGCGGCCCTCGCACACTTCTGACGACGCTTGACGAGAATCACCTTCCCTCAAAGGAGCATGTCATGTCATCCGAAAACCCCGAACAAGGCGAAGCCCCGAAGTACAAGTATACGATTACATTGGTACACAACCCGCCTGACGTCATCAAACGCATCATAGAAAACACCGCGGCCGCGATAAATAAATACTTGATGGATGAGGCCCGGAGGGATGAGGCCCCGAAAGCTAAGCCCCCGCAGGTTAGAGAATGCGACCTGGTGATGAAGGGCGGCATCACGAGCGGAATCGTCTACCCGCCGCTCGCCATCAAGCTGCACGATGCAGGCTACAGCTTCCGCAACGTCGGCGGGACTTCGGCCGGGGCGATTGCGGCGGCCGTGACGGCCGCCGCCGAGCGCGGCGAAAAGCAGGGCGGCTTCAAGAAGCTGGAAGAGATTAGGAAGTGGCTAGGGGAGGACAAGAATCTGCTGAACCTCTTCCAGCCCGCGCGCTCGACGGCCCCCGTGCTCAGGACATTCCTCGTCTACCCGAAGCTGCAATGGCTCAGGCTGTTCCCGCTCAAGCTGGTCGTCGCCCTGCTCGCCGGCGACACCTTGTTCTTCATCGCCGGCGCGATTCTCGGCGCGGGGCTCGCCTACCTGTTCGCGTGGCTCGTGGCCGGCAGCCTGCGCGGATGGGGCGTCGTGCTCCTCGTGCTCCTCGCGCTCGCGGGCGCGCTGGTCACAGTGGCGGCCCATCTCTACCTGGTGCTGACCAAGAGTGTGCCAAAAAACTTTTTCGGCATCTGCACGGGGCGCGGCAAAGACCCCGCCCGCCGGGACGAGACGGCGCTGACCGATTGGCTGACCGTCAATCTCAACGACCTGGCGGGGATGGACACGGGCACGGACGCACGGCCGCTCACCTTCGGAGACCTCTGGGAGTGGCGGCCCGGAGAGCCCGAGCCGGCCCCCGCGGGCTCCAAAAGAATCGACCTGCGGATGATGACTTCCAACCTGAGCCAGAACCGCCCCTACATCCTGCCCTTCGACGACGTTTACCTGGTCAAGAAAGAGGAGTTTGAAAAACTCTTCCCTCCGAACGTCGTCCGGCACATGGAAGAGCACAAGCGGAAGATCCCCGGCTTCAAGCCGCCCGAGGACTACTTTCTTTTCCCGGAGGCGAAAGACCTGCCCGTGGTCGTCGCCACGCGCATGAGCTTAAGCTTCCCCGTGCTCATCTCGATGATCCCGCTCTACACCATAGGGCACGACGCCTTCGGGGGGAAGCGGGTGCGCTTCGAGCTTGAGCCGGACCCGGAAAGCGGCGGCGCGTCGCATATCGTCCTCAAAGAGTCGGCGGGCGACGGCGGCTGGGCCAAAGTCCGGGAGACGCAGGAACTGGAAATCGCGGACCCCGAGCGCGGCTTGCAGCGCAACTGGTTCAGCGACGGCGGAATTTGCAGCAACTTCCCCATACACTTCTTCGACTCCTGGCTGCCGACCCGCCCCACCTTCGGCGTCAACTTGACTTCGCAGATGGGCGACCGGCCCGACACGGGCGACGCCGCGCAGGCGGGCGGCGGCGACAAGGGATGGCAGGCAGACCCCGCCCGCTTCAGCTACATGGCGCAGCAGCCGATCCTGCCGGACTACGCCGCGCCCACCGCGCCCGTCTCCTACAACACGGACGTGTACCTGCCGCAGCCGGGGAGCGAGGCCGCGCCCGAGTGGACGCCCGTCCCGGACCTGCCGAAGTTCCTGAGTTCGATCTTCCGCACGGCCCAGAACTACCGAGACAACATGCAGGCGATGCTGCCGAGTTACTACGAGCGTATCGTGCAGATTCGCCTGAGCGACAAGGAGGGCGGGCTGAACCTTGAGATGCCGAAGGAGGTCATAGAGCACGTCGTCCGAAAAGGCGAGGACGCCGGAGACGCGCTGACCCACGACTTCAACATGTCCAAGCATCAGTGGGTACGCTTCCGCGTCCTGATGGGCCAGATGGAGAAGGCCATGAGGGCGATGAAGAAGGCGCTTGACGATCCCGGCGGGGGGCTCCCGAGGCCGTTCGACTACCCGAGGCTGCTGGAGGAGCAGAGGGACCCTTCTCTCAAGTACCCGTTCGTCCGGGACGAGTGCTGGTGCGACAACGCCGAGGTGCGCCTCGCGGCCATCGGCCTGGCGATAGATGCGTGGACTCCTCCAGACTTTTCGCCGGAGCCGCCGCTGCCGGAGCCCACGCTACGCGTCGCGCCCGAAATTTGAGGAGGAAGGAGAAGGTTATGTTGGAATGGTTGAAAGAGGCCGATTACCTGGGGCTGTGGGTGGCTTTCCTGCTCCTGACGCTGCTGGCCCTGTGGGTGGGAGACAGGGCCGGGCCGCGCCTGGAGAACAAAGGGAAGGCCCCCTCCCGTCCGATGATCGCCTTCGAGATGGCGGGCGACGCCGACAAGGCGCAGGAGGTGCTGAACAAGTCGGAGGATGCAGACCCGAATGCCCGCGCGAAGTTTAAGACGGCCCTCGGGTGGGACTTCCTTTTCATCTTCATCTACCCGCTCTGCGGGGCCGTCGGGTGCCTGCTGGTCATCAAGTACCTTTTGGCCCACGAACTCCCGGGCGTCCCCCCCGGCTTCGTGCTGCTCGCCCTGCTGCCGGCGGCGGCGCTGTTAGACGCGGTGGAGAACTACTCACTCCTGAAGGTGCTTCGCGGGCCGATAGAGAATCCCTGGCCGCAAGTCGCCAGGTGGTGCGCCATCCCGAAGTTCGCCATCGTGGGGCTCGTGCTGCTCTACGAGTTATACGGCGTCGCGACGTGGGCCGTCACAAAGGTCAAAGGAGGATGACGCCCGGCCGCACCCCCAACACACGAGCCGCATAACAACTCAACCCCGCCAGCGCCTGAAGTCTGAACCGAAGTAAAGACCGACGGCACCGGCGGGGTTGAGTTTTGGTTTAGCCTGCCTTTCTTAGATGTCGAAGTACATGCCGAACTCCAGCGGGTGCGGCCTCATCCTCAGGGGCTGAATTTCCTTCTCGCGTTTGTAGGTGATCCAGCGGTCAATCAACTGGGGCGTGAACACGTCGCCTTTGAGCAGGAAGTCGTGGTCGGCTTCGAGCGCCCTGAGCGATTCGTCGAGCGAACCGGGCAAGGAGGGAACTTCCTTCAGCGCCTCGGGCGAGAGGTCGTAGATGTCCTTGTCGAGCGGCTCGCCCGGGTCGATGCGGTTCTGTATGCCGTCGAGGCCCGCCAGGAGCATCGCGGAGAACGCCAGGTACGCGTTGCACGAAGGGTCGGGCGGACGAAACTCCAGCCGCTTCTGCTTCGGGTTCTGCGAGAACATCGGGATGCGTATGGCCGCCGAGCGATTGCGCGCCGAGTAAGCTAAGTTGACCGGAGCCTCGAAGCCGGGAACGAGACGCTTGTAACTGTTCGTCGTCGGCGCGGCGAAGGCGACGATTGACGGCGCGTGCTTCAACAGCCCGCCGATGTAGTAGCGCGCCATCTCGGACAGCCCCGCGTAGCCGTCGCCCGCGAACAGGGGCTTCTCGCCTTTCCACAGAGATTGGTGGCAGTGCATCCCCGAGCCGTTGTCGCCGTAGAGCGGCTTCGGCATGAAGGTCGCCGACTTGCCGTAGGTGTAGGCCGTGTTGCGCACGACGTACTTGAAGATTTGCAGGTTGTCGGCGGTGCCGAGCAGCGTCGAGTAGCGGAAGTCGATCTCGCACTGGCCGGCGGTCGCGACCTCGTGGTGGTGGCACTCGACCTGTATCCCGCAGTTCGCGAGCGTCAGCGAAATCTCCGAGCGCAGGTCGGCGAGCGAGTCCGCGGGCGGGACCGGCACGTAACCCTCTTTCGAGCGGATGCGGTAGCCCAGGTTCGAGCCGCTGAACTCGTCCGCCCCGCGCCCGCTGTTCCAGTGCCCCTCGTCGGAGTCGACCGTAAAGCCAGCGGAGTTCTGGTCGTTGTGGAACTTGACGGAGTCGAAGACGAAGAACTCTGCCTCGGGGCCGAAGAAGGCCGTGTCCGCGAGGCCCGTGAATTTCAGATAGCTCTCGGCGCGCGTGGCGACCGAGCGGGGGTCGAAGGGGTAGCCTTCCTTGGTGATCGGGTCGACGGCGTTGGCTATCAGGCAGAGCGTCGGCTCCTCCGCGAAAGGCTCCATCCAGTGACGACCGGCGTCCGGGACGAGCAGCATGTCGGACTCGTGGATCGAGGCCCAGCCGCGCAAGGAAGAGGCGTCGAAGCCGAAGCCGTCCTCGAACGAGTCTTCGGAGAGCTGGTTAATCGGGAAGGTCAGATGATGCCAGGCGCCGGGCAGGTCTGTGAATCTGACTGAGACGAACTTCGCCCCCTGGTCGGAGGCATATTTCAAGACGTTTTTAGCGTTCATGTTTTCTCCTGCAAGAAAATGGGAGTGTTGGGGAAGCGCACCGCGCCGTGGAGGTGAGCGGCATTACACGAATTTCCGAACCGTGGATAAAGTGCGAAGTGCAGCACGGGCCATACTAGCAGCACTAAATTTGAACTGCAATCTCCGTTACCTGATTTACGCAAGCGCTCTTCAATTTCAGAGCGAAGGGGCGAAGCGAAAGCGTGCTCCTACTTCGTGTCTCTTCGTGTTATCTCGTGGCTCGTCCTTTTTCCTTCGCGTTTGCGCCCGCGGCGGCGGCGGCCGTCCGCCTGCGGCGGCCGCGCGCTGAGTCTTCGCCTGGCGACTCGGCAGAACTCCTCGTGAATCTCGAAGCCTATGAAGTGCCGGCCCAACTCCTGCGCCGCGAGCGCGGTCGTGCCGCTGCCCATGAAAGGGTCCAGCACGACGTGCCCCTCCCGCGTCGCGAGCCTGATTAAATACTTGATGAGTTCCAGCGGCTTCTGCGTCTCGTGCAGCCTCTCGCCCGCCTCGTAGTCGAAGCGCAGGACGTTGGTCGGGCTGCGGCCCTCGACCAGACATTCTGTGACGTTGATTCCGCCCACCTCGTTCTCCAGCACGTTGTCCAGAATCGTGCGGCGGTACGGCTTGAAGAACCACGCAATCGGCTCCCAGATGGGCGCTAGATTACCGACCTTCCAGCCGGCCCACTTTTCCGCCTCCGCATCAAGCCCGCGGTGGCGTACGAGATTTTCGAGACTCTGCGCGCGGTGGTGCGCGCTCGATTTCTCCCAGGCGAGAACGTCGCGCAAGAGAAAGCCGCTGTCCTCGAACGCGACGATGGCGCGGTGCAGCGTCCGCCGCGCCCCGAAGATGAAGACGCTCGCCCCCTCCTTCATCACAGGAAAGAGCATCCCTGTCCAACTCCTGCACCAAGCCTCGTACTCTTTCGGGATGTTTCTGTCGGCCGCGTTCCAGCCGTTAATCGGCTTGCCCCTGCGCTTGAAACCCGCCTTGCCGCGCTGCGCCGGCGACTGCCCCAGGAGCGCGGAGTTGGTGTTGTTGTGGAGCACGTCCCAGTCGGCGAGGTTGATCCCGTAGGGGATGTCCGAGAGGCAGAGGTGTACGGACTCGCGCGGGAGCTTCGGCAGGTGCTCCGTGCAGTCGCTTAAAGTTATAGTGTCCAGGTAATTCTCTAAAGAGTCACACACAACTTGGCGCTCAAGTCAGTACCGCTTGCGGCAGGCGCTGCTGACTTTGCTCATGCTCAAAAAAAGCCTTGCATTATATTTCCGCGCGAGCGACTGTCAAGGTTTTCCCGGCGTGGCCGGCGCGCGGGAATTTTCGTGCGCGACCTTTTCAGGAGTTAAACCTTTGCCGTGCCTAGTTTAGCCTCTTGGGAGTGCCGGGCCTCGGGGAAAATAGTTATTGTCCGACCCCACTTTTTCTGTTAAATTGCCCGCCTAGTGTCCATCCCTGAAACTAAGGCTGACGAGGCTCGGATGTTGGAGGGGCAACTGCGCTTCGGACGCAACAATCCACACGCGCACGGCTTCAGTTAGAGACAAGCAGGAGACCGCTCAAATTGACCACGGCCATCGAACAGACGCTTGAAACTTACGGCATAGAAAATTGGGGCGCAGGTTACTTTGACGTTAATCGCAAGGGCAATTTAATCGTGCACCCGGCGGAGAACGACGGCCGCGCCGCCGACCTCAAAGAGATCATAGACGACCTCGCGCGGCGCGGCATCGGCACCCCCGTGCTCCTGCGCTTCCCCCAACTGGTGGCGAGCCAGGTCCGCAAACTCCAACGCGCCTTCAGCAAGTCCATACGCGAGTACGAGTATCAGGGCTCGCACATGTGCGTCTACCCTATGAAGGTCAACCAGCAGCGGGCCGTCGTCGAAGAATATTTGCGCGAGGGCTCGCGCTACGACTTCGGCCTCGAAGCGGGCTCCAAGGCGGAACTCTACGCCGCGCTCGCGCTCGACCAGCCGTCGGAGAGCCTGCTCGTCTTGAACGGCTTCAAGGACGAAGAGTTCATCGAACTCGCCTTCGCCGGGGCCAAGAGCGGCAAGCGCGTCGTCATCGTCATCGAGAAGCTGAACGAACTCGATCACGTGCTCCGTATCGCCGAGAGCCACGAGGGCGATTTGCCGATGGTCGGGATGAGGGTCAAGCTCTACTCGAAAGGCAGCGGGCGCTGGGAGAAGTCCGGCGGCGAGGCTGCCAAGTTCGGCCTGACCACGACCGAGATTCTCGAAGTCATACGCCGCCTGCACGACGCCGACCGCATTGACATGCTCCGCCTCCTGCACTTCCACATCGGCTCGCAGCTCACGGACATCAAGCGCATCAAGAACGCGATGAAGGAGGCGGCGCGCGTCTACGCCAAAGTGCGCCAGATGAAAATCCCCATCGAGCTGCTGGACGTGGGCGGCGGGATGGCCGTCGACTACGACGGCTCGAAGACGGCGTTCGATTCCTCCGCCAACTACACGGCGCAGGAGTTCGCCAACGACGTGATCTACACGATCATGCAGGTCTGCGACGACGAGAACGTGCCGCACCCGACCATCATTCAGGAGTCGGGCCGCTTCC
The DNA here is from genome assembly GCA_035563515.1 of Pyrinomonadaceae bacterium. Lineage (GTDB taxonomy): Bacteria > Acidobacteriota > Blastocatellia > Pyrinomonadales > Pyrinomonadaceae > QHXM01. The sequence continues at coordinate 57,287 of DATMVE010000048.1, forward strand.
TCGCCGCCTACCACGCCATCCTCGTCACCAACGTCGTGGACGAGATCGAAACCGTGGTCGAAGACATCACGCCGATCGAGATTGACGAGGACGACCCGCAGGTCGTGGTCGAGTTGGGCGATTTGCGCGAGACGGTCTCGGTGAAAAACTACCGCGAGTATTACCACGACGCCCTTGAGCACCGTGAAGAGTTGTTCACGCTCTTTAATCTCGGCCTGATCTCTCTGGAAGACCGCGCGAAGGGCGAGGTCTTGTTCTGGGACGTGTGCGAGCGCGCGGACAAGTACGCGCAGCAGGCCAAGTACGTCTCGGAAGAGTTCGGCGAATTGCGCCGGCTGCTCTGTGCCAAATACCTGACCAACTTTTCGGTCTTCCGCTCCGTGCCCGACCACTGGGCGCTCGACCAGCTTTTCCCCATCGTGCCCATCCACGGGTTGAACAAGACGCCGACCGAGTACGCCACGCTCTGCGACATCACGTGCGACTCGGACGGCATCGTGGACAAGTTCGTAGACCTGCACGACGTGAAGCAGGTCCTGGAGCTGCACCCGCTCAACAAGGACGAGCCTTACTACCTGGCCTTCATGCTCGTCGGCGCGTACCAGGAGGTGATGGGCAACAACCACAACCTTTTCGGCGCGCCCAACGAGGCGCACGTGCACATTGACGAGGGCGGCTACCTGATTAAGAAAGTGATTCGCGGCACCTCCATCGGCCAGGCCGTCGAGCGTGCGCGCTACGAGCGCAGCCTCCTGCACGACGGCTTCCGCCGCCAGGTCGCGCAGCGCGTCAAGCGCGAGGAGTTGACCGAGGCCGAGGCCGCCGAGCTGATAGAGTTCTACGAGTCGCGCTTCGACGCCTACACCTACCTCGCCATCAACGGGAAAGTAAATCGCGGGAAACGCGGGAGAGATTAAAAAAGTGCTGAGTGCTGAATGCCGGGTGCTGAGTGAAAGGCATTTCGTCTTTTACTCAGTCCTCAGTCCTCAGTCCTCAGCACTTGGAGAAAACTTATGGTGACTCAGCGGAGACCGAAACCCTCGAAGTATTTGACCGTGCCGACGCGCCCCGTGCAGGTTGACCGCGACCGCTCGGTGGCCGGGCTACTGGAGAAGATGGAGGGCACGGGCTTTGGCGGGCGGCAGTTGGCCGAATCGCACCGCATCTGGCTCGACATGCTCGGCGACAACACGACCATCTACCTCGCCGGCTCGGGCGCGCTCATTCCCGCGGGCATGCGCCGGCTCCTCGCCTACGTCATCAAGAACCGCTTCGTGGACGTGCTCGTGCTCTCCGGCTCGATCATCTTCCACGACCTGCACGAGACCCTGGGCCGCCACCACTTCCAGGCGCACCCGAGCATGACGGACGCGGAACTCGAAGCCTCGCAGATCAATCGCATGTGGGACTTGCTCGCGTCTGATGAGGAGTACCGCGAGGCGGAGGAGTGGGTCGGCGGCTTCAGCAGCCAGTTGGATCAGTCGCGCCCCTACTCGACGCGCGAGTTCCTGCACCTGCTCGGGCGCGAGCTGGCCGAGATCGCGACCGAGGACGGCGTGCTGACTTCGGCCTACAAGTCGCGTGTGCCAATTTTCTGCCCCTCGATTGCGGACAGCTCCATCAGCATAGGCATCGCCGCCTCGCGCTTCGAGAAGAAGAACAACTTCCAGTTCGACATCATTCAGGACGTGCTCGACATGACGCAGATCGCGGCCCGCGCGCGCGTCTCCGGCGTCATACACCTGGGCGGGGGCACCTCGAAGAGTTTCATCCAGCAGACGGAAATCTCCACGAACATCGTCAAGATTCCCGCCCGCGGCCACAAGTACGCCATCACTGTCGCGACCGACGCGCCGCACCCCGGCGGGCGCTCCAACGCCACCGGTGCCGCCGGCGACGAGGCGCTCGTCTTCGGCAAACTACAGCGCGGCGCGCACACGGCCTACGTCCCCTGCGACGCCACAATCGCGCTCCCCATGCTCGTCACCGCCCTCTCCCAGACCGCCGCCAAATACATGAAAGGCCGCAAACGCCCCAACTTCACCTTTGCCGGTAAAGATTTAACTATCGAGGTTCCATAGATCGACTGAGTAAGTTGTCGGAGCATCTAATAGTGCTCCGGCAACTTACTCAGACCACATTTCTTTCGCTTCTCTTGCCATCTTCAACGCATCTTCTAAATCTTTAATAGCCACTCCATATAGGGTTTTAAGTGGAATACTTTTTTCCATTTGACCTTCTTTCATAGCTAATAAGCATCCCGCAATAGCAGGCAGGGTACTAGTTAGCAAATCTTCGATTTTCTTCAAAGCCCATTGAAATTTCTCTTCCGACAGTTCATTGACATCTAATTCTTTCATCGTTGTCTCCTCACGGTAAGTTTGTTCAGGCTAACAGCCCCAGCCAGTGTCTCCGCACGCTCACTTCCTGACAATAAAAATCTTCAACAAGTGTTTCTGCTACGGCTGGCATCTGCCATTTTAGTTTTGTACACTTCCTTTATGTCTGAATCAGCACAGCTTCCGGTGAACTTCGGCGGGATTGCCGAAGAAGAGTTTTCGAGTTTCGAGCGGGCGCGCATCGTCGTGTGGCCTGTCTCTTACGAGGGGACCGTCTCTTACGGGACGGGGACGGGCCGCGGCGCGGAGGCCATCATCGACGCGTCGCGCAACATGGAGTTGTACGACGAGGAGACGGACGCGGAGGTCTACAAGCTGGGCATCCACACGGTCGCGGAGACGCCCTCGGTCGAACCGCCCGCGCGGATGATGGAGTCGCTCTACGAGCGAGCGCGCGAGCTGGTCTCGACCGGCAAGTTCGTCGCCATGCTCGGCGGCGAGCATTCGGTGAGCGCGCCCGTCATACGCGCGCACGCCGAGCGCTACGACAACCTCTCCATCCTACAGATAGACGCGCACGCAGACCTGCGCGACCAGTACGACGGCACGCCGCACTCGCACGCCTCGATCATGGCCCGCGTCACGCGCGACATGCGCCTGCCCGCCGTGCAGTGCGGCATACGCTCCATCTCCGCCGAAGAGGCGCGGGCGCTCGACGAGTTGCCGACGCGAATTTTTTGGGCCAAGGACATCGTCGGCCGCAGCGACTGGTGGGACGCGGCCGTGGACGGGCTGACGGAGAACGTCTACCTGACAGTGGACATCGACGGCCTGGACCCCTCGCTCGTCGCGCAGACGGGGACGCCCGAGCCGGGCGGGCTGGGCTGGTACGAGACCATCGGGCTGATTCGCACGCTCGCGCGCAAGAAGCGCGTCGTCGGGATGGACTTGACCGAGTACTCCTACGTAGAGGGCCAGGACGCCTCGGCCTTCCTCTGCGCCAAGCTCATCTACAAAACGCTCGCGTTCATTTTTGAAGGCGAGACGCCACGCGTCCGCGGCTCCTGATTGCGGGATGAAAGAAAATCGTCGAGCCTTTTCTTCATCACGCCCAGCCCTCGACCATCGTCCTCAACCTCGGGAAGCTCAGGCGGACGCCGCGCCACGCGATGTCGCGCAGGCCGTTGACGGCCGTGAAGGTCGGGTGGTAACGCAGGTACAGATCCTCACCCTCCGTCTCGCCCCAGCCGCCGTCGGCGTTCTGTTGCGAGAGCACGTAGTCCGTCCCCACGCGAATCAGCGGGTCGTCGTCGCCGACGCCGAACGCCTTGAGCGAGTCCAAAAACTCGCCCGTCATCTCGGGGTCTTCAAGCCTGACGGCCTCTTCTAAATTACTTTTCAGGAACTCGAACTCGTCCGGCAGCCAGCGCGGGCGTAGGCGGTAGACGTTGTAATGGTTCAGCGTGTAGACGACGTGCGTGACGGCGTAGACGGTCCAGTAGTAGTCCGGGTTCGCGCCGCCTTCGGCCCCGCGGTAAGGGCGCATGTGCGGGAGCCACTTGATCACGTCGCGGAACGATGCGCCGACCCTCACGCCGTAGCGCTCGCCCAGGTAAGAGACGATGAGCGCGTCGATCCATGCCCCGTAGCGGCCCAGCATCACGAGCGCGCGGCGGCAGTCCAGACACTTCCGGCGGCCGCGCGGGTTGACGGCGCCGCACTCGCAAACGTCCGGCACGTCCGGGGGCGGCGGCTCGCTCGCGGGGTCGAACCTGTAAAAGTCCTCGGCCGTAAAATCTTTCAGGGCGCGACGGATTTGCGCCTTGAGCCGCGCGTCCGGGAGCCCCAGGCGGTCGGCCGCGTCGCCGCCGAAGACCAGGTTGGAGAGGTCTTCGGCGCTGACCTCTTTTGGCACAGAACGGTGCCCGCGCCGCCACGCGCGCGCACGCTCGCGCCCCATGCGCCGCGCCTCAAGACGCAACGCCGCGTCCTTCGAATTGGACGCGATGGTGTGGAAGCAGAACAGAAGGTCGTGCCCGTAATGCTCGAAGCACGCGGGGTCTCGCGCCGCGCCGTACAGAAACTCCAGCCCGCGCCGCGCCGCTTCCGCGCGTCTCTCACTCAGGCTTCGCCGCATGGCTCACTCAGGCTCGACGGCTTTATCTTGCGTTCTCCTGGCGGGGCGCGAGTTGTGAGAGCATGAATCGCTCCCAGCCCTCGCGCGTCATGCGCTCGGTCGAGGTCAGGCGGAATTTGAAACTGTGCCAGTTCGGGTTGTCTGGCAACTCGATCTCCACGTCCCTGAAGAAGCCGCCGCGCTTGTCCACCCAGATGTGCCCGCCGCGGCCACTGAGCCCCGCCCCGTCAATCTTGTATTTCCGGCACGGCGCGCCCTCGCGCACCTCCTCGCCCGCGTAAATGATTTCGGCCTCGCCCCTGTACGCGAACAGCGGCCCTCCCTCCTGAAACGTCGGGTCCGCGATCCCTACGACGAACCTGCCCTTAGGGTTGACCAGATGGCGGAAGGCGAAATTGAGGCTGGCGAGGTCGAAGTTGTAGACGTGGAAAGGCAGGTGCTTGATCGCCGTCCGCTCCGGGGGCTTTCCCGTCGCGGGGATTGAGACTTCCGCCGCCATCAACGCCCTGAGGAAGGAGAGCGTGGCGAACAATTTCTTCTCGCCGCCCGCGAAGACCTGCCACGACTCCAGCCGTCGCGCCGAAAACGTCTCCCAGTCCATCCGGGCCGTGACCAGCCCGGCCCTCTCCGTGTTCGGGTGAAACTTGTAAGACTCTATCTGATCGCGCGCCGCGACGTAGATCGAGACGTATTCCGGGTGCGTCCCGTCCAGGTTCGTCTTCACGTAGTGGTAGACCGTGCCGACGACGATTCTTTCCGGCCGGTAGCGAAACTTGCTCACCTCGCCCTGCGCCACAGCGTGCGAGAAAACTCCAAAGACCATGAGCGCGAACGAGGCGACGGCGCGTGCGATCAAATTGTCTCCTTTAACGCGGCCGGAAGAGAATCAAGAGAGCCACTGAAGCACGTCGTCTCCGGTCTGCCGCGCGCCGCCGACGACGTGCAGAAAATAGTCTTCGAGCGAGAGCGGGCCGCGCGCTTCTTCGCCGTCGCCCTCGACCTCTATGCCGCGGCGCAGTTCGTTCATCGAGCCCGCGGCGACCAGCCTCCCCTGCGAGATGATGGCGATGTCCGTGCAGAGCCGCTCGACGATTTCCAGGACGTGCGAGGTGAGGAAGACGGTCAGCCCGCGCGCCGTCAGGCGCGAGAGCAGGTTCTTGAGCGTGCGCGAGGCGATGGCGTCGACGCCCTCGAAAGGCTCGTCCAGGAAGAGTATCTCCGGGCGGTGAATCAGCGCGCAGGCGAGCGAGAGTTTCTTCTTCATCCCGTGCGAGTATTCGACCACGAGCTTGCGCGGCTCCGCGTCCAATTCCATCAGCGCCAGCAACTCTTCGGTGCGCTCCGCGATCTCGCCCTTCTGGAGGCCGTACATTCTCCCCGTGAACGTCAGCATCTCCGCGCCCGTCAGCCGCTCGAACAGGTTCAAATCTTCCGGCACGACGCCGATTCTTCGCTTGACCTCGATGGCCTCCGTCTCCACGTCGCGCCCCATGACGCGAATCTCGCCGGAGGTCGGCGCGAGCAGGCCCGTCAGCATCTTGATGGTCGTCGACTTGCCCGCGCCGTTCGGCCCGAGGAAGCCGAAGAAGCGCCCGCGCTCGACTCTCAGGTTGATGTGGTCGACGGCCGTGAAATGGCCGAAGCGCCGGACGAGGTTGGAAGTCTCGACCGCGGGCTGCTCGGCGGGATTGAGCGAGGCGCTGTCCGTCATCCCGAGTTTTGTACGCGCCTGAAGCCGGGGCAGTCAAGTTTGAAGGGATGAGGGATGAGGGATGAGGGATGAAGAAAGGCGGAGAGCGGTCAAGCGTTTTCCGCCTCCCGCCCTCCGCCTTCTCTTCCCTCATCCCTTCAATAGCGGCTGCGCCTCGTCGGCGCGGACGAACTCGGGGAGCGTGCGGTGCGTGCTCATCATGAAGGCCGTGGAGCTGGCGCGGAGCGCGTTGCCGTGCGTGGCGGCGAGGCGGGCGAGGCGGCTGAAGAGCGAGTCGCCGTAGTAGTAGCCGTCGCGCAGGCTGACGAGCACGTCGGCCGTGTGGCCGACGCGCGGGGCGTGGAGCGAGAGGAAGAGGTTGGAGACCGCGTCCGGGTAGACGTGCGACGCGGTGCGCTCGTACCACGCGGCGTCGGGCGCGTAGCCGCCTTCGTCGAGCAGCCCCGCGTCCCTCAGCTTGTTGATGACCGGGGCGAGTTCGAGCGGGTCGCCCGTGATCTGCTCGTAGCGGTAGGCTGTGCCATTTTCGTCCGAGCGCTGATGAATGCGCGCGGCGCCTCGCCTCCCCTTCACCACGACGGCCCGTTCGCCCTCGCGGTGAATCGAGAAGTCCACGCCTTCGAGGTCAACGAGCGAGGCGGCGACTGTTGCCGCGGCCTCTTCGTCCGCGCAGTAGAGCGCGGCGTAGCTGCACAGGCCGAAGGCCGGGACGGAGACGGCGCGGCGCTCGCCCCCGCGCAGGTTATCCGTCAGGACGAACCCGTTCCTGCGCAGGTGCGTTTGCAGGTTGGCGCGCTTGTTCTCTTCCAAATTCATCCCGTGGTCAGAGAAGAGGACTATCTCCGTCTCGTCGCCGCAGTAGGCTCGAATCTGCTTCAGGATTTTGTCGAGCGAGTTGAGCGCGACACTGAGACGTTTTGGCCCGCGGATGTGCATCAGGCCGTCCGTGCCTTTGAGGAAGGCGAAGAAGTCCCTTTCCTGCGGGGCGCGGCGGAAGCGGTCGTGGAAGCGGCGCATGTCGGCGCGCCAGACCGTCTCGGGCGCGACGTAGACCAGGAACTCGAACGGCAGCGGCTCCTGGTAATCCAGCTCGTCCATGTAGGACGATGGCTTTTTGTCGGGCGTGCGCCAGCCTATGTACTTGCGCACGCCGCCGCGCAGCTCCCGCGCCCCCCGGTCGAAGTAAAGGCTCTCGTAGCCGAGAGGCGCGGTCGCGCCGAGCATCCTTGAGAGCGCGACGTTCGTCATCGTCGGGAACGGCGAGAGCAGTCGCGCGGGCTCGTTAAAATTCTCGAACATCCCGCGCCCCTTCGCCCCCTTCAGGACTTCGTACGGCACGCCGTCCAGGCACAGGAGCAGACGCCGCGGGCGTGTGCGCCCCGCGCGCTCGATTTGATTCTCCCCGTTGGTTTTCATTCCGACACGTTCTTTCCGTTCGTCTTCAACTTGTAAGGTTCTTTCAAGCCCTGCTTCGCCTGCTCGTGCGCCTTCGAAGAGTCCGGCCGCGCGAGCACGATACGATATTGTGCCAGCGCGTCCGGCCTCTTTCCAGCCAGGTCGTAGGCCCGCGCGGCTTTCAGGTGGGCGAGGGTCGCCAGGCCCGGCTCCGCGCCCGTGACGTTTGCGGCGGCCAGATACTCTTTCGCCGCGCTCTCGGGCTGGCCCGCGCCGACGAGCGCCTCGCCGTAGAGGAAGTGGACGCGGTCGAGCGAGCGAGCGGCCGCGCGGTCGCGGACGAGCGCGTCGAAGACGGCCAGCGCTTCCGCCTCGGCCTTCTTCGCCTCGGCCTCGCGCCCGGCCTCGCGCTCGGCCGCCGCCATCGAGACGAGCGCGTCCGCGGCTTCGAGCTTTAAGAGGTAGTTGCGTGGGTACTTCGCGCTCAGCTCGCGCGCCATGCCGAGCGCGTCCGCGTAGCGCCGCTCGCGCTTGAAGAGGACGATCAGCAGGGCGCGCGCGTCGTCCTGCGCCAAACGGCCCTCGGCCGCGACGCGCTGGAGCGTCGCCAGCCCGCGCTTCTTCGAGCCGCGCACTCCGATGAGAAGCCCCAGGGCCTTGGTGGGCGCGGGCAGGCTCCCGACCACGTAGTCGTAAAAGCCTATGGTCAGCTCCGCGTCGCGGAAAGAGGGGTCCAGCTTGAGGACTTCGCGGTGGCGGTCCACGCTGCTCGACCCGTCGCCGAGCGCCGACATGAAGCTGCGCTGGATGGTCGTACTGAACGCGGCCTTCAAGCCTTCGGTCGTGCCGAGGAAGTAGAGCGCCTCGACGTCTTTCGGGTTGCGGCGGAGCCGCGCCTTGGCGAGTTGTGCCGCCTGACGCGTCAGGCCGCGGAACTCCTCGACCATGCGCGGGTCCGGCTTGTCCTCCTTCTCCTCGTAGAAGGATTCCGTGTTGTAGAGCGACGACTGAAGCCGCCGCGACTCGTTCAGGGCTTTCGCCCAGAGAGCCGCGGCGAGGAACTGCGGCCCGGCCGGGTGGTCCGGGAAGAGGCGCATGACCTCTTTGAAATTCTTGCGCGCGGTCTCGTAGTCCAGGTTGTAGAGCGCGTCGAACCCGGCGGCGCGCAACTCGTCCAGGCGAGTGCTGCCGCCGGCGGCGCTCTTGTCCCTCACGCCGGAGACTTTTTCAGTCGCCTGCTGCGCGCCCGCGCTGATTGTGCCAATCATCAAAGCGAGGAACAGGGGAAACAGTTTTCGAAACACCATTCTTCTTTCTCCCACGCGCGCCTCACTTCTTCGGCGCGGCGTTCTCAGTTTTATTCTGTGGCGGGACGGACGCGCGCAGCTTGGTCAGCCGCTCGACCACGCGCGACGCCATCAGCGGCGCTCCGTCGCCTCCGCCCCACGCGTAGACCTTCCCCGCCGTCACGATGACGCCCGTCCGCTGGTGGCGCACGGAGAAGTTGAACTCCCAGGTCAGCGGCACGTGCTCTATCTCAAGAATCAGGTCCGCGACCTCGCTCTCGTCGACGAGCGAGAGGTTCCAGTCCGTCAGTTCGTGCCTCTTGCGCAACTCGTTAACCAGTTGGACAGACTTGAAGATGTTGCTGCGCGAAGTGACGTACAGCGTCTTGGAGGCCGCGAGGAGCCTGGCCGGATTCGTTTCGCTTATCACGAGCGAGCCGGGGCCGGCGGGTGCGAGCGCCGTGGTGGGGCGCTGCGGGACGTCCGCCTGCGGCATCGGCGCAATCGGCGTGGTCGAAGACTGGTAAATCGGAATCGCTGGGCTCAGGTTCCGAGGCCCGTAGACCGTGGGGGCCGCGGCCGCGGCGGACTGTGTAACCGAGACCGAGCGCACCAGCCCCACGACGTTGTAGAGCGGGACGGCGTAGCTGCGCGTGCCGGCCTTCGCGAGCGGCGCGACGAGGCCGATCACCTGGCCGTAGTTGTCCAGGAGGATGCCGCCCGAAGATTCCGGCCCGAGGGCTTCAGTGAATTTCAGGACGCGGAAGCCCGCGCCCGCGCCCGGAATCTCTTCGGCCAGCGTGATGGCGCTCAGGACGCCGCACGACTCACTCGTCACGCTCCCGCCCGCGTTGTACATGGCGCGCACCTCTACGCCGACGGACGCCTCGTTGGTCGCGCCGATGGCGACGTAAGGCGTGCTCGTCGCGCGGACGCGCAGGACGGCGACGTTGCGCCGCTCGTCCGTCGCCGCCACTTCCACGCGGTCGTAAGTCTCGCCGTCGGCCATGCGAACCTGAATCTCGCGCGCGCCCTGCACCAGATTGTAAGGCGTCAGCAGGAGGCCGTCGCCGCGCACGAAGACTCCCGAGCCGACCTCCCGAAAATTCCCCGCCGCGTCGCGCACCAGCACGGCGGCGACGGCCGGCCCTATCCGGCGGAGCAACTCGCGGCCCAACTCGTCGTCCTGCGCCAAAGCGGCCGGGCCTGAGACTAAAGCGAGCAACAGCGTCGTTATCAAGACAAAACGGATTCTCACTGACTCACCTCAATCTGCTTGTGATGACTAACGGTCGGGCGTTCGATCACCCGCCGTAACTCTCCAGGTATTTCACGCCCGCGCCCGTGTTGAAGAGGACGACGCGCTCGTCCTCGCTGATCTTTCCTTCGGCGAGGAGCTTTCTGAGCGCGGGCAGGCAGGCCGCGCCTTCGGGCGCGCAGAAGAGACCTTCGCTCGCCCCTATCTCGCGCGTGGCCGCTAATAACTCTTCATCAGTTACGCTGACGGCCGCGCCGCCGGATGCCTTGAGCGCGTCGAGAATCAGAAAATCCCCGACCGCGCGCGGCACTCTCAGGCCCGAGGCCACGGTCGCGGCGTTCGGGAACTCGTCCGCGAACCGCTTGCCCTCCTCGAAGGCGCGGACGATGGGGGCGCACCCGGCGGCCTGCACCGTGACCATCCGCGGGCGCTCGCTCCCTATCCAGCCCATGCGTTCCATCTCGTCGAAAGCCTTCCACATCCCTATCAGCCCCGTGCCGCCGCCCGTCGGGTAAACGATAACGTCCGGCAGTTCCCAGTCGAGTTGTTCGGCCAACTCGTAGCCGAGCGTCTTCTTCCCCTCTACGCGGTACGGCTCCTTCAGCGTCGAAACGTCGAACCAGCCCTCGGCCTCTTTGCGCCTCGCCACCTCCGCGCCGCAGTCCGTAATCAGCCCGTCCATCAACTCTACGTGCGCGCCCGTCTGCTCACACTCGACGACGTTGGCGCGCGGCGTGTCTCCCGGCATGAAGATGAAGGCTTCGAGCCCGGCGCGCGCGCTGTAGGCCGCGAGCGCGCCCGCGGCGTTACCGGCCGACGGCACGGCGAGTTTCGTCGCGCCGAGTTCCTTCGCCATCGAGACGGCCGCGGCCATCCCGCGCGCCTTGAAACTCTGCGTAGGGTTCTGCGACTCGTCCTTGATGAAGAGTTGCCGCATGGAGAGGCGCGCACCCAACCGCTCGGCGTGGAGCAGCGGCGTCCACCCCTCGCCGAGCGAGACGATGTTCTCGTCGCGCTCGACGGGCAGCACCTCTCGGTAGCGCCAGAGGTCCGCGCGCCGCCCCCGCAAAGATTCCTTTGTCAAACTCCGCGCCGCGCGCTCCAAATCGTAGCGCACCAGCAACGGCTTCCCGCACTGCGTGCAAAGGTTGTGCAACCGTCGTGCCTCGTACACGCGCCCGCACGCCCCGCATTCCAGGTGTGTGACGTTCATCAATCCGTGAGTCCTTTCAAGGTGTATAAAGTCCGCGAAAATGCTGCCCCTCAAGATTAAACTTAGGGGCCGCGCCCCGGCCAGATTTTAGCCGCTTCGCGTGTGCGGCGGGCAATATTTCCCCGCTTCGGCGGCGGAATATTATCCACCCCCACGGGCCATTTCCGTCAGGTGGAGCGCTTATGCTGCGCCAATGAGAAAAGGCGGCAATCTCTCGCCGCCCTTTCTCGAATTGGCCGCGGGGGTCAGGCCCCGCCAAGCCCGCCCTTACTTGTGCGTCCCGTGTTCGTTGCCGTCGCCGTGGTCGATCTGGCTTCGGACCTCGCCGCCGGGGAATTTATCCGTGTGAATGTTGACGTAGGTCTTTCCGGCACGGATGGCCCGGAGTAGCTCCGCCCACTCTCCGGCAGCGATCCCCTGGCCGGCGGGCCCGACGACGTGGTTCGGCGTGATGACGCCCGTGATGGTCGCCGGGGACGACAGGCAAGCCTGCGTCGGCGGGAAAGGGGGCGACGCGGGCGTCGGCGGGCTGGGGAGATTCGAGCAGAGCCAAACGCTGATGCCGCCGTTGACGCCCTTCTGCCCGAAGTGTATGTGCGCCTGCTGGATGTTCCCTTCGAGACCCGAGTAGCTCAGCCTGTAGCTGATCTGCGTCTCGGCTTTGTTGATCGTGGCGCTGAACTCGCCGTTGCCGACGGTCGAAACCGCCGGGACCTCCTCAAACCCTGTCAAGACCTCCTTGATGCTCTTGAAGTTGTCCGCGAAGACGACCATTGCGGCCGCCAAAGCCAGTACGGCGACCCCCAGAATCATACGCTTCTTCATCTCTTACTCCTTTCGTCCTGTGGTGGCACAAAAATAAACAAAGGTTAAGCGAGGTTGCGATGATGTCACAGGGTTAGGGCGGGCATCTTAGCACAAGGCGCGTTGCAGAATTATTACATTCGGACCGATCAACCCCGACGCCTCTCGGCGGCCGGGGCGGGCGGCTGGAATTTTTCGTGTTTCTGGTCTATGGTCTGTCTTACGCTGAAAGTATTAGAAGTCAGTACCGCCTGCCGCAAGCGGGCGGGTCTTTGCGTAAGGGAATACACGCCCGCTTGCGGCAGGCGGTACTGACTTCTCTCTCGTCGGATGAATATTCGTTTAATCGCGCTCGACATGGACGGGACGCTGCTCAATTCGCGTGGCGAATTGTCGGAGCGTAATCTGCGCGCAATTTCGGCCGCGCGCTCGCTGGGAGTGCGCGTGGCGCTCGTCACGGGCCGCCGCTTTCGTGACGCGCGCCCGCTCGCGCTCGAACTGGGCTTGGACGTGCCGGTCATCTCGCACAACGGCGCGCTCACCAAACACGCCCGCACGCTCGAAACCGTCGCGGTCCGCCTCCTGCCGCTCGAAGCCGCGCGCGCCGTGCTGCGACTGGGGCGAGCCTCGGGCGCGGACGCGCTCGTCAGCGACGACGCACAGGGCGCGGGCGTGCTGGTTTACGACCACATGAGCGACAACAATCCGGCGCTCGCAAGGTACGTCGCCTGGGCGCGCAGGATTCACGGCGCGGAGGCCGACGAGGCCGTGCGGCGTGTCCCAGATTTGGAAGACTACTTAGACCACGCGCCCGTGCACGTCTCCTTCTCCGGCGGCGTCGAGAGGATGAAGCGTTTCGAAGAGAGGCTGGTGGGTGAACTCGGCGCGAGCGTCAAAATTCTGAGCACCATCTACCCGAAGCTGGATTTCGCGCTGCTCGACGTGCTACACCCGGAAGTCTCGAAGGGCGTCGGCGTGGAGGCGGCGGCGCGCGAGTTGGGCCTCGTGCGCGAGGAGGTGATGGCCGTCGGGGATAATTTTAACGACCTGGAGATGCTGCAATACGCGGGCACGGGCGTCCTGATGGGCAACGCGGAGGCTTCCCTGCGCGCGCTGGTCTCGGGCCTCCCGCACTACCACCCGACGGCCACCAACGACGAGGACGGCGTGGCCCTGGCAATCGAGAAATTCATTCTAAGTGAGGAGCATCAATGGCAAACCGAATCGCAGTGATTGAGACGAACAAGGGCACGATCCGCATCGAGTTGTTGGAAGAGGACGCGCCGAAGACGACGGAGAATTTCCGCCTGCTGGCCGAGCGCGGCTACTACGACGGCATCATCTTCCACCGCGTCATCAAGGGCTTCATGATTCAGGGCGGCGACCCGCTCGGCATGGGCTACGGCGGCGAGTCCGCGTGGGGCGGCAAGTTCAACGACGAGATCAACCGCTCGTCGCCGCTCTACCAGGGGCCGTACAAGGCCGGCACGGTGGCGATGGCGAACTCGGGTCCGAACACCAACGGCTCGCAGTTCTTCATCATGCACACGGACTACCCGCTGCCCCCGAGCTACACCAAGTTCGGCCGCGTCATCGAAGGCCAGGACGTGGTGGACGCCATCGCACAGACCGCGACCGACCGCAGCGACAAGCCGACCTCGCCCGTCACGATGGAGAAAGTGACCATCGAGGAAGCGTGAGGCGGCCGCGTCAAGTAGACTGACGGCGCGGGCCGCAATCGCTGACGTGCGGCCGCGGCCCGCGCGGCCCGGCCCTTGAGGCTCTGCCGAGGTAGAGCATCGAGCGGCGGCTAGGGCGCGCCCTGATTGGCCCACGTGCGGTTGGAGATGTCGCCGTAATTCACATAAACGTTGCCGTCGGAGCCCATGACGAAGACGTATATTTGCTGCTTGCCCGTCGCGTCCCGGAAGGTGATGGCCGTCGGGTTACTTATCTGCAGAACCGTTGGCGGCTTGCCGTAACCGACCCACTGCCACTTCGTGCCGTCCCAGAAATTCATGTAGAGCTTGTGGTCCTCCCCCGTGACGAAGGCGTGTATCCATTGTTTGCCTGACGCTGATGTGTAAGTGACGCTCGACACCTCAGCACTCCAGACCTGGGTCCCCGGCGGCTTGCCCTGATCTGCCCACTGCCACTTCGTGCCGTCCCAGTAATACACCGTGAGAAACCCCGCCGAGTTGACGAAGCCGTAGACCCTTGGCTTTCCCGCCTCCAGGTAGGAGATGGCCGCGGGGTGCTGGTATCCCGCGGTGCCGTGCGGCGGCGCGGAGGGCTGTAATGCCCCCTGCCACTTCGTGCCGTCCCACTCGTTTATACTGATTGATGTCTCAGACTCAAGCTCCGTCACCCAATTCTGAACAAGGCCGAAGACGTATATCCGCCTCTTTAACGACGCGGGGTCCCGGAACCAGGTGGCCCCTGGGATCGAGCCGCCTGCCGGCAGCTCGACCCACTGCCACTTCGTGCCGTCCCAGTAGTTCGCGTAGAATTTGCCGTCCTCCCCTGACGTGAAAGCGTATATCCGGTCCTTCCCCTCAAAGTAAGTGAGCGCGCTCGGCGCGCTCCCCACGTCGGTGCCGCTCGGCTTGCCCTGATTAGCCCACTGCCATTTGGAGCCGTCCCAATAATTGACGTAGAGGTTGCCGTTGTTTCCCCTGACGAAGGCGTATACCAGCTGCCTCCTGGACACCGAATCTACGTGGGTGATGACTCCGGGCGTTTGAAGGACCCCCGTGTCCGCCGGCTTGCCCTGGTTGGCCCACTTCCACTGAGAACCGTCCCAATAATTGACGTAGAGGGTGATGCCTTTCACGAGGAAAGCATATATATTCAGTTTCCCCTGCAAATCAAAGTAATAAGTGGCCCCGATCATGTTTACTCTCCTTTCATAGAAGCGACTGATGAAGGTTGCAGTGAGTGTGATAAAGCCCGGTCCAGGTCGGGATTAACAAGAGAAACAAGGATGGAGACTTATGCCGCCGCGCATTCTACCACCGGGCAATAAAATGGCAAGGAAAAGTTCTGCGGCTTAGATGGGCTCGTCCGCGAGGGGCGACCGCACGCCGTGGTTGACGGGGCCGTGCCCGTGGCCCAGGCCGGGCGCGCGGCGGATGGCGTCCGTGACGAAGCGCTTGGCCGCCGCGATTGATTCTTCGAGGCTCAGCCCGCGGCCCAGGCACGCGGCAATCGCCGCCGACAGCGTGCAGCCCGTCCCGTGCGTGCTGGTCGTCTCGATCCACTCCCCGCGAAACACTCGCACTCGCCCTTCGTCGTCGAGTATGTCAATCGCAGACGGCCCGCGTTCCTCATTGCTTTTCAGATGCCCGCCTTTGACGAGGACGGCGCGTGCGCCCATCTCGCGCATCAAGCCCGCGGCGCGGCGCATCCCCTCTTCGTCTTCTATCGACAGGCCCGTGATGCGCTCGGCCTCTGGGATGTTAGGCGTCAGGACGCGCGACAGCGGCAGCAGTTCCGAGACGAGGGCGGAGAGGGCCTCGTCGTCAATCAGGTCGTAGCCGGAGGTGGAGCGCACGACGGGGTCTACCACGGGCGCGGGCAGATCCGTTTCGCGGAACAGGCGCGCGACCTCCGCGATCACCTCGCGCGTCGGCAGCATCCCGGTCTTCGCGCACGCGACCTCGAAGTCTTCGACGACGGGGAGAACCTGCGCGCGCACGTCGCCGGCCGTCTGGTGCACGGCCCCGAAGACGCCCGTCGTGTTCTGGAACGTGAGCGACGTGACCGCGGCCGCCGCGAAGCACCCGAAGGCCGTGAAGGTCTTCACGTCGGCGACGACGCCTGCCCCGCCCGACGGGTCGAACCCCGCGACGGTCAGCGCGACCGGGGGAGCTTTCTTTTCGTTGATAACCATGCCCGCATTATACCGGTTGCCGCCTCGTCAACCCTGCCCCGCGCGGCCGCGGATTGTGCCAATCCTCGCGGCCAGTTGTTCGGGGTCGTCGAACAGTCGGACCGCGGCGACGCCGCTCGCGCCCGCGCCGAGGGCCGCGGAGGCGTTCCCGCTCGTGATGCCGCCGAGGGCGACGAGCGGGAAGGGCGCGAGTTTTTGTGCCACTTCGCGTAAAGACTCCAAGCCGACCGGCGGGCCGTAGGCGCGTTTCGAGGGGGTGTCGAAGACGGGGCCGTAGACGGCGAAGTCCGCGCCCTGCTCACGCGCGTCGCGCGCCCCGGCGGGCGTGTGCGTCGAGACGCCTATCAGAAAGTCCGGGCCGAAAGTCTGGCGGATGGTCGAAGCCGGGAGCGAGCGCTCGGTCAGGTGCACGCCGTCCGCGCCGGCCGCGCGCGCGATGTCCGCGCGGTCGTTGACGAGGAGGCGCGTCCCCGTGCCGCGCGTCAACTCTACACAGCGCGCGGTCAATTCGTAGAGCGTTCGCGCCGTGAGATGCTTTTCGCGCAGTTGGACGAGGGGAACCCTTGCGCGGACGGCCGCGGCAACGAGTCGCAGGATGCTTTGGAATTCTTCAGCGGCCGGGGTCGCGGACGGCGTCGTCGCGCCGCTCGTGATCAGGTAGATAATCGGCTTGGGCAGGTTGAGCGGCATTGGTCCGTGGCGCGGAGGGCTTGACGCCGGGGCCGGCTTCGAGGGCACTGACGGTCTGCCTGAAGTGCGCTATCTCCCAGGCGGCGATTGCCAGGTTGAGCAGCCCCAACCCCGACACGGCCCCGCGCACCCAGCCGGAAGAGACCGCCGTCTGCAAGCCCCTGATGCCTGTCTTCTGCGCCGCGTAGAGCAGGAAGTAGTTGTCGCCCCAGTCGCCCAGCCCGAAGGTCGGCAGGAAAGGGATGACGTGCATCCAGGGCAGCAGCGTGAGCACGAGCCCGACCTCTATGCAGAGGATGATGTAGAAGATGACGCTGAGCCTGGCTGCCATACGGGTGAATGGTAAATGGTCAATGGTAAATGGTCAATGGACGAGGCGCTCTCTTCCACTCACCACTTACCATTTACTACTTACTCGCCCTTTGCGCTTGCAGTTCGCGCAGCTTGTCGGCGACGCCGCGGTAGGAGATGTCTATCCCGTAGACTTCCGTGAACACGTCTATCGCGTTGTCCAGCTCGCCCATCTGCTCGTAGGCCGTGCCGAGGTCGTAGCGCAGCGCCTGGTACTCGTCCTCCGTGTGGCCCGGCGCTTCCAGGCCCTTCTTGAACCACATGACGGCGAGGCGCGGCATCTCCTTGCGCATGAAGCAGTGGCCGAGCATGTTGCAGCATTGCAGGTAGCGCGGCGTGCCGTCGCGCGGGCCGGTGAGCGCGGCGGCCGCCTGAAACTCTTCGACCGCCTCGTCGAGTAGTTCCATCTCCTGGTAGGCGATCCCTAAGTTGTAGTGCGTCTCGTAATCGCCGTCCGACTCGGGCGACTCTTCCTCGGCCGCCTCGCGGAACTCGTCGAAGATGGCCGCGAGGCCGGGGTCAATTCCGGGCTGTCCCAGCGGGGCCGAAGACGGGGCGGGCTGAGGCTCCTGGGGAGGCGCGGGCTCGGGCTGCACTTCCCTCACCTCGACGCTCTCGGCCTCGACGGCGGGGACTTCCTCGGCCACGTCGTAGCTCGCGAAGCCTTCGAACTCGACCGCTGCGGCCGGCTGCGCGGTCGCGGCTTGCGGCGCGGCCGGACCCAACCGCGCGCGCCGGCTGTCAATCTCCGTGTGCGTGCC
>DATMVE010000049.1:0-88045 GCA_035563515.1 Pyrinomonadaceae bacterium
TGCGCTGTTGAAGAAGGTGTTGATTTCGCCGTGCGTCTCGGGCTCCTCGAAGCCGAGGCCGGGCACGCGCGAGACGAGTTGCACCGTCCCGCCGAGCGAGTCCGAGCCGTACTGCGCGCTGTTCGGCCCGCGCAGGATTTCGACGGCGCGGAGGCTCGTGGGCTCGTTGAGGTTGAAGAACGTGTTGATGCCGCCGCGAGCCGCGGAGGTGGTGTAGCGCACGCCGTCGACGTAAACGGCGACCTTGCTGCCCGTCAGGCCGCGCACGACGACGGCCCCTATGGTCGGGCTCGTCCGCTGCAAGGACGCCCCGACCTCTTCCTCGGCCACCTGCGCGAGCACGGCCGTCGTGCGTTGCAGGATGGCGCTCTCGGGGATGACGTTGACCTGCTGCGCGACGCGCTCGCGCTCGCCCACCTGCCCCGTCTCCGCCGTCACGGTCACGTCCTCGGAGATGCGGTTGATTTCGAGCACCACGTCAAGGTCCGCGACCGCGCCCGGCTCCACGCGCGCCGCCAGCCGGCGGTTGTCGAAGCCCGTGTGCGTGGCGCGCAGCTCGTAGGTGCCGGCCGGCACGTCGTCAAAGCGGAAGCGACCGTCCGCCCCGCTCCGCGTGCTCAGGAGCACGGCCTGCTGCGTGTTGATGAGGTAGACGCGCGCGTTCTGCACGGACGCGCCCGCCGTGTCGTGGACTGTGCCAGTCACTGTGCCGCGCGCGTCCTGCTGCTGCTGCCGGGCGAGCGCCGGCGGCTGCGAAGAGAAGAGCCAGGCCGCTACCAGGGCGACGGCGGCGACAGCATACGACATCCGTATCTTCATGCGAAGCATTCATACCTCCGTGGGCGAGGGCCAAATTTTTTTTGCTGGTCGGGGACCGTGCGGCTCCCAGGTATTAACGCGCCTCCCATGCCCGCTTGTCAATCTTAAGAGAGGCGCAAAGAGGTCGGGCCGGCGAGTGGCTTCAGTTTTATATGATTATTTGCTTAAATCATTTCATGAAGCGGAAAAGAATGGCCTTGCTCTTTCTCGTCACGCTGCTGGCCGGGGCGGCGGCTGGCCCGACTACGGGGCAACAGCAGGGCGCGCCGTCGGCGGACCCGAGCCTCGTCGCCGGGTCGAAAAAAGCAATCCTCGAAACGGGCATCTCCGAAGCCTACTTCGACAGGCACTTCCGGCTCGCGCGGGTCGTCGCCGCGGAGGGCGACCGGCGCGTCGAGTGGAAGTTTTCGGTCAACGGCTACGAAGCCCTGCTCGTGGACGACATAGGCTACAACACCTCGGAGGCGGGCGAGCGCGTAGACGTGCACTCCATCAAGAGCGAACTATACTCCGCGCACGACATCACGCGCACGATCCCGAAGCGCAGGGCCAGGGCCGCCCTCAGAACCTGCATAGGCGAGTACGCGGACGCGATGGTCGTTTACCGCGCCCTCAAGGCACCGGGCAAAGCCGGCCTCTACCTGACCGCGCGCGCGAAAATAGATTTCGGAGACGAGGGCGAAGAAGAGGAGGGGGAGGAAGAGGGCGAGGGCGGCCGCGAGGTCGAAGGGTTCTCCTTCAACGTGGGCTTCATCGACCTGGAAACGGGGAAGTGCACCGTCGAAAAAGGCCAGGTCACTCCGTAGAAAAGCGATGATGAATGCGGAATGATGAATGAAAGACGAAAGGCTTTTCATTCATCATTCCGCATTCATCGTTCATCATTGAATTGTCGTCTTGCTGCGGTTGATGAACTTGACGACTTCCGCGGTCCAGGTCTCGCAGCCGCGGCAGACGGCGACGGGGATTTGCTGGCCGGCGTTGTTCATCATCTGGACTATGCCGGCGCTCGGGGCGAAGATTTTGTAGTCTTTCTTCTCCGTCTTCCCCTTCTTGTTAACGACCGCGCCCTTCAGGTAGATCAACATCCCGCGCGCAGGGTCGGCCTGCGCCTCCAGCCTTTCGATCTGCGCGAACGGCAACTGGTAAGTGTCGTCGCCGAACTGCAACAGGAGCCCCGCCGGGCCGACTGCGAGCGAGCCGTTCTCCAGGTCGTCGAAGATGCCCAGAGACTTGCGGTGGCGCTTGATGACGAAGCCGAACGATTCGCCCGCCCTGACGGCCCTCTCCAGGTAAGGCATCGCCTCGCCGTACATGTTCCGGCCGAAGTAACTCTGGCCCACACGCAGGTTCACGCGCCCGTGGTCCGGCTGCGCGGCCAGGAAGTTCTGCCCGTCCTTAATCACCTCGTCCAGCAGGTTGCTCTGGTAGTTGCTCTCGATCAGCTCAAGGCTGACCGCCGAGCGCGTCGGCACGGAGACGGGCGGCGACGAGACCGGCTGCGTGGCGGGCTGCGTGTAGCTCGGCTGCGGCTGGGTCGCGACCGCGGGCGGAGGTTGTGCGGCCCCGCCCGCGCCGGGGACGAAGAAGAAAGAGCCTTCGAGCGAGGAGGCGTCCCAAGGGATCTGCACGCCGCCGCTCTGCTGTTTGACGCCGACGCGCACGCGCTTGAAGACCTCTTCTATGGGCAGCCCCGGCGTGCGCATGTTCGCCAGGAGTTCCTGCGTGTAGAGGCCGTTCTGGCCCTTGCCGTCGCTGGCCGTCTGCCCCGGCGCGGTGGCGTAGGCGATGAAGGTTCCGGCGGGCGCGTTGACCTGGGCCAGCCCCTGCGAGGCGCTGCGGAAGCTGCGGGTGAAAGGGTTGTTGCGGCAGGCGTCCAGGATGACGATGTTGAGCCGGTTCTGCGCCCCGCCCATCTGCTCCAAGACCGAGTTGAGGTCGAGCCCTTCGAGCACGAGGTCGCCCTCGGCCTCGATCTGCGCGCCGATGGGAATCAGGAAATTGCGGCCGCCGGCCTGCATCCCGTGGCCCGCGTAGTAGAAGAGGCCGACCGCGCCGTTCTGAATCTTGCGGCTGAACTCGCGCACGGCCTGCTGCATCGCGCGCAGGTCAACGTCCGTGCGCGCGATCACGTCGAAGCCCAGCTCGCGCAAGGTCGAGGCAACTATGTTGGCGTCGTTGACGGGGTTTCGGAGCGGGGCAGACTCGTAGCCGCTGTTGCCTATGACGAGCGCCACGCGCTTCTCGTTGTTGGAAGACGAAAGGTTAATCCCGCGCGTCGGCGGGTTCGGTTGCTGAGCCGCGGCCGGTAGCGCGGCCGCGAAGACGAGCAGGGCCGCGAGGGCCACGAGAGTTACTTGCCTGGGAGATTTTTGGGGCATCGTCATCACCTCTTGATAAAAGCCTGGGGCCGTGCGAGGTCGCTTGCATGGACGGCCGGGTTAGTCACAGGCCCCGCTCGGAAAGGCTCTGGGCGCGAGGGGCGGGGCAGCAGGCTGCTTATATCGCGAAACCGGCCCAATATCAATAGCGGAGCGTCGCGGAAGCGAGGACGCGTCGTTTGCTACAGTCTGGCTCTGCGCGCGCGGACGACGCAGGCCACGCCGATGAAGAAGAGGGAGAGCCCGAGCCAGAAGGTCCCGAGCTCGGCCACACGCTTGAGGTTGAGTGCCATCAGCACGGCTGCCCCGGCCATGAACGCGAGGCCGATCAAACGCAAAGTCGAGGGAGTCATCTCTTACCGCCTTTCTTGCGTGACTTGACTACCGGCGCTTCCGCGGAATCTTGCGCGGCCTGTTCGCCCCAGGCGTCGCCGTAGTAGTGCCGGGCGACGGCGCGCGCCTCTTCGAGCAGCGCGACCCAGAACTGATAATTCTGCGGCCCGAACGCGCCGCAAGGGTCTTGGTAGCTGCCCTCCGCCGTCCTCAGGTCCAGCGTCCCGTCCGGGTAAAGATAACAGTAGCCCCTGTCCGGGCAGCTCAAACGCACGCACGGCTTCAGGTGCGCGGGAACGTGCGCCCAAATGTCGCTGAGACTTTCCCAGTGTTTAAGAACAGGCTTCCCCATCGCGCGATCATCTTTCAGGCGATAGTCTAGCACAGGAGAAAACGCAGTTGTGGGTTGACTCGCCGCGGGAACTGGCATAAAACCCCAGGCGTAAAAACACCGCCGCCGCGGGAGGACAAGGTCCAGAGCATGTCAAAGGATACAACGTTAACCGATGCGGTCGTCGAGGCGGCACGCGCCGCGAAGATCGTCGGCGTGCGCGCCGGGACCGAGCACCGGTACACGGGCGTCTGGGTCGTGGTCGTCGAGGGCCGGGTCTTCGTGCGCTCCTGGAACGACAAGCCTACGGGCTGGTTCCGCGCCTTCAGGAAGCAGCCGGGCGGGACGCTTCAGGTCGGGGAACTCGAAATCGCCGTCCGTGCCAGGCCCGTCCGCGGCGCGCGCATACGTGACGCGGTCACGGCGGCGTACGGCGAGAAGTACAACACGAAAGCCTCCCGCAAGTGGGTCGAAGGGTTCGCCGAACCCGAGCGGGCGCTCACGACGCTCGAATTCGTCCCCGCCTGAGTATGTGAATCGAATGACGAACGATAGCACAGGTAACGAATGCTATTCGATCCGTGGCTACGGTGACGATTTTGAAACCGGGACCACGTCTGAGGGCCAGCAAGTCCTGATGGGGCTGCTCTGCCCGTATATCGTCGCCTATTTCTTCTCTTCCGATGGCGCGCTCGTCGGAGGCGAGCGCAGAGAGTGGAACAGGCCGGCACCTCGGGTGGGCACCGACGGGCCTTATCAGATTTACGACCGCGTGTTCCGGGAGTCCCTCTCCGAGCAGATTCTCGGGTGGCAATCGGAGCTCGGATTCACACCCGGTGTCATCCGTGTTCGCCCGTTCTTCGATGACGAGCACTGCGTCGGCATCGAAGCATTCCCGGAACATCTGGAGGACTTGAACGAGTCCGATGACGGCTATGAACTCTTGTGTGCCGAGCGTCAGCAGTGGGTGGAAGAAGGCAACTTCGTCTTCCGTTGGGCAAAAGACTACTACATGACGCGCGGCGGCGAGGTCGCATCGACATAGGCTGGCGGCGCAGCCGGACAAGCGGTTGTCGATAAAACTTCCTCTTGTGATACCTTTGGCTCGAATGCTGTTCGCCCGGCGCGCGTCGATTCGGGAAGTCAGGTAGCTGCATCATCGGGCGGGCATTTCGGACCCTCGCGCTTTCACCAATCTGGACAAGTCGGAGAAGGTTTCCCCCATGAGTGACGAGTCGAATGAGCAAGCCGAGGAGAAACAAACCGTCACCGCCGCCGAGCGGAAGAAGATTTATCTCTGGGCCGTCCTGCTGGTCGTCTTATTTGCCACCGTCGGGATTCTCGCCGTTTGGTCTATGCAAAAGAATAAGGTCGGCTCCATCAAGCGACACGACGACAGGATGAACCCGGACGTGGGGGAGGGCGGGAGGCAGCCCCCTCCGTCGGCCCTGCCCGCGGGCGCGGCCCCCCTCAGGGTGACGGCGGGGATTTACCTGGACCGCATCGTCGAGTTGTCCGTGAAGGAGGTCGGGTGGACCGTGGACTTCTACGTCTGGTTCCGCTGGAGAGGGCAGGAGCCAGACCCCGGCGAGAAATTCCAGATCGTTGACGGCGCAATCGAGTCGAAAGAAAAGGTCACCGATTCGACGAACGGCGACGAGCGTTACACGCTCTACAGGGTCCAGGCTCGCATCACCAAGTTCTTCGACGTGTCGCGCTTCCCGCGCGACGACCACGTACTGACGATTAACATCGAGACACCCGCCCTGGAACGCCACCAGTTATTGTTCGTCGCGGACAACGAGAGTTCCGGCGTCAGCTCGCGCGTCCAGATCGAGGGCTATTCAATCTACAAGCAGGCGATACTTGAAAAGGCGCACGCCTACAGGAGCACGCACGGCGACCCGCGCCTGGTCGTCGGGACGGACAGGGTCCACTCGGAACTCAGGATGGGCGTCTGGGTCTACCGCGAAGGCTGGGGGTTCTTCCTGAAGTTGTTCATAGGGCTGTTCGGGGCGGTGGGCGTCGCCATGCTCGCGTTCTTCATCAAGCCGACGGACGTTGACCCGCGTTTCGGCCTGGGGGTCGGGGCCCTGTTCGCCGCCATAGCCAACACGTACATCACGTCTTCCCTCGTCCCGGACACGGGCGTGATGACCCTGGCGGACATCATTAACGGCGTGGGCATCCTGATAATTTTCCTTTCACTGCTGGAGTCCACGATCTCGCTGTACCTGTACGACAGGGTGGAAAAAGTGGAGCTGTCGCGCCTGTTCGACAGGTTCTCGTTCGTCATCTTTCTCGCCGCCTACGTGTTAATCAACGTGTCCCTGGCCTGGGCGGCGTCGCTGTGAGTCAGTAGAAGAATGACGGGAATGGGCTCCGGGAAGAGATTAAAGGGATTGCGATAGAAATCTTTTCTGCCGCAGTAGCAAGGCTTTCTATCGCGGCGAAAGAGCTTTCTGACAGGGTAGAGAGGCTTTCTGCCTCGATAGAAGACTTCTCTATCAAGATTCCTGACCGCGTGAACGCGGCAGAAAGGCCATCCGTCGTAATCTCCGAATCGGGAATCCTGACAGAAAGCCTTTCTGCCGCGATTTAATTCTTGAAAATTGCGATTCCGGGTGCGAAGATGGCGATGCCTGACGCGGGATGTTCACTCCCGAGCGAGCTTTCCGCGGTTTCTCTCAACAAAATCGCCTGGACCTTAACGGCTTCCCAACGTGCCTCACAAAGCACGCCAAACCTGACCAGACGGTGCGCCGCTCCGAAGCGCACAGAAAGGAATCCTTCAATGGCTGGAAGTCCTAAAGACACCGAACTCAAGCTACAGAAAATGCTGAACGGCTGGGAGACGCTCGCGCCCGACAAGTCGTTCGCAGGCATGACGCTCCAACAATTCAAGACCGCGGCCCAACCGGCCCAGGCCGCCCGCCAGAGGCTGGAGGAAATCGAAGACCAACAGAAACAGGCCATCGCCCAGCGCGACGCCGCCGACGCCGCGCTCCAATCCAAAATGCAACAGGTCATTGCGGGCGTCCTCGCCGACCCCACCGAAGGCCCCGACAGCGCCCTCTACGAATCAATGGGCTACACCCGCAAGAGCGAACGCAAAACCGGCCTGACACGCAAACGCAACAAGCCACCAACCACCTGACACCCGAACGGCGGCGCGTCCGCCTGGATTACTAAGGGACGGACGCGCCGCTCTCTTCTTTCGTGTACCGGCTGCGGTAATTTATCTCTCTCAGAGTGATTAGGCCGCAGCCGGACTAAACGACAAATCTAATTATTGTTGGTTCTAACGCTATGAAAGTACGTTTTCTACTTATCGTTGCCTGCCTGGCTCTGGTTTTCGCTTGGGTGCGAAAGTCTCAAGAGCCGTCGGGGCGGTCTCAGCAGCCCGCGGCAAGCCAGACACGCTTTCGTTGTGAGGGCAAGACACGCTGTTCCCAGATGTCGTCGTGTGAAGAAGCCACCTTCTACATCGAGAATTGTCCCGGAGCAGAGATGGACGGCGACGGGGATGGAATCCCCTGCGAAGATCGGTTGTGTGGTCACTAGGCCCGACCGGCCACGCTCGGGCGTTGGGCCTGCCTCGCGCCCCGACCCGCGTTTGATGTCAACCTTGACCCCACCGGCGCGGAGATGTAGGATGTGACCCGCTAAATTCACCTAGTTCCTTCCCTTCATCCGGCCTCGTCCTTTCAGGGTAGTGAGCGGAAAAGATCGAGACCGAACAAATTGCTTCTGAAGAACCAGGAATAGCCTTGGAGGCAGAGCCTGGTTGACAAGCATGGCGGCTGATCTGGCCCCTACTCGCCCGCACGGTCGATTATCGCGTGAGATCATCCTAACCACCCCCGACCCCTTTCGATAGGAGGATAGCGAGATGACGACGACATTCGCATATAAGGATTTGGTGATAGATTTTACCTCATCATTCCAGCTCATGTGGACCGATGAAGGCAGCCGTGGTGAGCGCGATGGGGCCTTCTGGCGACCGCTGACTAACACCCCGAGGCTTCAAAACTTCTACCCGGTCGGCGATCTTGGCTGGCCCAATCGCGACGATGTAAATGGCAAGACCGCCATAGCCGTGCTAAAGGACTCCAAGGGCGATGCGGGGACCGCGCTTCGCCGGCCCTTACGCTTTGAGAAAGTATGGACAGACCAGGGATCAGGTTCTTGGAAAAACGGCTCAATGTGGCGGCCAATCCCACCCGACGGCTATGTGGCCCTCGGCCTGGTCTGCAATGTTGAGTATGATCCCCCTTCCGTGGACACTTATCGCTGCGTTCGCTCGGACCTCGTGCACCCGGCTGCCCCTGGCGATTTGATCTGGGATGATAAAGGTACGAATGCCTGGTACGATTTTAGTTCGTGGCGTATCAATCCCCCGGACGCTCCAGGGGGAATGATCTACCTGTCCCCGGGAACTTTCGTCGGAGCGGCCAGCCACACCCCGACCGCCAGGGACGCCAACGCTTATGCCCTGATGCTTTTGATACCAGAGGAAACTAATACCCCCGAGCCTCCGGCCCCCGTCCTGAGGAGCTTCTCCAGACCGGCTAAAGTCGGGAAAGATACCCTCACCTATACGACGATACTTCCGTGGTTCACGGTGAACGATCCCAACCTGACGCCGCTTGAGCAAATAATGACGTCTTCCGAGTATCGCCTCAAGAGGGTTGACCGCTTTAAGTGCTTCGGCTTTGGCTGGAACAATACGAGCGGCACGCAAAGATTTAGCTGGGCGTACGAGGAGGGCAACGATGGGAGCAAAACCAAAGAGTTCTCAGAAACGACAGGTATCGAGTTCACCGTCACCTGGAAGTCCACCGCCTGGGAGGTCTCTGCCAAGTTAAGCCAGAGCTTCACGCATACTGAAAGCGAAACCGACGGGTGGTCAAAAAAGACGACCAGAACAGTAGACGTCGAGATTCCCCCCGGCAAAGCCATCGCCGCTTATACAATTGAAAGCACCTACACACTGTTCCGCGGCGATGCGAATGAGAGCCAGGTAACTACCGTCGGAGTGGACTATGAAGGTGGTGGCAACGTGTATTGGGTCGAGTATCCACCAAAAACAGCCACGAAAACTTCGGCCGCGAAGCAGGCGGCCCCGAAGACTATATCTGCCAAGCCGCCGGCCGCTAAACCCTTGCCTGCGAAGCAGCCGGCCGTGAAGCCTCTTCCTGCGAAGCAGCCGGCCGCGAAGCCTCCCGCGAAACCTTTGCCCGCCAAGCCGGCGGGCGCGAAACCTTTGCCGGCGAAGCCGCCGGCCGCTAAACCTTTGCCTGCGAAGAAGGCGGTGCCAGCTAAAGGCAGCAATTCCCGGTGAAGTGATTGCCGGCTAATAATCTATGCGCCGGATGAAAAGGTCGTGGAGGTAGGCAAAAGCGTCTGACAACGGTATCCAGCGGAGGCCGCGTAGCGAGTTTCCCATCAATCATCAGCACCGCTCGCGGCCCCGTTTTTAGATAAAATCAGAGAAGGGGAGAAGGTCGGGCAAATGGCTGCGCTTTAGACGTTGAAGCGTAAATGCACCTTTATCACGCGAGAAACTAAGTCATTGATACTCGCCGGATTGCGGTATTAGGAGAGCGAATGAAAGGCGGCGCACACAGGGTTACACACACAACGCGCCCGTAGCTGGGCGCGGGCCTCACCCCTGCGCCTCCATCTTCCTCTTCACCTCGCACGCCTCGCACTCCGTTATTTCCCCGCAGAGTAGCCGGCGCTCGATCACCTCTCTGTGATTACCGCACGCGCGGACGCACAGCCACCACCCCGGGCGGCCCCCATCAATGACTTTCAGCCGCCCGAACACCTGGCCTCTTTTGTCTTCCCGGTACATAACCGGGCGATTCTAGCCTATCACCACGCCGAGGTGGGCTATTGCTATCGGCACGACTTGAGGTGAGAAAAACAGACCGCCCAGGTCTCGTAATTACCGAAAGCAGTGAGTCTTTCATTTGGGCATGTGAGCGTCCACGTATTCCTTAGCTTTCTTCTTATCGGCGGCCTGGTCGGGAGACGGCGGCAGGAAGGTGGGATTTTGGTTGAGCCATTCGGAGTGCTTTTTATTAAATTCTTGAAATGCGGGCAGCGGCTTACCGTTGGAGTCTGTCAATCCCAGCTTTTTGGCTACTTCCATTGCCGTATCTAGTGACACGATGACGCCGGCCTGATAGAGCTTATGCTTGTCATCATCGGACATCGATGAGGCGGCGTCGCTACCGCCGCCTTTACCGCAGGCCGCGCCGAAGAGGGATAGCCCGATCATGAGGGCGATGATTGTGGGTCTGAGTTTCATTAAAGAGTCCTTTCCTGTTCTCATGTTTATCTTTTGGTCTGTTACAAATCAGCCACAGGGCAAAATTAAGGAGCAAGATCAGAGGGAGTCTTATCTCCTCGCCGCCCGCTTCCGCCTGGCGGCGCGCCTCACCTGATTGAGCTGCGCCTGCTGTTGAGTGAGTTGGGCGCGCAGTTGCTTAATCTCTCCATCCTTCTCCAGCATCAGCTGGTAGAGGGCCTGGACGGAGGCCATCGTCACCCCGTTGGCGTCGATCAGGTCGATGTGCTTGTCGTCCGCGCCCAGGTCGAAAGCCGAGCGGAAGTCCTGCGCCATCGGCCCCATGTGGCGCACGGAGGGGGCGTCACTCTTATAGCTCCACGACTTGATGGATAAGGCCGCCAGGCGGTCGAGGATCGTACGCGGGTTGACGGTCGAGATGTTGGCCTTGAGCGCGCGGTCGCTCACGGCCGCGGTGCAGCCCTGGCAGCCGCCGATGATGGCCACCGGCCCCTTAAAGTACCCGGCCCACCCGCCGCTGTTGTTTTCGCCCTTTATTCCGGCGGCGGAGGAGGCGCCGCTAGTGCTGAAGCTGATGCCGTACACGCCGCTGCCGGTCCTGCTTTCGCCGGACAGGCCGTTGCCGGTCTTGCTGTTGCCGTGCACGCCGGCCCCACTATTGCTGTTGCCGAGGACTCCGGCAGTGCTGCCCTCGCCCGAGACGCCGTAGTAGCTGGGGTTGAAGCCAGAGATGGCTGTGGTCTTGCCAACCGCAACCACGTTCAACTGTACGTACGCAGAGGGCACCGTCCCGATGCCGACGCTGCCGTTGGTCAGGATGGTCACGGCCCTATTCCCCCCCGCCCAGAGAGAGGTCTTAGTACCCGCCCCGCCGTAGAGCAGCATCTCGCCCGGCCCTGGCGCCCCGACGCCCGTGCCCGGCACGCCGACGTAGCCCTTCCCCACCGTCCCGTGGTAGAAGTCCCACCCGGCCGCGAAACTCGTCGTGCCCGTCGATTGCAGGCGCGGCGGGGTAGAGTTTGCCGACACGACGTGCAACGGCGTGAGCGGGTTGCTCGTCCCCACACCGACGTTGCCCACGCCCGAGGGCGCCAGCAGGATGTTGCCGCCCCCCTTCCCTCCTATCCCCGGCACCGCGCCAGGAGAGCCGGGCTGCAAGGTGATGGAGCCTCCCTTGCCCGGCGTGCTGCCCGAGGGCCCGTCCCCACCGTTACCGGCGACCAGAGAGATGCTGGCCCCAGCGCCCGCCACCCTGCCCGCGGCGGTCGTGTTGCCGCCCTTGCCGCCCGTGGTCTGCAAGAGCACGGGGGCGGGAGTGCCGTTATTGGCCAGGGGGGCGGGCTGCAACCCGTTGACCTGGAGCGTGGCCGAAGGCGCGACGTTGACGCCGACACGGCCCGCGCCCTCCGTGATGATGGAGTTGCCGAGGGCGGACGCTGAGGTCCACTTGGCTATCTTGCCGGCCGTGCCTCCCCCCGTCGGCGCCAGTGACTCCTGCGGCGCGCTCGCGGCCTGCGCCTCGTATTGCTGAGAACTGACCGTCAACTGCTCGATCCGCTTGCGCCTCTTCCCCAGCGAGTCCACGACCGTGATGGTAGCTAAGTAGACGCCGTCAGCCACCCTCTCGCCCTTCTGGTTCGTCATCGCCCACCTGATAGATTGGCCGTCCGAATCAGCGGTCTCGAAGACCAGTTCACCCGAGGGCGCGAAGATTTCGACATGAACCCGCCGCGTCTTGCCCTGCGCCGAGAACTCCACTGTCTCAGTGTCGGCGGAGACTTCGATCGAAGGGGCCTGCGCGTGGGCGGTCAGGACGAGTACGAACAGAGTAAGAGCGAGGGCGAGAGAGCAGCGGTTGATTTTTGTCACAGTGAGAGACTCCTGGGCGAAGGTTGAATGGGAGGCCGGCGCATGAAGCGCGGCCCTTGACGGTTAAGGCAGGCCGCAGGTCGGCGTCTGGGCATTGGTCCTGCCGTGGAGGGAACAATATGCCTACTTTGTCAGCAGGTCAATGCTTTCCAGCCTCTAACGCCGCGAGCCGCGTTGCGCGCGGCTGGCGATTAGCCCGCGATCCAAGCCCCGGTACAGGCAAATCAGTCACGGGCTGGCGACTTCAACCCCAATCTGACTCGGGGCATGGGCATATCGGTTCCGGGGCAGATACCGACGCCTATCGGCCTACACGTTGAAGCGGAAGTGCACCACGTCGCCCTCCTGCATGACGTAGTCTTTGCCTTCGAGGCGGAGTAAGCCCTGCTCGCGGGCGGCGGCGTAGGAGCCGGCGCGCGTGAGTTGGTCGTAGGAGATGACCTCGGCGCGGATGAAGCCGCGCTCGATGTCCGTGTGGATGGTGCCGGCGGCCTGCGGGGCGCGCGTGCCCTGCGGGATCGTCCAGGCGCGCACCTCTTTTTCGCCAGCGGTCAGGAATGACATCAGGCCGAGCAGCCTGTACGCGCTCTTAATCAAACGGTCGACGC
Organism: Pyrinomonadaceae bacterium; assembly: GCA_035563515.1. Taxonomy (GTDB): domain Bacteria; phylum Acidobacteriota; class Blastocatellia; order Pyrinomonadales; family Pyrinomonadaceae; genus QHXM01. The sequence goes on from DATMVE010000049.1 coordinate 12,661, forward strand.
CGCTCCCTTCGACGCCGAGCGCTTCGAGATAGTCTTTGCGCTCGTCGGGCGGCAGCTCGACCAGCTCGGCTTCGAGTTGCGCGCAGATGACGACGAACTCGGCGTTCTCACTCTCGGCGATCTCGCGCACGGCGCTGACGTGCGCGTTACCTTCCGCGCCCTCGCTGAGCGTGGCCTCGTCAACGTTGGCGGCGTAGATGGTCGGCTTCGTCGTGAGCAGGAAGAAGCCGCGGGCGATTGTCCTCTCGTCGTCCGTCAATTCGACGACGCGGGCCGGGCGGCCCTCTTCGAGCGTGGGCTGAATTTTGTCCAGGACTTCAAGCTCGGCCTTCGCGGTCTTGTCGCCGCTCTTGGCCGTCTTCAGCGCGCGCTCGCGGCGTCGCTCGACCGTGGCGAGGTCGGCGAGCGCCAGCTCTATCTGAATCGTCTCGATGTCGCGGCGCGGGTCAACCGAGCCCTCGACGTGGACGATGCCCTCGTCCTCGAAGCAGCGCACGACCTGCACGACCGTGTCCGTCTCGCGTATGTTGGCGAGGAACTGGTTGCCGAGCCCTTCGCCCTTCGACGCGCCGCGGACTAGCCCCGCGATGTCCAGGAACTCGACGGTCGCAGGGACAATCGTGTTCGTCTTGACGATCCTGGCGAGCGGCTCCAATCGCTCGTCAGGGACGGGGACGACGCCGACGTTCGGCTCGATGGTGGCGAACGGGTAGTTGGCCGCGAGCGCCGCCTGTTGCGACGTGAGCGCGTTGAAGAGTGTGGACTTGCCTACGTTCGGCAGACCGACGATACCGGCGCGAAGCATGTGTGTGACCCCCTCGGAACGAATCGGCGCGTTTGGATTAAACTAAATTTATTACACCGGCGGGCGCGCCCCTGTCCAGCCGCGCAAAGGGCAAGTGGCCTGAACCTCCGCACGCGCCTCAAGAGGTTTTGCAGCGGCGAACCATCTGCTTTTCGAAGAGCAGTGTTTGCTAAGGGAGTGGCGGCAAGGGGCTGGATTGATCGGCCATTGCCGCAAGCATTGCGCGTAGCAACTCTAGCTGTGCAGGGGTGAGGTGCGTTTCGTTATCGAGCGCGTGTCGCGCTCCCTCTAACAGCGAATCAATTTTCTCGCCTGCTTTGCGCCGCTCCCCCATCTGAGCCTTCCACTCCCGCGCGGCGGCGTGAGCCTCGGTCTCTTTTTTTAAGCCGAAAAGGGCCCAGGTGCGATAGAAGAGCGCGAGAGGCTTTGGCAGAAAAATCTCCTCGTCGGTCAGATATTCTTGAGTCGTGCAAACAAAATCTCTTCTGAGTGACGACCCTTTCATTCGGAGAGAAACGCGGCGAGTTCCGCCGCGACTTCTTCGGGCCTCTCTTCGGCCAGGAAGTGGCCGCAGTCGAGCGCGCGGCCGCGCACCCCATTCTCGGAGCATTCACGCCATGCGGCTGGAACGTCGAAGTGTGAGCCGGTGCCGTCGGCGCTCCACAGGAGCAGGAGAGGGCAGGCGAGTTTGCGGTCGGCGTCCGCCGCGTCGTGTTCGAGGTCAATGGTCGCGGCGGCGCGGTAGTCTTCGCAGGTCGCGCGGATGGTGGCCGCGTCGAAACAGCGCCTGTACTCGGCGACGGCCGCGGGCGTGAGAGCGCCCGGCGTCCCCGCCCAGTGTTCGAGCGTCCAGCGCAGATAAAAATAGGGGTCGTTGCCGATCAGGCGCTCGGGCAAGTCATGGGGCTGAACCAGGAAGAACCAGTGGTAGTCTGCGGCCGCCAGCTTCTGATTCATGCTCGCGAAGGCTTTTCTGGTCGGCACGATGTCGAGGAGCGCGAGGCGCGTGACGCGCTCTGCGTGGTCGAGCGCGAGGCGGTGGGCCACGCGAGCGCCGCGGTCGTGGCCTGCGACACTGAAGCGTTCGAAGCCGAGCGCGCTCATGACCTCCGCCTGGTCTCGCGCCATCGCGCGCTTGGAGTAATTGTGATGCCCTGCGTCGCCCGCGGGCTTCGAGCTGTCGCCGTACCCGCGCAGGTCCGCGCAGACGACCGTGAATCGCTCCGCGAGGCGCGGCGCTATTTTGTGCCAGCAGGCGTGCGTCTGCGGGTAGCCGTGCAGCATCAGCACGGGCGGGCCTGAGCCGCCCTGCACCAGGTTGATGACAGCCTCGCTCGTCTCGATTCGCTTCCGCGAAAAACCGTCAAACATCGAGAACCTTTCTTTGCGCCTTTGCGAGAAATTTCCTCACGCTGGAGGCGCAAAGACGCAAAGGGGTTTTGAGTCCGTTGTTAGCTTCCGGTTCGTTCCAGGGACGCGCGGTCCCAGTTCGCCAGGTTCGCGCCGGCCTCATAGGTGCTCTGTAAAAATTCCATGAGCACTTCGTCGGGGTCGCCGGCCAGCCGGACTGCGTCGTAAGGCAATATGAAGCCGCCGGTCTCTGGGTTGTAGAACGTGGCGGCCGGGCGGACCTCGGCCTGCGGCAGCCCTTGCGGCTCGGGGGCCGTGTAGGAGTAGAAGGCAGGGTACTGTATGTTGCCGCTGCCGGGCCAGAAGCCGTGGCTGATGACTTCGTGCGAGTAGGCTTCGCGCGTGATGCTGTCCGCGCCCTCGCGCTCGGGCGCGGGCCGGCCCGAGAAGCGCGTCACGGCCAGATCGAAGCTCCCCCAGAAGAAATGCACGGGGCTGCACTTGCCCAGAAAGCGCGCGCGGAACTCCCGGAAAACTCTGTCGGCCTGAACCAGTATGCGCCAGAAGCGGTTGGCGTACTCGGGGTCGTAAGAGGCGTGCGCGTGGTCTTCGGCGAAGGGAGTCGGGTCCGGCACTTCGTCCGGGCGGGCCGTGATTTTAACTCCGATGCCGAGCGAGTCGAGCGTGCTCATCAGCTCCCGGTAAAAGTCAGCGACCGAGCGCGGGCGAAGCTCCAGGACTTTTTCGTCCCCGCCGCTGGTCCTGACGAGCAACTGGTGCTCTATGAAGTCGAAGTCGATCTCGAAAGCGCCGGGCCCGTGCGGGATCGTAGCGGTCGTCAGGCCGCGCGCCGTGACGTAGAGCGGGACCTGCCACCAGTGATTGATCTTCGGGCTCAGCACGAGCCGGACTTTCCCGACGATCTGCGTCCACATGTGCAGCGTGGCGTAAGTGTCCTTCCACTCTTCGAGCGGCAGGCTCGGCCACACGTCCGTAGCGTCATTCTTCGCTTCAACCATTCTCATTCTCCGCGTGTGAATTTTAGAGCTTCTCAGTGTCCGGCCTGCCACGCCTTGATTCCCTCAAGCGGGTAGAGCAGCATCAGTATGTTGAGCAGCAGGCTGTCCCTGATCCAGACGAGCAGCACGACTTCCGTCAGGACGAACAGCGCGAGCGATCGGCGCCAGCCTATGCGCCGCGCGAGCAGGAATCCGAGGGCGCACATCAGAACGTCGCCGAGCGAGTTGACGACGGTGTCGCCCTGATAGCCGAGTGCCTGCGTCGCCTCGCGGTATCGCTGGATGACGAAGTCAGTATTCTCGACGACTTCCCACAGGGCTTCAAGTGAAATCGCGAGGCAAAAGCGCCAGGCCACGGGCGCGCGCGGCAGGGCCCAGGCGAGCAGCCACCAGAACATGAACCCGTGCAGGACGTGCGTAAAGCTGTACGGGTCGAGCAGGTGCTGCGAGTTGTCGGCGCTCCAGGCGTCGCCGGACCACGGAAGCAGGTAGCCGCACGCGCAGAACCACAATCGCCCCTGACTGCGCAACTGGAACACGGCGGCCGCCAGAATCAATGCCCCCGCCAGCCACGGCCAAAACTTACGACTCTTTTCTAATTTCACTTATCACTTCTTTGCAATTGATTGAGGAGGCGGCGCACGGCCGTGGCGTCGGGCGCGTCGGGCGCGAGAGCGAGGTAGGCTTCGAGATGGCGCACGGAGTCTGGGCGCGAGCCCTTTGCGTAAGCCAGCCGCGCCAGCGAGAGGTGCGCCTGCGCGGCCTTACGCTCGTCGAGTTCGAGCGCGCGCCTGAAGTAGCGCTCGGCCTCCTCGGGCTCCGTTTCGAGCAGTGCCCAGCCGAGGTGCAGGTGCGTCACCCAGTTGGCCTCTTCCAATTCGAGCGCCTTGCGCAACTGGCCGGCCGCTTCTTTGGACCGCTTCAGGGCGAGCAAAACTATGGCGTACTCTATGCGCGGCTCGGCTCTCTTCGGCGCGATCTCGCCGAGCGGCCGGAGCGCCTCCGCGGCCTCGTCGAACAGGAGTTGCGCGCGAAGCTGCCGGCCCAGCTCCAGGCGCGCGGCGTAGTATTGCGGGTAAGCTTTAACCGCGGCCTTGAGCTCTTCGACGGCCTCGTCGCGGTTGCCGGCGCGGAGGAACTCTACGCCTTTGCGGTAGCGCTTGAGTGCGGCCTCAGGGACTTTGAGGTCCACGTCGGCCAGGACGACGCCGGGCTCGGCCATGTCCGGTCCTTTGCGCGCGGGGAGGTCAATGTAGACGCTCACGCTCGTGGGCTTGGGCGTGAATTCGATGGGGCGCACGGTCACGCGCGTCGCCGTCGCCTCGAACTTGTCACTCTCGTTTGTCTCGACGGTGTACTCTCCGGGCAGCAGGCCCGTGAACCTGATTCGCCCGTCCTGGTTGCTGAAGGAGTCTGCGACGGGCATCATCCCGGACTGCCGTATCAGCCGGACGCGCACCCCGTTGACCGAAGCGCCCCGCGCCCTCAGGTAAACTTCCACCTCGTGTATGGAATCACTCTGGGCCGCGGCCCACGGCGCGCACGCGAGCGCGAGCGCGAAGATGCACGCGAGCGCGTGCGCCCACCTGAGTGATTTCCTGAAGGCCATAAAAGGCTCCCTTCTGAAGAGGGAAGATGGGACGGATTATACTGCAAAGTGTCGTCGATGACCCCTCGGCCGTGCGGCCGTCGTTGACACGCATCGTATAATCGGGCGCGACAGTTCAATCCAGTTCTCTCCGGCCGGCACAGCAACGCGACGGGTGACAGGAAAAACTCTTTTCTTAACCCGTCGCCCGTCACTATGTTTCTTGCTCTGGCATTGGCGCTGATTGCGATTGCGGGCGGGGCGGCGCTCACTTACCTGTGGGACGATGACGCGCCGCTCGCGGCACGCCTCTGCATGGGCGCGTGCGTGGGCTTCGCCGCGCTCGGGCTGGTCGGCTTCGTCGCCGCTTCACTCATAGGATTCACGCCGTTCGCCCTCGCCCTGACGGCCGCCGCCGTCGCTTCGCCCCTCGCGTGGCTGGCGAGGCCGCGCCTGCGGGCCGCGGCGAGCAAGGATTTCCACGAGGCCGCGCGCGCGGCGCACCGCTCCGTGCTGCACCCCGCGCGGCAGTCGAGCGTCCACTTCATCTTTTACGCGGCGGTCGCCGCGCTGCTGTGGTTCGTCTTCGACCGCGCGATGTTTGAGAGCGCGGACGGAATATACACGGGCGTGCAGAACAACTACGGCGACCTGCCCTTTCACCTGAGCATCATCACGAGCTTCGCGGACGGCGCGAACTTCCCGCCCGAAGACCCTACGTTCGCGGGCGCGCGCTTCACGTACCCTTTCATCTCGGACTTCGTCGCGGCCTGCTTCGTGCGCGCCGGGGCCAGCTTGCGCCAGGCGCTGATGCTGGAGAACTACGTGCTCGCGCTCGCGTTCGTGGGCGTCCTGCACCGCTTCACCTGGAAGCTGACGCGCGACTGGGTGGCGGGGCTCATCGCGCCCGCGCTCGTCCTCTTCAGCGGCGGCCTGGGCTTCTGGCACCTGTGGAACGACCCGCGCTGGGCCGCGAAGGGGCTCTTCGGGATTCTCATGGACCTGTCGCAGCAGTACACCATCACGCACGAGACGGGCTACCGCTGGGGCAATTCGCTGACGACGCTCCTCATCCCGCAGCGCGGCATACTGCTCGGCTTCCCGCTCGCCCTCATCGTCTTCACAGTCTGGTGGACTTCGACGCGGAGAGACGAAGAAGGCAAAAGTGAAGGCAACAGTAAAAAGGTGAAAGGCAAAAGGAAAGAAAAAGCAGTTGCCGGTTCACGCCCGCCGTCTTCTTCGTCTTCACTTTTCCCTTCTTCCTTTTTACTTTTGCCTTCCGTTCGTCGGATGGCCGCGGCGGGGGCGGTCGCCGGACTGCTGCTGCTCGTGCACGCGCACAGCTTCGTCGCGGTGATGGTCGTGGGCGCGGGCGTGGCGCTGTTGACGGGGCTGAAGGAGTGGCGTGTGTGGGCCATTTTCTTCGCCGCCGCGATAGCCGTCGCCGCGCCGCAGATGTGGTGGGCGACGCACGGCAGCTCCGTGCGCGCGTCGGATTTCTTCGGCTGGCATACGGGGTGGGACCACGGCGAGGAGAACGTCCTGCGGTTCTGGTTCAAGAACACGGGGCTCTTCATCCCGCTCCTCGTCGCCGCGCTCCTCTGGCGCGAGCGGGTCCGGGGCGAGACGGTGCCGCTCGTGCCGCGCCCGCTCCTGCTCTTCTACCTGCCGTTCACGCTTTGTTTCGTCGTCCCGAATTTGATTAAACTTGCGCCGTGGGTGTGGGACAATATCAAGGTCATCTATTACTGGTTCCTGGCCTCCGTGCCGCTCGTCGCGCTGCTCTTGGCGCGCCTCGTGCGCGGGAACCGAACGATGCGCGCCACTGCCGTCGCGCTTCTCCTGACGCTGACGCTCGCGGGCGCGCTCGACGTGTGGAGCGTGGCGTCGCGCGCCGCAGAGTTTAGAATCTTCGACGCCGACGGCGTGAGGTTCGCAGAGACGATCAAGGGGGCGACTCGCCCGCGCGCGACCGTCCTGCACGAGCCTACGTTCGACACGCCGGTTTTCCTGACGGGCCGCCGCTCCGTCATGGGCTACCCGGGACACATAGGCTCGCACGGCATCACCTGGGAAGACCGCTGGCGCGACGTCAAGCAGATTTACGCGGGCGGCCGCGGCGCGGAAAGTTTGCTGGCGAAGTACGGCGTCGAGTTCGTCGTCGTCGGCCCGCACGAGCGGCGGGACGCGCCCGCCGCTGACGCTTTCTTTTCTCGCTTCGAGCTGGTTGGGGAGACGGGTGACTACAGGCTCTACAAAATCTCGCGACGGTAAGGCGGCGGGCGTGACACATAATTCTGCTGTCGCCACGGCGACTGAGCCGCCCGATCAGCCCGGCGAAAACGCGGGCCTCTCGCGGCGCGTCTGGTGGATCGCGAGTCTTTCAATCCTCGCCGCGGCGGCGTTCGTGCGCGTCTACGCGCTCGGCCTCAAGCCGATGCACCACGACGAGGGCGTCAACGGCTTCTTCCTGACGACGCTCTACCGCGACGGCGTTTATCATTACAACCATGAGAACTATCACGGCCCGACGCTCTACTACTTCGCGCTCGCCGTCACGAAGCTGAAAGCGTTCCTCTTCGGCGAGCCCGGCCTCGGGACGATTGCCGTCCGCCTCGTGCCCGCCCTCTTCGGCGTCGCCACCGTCTGGCTGGTGCTCGGCCTGCGCCGCAACATAGGTGCCGCCGGCGCGCTCGCGGCCGCCGCGCTCGTCGCGCTCTCGCCCGGCGACGTTTACGTCTCGCGCTACTTCATACACGAAACGCAGTTCGTCTTCTTCACCCTCGGCGTCGTCGTCGCGGCCCTGCGCTACTGGGAGACGACCGACCCCGTCTACCTGCTGTTCGCGGCCATCTCGGCGGCGCTCCTGACGGCCACGAAGGAGACGGCGCTCATCTCGCTCGTCGTCCTCGGCCTCGCCTGGGCCGTCAGCTCCGTTTACATGAGGCTCACGGACCGAGGCGGGGGCCACGTCCCGTGGGAGCCGCCAGCTCGACAGGCGAAGGGTAAGAAGCGCAAGGGCCAACACGCTGCGCAGCCGGGGGCGCTCGAAAGGCTCGGCGGCTGGAAGAGTGTCGCGCCGATGGCGGCGCTCGCGCTCTTCCTTTTTCTCTTCATCAATGTCCTGTTTTACTCCTCCTTCTTCACTAACCGGGAGGGCGTGGGCGACGCGCTCAAGTCTTTTCAGGTCTGGGCCAAAACCGGCACGAAAGAGCACGGCCATCCCTGGCACACTTACCTCTGGTGGCTCTGGCAGGAGCAAGCGCCGCTCCTGATACTGGGCGCGGCCGGCTCCATCGCGGCCCTGATACGCCGCCACCGCTTCGGCGTCTTCGCCGGCGCGTGGGCCTTCGGCATCCTCGCGGCCTACTCGCTCATCCCCTACAAGACGCCCTGGCTGATGCTCAGCTTCACCGTCCCGCTCGCCGTCATCAGCGGTTACGCCGTCAACGTGCTTTACCATTCGAAAGGGGAGTGGCCCGCGCGTCTCGCCGCCCTCGCGGTCACCCTGGCGGCGCTCGCCGTCAGCGGCGTGCAGACGGCCCGCCTCAACTTCTACTACTACGACGACGACACGTACCCTTACGTCTACGCGCACACCTACCGAGATTTTCTCCCTCTGGTCAACAAGATTGACGAGTTGGCCGAGCGCGCCGGGACGGGCAGGAAGACGGAGGTCGCCATCGTCGCCGACGAGTACTGGCCGCTGCCCTGGTACCTGCGCGAGTACGAGCACGCCGGTTTCTTCGGTTACGTGGAAAGGCCCAACGGCGACCTGGTCTCCGTCAAAGGCCCCATCGTCATCAGCACCGAGAGGCAGGAGATAGAGAAGGCCGCCCAGCTACAGGAGGTCCTGGGCGACCGCTACGTTCGCGTCGACGCCTACCCGCTCCGCCCCGGAGTCACGCTCGTGCTTTACGCCCGGCCCGATCTGGTCGAAGGCCGGCGCTAAAGTTAAATCTGCCGCCTGCAACAGTAACCCCCTATGGCCTGAAGCATTGGTTGACATTCCCGCGAAGTCCAACATATAGTGTGCCTCTTGTACGCCGCGCTCTAGGGACTGCGCTTTGAGTTCTCTTGACCCCGGAGTGGCCGTTCGCTTCAGACCTGACGCATGTTCAAACTTCAACGCCTAGAAATCACCGGCTTCAAATCCTTCGCGGATCATACGGAAATCGTCTTCACGGGCGACGGCATCACGGCCGTCGTCGGCCCGAACGGCTGCGGCAAGTCCAACGTCGCGGACGCCATCGCCTGGGTTCTCGGCGAGCAGCGCATCAAGCACCTGCGCGGCGCTGAGATGAAAGACGTTATCTTCCAGGGCTCGCGCAACCGCCAGCCGAGCGGCATGGCCGAAGTCGTCCTGCACATGGTGCGCGACGAGACAATCGAGCACGAGCCCGACATCGAAGACATTGACTCCACTCTCGAAGAGATAGACGACCAGGCCGTCGACATAGGGGAACTGACGGCAGGCGCTGAACCGGCGGAGGCGACCGAGCCGCCGCCTTCAGACGCGGCGGCCGATGCGGAAGCTGCTCCGTCTGCCGAAGGCGCTGAAGCCTCGCAGGCGGTGGACGCCGGAACCGAAGCGTCTGCGGTCGTCCCAGAGATTGTCGCGGTCGAAGCGGCCGCGCCGAAGGTTCATCACAAACGGCACTGGCGGCCGAGTCGTCTGGCGCTTGAGTTCTCGCCGGGCGAGGCCGTCTCGGTGACGCGCAGGCTCTACCGCTCGGGCGAGAGCGAGTATTTGCTCAACAACCGCACCTGCCGCCTGCGCGACATTCAGGACTTATTTTCTGGCACAGGTCTTTCGGGCGCGCACTACGCCATCATCGAGCAGGGGCGCATAGGGCAGATTCTCTCGGCCAAGCCGATGGACCGCCGCACGCTCATCGAAGAGGCCGCAGGCATCACGAAGTTTCGCGTCCGCCAGCGCGCCGCGGAGGCCCGGCTGGAATCCGCGCGCGGGAACCTGTCGCGCGTCTCGGACATCATCTCGGAGATAGACCGGCAGGTGAACAGCCTGCGGCGGCAGGCCGCGAAGGCGCGCCGGTACCGCGTCCTGCGCGAAGAACTGCGTGAGCTTTTGCGCCGCGCCTACGTCGCCGAGGAGCGCTCGCTGACGGCGCTCCTGGAAGAGACGCGCGTCCGCCTCGAAGAGGTTTCGGGCGAGGAGCGCGCGCTCGGCGAAGAGTTGGCCGCGCGCGAAGAGGAGGCGCGGGCCGCCACGCAGGAGGCGCGCAACTTCGAAGAAGAGCTTGCAGAGGCGCGCGCCGCGTCGGCCGAGGCGGAACTCAGGCGCGACCGCCGGGCGCGCGAGCAGAGTTATCAGCAGGAGCAGTTCGCCGCGTTGGAGCGGCGGCGCTCGGAGGTCGAGCGGGAGATCGAGGCGGTCCGCGCTCGCTTGACGAGCGTCGAGGAGGAGTGCGCGCGCCTGGGCGAGCAGGACGCGGAGTTGCGCGCGGCGAGCGAGGAGCGCGCTCTCGTGCTCCAGTCGGCCGAGGCGGCCTACGGGCAGCGCGTCGTCGAAGTCTCTGAGGCCGAGGCCGAGATCGAGCGCGCCCGCGCAGAGCTCCTGACGCACACGGCCGTCGCCGAAAGGCTGATGGAGATCGGGCGGCAGCTCGAAGCCGCGCTCGGACGCCTGGCTGTCCAGGCCGAGGGGCTGGCGCGCGAGGGCGAGCGGGCGGCGGCCGGCCACGCCGAGCGCGTGGCAGAGGCCGAGACGCTGGCCGTCGAGATCGAGCGCGCCCGCGAAAATCTGGCACAACTCGCGGCCGAGCGCGAGGCCGCCGTGCACGAGGTCGTGTTGGGCCACGAGCGCGTCTCCGAGACCGACGCGGAGTTGACGCGCGCGCGCGAAGAATTTTCGAGGGTCCGCCACAGGCTCGACACCTTGATGGAGCTGGACGCCAAGCGAGCGCACTACTCGCCCGCCGTCCAGCGCCTGTTCGCGAGCGACGACGCGCCGACCGAAGAGTTCCACTTCATGGGCACGCTCGCGGACATGTTCAACGTCGAGCCGCGCTGGGAGCGCGCCGTCGAAGGCGTCTTCGGCGCGTCGTTGCAGGCTGTCATCGTGCCGACGCCGGACGACGCGGCGCGCGCGGCGCAGTGGCTGAGGGAGAACGGCGCGGGGCGCGCGAGCTTTCTGGTGGCCGGGCTCCACGGCGCGAGCGAAGAGGCGGACATCGCCGCGGCCTACAGAGTCTACGCCGCCGCGCAGGGTGCCGGCTCTACGGGCGGCGAAATCACCGGCGACGTTCGCATACGCGACCTGCTCGGCGCGCCGCGCGAGCTTTTGGCTGTCCTCAACCGCACGCTCCCGCAGCACATGAACGCGCGCGTCACGCAGGATTTGGATCACGCCATGACGACGAGCTTGGCGACGGGCGAGATGTGCGTGACGCTCGACGGCGACTGGGTCGCGGGCGGTCAACTCGTCAACGCGGGCGACGCGCGCTCGGTCGAAGACGGCGCGGGCCTGCTCGCCTTCAAACGCGAGTTGCGCGAGCTTGAGGGCCGCGCGCCCGCGTTGCAGGCGGAAGTGGCGTCGGCCGCGCGGGCCGTGAGCGAGGCGCGCTCGCGCCTGACGGAGCTCGAAGACGCGGTCGTGCTTTTGAACGAGGCCATAGGGCGCGAGGAGCGCGACCACGTGGCGCGCGAGCTTTCGGCGACGCAGCTCGCGCAGGAGATTGAGCGCGCCGAGCGCCACCTGCGCGTGGTCGCCGACGACGCCGCGAGATTGGCACAGGAACGGCTCGAACTGGAAGAGCGCCGCGCGACCGCGCTCAATGAGGCGGAGGCCGCCGAGGCGGCGCGTCTCGCGGCCACGGAGTTGATTACGGAGGCCGCCGGGATGCTGGCGGTCGCGCGCCGTGCGGCCGAGACGGAGAGCGAGAGCCTGGGCGAGCAGCGCGCGGCCGCGGCCGCGGCCGCCGAGCGACGGCGCGCGACGGCCGCCGAGTTGCGGCGCATGGAGGCCGAGCGCGCGGAGCTTGAGGCGCGGCTTGAGCGGCACGAGCGGGAAGTGGCGGACGCCGCGGCGCGCCTCGAAGAGTTGCGGCGCTCCATCGGCGAGATGGAGGAGAGCGCGGGGACTGTCGGCGACGAGCGCGCGCGCGAGGAGCAGTCGATTGCGCGGCTCACTTCGAGCCTGGCGGCCGCCCGCGAGCGCGCCGACGCGCTCGCGGGCGAGTTGGGCGAGTTGAATCGGCGCGCGGCCGCGGCGCGAGAGGCGCGGGCGGCGCTCGAAGTCCAGCGGGCCGAGAGCGCGGCCCGGCTCGGCTACGTGCGCGAAGCCTGCCACACGGAGTTGAGCCAGTCGCTCGAAGAGCTGGCGCGCGAGCTGCCCGTCGACGAGGAGTTCGACCTGGAGGCGGGCAAGGCGCGCGTCGAAGAGTTGCGCGCGCGCGTCGAGGGCTTCGGCGCGGTCAACATGATGGCGCTCGAAGAACTGTCCGAGGCCGAGGAGCGCCTTATCTTCCTCACGGGCCAGCGGCAGGACATCACGGAGGGAATCGCGTCCACGGAAGAGGCGCTGCGCGAGATCAAGCGCCGCTCGCGCGAGCGCTTCCGCCACGCCTTCGAGCAGATTAATCGCAACTTCGGGGAGTTCTTCCAGGAACTCTTCGGCGGCGGCCGCGGCGAGATGAGTATGATCGACGCGGACGACGTGCTGGAATCCGGCATAGACATCATCGCGCAGCCGCCGGGCAAGCGCCTGCAAAACGTGCTGCTGCTCTCGGGCGGCGAGAAGGCCATGGCGGCGCTCGCGCTCGTCCTCGGCATCTTCCACTACAGGCCGAGCCCCTTCTGCCTGCTCGACGAGGTGGACGCGCCTTTGGACGAGGCCAACGTCGGGCGCTTCACGGACAAGGTCGCCGCGATGAGCGAGAGCACGCAGTTCATCGTCATCACGCACAACAAGCGCACGATGGAGATGGCGCGCGCCCTCTACGGCGTGACGATGGAAGAGGTGGGCGTCTCGAAGCTCGTCTCGGTCAAATTCGAGTGATTGTAAGAAACACGATTTTACGTGCCGGCGTCGCCGCGCTCCTGATACTGGGCGCGGCGATTTGCGCTGTGGCACAAAACGACGGCCCGCAGAAGCAGAACCGGCGCGCCGATGAGACCGCGAAGGAAGCGACGACGCCCGAAAAGTCCGCGCCCGCGGACGACGCCGTCTACACTTACGAGTTCAGCCAGCCCGCCTTCTACGTGCGCCACGTCAAGGTCAGGCACGACTCTCAAGGGCGCGGCGAAGTCACCTTCGAGCGCCAGGAGGACGTGGAGCCGGTCGTGGAGCCCCTGGAACTGTCGGAGACTTCGCGCGCGCGCATCAACGGCCTGTGGGAGGCGCTGCGCTTCCTGGACTCGACGGCGAGCTACCAAGCCGAGAGGGATTACTCTCACCTGGGGACCGTGCGCCTGACGATGACGCGCGGCGGGCGCACGCGCGAGGCGGAGTTCAACTGGACGACGGACCAGAACGCCAAGGCGCTCGCGGACGAGTACAGGCGCGTCCACAACCAGGTGCTCTTCGTCTTCGACGTGGCGCTGGCGCGCCAGGTTCAGCCGCTCAGCTCGCCGAAGCTGATGGACCGCCTGGACAAATATCTGCGCCTGAACGAGCTGACGGACCCGCAGCAACTCGTCCCGCTGCTGCGCGAATTGAGCAACGACGAGCGCCTCCCGCTGATGACCCGCAACCACGCGGGCAGGATTTTGAAGAAATTGGAAAAATAGAAGGGCGGGAAGGCTTTACCAGCCTCGACCCGGAAGCGGTCACACATGATAGCCGGGGGCAAGCGAGCGCCACCCCCGGCTATTGTGTTCATCCCCTCCGGGGATGACGCGCGGCCCTCGATTTTTCTTCACTTTCTTGGGCAAAATTTTTCGGACCCCTCCGTCACCAACGGCGTGAGCGGCAGCACACGCAACGCCTTCGAGCCCGCTCGCCAGAATCAGAAAATCCGCTCTCCCCTGACGAAAGCGCGACTGAGACGCACGCGCGCCGGGAGAGCTTTATCCGGCGGGCGGGCGGCCCGCGTAGTTCTTTGCCAATCGGGAGCGGGGTGCGAAACCGCGCCTTTTAATCTATAATCGCGCGTCAGTGACTGTCTCATTACTCGAACAACTTGAGAGCGCGATTGCGGAGTGCGCCGCGGACATCAGCGCGCTCCACCAGCGTTGCATTGAGGCCGCGCCCAACTACGACGTGGAGGCGGACGCGTTCCACGCGGCGGTCCGGGCGGCCATAGACAAGTACCTGGTGGACCCGCAGGCCGCGAGCGCGCCGACGCCGGACGAGATTCGCCAGTTCATCGGCGAGCTACAGATCACGGACCTCTACCTGGCGCTGGCCTGCGCGCGCGGCAACGAGCACGCCTGGTGGGAGTTCGACCAGAGCTACCGCCGCTACATAGAGCGCATCGCCCGCCACCTCGCGAGCGCCGAGTCGGACGCCGAAGAGGTCATCGACTCGGTCTACGTCGAGCTCTACGGAACCCGCGTCGTCAACGACGTGCGGCAGTCCAAGTTCGCGACCTACACGGGGCGCGGGACGCTGCGCGGGTGGCTGAGGACGGTCGTCTGGCACGCGGTCATAGACCTGCACCGCGCGCGGCGCGACGAGGTCTCGATTGACGACTGGTCCGAGGGCGGCGGCGAGGTGCGGGACCGGCCGGGCTGGCGCGCGGAGGCGCGCGGCGGCGAGGGCGCGATGGTCGAGCGCGTGGCGCGCGAGCGCTACCGCGACGTGACAGTTAAGGCGCTGGACACGTCGCTCGCGACGCTGGACGACCACGAGAAGCTGCTGCTGCTTTACTACCACGTCGAGGGTTTGAAATTGCGCGAGATCGCGCGGCTGGTCGAGGAGCCGCGCTCCCCCTTGCGCCGCTGGTTCCAGCGCCAGTCGAAGCGGCGCATCTCGGTCCCGGACAGCCGCGTGCACGAGTCAACGGTGATGCGCTGGCTGGAGAAAGTTTACGGCAAAGTCTTGGAGCGTTTTCGGTCAGAGTTGAAAGAGCAGAGCGGGCTGAGCGCGGACGAGATAGAGCTTTGCGTCGAGATGGCGACCGAGGATTTAGCGCCCGAGGACGTGCGCAGACATTTGACGGACGCGCCCGCGGAGCGGTAGGGCAAAGTGAGACCGCAATAAGCGTCACATAGATTGGAAGGAGACGAACGGCAGATGCCGAGACCGAAGAGCAACAAAGAGAGCGACCGCCTGCGGCGCATGGTGCACCAGCACCTCTCGCGGCGCGGGTCGCTCGCTCCGGCGTCGGCCGCGGCGGGTGCTCATCTGGACGAGGACGCTCTCTCGGTCTTCGTCGAGGGCCGGCTGAGCGAACGCGAGGCCGCGCCGCTCATACGCCACCTGGTCGCCTGCGCCTCGTGCCGCCACATCACGACCCAGCTCATACGCCTGGACACGGAACTCTCCGCCGCCGAGACGCCCGCGCCCCTCCCGCCCGCCGAGGAGCCCGGCCGCATACGCCGCCTGCTCGCGGACCTGGCCGCGCGCGTGCTGCCCTCGTCCGAGGACGACGTGGTCTTCGCCTACCACGCCCCGGCCGACGACTTCGAGAAGAAGGACGAGCCGAAGAAGGGCGAAGAGCCGGAAAATCAAGAAGGCGAGTAGAAGCAGAGGGACAGTCAAGACCTTTCTTAGCGCCTTTGCGTGAAACAGTTTTTCTCACGCAAAGGCGCTAAGAGTTTCCAGCGGCTGTCAGGCGTTCTTATCTTGAGTGAGGCGGCAGAACTCCACCAGGCGGTTCTCGACCCAGAAGCGGTCCTCGCCCTCCGTGTCCGCGCCGACGAAGCCGACGTGGCCGCCGTGCTCGGGCGCGAGGAAGATGAGGTAAGGGTTCGCGGCGATGGACGGGTGGCGGAAGGGGTAGAAGGGGACGAACGGGTCGTCCTGCGCGTGAACCATCAGGGTCGGCGTGCGTATCTTCGAGAGGAGCGGGAGCGAGCTGGCGCGCTCGTAGTACTCGTCCACGCTGCTGTACCCGCCCTGCACTATCGTGTAGTGCTGGTCGAAATCCCGTATGGTGCGGAGGCGGCTGAGGGCTTCCGTGTCGTAAAGCTCCGGGAAGTATTTCCGCTTGCGGAGCACGCGCTTGCGCATGCTGCGTATGAAGCTCTGCTTGTAGAGCCAGTTGGTGCGCCGCTCGATGGCCTCGGCGCAGGAGTTCAGGTCGATGGTCGGCGAGACGGCGCAGACGCCCTTCAACTCCTTCGGCACGTTCGGCGCGTCCTCGCCCGCGAGCAGCAGGCACATGTTGCCGCCCATCGAAAAGCCCGCCAGGTAGACCGAGGAAAAGCCGTCCTTCTCAATCAACTCGCGCAGGACCGCGCGCAGGTCGCCGGTGTGCGCGCTGTTGTAGAGCGTCGGCGTCAGGTGCTCCGTGTTGCCGCAAGTGCGCAGGTTCAGCCGGACGACGTTAAAGCCCGCGCCGAAAGCCTTCTCGGCCGTGCCGAGCATGTAGACGGACGTGTCCGAGCCTTCCAACCCGTGCACTAGAACCAGGGTGGGTTGCCGTAGGCGGTCCTTCTGCCAGCGGCAGTGGGCCAGCAGCCGCACGTCCGGCTCGACCTCGAAGATGCGCGCCTCGTCGCCGCGGTGGGCGCTTTTGAGAAAGCCGCGGGGCCAGTAGTAGCCGGCGAGCGTCTGGGCGTGGCCGCTCGTGAACTTGGGGTGCGGCGTGAATGATTTTATCTGAAGTAGGCTTGCTGCCTCGTCGAGAAACGCCAGGGGCGCGTCCTCGTGGGCGGCGACTTCGGCGGGCGCTCGTCTGCTCTGGCGCGTGCGGCCCTGAAAAACGGCTAGCTCTGGGACGTTAAACTCGGTGCTCATTTTCTCTCTTCTCACGAGGCGGCGAATCGTGCCGCTCATCGTGTGGCGACAGGTCCGGGCCTGGCTCGTCCCGCCCCCGTAATGATCGTTGAGTTACTCCGGGCTGTAAGACGCTCTCTGGGATAGCGCGTTGCGGAAAGGCGGAGCTTACGGGGGCGACTCCGCTTCTGGCGGCTTTCAAAACAGTTCCTTCGCCGGAAGGCGCTCTGGCGTCATGTCCGCTGGCCTTCCCGGCACCGGAGCGCGAGCATTGTAAAGGCAAAAGGCGAAAGGTAAAAGGCAAAAGTGAGGACGAAAGCTCCTTGTCTTCACTTTTGCCTTTTCTCTTTTACTTTCACCTTATTTTTGCCGTGTCGCGGGCGCTCAAGGGGGCGACGCCCGCGCACAAGCGGCTTTGTGAGAGAAGCGCCTGGAAAGTTTTGGCGCTCTTTCCGGCGCGGAGACGGCTTTGTTGGAAGGCTTGCCGTCAATCAACGGATAATGGACGTGTGGGCCGCGCGGGCTTTGCGGAAGCCGCGGCCGGTCAGGCCAGCCGCGTGGGCTCGCCCGTCGGCGGGTCGCCAGCCGGGGGCGGGCTGTCCGGCTCGCGCACGGGCGCGGCCGGAGAAGGCTCCGCGTCCGGCGGGAGCGGCAGCGGCCCTGGGTCCGGGGCGACTGGAACGTCCGGCCCAATCGGCGGCAACTCAGGCTCGCCAGGCTGCGGCACAGGCTCTGCGGGCTGTGGCGGATCGGTGTTCGGATTACGACTCATCCGAGGTCTCCTTTGTCTGACAATTTAAAAGCGATGAGAAGACCTTACCACAGAAAAGCAATGGTGAACGACGAGTGATGAATGATGAATCGAAAGGCGGGTGCCTTCGTTCACTGCTCATCGGCCCGCGTAGCGTTTTTAGCGCGCTGCACGTCGGCGACGACGAAGCGGATCATGCGGTAGTTGATGCGCGGGGGCAGCACGTCGCGCAGCGGGCGCAGGAGGTCCGTGCCGACCTGCTCGATGGCGCTTTCAATCAGCGCGCGGTCCGCGTCAGAGACGTGGCGCGAGAGGTCGAAGGGGCGGTTCTGCGTGATGCACTCGGCGAGGTGTTTCTCGACTGTCATCGCCGTCAACCCGCGCCGCTGGCAAATCTCTTCGATTGACAAGCCCTCATCGTAAAGGGCGTAAGTCTCGTCAACCGTGCTGACGGCTTTCGCCTTCGGGGCTTTGGCGGCGGCCGCGGCCGTCGCCGGGCCGAAACTGGCGGTCGCGAGCGCGCTCAGGGAGGTTTCCGGCAGGGCCAATTCCACGCTCGCGCGCTCGCGCATCACGTCGCCGCCGAGCGCGGTCAGCGAGACGGTGGGGTACGCGCCGCCGGTCACGTGCAGGCAGCCGGCCGAGACGAGCGCGTCGATGTAGTCCATCAATTCGTCCTGCGTCATGTCGTCCAAGATGCCGTAGGTCGAGAGCTGGTCTAGCCCGGCCTGTAGGACGTTGCGCGCGCGCGAGCCGCGCAGGGTCGAGGCCAGCATCCCCTTGCCGAAGCGGCCCTGCATGCGGGCCGCGCAGGCCAGGATTTTACGGACGAGCAGACCCTCCTCTTCGGTCAGCGCGCGCGCCTGCGTGACGCTGACGCCGCGCGCCTCGGCCGGGACAGCGGCGGCGGCCACGGCCTCGTCGCTTGCGCGGCGCACGCGCGAGCCTTCGTCCAACTCGCGCTCAAGGTCTAAGCCGAACGGCACGTGCTCGCGGACGAAGTCGTCGAGCGCGGTCGGCTCGTTCATGGGCGCGCCGGTTGTCGGGCCTTGAGCGGCCCGCTCTCGCGCGGGCGCGACGCAGTTGCCGCAGGTGCCGCAGTTGGCGGCGTGGCGCTCGTCGCCGAAGTAGTCCAGGATGAAGGCGCGGTAGCAGCTCTCCGTGTAGCAGAAGCTGATCATCTCGCGCAGCTTGCGCTGTTCGAGCGCGGCGCGGCGCGCGACCTCGTGCGGGCGTATGCGCAGGCTCGTGGCGGGGCGCTCGTCCAGCATCAGGACGCCGCGCGTGCGCCGCGCCGCGTTGTAACTGATGACGCCCGAGGCGCTGAGTTGCGAGAGCGCGCGGCGCGCGGCCGCGACTTCCAGGCCGAGGTTTTCGGCGAACTCCGCCACGTCTAGCTCGATGTCCGCGCGCTCGTTCAGGTCGTAGCCGCCGAGCAGGCCGAAGAGCACCTGTCGCGCCTGTGTCTCTCGGCCGCCGACGGCAGCGCGCGCGTCCTGCGGCTTCATCTGCAAACGCAGCGCGGCGCGGTTCTCGCCGCTCGCCCCGCGCTCTATGTGCCCGGCCTTCTCCAGAATGACGAGGGCGGACTGGACGGCCATCTCGTTGCGGAGACTGGCGCGGGTGGCGATCTCGCTGACCGAAAGCTCTATGCGCTTCTGGTTGGTGGCGACGAGCGCCTGGTAAACCTTGGCGACCGTCTCGGGCGGAGGGTATGAGCCTTCGATGAAGTAGTCCTGCGTGCGCTTGTCCGCGTAGTTGAAGAGGAGCACGCAGTCGGAAGGCATCTGGTCGCGCCCGGCGCGGCCGATCTCCTGGTAGTAAGCCTCAATCGAGCCGGGCATCTGGTAGTGGGCCACGAAGCGTATGTCCGGCTTGTCGATGCCCATGCCGAAGGCGTTGGTGGCGACGATCATCTGCGCGCGCCCGGCCATGAAGTCTTCCTGCGCGCTGGTGCGCGCCGCCTCGTCCATCCCGGCGTGATAGCCTATGACGTTCAGGCCCGCCCCGAGCAGCCGGTTCGTCACCTGCTCGACAGCCTTGCGCGTGGAGGTGTAGATGATGCCCGAGCCCGCCGCGTGCTTGGAGGCGAGCGCGCGTATGTGATTGATCTTCTCGCGCTCCTTCTGCGTGTGGACGACCACGATGGAGAGGTTGGGCCGGTCGAAGCCGCTGACGAAGGCGCGCGGCTCGCGCAAGTTCAGTTGCTCTATGATGTCCGCGCGGACGTAGGGCGTGGCGGTGGCGGTGAGCGCCGCGACCTGAGGGCGGCCGATCTCTTCGATTGACTGGCGCAGGCGTATGTAGTCGGGCCGAAAATCGTGGCCCCATTGCGAGATGCAGTGCGCCTCGTCGACCGCGAAGAGCGAGATGTCTATCGAGCGCAGGGTCTCGACGAAATGCGCGCTGCGGAAGCGCTCGGGCGCGACGTAGACGAGTTTGTAGAGGCCGCGGCGCACGCCCTGTATGCGCGCCTTCTGCTCCTCGAAAGTGATGGAGCTGTTGATGAAGGTCGCGGGCAGGTTGCGCGCGGCGAGCGCGTCCACCTGGTCTTTCATCAGCGCAATCAGCGGCGAGACGACGACGGTCGCGCCCGGCTTCATCAGGGCGGGCAGTTGGTAGCAGAGTGACTTGCCGCCGCCCGTCGGCATGACGACGACCGTGTCGCGGCCTTCCAGGATTGCAGTGATGACCTCGCGCTGGCCCTCGCGGAAATCCTCGAAGCCGAAATGTTCCCGCAGTGCCGCGAGCGCGTTCTCTAAGTCCGCCATAGCTACAGTGAAGGGTGGCAAGTGATATGCGACAAAATGAGATTTTAACTTGTCACCCGCCGCTTGTCACCCGCCACCCGTTTTCTGTAAGTTGGCTGGTGAGATGGAAAAACGTGAGTGGAAGTCGCGCACCAAGCACGACCTGATGATAGAGGTCTGGGAGCACCTGGACTGCGAGTCCGTGGGCGCGGCGGAGCTGGAAACCATCGCGAGCGTGGTGCGCGAGCGCTTCGGCGAGGGCGCGGTCGAAGCGCCCGCGGTCGTCGCGCGCCTCCTGGCGGACGAGGGCGCGGAACTGCGCCACGCGGAGGTGCTGGAACTCGACACGCGCCACCGCTCCGCGGACCCTTACGAGGCCATGTTCCGCAACGTCCTGAAGTTCTCCACCTTCGAGCAAGCTGCGGCCTCGCTCAAGAATTTGGAGAATTTGCGGCGGCAGTTTGCGCGGACCAAAGACCAGGAGGGCTTGCGGCGCGTGCGCGAGACGGCCTTGAAAGGGAAGCAGCGGGCGCAGATGATCGCGCGCAACCGCAACGTCGACGAGCGAAAGCGCGCCGAGAAGGCGGAGATCGCCGAATGGTTCACCGTCTGGCTCCAATCTCCGAAACTCTTCCAAGACTGGCTCGAACTCAGACAACACTCAGCGGACTTCCGCGAGCGCTTTAGCGGGAAGAAGTCCTGACTCATCTTCAGGGCGCGGGCGTCGGGACGGCCCCCGCGTCGTTCGGCAAACCGCCGCCCACGTACCCTATCCCGACGCGCACGCGGTTGCTCGCCACCCCGCGCAGCCGCAGCCTCACGAGCACGTCGCCGACATTGCCCAGACCATCGCTCAGCCTGACGACGACACAACTCATCCACTCGAAGCCCGGGACCTTGCCGACGTACTCGACCCTGAACTGGTAGACACGGTGCGCCGCGTCTTCCGCCTCGACCGTCACGATTGAGGCGGTCTCGCCGGGCAGTAGGTTGACGTTCAGCGCAAAGAGCATAATGCGCGTGCGGCGGTCGGCGCTGAAATAATGGGGAGAGGTGAGCGCGAAAGGCTCGCGCAGCCACGCTATTGAATCGAGGGCGATGGCGCGCAGCGAAGTCGCCTCGGTCAAAAGTACGGGGGCGGGGGGCGGCTCGACCTTCACGCCGACAGGGCCGGACGTGGCTGCCAGGCCGAGGTCGTCCGTTGCCCTGGCCGTGAGCGTGTAGTCGCCCGCGGCGACGTTGTCCCAGACAAAACTATAAGGGCTCGTCGTGTCCTCGCCCAGTTTTGTGCCGCCGCTAAAGAATTCCACCTTGCCGACGCGGCCGTCCGCGTCAGACGCGCTGGCCGTAATGGTGACGGATGCAGGGGCCGTGAAGGACGCGCCGCCAGCGGGAGTGCTGAGCTGGACGGCGGGCCGTTGATTGACGCGCGGCGCTCCCGGCGGGCCTATGTTCCTGCGGACGAAGTAGAGCCACCGGTCGCGCGCCGTTGCGTTGTTGCGAATCGAGGCGGGCGCTTCGAACATGTCGAGCAACTGCTGGTCCGTCTCGTTTCCGCGGAGCGCCCAGGCGTCCGCGAGGCCCAGGTAGTTGTGAGCGCCCCAGCCGAACTTGAAGGAGAAAGAGTGAGCGCCGGCAGCGCCGCCTCGCGCCCAGAGGAGTTGCCCCTCATAGTATCGCGGGTAGTAGTCCGTGGCGACAGGGTCCGTCGCCCTCCGCTTACGCAGGCGGCAGAGGCCGTGCTCGCCGCCGCCCGCTATGAGCAGCGCGCCGCGCGGGTCAACCGCCACCAGCCAGGGGTAGTGCGGCGGGTCCGCGTTGCTCCTCAAGCCCCAGCCGTCCGGGTGCGGCTCCCAGTCGTCGCCGAAGATGAAACGCGAGAGCCCGCCTTCGGGCGGCAGCCAGGCGTAGACCTCGTTAAAGCGGTCGCCCGCCTCGCCGTCAACCTCGCCGCCGACGAACTTGCACCAGTAGATGCCGTCGAGCGGCCCCGCATTCCCCCAGCGGTCAACGTCGAGCCATGCCCAGCCGCGATCCCACTGCGCGAACTTCTGCCCGACCTCGCCGAGCTTCTTCGTCTCGCCCGTCGCCGGGTTGATGCGGCGAATCGCCCCGTAGCCGAGTTCGAGAAGAATGAGGTTGCCCCGGCTGTCAACGCGTATGCACTGCGGCACGTAAATGTCCGGGCGCGACCCGCCGCCGGCCTCCGCGGCCGTCACTTCAAAACGGCTGGCCGCGCGATTAGTGCTCTGATCGAAGACATCCGCGACGCCGCGCGACTGTAAACGACCGGCCATGCCCGGCGACCCGAAGAGCGTGGTCACTCGTCCGTCGCGCGTAATTTTTCTGACGGCGTCGTTGTCCTGGTCTGCGACGTAGAGCGCGTCGCTGACAGGGTCCCAGACGCAGGAGGCCGGGCCGTTGAAGCGCGCGTTGTGGCCCGCTCCGTCCTGAAAACCCGCCGCGTGAGTGAGCGAGCCCGCGAAGACGCTGACTCTCACGTTGTTGGTCCGGGCGTCTGTAATCTCCACTTTCCAGATGCAGTGATCTTCGTAGCCGGCGACGTAAAGGACGTTCTCGTTGCGTGGGTCTACGGCCACGTCGAGCGGCGTGCGAAAGCCGCCCGCCTCGCCCGCGCGCTTGCCTTCGACCCAGGCCCCGCGCAACTCCATGTTGCGCCGCACCACGTCGAGCGGTTTGAGATACCAAGCGGGGTCTTTGTCCGGCTTGACGCGCCACCCGGCGACTGTGATGACCTCGCCGTCAGGCATCAGCCAGCCGACGCGGCCGCCGACCTCTGCGAAGGCAAAGCGCCCAAGAGAATCAACCTGCCCGGTGACGTAGGGACTCATCCAGCCGACGCCGCGCGGCCCGTCCTTAAGGGGAAGCCGCTCCTGTAGATTGGCGACGCGCAGGCCGCGATGATCTTCGCCGTGTTTGGGCGGGAGGCCGCGCGCGAAAGGGACTCCGGGATGCGGCGGGTCTTCCCACCACATTTGCGCGGAAGTGAAAAGCTCCGTGTGCGGGGCCATCAATTCCAGATAGAGGTTTTCCAGGTAAGGAGCATTGTGCCAGGCGCTGACGGCAGGGCTCATGGGATGGCCCGTCATGCGCCGCGCGGCAGGGGCAACGTAAACCACGCCCGGCCCCTCCGGCGCAGGCCCCGCGCCCTGGTCGTCGCCCGCGATGACGGGCACGAGCGGGCTCAATGGCCGACCCCGCGTGAGGTGCAGGAAGACCGGGTGCGGCTTGAAGTCGTTTCGCGCCGCGCCGCGCGCTTCGAGGCTGATGTCGTGAAAGCCGTCTGCTAAGGAGTCGAGCGCGGGGTTGTCAATGTCCAGCAGGTAAGTGAAAGGCGATTGGAGCCAGCCGGAGACGGGGACGCCGTGAACGGTGTAACGAACTTCGATGCCGCTTTGAGCCGGGTCAAGAATCTCGTAGTTGCTCGCGCCGATAATCTCCACGCGCAGCCGAACGGCTAACGATTCGGCGGTCGTGTGATGGCCGTGATGCAGGTGCATCCAGCGCGGGTCTTCCATCTCAAGACCCTCGGCTTTCAGAATCCTGATAGTCCAGCGCGCCTGCGGGTCGGGCCAGCCGTTTGCCGCTTGAGAGGTTGCCCGCCGCTGTGCGACACCCAAAAGCGCCAGGCACGCGACAACGCAGAGCAGGAAGGCGAGCCGCTGCCTGTGTCGTTTGATTCTCTGACCGGAACGCGTGCGGTTGTGCGGGCGGCGGGGTCGCGCCTCGCGTGGACTCTTGGTCCTGTGGGGATTCATTTGACGACAATTCTCCTCGAAGCCGATTTCGGGACACTCCCGCACGGGCGTCAGCGAGAAAGGCGAGCGTTCTTCTTCAGTGCTTCGGGTCAAGAGAGCAAGCGAGAGGGGATTGAGGAACCCTGTTGATTGACTCGGAATCGCTATTGGATCGCTGCCAGCAACGATTGATTAAATCTTAGGCGAATTGCCGAAACGGCGTCAAGAATTAAGTTCAGACACCAGACGGCGGAATGGTAATTGCTAATTCCCCAGATAAAGCAAAACGGCCTCTCCTACTAAATCTGCCGTTTTATTAGGGAAATCCGCGAACATTACGGAGGAGGTTCAGTATGGAAATCGGTACACTCAGGAAGTTTTTGTGTACTCTCTCAGTCGGCCTGGCACTCCTGTTCGGGCTGAGCATACAGGCGGAGGCGCAGAGGCGTTGGCGCAGGGATGACAACTGGCGCGCGAGGAACTACGGCCAGATGGTGAGCGCCCAGAGGCACAGGCGCAACAGGCTGCGGCAGAGCTTGAGGCGTCGTCAGCAGCGGCAGTGGTACACCGCGCGCGCGAACAGGCGGAACCAGTATTATAGGCTCGCGCGCGAGCGGCGTTTCCGCCAGCGGCAACTGACGGCGGCCAGGATTCGACACGTCCGTGAGCAGCGTTTCCATCAGCGGCAAGTGCGCGCGGCCCGCATACGCAACCAGCGCGAGCTTCGTTTCCACCGACGGCAGGCACGCGCGGCCCACGTGCGCGCGAGGCAGGCCGAGTACAGGCGGCGCGTGTATAGGAGGACGCGGCGGGATTAGGCCCCGCGCCTTGAAAGCCTGAACTTCTCTCCCTGACGATTGCGGGGCGCGGTTGAAAGAGGAACACTCTTTCGAGACCGCGCCCCGCAACGCACTTCTAGCTTCCTTCGTTGAGCCACTCCTGCCAGGCTTTGAAGTTGAAGGGCCTGTGGAGGAAGGTCTCGACGAGTTTGTTGGCGGGGCGGCTGCCGCCGGGGGAGAGAATGGCTTCGCGGTAGCGCCTCGCCACGGCCGGGGCCAGCAGGTTCGAGCGGTCGAACTGGCTGAACAAGTCCTTGGCGATGACGAGCGACCACATGTAGGTGTAGTAAACGGCCGAGTAGCCGTCCAGGTGCCCGAAGGCCGTCTGGAAGTGCGTGCCGTCGACGAACGGGAACGGCTGGTACTGCTCCGTCAGTCCCTTAATCATCGCGTCCGTGTTGACCTGCGAAGGCTCCCGGTCGTAGATCGAAAGCGAGAGCTTGGCGTAGACCATCTGGCGGCGCACCGTCAGCGCCTTGCCGAACTCGCTGGCGCGACGCATCTGCTTGACCAGCGCCGCCGGGATAGGCTCATTCGTCTGGTAATGCTTGGCGAAGGTCTGTAGCACGGGCGCGTCCCACGTCCACTCTTCGAGCATCTGCGACGGCGCTTCGATGAAGTCCTGCTCGGTGCTGGTGCCGCCGAGGCCCACCCACTGCTGCCGGCCCGCGAACAGTTCGTGAATCAGGTGGCCGAACTCGTGGAAGAAGGTCTCCACGTCGTCGTGCTCCGTCAGGCCGGGGTCGTTCGCGTCGCCGCCTGGGAAGTTGCAGACGAGCACGGCCTCGGGAATCTGGCGGCCGCGGACCCCCGTCCGCACGGAAAACTCCGCCGCGTGGTTGAACTTGTTCTCGCGCGGGTGCATGTCCAGGTAAAAACGGCCGACGAGCTTTCCGTCTTCGAGCATCTCGTAAGCCTCGACCGAAGGGTGCCACACGGGCACGTCCTTAATCTGCCGGAAGGTGACGCCGAAGAGGCGGCTCGTGATGTCCAGCACGCCCTGCTTGACTCTGGAATACTGGAAGTAGGGTCGCACGCTTTGCGAGTCGAAGTCGTAGTCGGCCTTGCGCACCAACTCCGAGTAGTAAGAGGACTCCCAGGCGTTGACGACCTTGGCGTCGGGCGCGTCCTTCTGCTTGCGCCTGAGCAGCGTTTGATATTCGCTCGCGGCCTTCGCGGCCGAGGCCTCGACGATGCGGTCGATGAAGTCCGCGGCGTTCTTGCCGGAGCCGACCATCTTGTCGGCGGTGATGTAATCGGCCCAATTCTTGAAGCCGAGGAGATTCGCCAGCTCGTGCCTCTTGGCGACCAGCTTGTCGAGCACGGCCATGTTCTGCGGGAACGCGCGGTTGTTGTATGCGATGTACATGCGCTTGCGAAGACTCTCGTTCTTCGCGTAGGAGAAGACGGGGAGCGAGTCGGGGTAGTCAATCGTCAAAGTAATCTTGCCGTCCGGGCCGGGCTTGTGCCGCGCGATGTAGTCTGCGGGCAGCCCTTCGAGTTCCGACACGTCGTCGACGATCACGGTGCGCTTGTCGTCGCGAATGTTGCGGGCGAACTCCTGACCGATGAGTACCAGCTCGTCGCGCAGCGCCTTGACGCGCTTGCGCGTGGCCTCGTCCTTGTCCACGCCCGCGAGCCGGAAGTCGCGCAGCGTCCGCTCGACGTAGTAGCGCGTCGCCTCGTCCGCGCCCTTCAAGTCCATCGCGGAGAGGGCGTCGTAGACGGCGCGGTTGAGCGAGAGGTCCGTGGAGAAGGCCTGCGCCTTCTGCGACGCCTTCTCGGCCGCCGCGCGCAGGGCGGCGTCAGGGTGGACTTCCTGTAGGAGCGCCGCCTGCGAGCCCGCCACGTTCAGGTAGATGAGCGCCTCGTCGTAGAGCTTGAGCGTGTTCTCGACGGTGCGCTTGCCCTTGACGGCAATCATGCGGTCGATGGTCTCTCTGGCCTTCGCCAGCCGCTCGTCCTGAGTCTTCGCGAACGCCGCCGCGTCCGGCTTCCCCGTCCAGAAAGGGGCGTCGTCGCCGTCCTTGCCCGCGGCACTGCCCGCGATGGGAGAGAGAATTGTCATAGCCAGAGTTAGAAAAAGCAGTGAGAATCTCCGCATCGATTTTAATTGTCCTTACTGAAGAGATGGCCGGCCGAGAGAGTTTAACGTATTGCCGGCCACGCGGGTTCGATGATTTCAACGGGCGGCCGGTTGGACGCGACCGGGTTTTACGAATCCGCGCCTTGTGATTGCAACTCCGGGCTTGCACAAGGGGCATCTGGTAAAAACATGTCGTGCAAATCCCTGGCCTGAAAATAGGTGACTCGTGTAGCCTGTTTCCCTGAGCTCTGGTTAAATCATCCTGGAGGTGCATGATGCCGAACGTTGACCTTCGTATTTCTAATTTAGATGACTGGGAGCCGTGGCAGGTCACGCTGGCGAATCAGGCGGTGCGCTTGATTGATATTGTCGTCAACGATGGTTCGAGTGATAACTTTCTGGCACAAGTTTTATCCGGGAGCTACACGTATAGCGGCTACCGTGATGATGACGGGACCTTGAGTGAAGTCGGCAACAGTGTGTTTGTAGATGTCATCAGGGGAGGGAAGGAGACTAAACAGCCTGTCGACAATGTCATTAACCTGCAAGTGGCTCTTGAAAGGTACGCCTCGTCCAGGTATCTGGGATATGTAAACCCTCCTGAGCCGCTCATCACAACCAATACAAATTGGATAGACCTGCCATATATCGACCCTCTGTCAGTGGCCGCACACTGGATGCACGAGTGGCTTCACGTCGCAGGATTTGAGCATTACTCCGACGAAGACGTGGACGAGAGTGATGCCGTGTATTCAATCGGCTACATGTTTGAGGAAATCGGGAGGGAACTGGCGAGCCGGTCGACCGAAAAGTTCGACATCCCGTTTTCGCCCGATTGGGGCAGAGCGTATCGGGAGGTCGTGGATGCGGGGGCGGAGTCAAACGAACACGCCTGTCAATTTCCCGGCGGAGCGGACGAAAGCCCGGACAATCAAGACCCCGATTAAGAGTCTCGAAAACGTGGACGACGAAGCCCGCCCGGCACCAGTCGGCCTGTTACGCGGACTAACTGAGTGGGCGTTAAATTCGGTGACGGCGCTGCTATGAAGCAGCGCCGTCAGTGATGGTGAATTTGAAGTCGTCGGGGCCTTCGGAGAGTTTCTGGTCGGAGCCGTTGTAGGCTTCGATCTGCCAGCGGTAGGTGCCCTTCGGCATGGGCTTGTCGAGGACGAAGGAACTGCCCTCAACGCGCTGGCCGATGTAGGGGGAGGTGACGCTCATCTCCTCCGGGTAGAGGCTAATCTTGTAGTAGGCCGCGTCCGGGTAGGGCTCCCACTTGAGTTCCAGATTCTGCCCGCCGACCTTCGAGCCCGCCTTCGGGTTGAGCGTCTTCAGGTCGCCCTTGAAGAGGTGCGTCGGCCTGACGAAGAGGGTCTTGTCGGCGGCGACCTCGTACTTGGAGGCGCTGACGCCCGCGACGCCCGTCGTGGCGAAGACGTACATGTCGGTGTCGAAGACGCGGACGGTCAGGCCCTCGTAGACCTTCGGCTCGGCGTTGGCGATGACGAAGTCGCCCTCCGCGTCCGTCTTCGCCGTATAGGTCTTCTCGCTGCAACCGCCCATGTAACGGTTGAATTTCTCGCACAGCTTGACTTCGATATTTGGCACAGGCTTGCCGTTGTACAAGACTTTGCCCTGCACGTTGCCCGTCCCCGGCGCGGGCTTGACCTTCTCGACGCCCGACTCGGCCGCGTCGTCATTGTTGTTGACCGAGACCGGCGTGGAAGACGTGCCCGTCCTCGGCTGTGAATTCGTGTTGCCCTCCTTGTTGCCGCAGCCGGTCAAAGCAACTGCCGCGACGGCGCAGATGCAAGCGGCCAGCCATTTACGAAAGATCATGAGCATGAGCCTTTCTTTAGTCTCTCGGAAGATAGAAGAACGCCGTCGGGGTACTGAAGCTGTCTTTAGTTCGTGACACTCGACTCCACTGAATCTCGACCAGGCACATCGGACTCGTTACTCTTCCTCCTCGGCCCTGATTCTGCCTTCGGAGCGTGCCTGCTCGATGACCTTCTGGGCGATCTGGCCGGGCACCTGGTCGTAGTGCGAGAACTGCATGTGGTAGGAGCCGCGGGCCGCCGTGATGGAGTTCAGGGTCGACTGGTAGTTGAGCATCTCGGACATCGGCACCTGCGCCTTGATGACCTGCTGGTTGCCGCGCATCTCCATGCCCTGCACGCGGCCGCGGCGCGAGTTCAAATCGCCCATCAAGTCGCCGCTGTACTCCTGCGGGGCGACGACCTCCACGTCCATGATCGGTTCGAGAAGAGTGGGCTTGACCTTCTCCATCGCGGCGCGGAAGGCTTTGCGCCCGGCGGCGCGGAAGGAGTGCTCGTCCGAGTCAACCGTGTGGTAGGAGCCGTCGACGAGCACGGCCTTGAAGTCTATCAAGGGGTAGCCCGCGACCGCGCCGCCGGCGGCCGCCTCGACGATGCCTTTCTCGATTGCCGGGCGGAAGTTCTGCGGGACCGAGCCGCCGAAAATCTTGTCTTCGAAGACGAAGCCTGTGCCGCGCGGCAGGGGCTCGAAGACGACCTTGCAGTCGCCGAACTGGCCGCGCCCGCCCGTCTGCTTCTTGTGGCGGCCCTGCACCTCCGCGCGCTGCGTGATCGTCTCCTTGTAAGGAACCTTCGGCGGGTGGAGCGCGACCTCCACGCCGTAACGCTTCTTCAGTTTGTCAATCACCGTCTCGACGTGCAACTGGCCCGAGCCCGCGAGCAGGAACTCCTTGGTCTGCGCGTCGCGCGTGAAGGTGAGCGCGGGGTCTTCTTCGAGAATCTTGTGTATGGCGACGCTGATCTTCTCCTCGTCCTGGCGCGACTTGGGCTCGATGGCGAAGGCTATGGCCGCCTCGGGGTATTCGACTCCGTCGTACACAATCGGCGCGGCCTTGTCCGAGAGCGTGTCGCCCGTCTGCGTGTCTTTGAGCTTGACGCAGGCGATGATGTCGCCGGCGTGCGCCTCTTCGATCTTGTCGAGCTGCTTGCCCTGCACGCTGTGCAGCGCGCCGAGGCGCTCCGGCGCGCCGCGCTTGGAGTTGAAAACGGTCGCGTCGGAGTGGACCTTGCCGCTGACGATGCGCATGACGTTGATGCGCCCGGCGAAGGGGTCCGCGATGGTGCGGAAGACGTAGGCCGAGAACGGCTCGTCGTCGGAGTATTTCCGGGAAATCTTCTCGCCGTCGCCGTCCGGGTTCGAGCGCCCGTGCTCGGCCTCGTGGGTCGCGGGGTCCGGCGCGTAGTCCACTATGCCGTCGAGCAGGTTTTGCAAGCCGACGAGCGTACCCGAGGAGACGGCGAAGACGGGG
This sequence comes from Pyrinomonadaceae bacterium, assembly GCA_035563515.1. Lineage (GTDB taxonomy): Bacteria > Acidobacteriota > Blastocatellia > Pyrinomonadales > Pyrinomonadaceae > QHXM01. The sequence goes on from DATMVE010000049.1 coordinate 42,759, forward strand.
CATAACTTGCTCATCGCAATCGCGCGCTTGATTCCGGGAATCACGTCCTCATCGGGAAGCGTGCCCTCTTCGAAATATTTCTCCATCAGCGCGTCGTCCGATTCGGCGACCAGCTCGACCAGGCGCTCGCGCGTCTTGTCCAGCACGTCGCGGCCCGTCTCCGGCAGCGCGACCTCCCTGGCCTTGCCGTTCGCGTCGAACTCGTAAGCCTTCATGTGCACCACGTCGACGACGCCGCGGAAGTCCTTCTCCTTCCCGATGGGGAGCGTGAACGGGATGATGGCGCGGCTGAAGACGCTCTGCGCGCTCTCCAAAGACTTGCCGAAGTCGGCGTGCTCCTTGTCCAGCATGTTGATGACCATCATGCGCGGCAGCATGAACTCGTTGGCGTAGGCCCAGGTCTTCTCCGTCTGCACCTCGACGCCCTTGACGGCGTGGACGACGACGAGCGCGCAGTCGGCGACGCGCAGGGCGGGGCGCGAGTGCGCGACGAAGGCCGCGTAGCCGGGCGTGTCAATCAGGTTGATCTTCGTCTCACTGTGCTCCAGGTGCGCGAGCGCCGTGTTGAGGGTCACTTTGCGCTCGATGGAGTCCTCGTCGTAGTCGGTCGTGGTCGTGCCTTCGTCAACCTTGCCCCAGCGCTGGGTCGCGCCGGCGACGTAGAGGAGTGAGCTGATGAGCTGTGTCTTGCCCGCGTCGCCGTGGCCTATGACGGCGAGGTTGCGAATCATGTCGGTCGGATAAGGTTTCATAGCCGTAGAAAAGAGTTTCCTTTCGCGAGATTCGTATTTGGAGAAGGATAGCCATCCCTGGTCAGAGAACCTTTGCCGAAATGATTGGGCGGGATGCGCTCTTCGGTGAGAAGGTAATTTATCCGAGGCGGGGCGGGGAAGGCAAGCGGGCAACAGGGGCGAAAAAGCGGGGCGCTGAAGCCTTTTGATTCCTGAAATCCCGTGCTGTATTGTTCAACCGATGGCATCCCGGACGGCGGCGACAACTTTGGAGGCGGCCGAGAGGCGCGGGGCGGCGCGGCTGGAAGTTTACACGGACGGTCGGTGCCCCTTGTGCCGCTGGATGCGCGAGCGCGTGGAGCGGCGCGACCGCCACCGCCGCATAGAGTGGAAGGATTTCCGCGACCCGGCCGTGCAGAAGAGCACGCCTTTCGCGCTCAAGGAGCTTGACGCGGAGATGCACGCGCGCCGCGTCGGGGACGGCCGTTGGGCCGTGGGCTATCGGGCCTGGGTGGAAGTGATGCGCGTCCTCCCGCGCTGGCGCTTCCTCGCGCCCCTGCTCAACGTCTGGCCGCTCACCCTCCTGGGCCGCCTCTTCTACCGCTGGCTCGCCAAGCGCCGCTACAAACTCTTCGGCATCCCCGCCCCCTGCGACGCCGACGGCGTCTGCGAACTGCATAAACAGTAGGCAGTAGGCAGTTGGCAGTGGGCAGTTAGAACAAGGAGCAGTTGAGCGAGCGACCGACCCGGCTGTTTCCTGTTTTTTTGTCTTAACTGCCCACTGCCCACTGCCCACTGCCTGCTGCCTACTTTCCCCGAAGCCACCTTTATTCCCTTCCTGGCATCTTACGACACGAAAATTCCTGCCGGAACGACGGGCTTTTTAAGGCACGGTCGAACGCGCAGGAGCTTGTTGGCTCAATGAAAGGGAGCATTGTAAGACCATGTTTGGAAGAAAAGTGTTGACAGTTTTCGCGGCGCTCATACTCACGTTCGCCGCAACGGTCGGCGCGCTGGCAACCGGCGCGGACGACAAAGATTTGAAGAAAAATCCGGCGAAGACGCAGGTCGAAGCGCCTTTGAACCTGGCGATTCTCGTCCAGGACGACCTGATCGCGCGCGTCGGCAACGAACTCGACGCGACCCGCGACTTCATACGCTCTTTGCCCGCCGGCTCGCGCGTCATGGTGGCTTACGTCCGCGTAGGCTCCTTGCAGGTCCGGCAGGCGTTCACGGACGACCTGGAGAAGGCCGCCAAGTCGCTGCGCACGCCCATCGGCAGCGAATCGGCCGCGCCCTACAACCCTTACGTGGAAGTCGTCGAGGCGCTGCGTAAGTTCGAAGAGGGCGGCGAGAACCGCAACGCGCTGCTTTTGATTTCGGACGGCCTGGACACGTCGCGCGGCTTCGACATTGACTCGGCCGCCAACACGATTGACTTGCAGCGGGCCATCAAGGAGGCGCAGAAGCGCAACGTCGTCGTCTACTCCTTCTACGCCCCGACCGTGGGCCTGACGAGCTGGAACCGCAGGGCCGTGAGCTACGGGCAGAGCTCGCTCAACCGCCTGTCGAACGAGACCGGCGGGCGCGCGTTCTTCCAGGGCTCGTCCTACGTGACGTTTGATTCTTACTTCGAGCGCCTGCGCCGGACGCTCAACGACCAGTACGCGAAAGCCTACTGACGACCTGACCCTAAACCCGCAGTAGACGGGGAAGGCAGGAAGGGAAATGATTCCCTTCCTGCCTTCTCTTTTTTTGTGGTAAATTACGGCTTCACGCTCCGTCAGATTGGCCCGAAGGATTTGCCTGGTTCCCCTTTGGAAGGCTTGCCGTCCCACGCCATGAAGACCGATAAAGGACGCGAATACTGCCTCATCGTCGAGGGGGCATACCTGACCGAAAGCGAAGCCGAACACGCCCTGCGCGACCCGTTCATAGAGGACTGGGTCGAGGAGACGGGGCGCTTCCGCATACACAACATGGGCGACATAGAGGTCGCGCCGGGCGTCGCCCTCGGCTCGCTCGGCGTCGTCATGCTGGACGACCGCCTGTTCGAGATCGCCAGCAACGACCCCGAGCACCCGCTCACGGAGCACAAGGCCCGCGGCGTCGCCGACGCCCTCCGCCGCCAGGACATGTTCGACGAAATCTCCGTCGAGCCGAGAGAGGAAAGTGAAGAAAGTGCCGAGGGCTGAGTGCTGAGTGCTGAGTAAAGGCGACCGGTCTTTACTCGGCACTCAGCCCTCGGCCCTCAGTCCTGTAGCCCGATGTCTGAGGAAGGCTCACAAATTTTCTTGGGCGGCCGCGTGCGCGTCCTCGTGGGCGACATTACGCGCGAGGAGGTGGACGCGGTAGTCAACGCCGCGAACTACACGCTGCTGGGCGGGGGCGGGGTTGACGGGGCGATTCACCGCGCGGGCGGCCCGCAGATTCTGGAGGAGTGCCGCGAAATCCGGCGCACGCTCCTGCCCGACGGCCTGCCAGCGGGCGAGGCCGTGATGACGACCGCCGGACTGCTCCCGGCCCGCCACGTGATTCACACCGTCGGCCCCATCTACGGCCGGCACAACGGGCGCGAGGCGGAGTTGCTGGCCTCCTGCTACCGCAACTCGCTGCGGCTCGCCGCCGAGCGCGGGCTCGGTTCAATCGCCTTCCCGTCCATCTCGACTGGGGCGTTCGGCTACCCGAGGGCGGAGGCGGCCGCGGTCTCGTCGCGCGCGGTTGCGGGATTTCTGGCACATGAGACTAGAATACGTGAGGTGCGGCTGGTATTTTTCTCGCCGGGCGATCTGAAAGCGTTTTTAGAGAACCACAAATTCGATGAGGGGGAACAGGGGAAGTTAAATGTTGCAAGTTGAAGAAGGGACCGAGCGCCGCGCCGCGCCGAGGGAGCGCTCTCTGCCTGAGCCGCTGCGCGTCCTCGGGCGGCTGGCCTGGAACTACTGGTGGAGCTGGGCCGGGGGCGGCACGGCCGTCTTCCGCGATCTGGACCCGGCCGTCTGGGAAGAGTGCGAGCACAACCCGCGCCGCCTGCTCGCGGATGTCTCCGAGTTTCGCCTCATGCAGATGGCGACCGACCCCACTTACAAGGAGCGCGTCGCACGATTGGCCTCGCGCTTCGACGAGTACATGGCCGACCACCGCGCGTGGGACTCGGGCTCGCCCGACAGGAAAATCACCTGGGAGCACCCCGTCGCCTACTTCTGCGCCGAGTACGGCATACACAATTCCTTGCCGCTCTATTCGGGCGGCCTGGGGATGCTCGCCGGCGACCATTTGAAGTCCGCGAGCGACCGCCGGCTGCCGCTCGTCGCCGTCGGCCTGCTCTACCGCTACGGCTATTTCCGCCAGCGGCTGCGCCGCGACGGCTGGCAGGAGGAGCACTACGGCGAGACGCACCCGTCCATCCTGCCCATCACGCAGGTCAAGGACGAGGCGGGCGAGCCCGTGCACGTCGAGGTCGAGATGCGCGGGCGCACTGTGCGCGCGCGCGCGTGGCGCGCGGACGTGGGCCGCATCCCGCTCTACCTGCTCGACACCAACATAGAGGAGAACAACGACACGGACCGCCTCGTGACGGGCCACCTCTACGGCGGCGACCGCGAGACGCGCATCGTGCAGGAGATGATGCTCGGCATCGGCGGCGTGCGCCTCCTGCGCCGCCTCAACATAGAGCCGCACGTCTACCACCTCAACGAGGGCCACTCGGCTTTCCTCACGCTGGAGTTGGCGCGCGAGATGCGCGAGACCGCGCCGGCCCTCTCGTTCCACGAGGCCGCGCGCTGGGTCAAGGAGCGCTGCGTCTTCACGACGCACACGCCCGTGGCCGCGGGCAACGACGAGTTCGTCGTGCCGCTCGTCGAGAAATGTTTCGGCTCGTCGTTCGAGGAGCAGCTCGGCCTCTCGCACGAAGAGTTCATCAACATGGGCCGCGTCACGCCGGACAACGGGGAGGAGCTGTTCGGGCTGACGCCGCTCGCCATCAAGATGTGCCGCTCGACCAACGGCGTCAGCCGCAAGCACGGCGAGGTGTCGCGCACGCTCTGGCACAAAATCTGGCCCGAGCGGACGATTGACGAGGTGCCCATCACCTCGATCACCAACGGCGTCCACGCGCCGACGTGGGTCGCGCCGCTCATCCGCGCGCTCTACGAGAAGCACGTCGGGCCGAACTGGAGCGAGGTGGCGCTCGACGCGGAAGAGTGGAAGAAGGGCGTCGCCAAGATTACGGACGAGGAGCTGTGGGGCGCGCACCTGCTCCTCAAGCAGCGGCTCGTGGCCTTCGTCCGCCACCGCACGTTCCACACGCGGCTCAGCAACAGCGAGAGCATGGACTACACGGAGTCCGCGCGGACGATGTTCGACCCGAGCGCCCTGACCATAGGGTTCGCGCGGAGGGTCGCGGCCTACAAGCGCTGGAGCCTGCTCCTGAAAGACCCGCACCGCTTGCTCCGCCTGATCAACGACCCGGAGCGCCCCGTGCAGTTCGTCTTCGCGGGCAAGGCGCACCCGCAGGACCAGGGCGCGAAGTACATCCTGCAACAACTGGCACAGTGGAAGTACGACCCGCTCGTGCGCGGCCGCGCCGTCTTCATACAGGACTACGACCAGGAGATCGCGCGCCAGCTCGTGCAGTCGGTTGACGTGTGGATGAACGTCCCGCGCCGCCCGCTCGAAGCCTCGGGCACGAGCGGCGAGAAGGTGGCCGTCAACGGCGGGCTCAATCTGTCCGTGCTCGACGGCTGGTGGATAGAGGGTTACGACGGGACGAACGGTTTCGCCATCGGCGAGGACGCGGAGATCGCGGAGGCCGCGGACGCCGACGAGGCGGACGCCGAGTCGCTCTACCGCACGCTCGAAGGGGAGGTCGTGCCGACGTATTACGAGCGCGACCAGGACAAAATCCCGCGCCGCTGGGTCGGGATGATGCGCCGCTCCTTAGAGACGCTCGTCCCGGCCTTCAACAGCGACCGCATGGTCGAAGAGTACGCCCGCAAGATTTACCTGGGGTGACTACGAAAAGCAGGGAGCCGCTTTGGAACTAGACTGTCCGAGTTTACGGAGTGTCGGAAGAGCCGTCCTCGTAGGTGACGAGCGTGATTTCGGGGACGATCTTGGCGACCGTGCCGGGTGACTTCGGGTCGCGCGCGTTGACCAGCCCGTAGCGCGGGAGCGGCAGCCGCTTGTCCAGCTTCTTCTTCTTGCCCGGCGCGATGCGCGTGCGCGTGGTCACCTTGTAGCTGCGTATGGTCTCGCCCGACTCGCGGTCCACGAGCGAGACCTTCCAGTCGACGGACGCGATGGCCTTGGCGCTGCTGTTACTGACGACGACCGTGGCCTTGAACGTGCGCGGCAGCATGGCGCGCCCCGCCGCGCCCTCCGCGTGCAACTCGTCCATCTTATTGCGCGCTTCCAGGCTCTCCTGCTCCTGCCGCTGGCGCACGCCCTCCTGCTGGTCGCGGGTCCCGACCTGCGCCTGGGCCGAAGCCATCGCGACGAAAGACAGGCCGATGACGAGTGCGAGTTTATAGAGATTGCTTTTCATCTGTGGTTCGCGGCGGCCGCTCAGGGAGAGAAGAGCCGGAAAATCCTGCACGACTACTTCACGCAATATATGCCAGCGGGCCGCGGCCCGCAAGCCGCGCGGGAGCCACTGCCCGCCGCTTTCGGTCGCGGGCCCGGCCGTCAAGGCGTGTCCGGGCTTCTGTCTTTCGGGGTCCACACCAGATTAACCCGGCCCTCCGCGCATGACCCGGCCAGAGAGATTTTCTGCACGTTGCGGGGAGAATTTTTACTCGAAAGGGAGAAGTTCTTGGTCTCATCTTTCGGCCACGTGGCGTAATACCTTTCCTCCGAGCGCGGGGTGCCCTCCTCGCCGATGACCGTGAGCGTTAAGTTCACCTCGTGCAAATCCCTCCCCGAACGGTTGGTGAAATGAACGTCGTGCCACACGATCCCCTCCTCCAGCTTGGTGAGCACAATTTCCTTGATCGGGGCGGACGATTGACATCCGGGCGTTGCCAGAAAGACCGCCAACAGCAGGGGAACGAAGATTCGTCGGTACATCACTTTCCTCCAGTATGGTGGGCCGAGCGGCGGCTTGCGCCGGTCAGGAGATGAAGATTTCAAGCCGTGAGTTTCCGAGACCGGCGAGGGAAGCGAATTCTAACACTGATTCTGGAAATGGCAATTTGTTTCTGCCGCGAGGCGCGCGCCCGACCGGCATCTGCGAATCGAACTTCGCGTGCCGACTGTGCTAGACTGTCGGTTCTGCCCAGGTGGCTCCTCTTGAGACTGTTGGACGCGCGCCTCTGAAATTCGGCGCTGGCGGGCCGCGAGTGATTTGTCAGCACTGGACGGTTGAAGCGAAGATTCCCCTTATGAAGTATTGTCCCGCTTGCAAAGCGAAGTACGAAGACACTGTGAGCTTCTGCGCCAACGACGGCGAGGTGCTCGAAGACGACCCCACAACAATCGTCGGCTCAGTCCTCGACGGCCAGTACCAGATAGAGTCCATGCTCGGCAAAGGCGGGATGGGCGCGGTCTACCGCGCGCGCCACATCCTCCTCGGCGACAAGGTCGCCATCAAAGTCCTGCCGCCGCAGATGCGCAACAACGCCGAGTGGCTGCGCCGCTTCCGCCGCGAGGGCCAGGCCGCGCGCCGCTTCCGCCACCCGAACGCCGTCACCGTCTACGACCTCCGCACCACGAGCGACGGCCTCATCTACATGGTGATGGAGTTCGTCGAGGGCCACACGCTCGACGCCGAGCTGAAGAGGCGCGGGCGGCTGACCGCGCTCGACGCCTTCACGGCGTTGGAGCCCGTCATGAGCGTGCTCAACGCCGCGCACGCGATGGGCGTCGTCCACCGCGACCTCAAGCCCGAGAACATCATGCTCGGCAAGCCCGGCGAGGACGGGCAGCCCGTGACGAAACTTCTCGACCTGGGCATCGCCAAGATGAAGGAGATCGCGGGCGGCGAGGCGTCGGGCACGACCGCGCTGACGATTGCCGGGCAAGTCCTGGGCACGCCCTTCTACATGTCGCCCGAGCAGTGGGGCGAAGTGCCGGACGACGGGAGCGTCGAGATCGACGGGCGCGCGGACATTTACAGTCTGGGCGTCGTCATCTACGAGTTGGTCGCCGGGCGGCGGCCCTTCGTCGGGCTGACGCTCCAGGAACTCAGGCGCGAGCACGTCACCGTCACGCCGCGCCCACTCAACGAAGTCGTCTCGGACGTTCCCGAGGCGTTCGGCCGCGCGATAGCGCGCGCGATGGCGAAGGACCGCGGCCGCAGGCAGGCGACCGCCGGGGAGTTGGCCGCGGAATTGCGCGCCGCGCTCGGCCTGCCCGCGCTCGCGGGCTCGTCGCCCAGCCTGAATCTGGCGAGCGACACGCACGGCGGCGCGCCCCCCTCGCCGACGAGCGTCGGCGACCATTCCGAGGCGCGCAACACGAGCGCCGACCTCGTCACGCCGACCATCGTGACGGTCGACGCGCCGCCGCGTGACGCCGCGCCGCCGCCGCCTCTCGCGCCGACCTCTATGGCGCAGATGATGCCGCCCATGCCCGTGCCGCCCGCGACCTCGCTGGCCCAGCCAGGGCAGAGTTACAACAGGCCGCCGGAGTCGCCCACGATTGCGACCGTGCAGGCGGCCCCGTCCTACGGCGCGCAGTCGAACCCTTACGTGACGGCGGAGCCTGCGCCCGCGCCCAAGTCCACCTCGAAGACGCCGCTCATCATCGCCCTGGTCGCGGTCCTGCTCATAGGCGGGGGCGTCGGGGCCTGGTTCCTCCTCGGCAACAAGGGCGACTCGACCGAGAACACGAACAGTGCGAACTCGAACACGGGCGGAGCTACAAACACGAACGCGAACACGGGGGGCGCGACCGCCGAGGCCACGGAAGCCTTGCAGTACTGGCTGGAGATCGCGGAGGCGGGGCCGGACGGCGGCCCTGCGCGCGTCGCGCCCGTGGTCCCGCTCGCCTCGGGCCAGTCTTTCAAGTTCCATTTCATGCCGCGCCGCGACGGCTTCGTCTACATCATAGGCCCCGGCGAGGACGGCAAGCCCACGAGTTTCCTGACGGCCGAGCCGGTCGAGGCGAGCGGCGTCGAGACCAACGAGGTCGAGAGCGGGACGGAGTTCGCCTTCCCGGAGGACGAGGACGGGGCCGAGCACTGGATCACGCTCGACAAGAAGGCCGGCACGGAGAACTACACGGTCATCTTCTCGCCGACGCAGTTGACCTCGCCCGGGTTCCTGACCAAGCAGGCGGGGCGCGAGCTGTCCGACCTTGAGCAGAAGGAGCTTGCGGAGTTTCGGGCGAAATATAAGGCAAACCCGCCCGCGACTAACGTCCTCAACGGCGGTGGAACGGAGCCATTAGTATCTGTCAAAGTGCCGCAGGCCGCCATCGGCGACCCCGTCATCTTCGACGTGCGCGTCGAGCACAAATAGTGATCCGAAGCGGCGCGCTTTTTCGCGTTTACAGATAGAGAAAGTCTCTTTCGACCTGACTGGAAACCGAATCAACCACCCCGACTAGATTAGGAGTAATTATGCGTCTCAAAATATTCGTCCCACTCCTGGCCCTGACCCTGTCCGTGGGGGCCGCGACAATCGCGCGCGCCCAGGACGAGGAAGAGATGGTGCGCGGCTCGTTCCTGACGACGCGCGTCAACTCCTCCGGCAAGTCCACGAGCAGCCTGATCGCGGGCAGCGCGAACGCGGCCGCCTCCAGCGGCACCAGCAGCAGCGGGCGCACGACGGGCAGCGGCAGAACTGGCACAGGCCGCACGACCGGCAGGAAATCCACCGGCCGCAAGTCCACGACGCGCGTCAGCGGGAGCGGCAACGCCCAGTCGGGCAACACGACCGTCGCCGCGCAGGGCAACGTCACGGTCACCAACGCGACCGGCGCCGCGCCTACCTACTCCGGGGCCATCGGCCTCGGCTACTCGCTCTACATGCGCGACGAGCAGGGCAACGCCGTGCGCGTCGACCCGGCGCGCGATTTCCGCGCGGGCGACCGCATCCGCCTCGCGCTCGAAACGAACACGGACGGCTACCTCTACATCTTCCACACGGAGAACGACGGCGAGCCGCAGATGCTCTACCCGGACGCGCGCCTGGAAAAAGGCGACAACCGGATAGAGGCGCACGTCCCGTACGAGATTCCGTGGAACGAGCCGGGGGTGGAGAACTGGTTCAAGTTCGACGCCAACCCGGCGAACGAGCGCCTCTACGTGGTCGTGACGCGCGAGCCGCTGCCGGGCGTCCCCGTCGGCGAACAACTCGTCAGCTACTGCGGGCAGAACCGCTGCCCGTGGCAGCCGCCGGCGGGCGCGTGGGCGCAGTTGAAGGCGAGCGGGCAGGCGAAGGTCGGCGTGGTCAAGAGCAAGACCTACGGCCAGAAGCAGACGCAGGCCGAGCAGGTGGCCGTCACGCGCGGCCTCGGCCTCGAACAGACCGCGCCCGAGCCGTCCGTCATACGCATGAACGCTTCCTCCAACCTGCCGATTCTCATTACGGCGGTTGACCTAATTCACAGGTAGGGGTGAGGGAGCAGGAGTCAGAAGTCGGGAGGGGGAAGGGCCGAGAGCCGCCGCTGTCACAGCTCTTCCTTTCCCCGCCCCCTGCCTCCCGCCTCCCGCCTCCCGCCTTCTGCACCGGAGAACGCCCATGAAGCACAAATCAAAATCCCTGGCTTACCTTCTCTCCCTATCGTTACTCTCGACAATCGTTCCCGGCAATCCGTTCGTCAACAGTGCCCGCGCCGAAGGCTCGGCGGCCGTCAAGCCCGCGGCCCCGCAGGGCGGGCCGGGTCAGGCGTTGAAACAAGGCCGCGCGCTTCTCAAGCGCGGCAAGGCCGACCAGGCGCTGGCCCAATTGCAAACGGCGCTCAACGGCTTCAAGCAGGCCGGCAACAACAAGGGCGTGGCCGCCTCGAACGACGCGCTCGGCGACCTTTACCTGAGGCAGGGCCAGTACGCCGTCGCCGTCAAGTATTACCAGGACGCGCACGCCGCCTTCGGCCAGGCCGCGGGCCAGCAGAGCGGCGTCGAGACCGTTCTGGGGATGCCCGACAACGAGTACAACGCCAAGCTGATGCTCGCCAAAGTCGGCGAGGCCAACTACCGCGCGGGCAAGGTGTCCGAGGCTTCGGCCGCCTACAGCCAGATGAACGTCGTCAAGCCGGACCCGTCGAAGCTGACGGGCGGCGTGGTGAAGAAGCCCAGCGTCGGCGGGCTCCTCGGCGGCGGCGGGCTCGGGGGCTTGCGCGGCAGCGTCCCGACGAGCGGGGCCGACGCGGCCGTCGCCGCGGCGGGCGCGGTCAAGGGCGCGATTGAGCTTTACCGCCAGAGCATTCTCTACTCGACGCACGAGATCGGCGTCGGGCGCATAGACTACTACAACGGCAACTACGACGGCTCGCGCACGCACTTCGACGCGGCGCTCTCGTCCGCCGGGATGCCGATCATCGGGAAGTTCGGCCAGTCGCGCCGGGTCCGCGCCGCCGCGCGCACGAGCCTCGGCGACATCGCCCTCAAGCAGAACCGCCTGAAGGACGCCGTCAAGCTCTACGACGAAGCGGTCAAGGGCGCGCGCGCCGACAAGCGCCTTGATTTGATGTGGCCCGCGCAAAGGGGCCTGGGCCGCGCGCGCTGGCTGACGGCCTCGCAGGACAAGGACCCCAAGAAATCCATCAAGGGCAGGGAAGAGGCCGTGGCTTCCTACCGCGAGGCGCTCGCCACCATCGAGACGATTCGCGCCGGCTCCTTGCGCGCCGACGAATCGCGCACGACCTTCCTCGCGACGACGAAAGACGTTTACGACGAGACTTCGAGCGCGCTCGCGGAGATGGCGCTCATCGTCGCGCCCACGCCGGGCGCGCCGCTCGAAGGGCAGGCTCTGACCTACGCCGCCGAAGCCTTCAAGATCGCGGAGCAGGGGCGCGCTCGCTCGCTCCTCGACATGCTCGGCGAATCGGGCGCGGACATCACGGCGGGCGTGCCGGCCGACTTGCTCAAGAAGAAGCAGGACAACCTGGACCGGCAGCAGGAGATCGCGCAGGAGTTGACGGGCGTCTCCGCCGCGGAGGGCGAAGATAAGGACAAGCCGAGCACGGACAAGCTCGAAGCCGAGCTTGAGACCCTGTCGGTCGAGTACGACAACATCGAGAACCAGATTCGCGCGGCGTCTCCGAAGTACGCTTCGCTGACGGCCCCGCAGCCGCTGACGCTTCAGGAAGTCCAGCAGAAGGTTCTGGACGACAAGACGGCGCTTCTAGAATACAGCCTCGGTGCCGACGCCTCGTACCTGTGGGCGGTCACGCAAGGAAGCGTCGCGCTCTTCAAGCTGCCGGCGCGCCCGGCCGTTGACAGTCAGGCGCAGGCGCTGCGCGCGGAGCTGATTCCGCCGAAACTACAGCGCCGCATCGCGGGCATCGACGTGGCCGAGGCGACGCGCGGCCTGAGCCTGACGACGGACCCGACCAACGCCGGCCCCGCCGCCTCTTTCGCGACGGCTTCGAACGCGCTTTACAAGACTGCGGTCGAGCCGGCCGCGAAAATCGTCGGCGACAAGCGGATTCTGGTCGTCGCCGACGGCGCGCTCAACTACATCCCCTTCGAGGCGCTGGTCACGGCCACGGGGCCGACAGACTACCCGAGCCTGGCTTATCTGATTAAGACCAACGAGATCGTCTACGCTCCTTCGGCCTCGGTCGTCGCCGTCATCCGCCAGCAGGCGGCGAAGCCCGCGGGCAAGAACATGCTCATCGTCGCCGACCCCGTGTTCACCTCGACCGACCCGAGGGCGAAAGGCGCGGCGGCCGCTACGGCGCAGGCCGGCGCGGACACGCGCGGGCTGAGCCTGTCGAGCGCGGTGACAGACGTTGCGGCTCCTGCGGGTGCGTCAGCGCCTGCGACCGGGCTGCAACTGGCGCGGCTCAACGGGACGCGCGTCGAGGCGCAGCAGATTTCGGCGCTCGCCAAAGCCAGCGGCGGGACGGCCGACGTGTGGCTCGACCTCGAAGCCAACGAGGGGAAGGTGGCGGCCGCCGACCTCACGAAGTACCGCGTCGTGCACGTCGCGACGCACGGCCTTTTGAACGCCGAGCGCCCGCAGTTCACGGGCGTGGTGCTCTCGCTCGTCGGCAACAAGACGGGCGACGGCTTCATCCGCACGGACGAGATTTTCAACCTCAACCTCGGCTCGCCCCTCGTCATGCTCTCCGCGTGCGAGACGGGCTTAGGAAAAGAGAAACGCGGCGAAGGCGTGATCGGCCTGACGCGCGCCTTCATGTACGCGGGCGCGCCCACCGTCGGCGTCTCGCTCTGGTCGGTGGCGGACAAGTCCACGGCCGACCTGATGACGGACTTCTACAAGCGCCTGTTGGCTACGCCCGACGCCTCGCCGTCGGCTTCGATGCGCGCCGCGCAGATTGCCATGATTGACGGCAAGAAGTACGCCGCGCCCTTCTACTGGTCGCCGTTCGTCCTCGTCGGCGAGTGGAAGTAGGAAGTCTGGAGGCCGCTTAGCAATTAACTAGACCCCTCGCGCCTGATGTTTTCCCTTGCGTGAATCGACGGGAGAAAACATCAGGCGCGAGGGGTCGATTCATTCGCCGGCGTTCTAATTTGAGATTAGCATCTGGCAACTTGATAGCCCGGCGTGTTACTCTGCGACCGTTTAGCCGACATGGTTTTGGACGGGTTCTGCCGCACCTCGCAGTCTCCGCTTCAATCATTTACCCTCCTTCGCAAAGTAATTTGACCCTCCCCGTCAACGCGGAGTTTGAGAGCGGCCCGTATCTTCGGCCGTTTTCGTGGTCTTCAACGTTCATTAATGGTAGGGGATTCAGAATGAAAAAGAGTTTGCACGCCCTGATGGTTCTCGCCGCCCTCGGCATTGCCTTCGGCTGCGCGGCCGTAGGATTGGGCCAGGGACGGCCCATCGTGGGCGGCTTCAAGGAAGCGGCCACGGATGACGCGGAAGTCGTGGCGGCGGCCGACTTCGCCGTCAGCGCCCGGCGGGAGCAGGAGGGCGTCCCGCTCTCCCTCGTCTCCATCAAGCGCGCCGAGAGGCAGGTGGTTCAGGGGACGAATTTCAGGCTCTGCCTTGAGGTCAAGGCCGCGGACGAAACGGACGCGGAGGTGGACACCCAGGACGTGCAGGCCGTAGTCTGGCAAAAACTAACCAGACCGGGAGAGGATAGGCAGTATCAGCTCACGAAGTGGGAAGTAGCGGACTGCGGCGGTGGCGACTCTGGCCGGAATCACGCCGCGCCCCTCACAGGGACGCGGGAGTCGTTGCCCGCGGACCCCGCCACGAGCGTTTACAGCTCGCTCTCCAACTGCAAGAGGGTTTCGCTCGACAGCGAATCGGGCGCTTCCACGCTGGCCTGCCGCGGCGTCGGCGGCTACAACCTGCGGCTTGAGTACAGCGACGCGCGCGAGTCCATCACGGTGATTAGCCCGGACGGGAAGCAGCACCCGCTCAACTTCTGGGAAGTCATCAGCACAGGCTTCAGCAGCGTCGGGCAGAAGGCCGAGTGGCGCGTGACGAAGGAGAAGGGCCGGGTCGTCCCGCGCGCGCTCATCGTCCGCTTTAACACGAGCGACGGCCCGGAGGACTCCACCAAGTTGACTTCCTACCTGGCCGTCGCCAAGATCACGCCCGGTCGAATCTGCGTGACGGACAAGATCGCGCCGTCAGCGACGGCCAACGATGAGGCGAGGCGCGCGGCCGACGCCTCGGCCGCCAAGCCCTGCCTCGAAGCGCCCGCGCAGGATCACTAGCGACGGCCGGCGGCCAGATTGGCTGACGAATTTTCTACAGCAGTAGTCCCGCGCAAGCTGAATCAAGAGGGGCGGTGAGATTTTACGCGCCGCCCGGACCCGTCTCTCCGCAGACGCCTGCGCCGACCGAAAGATCGGCTCTAAGAAAGGGAAAAATGAGAACCACGAAAATCACAATCTTCTCGACGTTAGGCATCGCTTCGATAGTGCTGATCCTCACGGCCTGCGGTAACGCGGCGAACACGACGTCGAACACTTCGACGTCGAACACCGTCAACAAATCTAACGTGGCGGTGGTCGTCAATTCCAACCAGACGGCGGTGAATAACACGGCCAACGTTTCAAATACCGCGCCGACTCCGGCGGGCCAATCCGAGGCGAGTGAAGTCGAGGGCGAACTGCAAGTCGGGAAAACCGAGTCTGTGATTTTGTACGTCGGCATGGAAAGCGGTGATTACGCGGGGTATTGTTTTACGAACGATTCGGACGCCGGCCGGGCCATTTTGGCCGCGTGCAAAGATAAAGAGCAGTGTGCGGTCAAGGGAACAATTGATCACGAGGCCGGGTGTAAAGTCCCCGGACTCGAAGCGGACCTGTCCGCCAGCGGCAAGATAACGAAAGTCGAGTCGGCGAAGAATCTCGGCCCCAGAAAATAATCGAGAGCCGTCGAAGACCCAGGCCCCTTTTGGAGTACGCGCGCTCCCCCGAGTCCGCGCGGGATTTGAATACGACAAGGGTAACGTTCAAGAAAAGGAAAAGATGAAAATCAAAATTGCTCTGCTGGCGGCGCTCCTGCTGGCGTGCGGCTCAATCGGTTTCGCCCAGTCGCCAACGCCGACTCCCACGGAATACGCCGTCAAGGTAGAGAAGATCAAAAACGTCAGGGTCAATCTGAAAAGCCACAGAGACGCGAACCGCTTCCGCACCAACTTGCGGAACGCCGCGAAGGAAGGCGTGAACTTTGCCGGGCATTACATCCTGACGACCTGGGGCTGCGGGACGAATTGCACCCAGAGCGCGATCATCGACGCCCGCAACGGCAGGGTGTACTTCCCCGGCCAACTGGAAGGCGCGGGTTTCGGCTTCTGTGAATTGCCGGACGACGCCGAGCCGGTCGCTTATCAGGCCGACAGCCGTCTGCTCGTCTTGAGCGGATTCAAAGGCGGCGACCTCAGTAGGGATAACGCGCCGTGCGGAATTTATTACCTCGAATGGACGGGCAGGAATTTCAGGCAAGTCCGGTTCGTGGAGAAAAAGCGGCGCGAAGCGCCCTGACGCCCGCGCCGGCCGGGGCCGGTCTGAGATTCTGAGCCAATTATCTTTAGGGGCTCTTATTCGAGACCGGCCCGCCGCCGGCCATTCGGCAGGATTGTCGTAACCCCCCGGTTAGGCTAATATCAAGCGCGTCCCCTTCGGCTCATAAACTGGTTAACGTTCGCGGGTGGTTCTCATGGGAGATCATTTTACGCAAATCACGGACAGGCAGGCTCTGGATCAGTTGCTTGCGCGCTCGCACGACGCGCCCGTCGTTGTGTTCAAGCACAGCTCGACGTGCCCGATCAGCAGCTTCGCCTACAAGCAGATGTCGCAGGTCGAAAGAGACGTTTCGCTCGTCGTCGTGCAGCGCGCGCGCGACCTCTCGGGCGAGATAGCGTCGCGCACGGGCGTTCGGCACGAGTCGCCGCAGGCCATAATACTGCGCCACGGCGAGGCCGTCTGGTCCGCCTCGCATTACGACATCACCGCGGGCGCGGTCGAGGAGGCCGTGCGCCAGCATGAGTAGAAAGAATCAGAGACGCCCGCGCCGGCCGGGGGCCGCCCCATGAGTGACGTGATGGAGCGGCGCGGCCCTTCGGTCGAGCCGCGCGAGATCATGCAGGATGGTGACGCGGGGCTCAGGATAACCTGGGCCGACGGCCGCGAGTGCCGCTTCACCGCGCCCGGACTCAGACGCGCCTGCCCCTGCGCGCAGTGCGTCAACGAGTGGACGGGCGAAAGAGTCTTGCGGCCCGAGGCCGTCTCGGACGAGCTCTCCATCGGCGACATCGCGGTCGTCGGGCGCTACGCGCTCAACTTCCGCTGGAGCGACGGCCACGAGACAGGCATCTACAGCTTCCGCTACCTGCGCGGGCTGTGCGAGGAGAACAGTGGTCAGTAGTCAGTAATCAGTGGTCAGCTAAAAGCCTGTCGCAGGACTTAATTCTTAATCATCAAGGCTCAAGGTCGCCGTCACTCAACTACTGACCACTGGTTACTGACTACTGGCCACTGTTTTATGAAAACTATTCTGGTCATCGAGGACGACGAGGTGGCGCGCGAGTTGATGCGCATGGCGCTGGACATGCGCGGCTACCGCGTCCTGACGGCCGAGGACGGGATACAGGGTTACGACGAGGCGGTGAGGTCGCGGCCCGACCTGATTATCACGGACATCAAGATGCCCGCGGCCGACGGCGTCCACCTCGTCAGGCGCGTGCGCGACACGCCGGGGCTGGAGAAGACGCCTATCCTGGTGACGACCGGCTTCGGCAGCGGGAGCGCGACCTTCGCACTCGGGCAGGGCGCGACCGCCTACGAGCCGAAGCCCATCAACCCGGAAAATTTCATGGCGACCGTCAAGCGCCTGATCGAGCAAGAGGGATGAACAAGACGGAACTGGTCGGCTGGGTCAGCTCTTTCATACTGGTGCTGACCATCGGGAAGCAGATTTACAAGCAGTGGCAGGAGGGCTCCAGCGAGAACGTCTCGAAGTGGCTTTTCATAGGCCAGATGGCCGCCTCCCTGGGCTTCCTCGTCTACAGCTGGCTCGTCTCCAACTGGGTCTTCGTCGTGACGAACGCCATCATGCTCGTCAACGGCATGCTCGGCCTCGGCATCGTCTTGCACCACAGGAAAAGGGAGCGTCGGACGTAAAAAACAGAAGGGGAAGAAGAGCGAAGCGGCCGGGGGCTTCGTCCTCGCGGGTTCTTCATTTCGATTATGAACGAGAGAGATTTTTTCAACGAGCAGCAGGAGACGAAGCGCGCGACGTTCAGTTGCCCGCACTGCCGGCAGCGCGCGGAGTACGACGTGCGCTGGCTGCGGCGGACGAAGAAGCCCGCGCCGCCGCGCGGGGCGAACGAGCAGGACAAGGCGAGGTTCGCCAAGTCGCGCGACTACATGGTTCGCATTGACGACATGCTCGCGTGCAAGAGTTGCCGCAAGCGCTTCGACATTCCGAACTCGCAGTCTGTGGTCTTCATTTGAGCTTCAGGGGGGGGCGGTCCTCGCGCCGGACGCGGCAGAACTCTTTGTAGAAAACTCACGAAGGAGCTTCGATCATGGAAGAACTGGTGAAAAGAGTCTCGGAGAGAACCGGGCTGTCGGAAGACAAGGCCAAGACGGCCATCGACACGGTCGTCGGCTTTCTGAAAGAGCGCCTGCCCGGCCCAATCGCCGGCCAGGTGGATAACGCCCTCTCACACGCCGGCGGCACGATCGTCGACAAAGCCGGCGACATCATCGGCGGCATCGGCGGCATGTTCAATAAGTAAAAAGTAAAAAGGTAAGAGGAAAAGGGAAGACAAAAGCCGCGCTCTCCGATTCCTGACTTTCGCCTTTCCCTTCTCCCTCTTGCCTTACGCCTTACTCCCGGCTTATCCCGATGAAAAGCCGAACAGTGAAACACTACGCACGCCCCCTCGCGGCCGTCCTGTGCCTGCTGGCGGCGGCGTGTGTCGTGCGCGCGCGGGAGGGCGACGCGGCCCCCGCGCGCTGGGAGAGCGTTCAATCCAGGAACTTCCTGCTCGTGGGCGACGCGGAGGGGCGCGACATGCTGAGAATCGCCGCGCGCCTCGAACAGTTCCGCGCAGCACTCCTCAGGGTGCTCCCATCACACCACTTCGATTCTTCCGTGCCGCTGACCGTCGTCGTCTTCAAGGACGACGCTTCCTACAACCAGTTCGAGCCAATCTTCCACGGCCGGCCCGCGGGCGTCTCGGGCTTCTTCCAGTCGGGCGCGGACGTTGACTACATAGCGCTCTCGCTCGACCGCCGCTACGCGCGCGACATGGACGAGCTAGCCTTCCACGAGTACGTGCACCTGCTCGTCCGCAACGGCCACGGCGCGGTGCCGCTCTGGTTCAACGAGGGGCTGGCCGAGTACTACAGCACGGTCGAAATCTCCGGCGGCGGCGGGCGCGTGACGCTCGGCCGCCCCGTGGGCTTTCGCGTCAAGACGCTCAAGGACCGCGAGCTGATGCCGCTCGAAACGCTGCTCGGCGTGGACGACGAGTCGCCCTTCTACAAGGAGCAGGCCAAGCGCGCGCTCTTCTACTCGCAGTCGTGGGCCTTCGTGCACTACCTGCTCGGCGGCCCGCGCCGCGCGCAGCTCCCCGCCTTCCTCGAATTATTGGCACAGGGCGCGAAAACCGAGGACGCCTTCCGCCAGGCTTTCCAGGCGGACTTCGCCGCGGTCGAGGACGAGCTGCGCGCTTACGTCCGCTCGGGCAAGTACCGCCGGCAGGAGATCGCTTTCGACCGCCCCGTCGAAGCCGACCGGCAGGCGCGCGCGCGGACTCTGACCGAGGCAGAGGAGCAGTTCTACCTGGGCGACCTGCTCCTGCACACGAACAGGCTGGAGGAGGCGGCCGGGCATTTGGAGAAAGCCGCCGCGCTCGACCCGCGGCTCGCCGTCGCGCGCGCCGCGCTCGCCGTGCTGCGCGTCAGGCAGAACGATTTCGAGGGGGCCGTGAAACTCCTGGACCGCGAGGACGCGGCGGGCGTGGAGGGCGGCTACCTCGTCCACTACTACCGCGCCTACGCGCTCAGCCGCCAGGGCTCCGCGTCGGAAACTTTCGTCGAGACCTTCTACGGCGACCAGACGGCCCGCCGCATGCGCGCCGAGCTGGAGAAGGTGATAGGTCTCAACCCCTCCTTCGCCGAAGCCTACCGCCTGCTGGCCTGGGTCAACCTGGTGAGGGACGAGCGCCTGGACGAGTCGCTCAACCATATCCGGCGCGCGCTTGAGCTTTCGCCACGGAGGCGCGAGTACGCGCTGCTCCTGGCACAAATTCACTTGCGGCGCGAGGCGTTCGGCGACGTGCGGCGGATTCTTGAGCCGCTCGCGAGGGGCGGCGCGGGCTGTAGCCCGGTCGTGCGCGGGCAGGCGCGGTCGCTGCTCGCGGCGGCCACAGCGCGCGAGCAGTACCTTGAGCGCGTGAAGGAGTTGGATAAGCAGATAGCGGAGGCGGCCGCGCGCGAAGAGGCCCCGCCGCCGGGCGCGAGCGTTCAGCCGTGCGACGCGCCGCAGCCTGGGGCCCAGTTGAAGAAGCTGCGCTTCAGCGGGCAGCAGGCGTGCGGCCTGCTCGTGCGCTTCGA
Source organism: Pyrinomonadaceae bacterium (assembly GCA_035563515.1). Lineage (GTDB taxonomy): Bacteria > Acidobacteriota > Blastocatellia > Pyrinomonadales > Pyrinomonadaceae > QHXM01. The sequence continues at coordinate 62,652 of DATMVE010000049.1, forward strand.
GTGTGACGAGCGCGGCATCCTGCTGGTCATCGAAACAGACGGGCGCACGCTCCGGCTGCGCAACGAGTCTCTGAGCGGCATACGCTTCGTCACCTACACGGCGGAGGTCCGCGGGCAGATGACGTGCGGCGAGCGCACGCCCGAGAGCCCCGTCCTCGTCACCTACCGCCCGCCCAAGCGCGCGGACGCGCAGTCGGACGGCGAGGCCGTCGCCGTCGAGTTCATGCCCAAAGAGTGGAACGCCAACCACTGAGAAAGGGATGAGGGATAGGGATGAGGGATGAAGTGAAGGCCGTTGAATCAACTGTACGGTGAGCGTTTCACTCAAACCCCTTTCATCCTTCATCCCTCATCCCTTAAAAATTTATGGCCTCGGAAAAAGACATCCTGCGCGCGCTGGACTTTCTGACCGCCGCCCCTCCCGCCCCCTCCCGCCGCGACATGCGCTCGTTCACGCGCGGCGAGAGCGAGCACGTGGACAATCTCAGGCGGGTCGTCGACTCGGAGAACGTCGTCGCCGTCGGCATCAGCGAGAAGGAGTCTGAGGGCCGGCCCACGGGCCGGCTGGCGTTGACGTTCTACGTCGCCAGGAAGATTCCGCTCGCGGAGTTGCGCGCGGACGAGGCCGTGCCGCCGGCGCTGCCCGAAGCCGTCTCCGGCCCGCAGACCATCCCGACGGACGTTAAAGCCATCGGCCGCATACGGCTCGAAGTCAACGCCGTGCGCCACCCCGTACAGCCGGGCAACAGCGTCGCGCACGTCAACGTGGAGGCGGGCACGCTCGGCGCTTTCGTCCGCAAGGACGGCCGGCTGATGATGCTCAGCAACAGCCACGTCCTCGCCGCGAGCGGGCTCGCGGAGAAGGGCGACGCCATCCTTTATCCGGGCAGGCACGACGGCGGCGCGGAGCCCGAAGACCTCGTGGCGAGGCTCGCGGACTTCGTCAGGTTCGAGGCCGGGGGAGATTTCGTGAACCGCGTGGACTGTGCCATTGCCGAGCCCGTCGAGGAGCGCCTGGGCCAAATCAAGGAGGAGATAAAGTGGCTGGGCCTGCCCGCTGGCAGGCTCAAGCCGCAACGCGGGATGAGCGTGACGAAGGTCGGGCGGACGACAGGGCGGACGACCGGGCGCGTGCTCGACGTGAACTTCCGCACGGTCGTCTTCTACCCCGGCGTGGGCGAGATAGGCTTCATCGACCAGGTGCTCTGCACGCGCTACACGCAGGCGGGCGACTCGGGCGCGCTGGTCATCGAGAAGGAGACGGGCAAGGCCGTCGGCCTGCACTTCTCCGGCTCGGAGCCCGAGGGCGAGGCGGGCGGAAGCAGCATCTTCAACCCCATCGGCGAGGTGCTCAAGGCCCTCGGCGTCACGCTCGTCGTCCGGCGGCGCGCGGAAAAGTAACCGTCATGGCGAGCGAGAAAGAGGCCAACCGCGCGCGCGACGAGCACTCGGACTTTCTCCGGCGGCTCGGCGCTCACTCCATAGCCGTCTACGAAATCAAGCAGGGCAGGGAAAAGAACTTCGCCGTCGTCGCCTATTTTTCACGGGAGCCCGCTGTGCCAATTCCCGAGACCCTGGAAGTCGCGAGCGGCAGGCGAAAGCTCTCCGTCCCGCTCGTGGCCCAAATCATGAAGATGCCCTCGCCGGAATAGCCGGGTCACTTCCCGTTCCAGATTATCCGCTCGATGCCGTCGGCCGCGGGGACGCGAAAGCCCATGTGGTTGTTGAAGGTCAGGAGCACGACCACGTCCTCGTCCAGGTACCAGCGGACCTCGCTCTCGAAGTCGGGGCGGCCGCCGCCCTTGCGCGCCAGCGCCGTCCGGCGCGCGGTCTTCGTGACGTGCCAGCCGTAGCCCTCGTCGCCGACGTAAGCGGTCAACATCTTCTTCGCGGCTTCGGGCGAGAGGACCGTGTCACGGCGTAGCGCCTGAATCCACTTGTAGAGGTCGCCGACCGTCGTAACTTGATTGCCGGGGCCGCGCGCCCCCCAGAGGTCCGGCTGCGGCGGGGCGGCTTTCAACTCCCCCAGCTTCTTGCCCGCGTACCCGACAGCGACCGCGGACTTTCCAAACCTCTTATCCCAGGCGAATCCCGTCGAGTTGAGGCCCGCCGGCTCGAAGATGTTCTTTTGCAGGTAGACCTCGAACGGCAGCCCGGAGACTTCTTCGACCACGGCGGCGAGGAGCGTGTAGCCGGCGTTGCTGTAGCGGTACTTCTCGCCCGGCCCGGATTCGGCGGGCGTGTCTTTGATGGATTGGACGAAAGCCTTGCGGCTGCTGTAGTCGAGTTGCGCGCCGTCCCTGACGAGACCGCCCGTGTGAGTCAGCAGGTGGTGAATGGTGACGGCGCTCTTCTCTTTGGGGAAAGGCCCCAGGTATTTGCTGACGAGGTCGTTCGTGCTGAGCTTCCCCCTCATCTCAAGTTGTAGGACGGCCGCCGCCGTGAACAGTTTGCCCACGGAGGCGACGTTGAAGAGCGTCGCTTGCGTGTTCGGGATGGCGCGCTCGCGGTCTGCGAGGCCGTAGCCTTTGTGCAGTAGAATCTCGCCACGCCGCGCGACGAGCACGGAGCCCGAGTAGCCGTCCTTACTCAACTTGGTCAGGAAGGCGTCCAACTCGCCCGCGAGTTTGTCTGGCCCACTTTGAGTTCTCGCCATGCTCTTGAGGCCCGAGCCGTCGGCGTTCATCACGTAAATCTGCGACCGGTCGTCTTCTTCCGCGGTGAAAAGAATTTTCAGGCCGTCCGGCGACCAGACGCCGCCGTACTTGGTCGCCCGCGTGTTGGTCAGGCGGCGCACGTTTTTGCCGTCCGCGTCCATGACGTATAGCTCGCTGTTGCCGTCGCGGTCGGAGGTGAAAACGATTTTTCTGTTATCCGGCGACCAGAACGCGGCGTTGTCGTTGGACTCCGTGGACGTGAGCCGCCGCACGTCGCTCCCGTCCGGCTTCATGGTGTAAAGCTGGTTCCTGCCCGTGCGGTCTGAATAAAAGAGCAGCCGCCGGCCGTCGCGCGACCAGTTCGGCACCTGGTCGTTGGCCTCGCCCGGCGTGATAACGCGAAGGCCGCTCCCGTCCGACTTCATCACGCAGACGCGCCACTTCCTGCCGTCCTTGAAATCGTTACTCTCGCGCCACTGGAACACTATGCTCTTCTCGTCCGGCGAGTAGACGGGGACGCCCGCGAAGCCCTTCAGGTCAGTCAGCCGCACGACGTTCGACCCGTCCGAGTCCATCGAATAGATGTTCGTGTCCGCGCCGTTCGCGCGCGGCGACTGGAAAACGATCCTGCGCCCGTCGCGCGAAAAATAGGGGTGCGCGTCACGCCCCGGCGCGCTCGTCAGCCGCGCGGCGTTCGAGCCGTCCGCCTCCATCACGTAAATCTCCGGGTCGCCGTCGCGGTCCGAAGTGAAAACGATTCTCCTGCCGTCGTGCGACCACTGCGGGAACGAATCGTTCGGCGCGGGCCGCCGCCCTTCCTGCGCCCACGCGACATGCGCCGAGGCGCAGCCCATGAGCGCGCACAAGACGATTGCTCTCCGACACAACTTCATCTGGAATCCTTGATGACGATGAAAGGCCCGCTCTCGAAGCGCCTGGCCGAATGTGACCAGACGACCCCGTTCGTCACCAGACGACATCGTCTGGTGTCTCGACCAGCCCGCGGCCCTCGAACTCGCCGGGCGTCACCAAGTCGCCCGCCTCCCCGCCGAGCCAGCTTTTATACTGCCGGTCCCAGAGTATCGTCGCGACCGCCGTCGCGAGGTTGAGGCAGTGTTTCGTAGGGATCACGACGAAACGGTGGCAGTGATTGAGGTGCGGCTTCGACACGCTGCCGTCTTCGGGGCCGAAGACGTACACGGCGTTCTCCGGGTGCTCGAAGCTGTGCAGCGGCTCGGACTTCTGCCGCACCTCCACCGCCACGGGGACCGCGTCGGCGAACTGCTCGAAGGGGTAATCGTAATTGATTATCTCGACATCCGCGTACCCCTTCATGCGCTCCTCGCGGGGGAGCCGCCTCCTGTAAGAGATGTCCAGCGAGACACGCTCGCCCGTGAACCAGACCTGGCCCAGCCCGTAACAGGACGCCAGCCGCACGACCATCCCGACGTTGTGCGCGTACTTGGGGTCAACCAGGACGACGGCCGGGGGCCGGCCCATCGGGGCGTCCTCCTTACTCAAGACCCTTGTGATGATTCGCCTCTCCTGCATCTTGCCTCCGAGCCGCGGGGCCGCCTCAACCGCCCGCGCCTAATGCGCGCCGTCTTTCTTCGAGCGTGCCGCAGGTGTCCACGCTTCGCATGTCGTTTACTCCCGTCAATGTAGGCCGACGCCGGCAACTTGCAGCGGCACGGGCAAGCCACGGCCCGTTGATTATTCACAAGAGCACTGGCGGCGACAAGCCCGGCCCACTCTTATTTTTTTGTGGTGCTACGCCGGGTAGTGATTTAAGATTGTGGCGACCCTCTTTGAAGGGTCAAAACACACTCGTCAGGGCGCGGCGTCTCACAGGCGGTCAGCCCCGCGGGCACTACCATCACCCCTCGCCTATCAGCAGGCTCTGTCCCGCGAACTCTAGAGGTATCAAATGATGATGACAACCCTATACATTCTGGGAGGTATCGCGTTCCTGGCGGCGTTCGCGTTCGGGCAAGTCCCGCTGGCGCGCCACCGCGCCGCGAGCAGGGATTTGGGGAAGGTAGACATACTCTGGGGGGTGGCGCAGCTCGTCGTCTGGAAGAAGAACGAGATCGTCATCTTCGAACGTAACGGCAGCCCGATGGATAAGCTGCTCAAGCTAGACATCAAGGACAGGATAGGAGGGTCACGTTTGATCACCGCGTGGCTTGGGGAGAGCATCGGGCCGCGCATGCGGCTTTATGACCAGCGTTGGGACTGGCAAGGCACGGCACCGACACGCGGGGGCATCCGGTGCCATGTAGAGGTTCAGATTAAGTCCGCCATCAATATCAAGGCCGACGCCGATGACAATGCCGAAGTAATAACTACCTACGCCTACGGGAACGAGGCGGCCAGGCGGCTTAACGAGAAGGGAGAGATCAACGCCCGGATGGTCGCGGAAGAATTATTCGGGGAAGCCACGAAATCAACCGTCAGGGCGACCCTCTCCCACGAGAGCATTTACGAAATGATTATCCTGACCATGCCGGAATACCGGGCGGACGGCCAGGGCAGTCAGGCCTCCGAGGTCATAGACTCGAGTGTGGAAAAAATCTCCAGGAAGCTGGCCGATAACCTGCAAGAACAACTCAGGCAGGAAGCGGAAGATCACGGGCTGAGATTACGCGGGGTCGTGGCCTCAATAAAGTTCGAGGACGAGGTCATGAAGAAGGCCCTGCAAGCATTCATCTCAAGCTTCGAGCCGCTGCAAGCAAAACACCTGGCCGAATCCATCCGAATAATGAAGGAAACTGAAATCGAAATCGACGGGAAGAGACTCAACATGTACAAGGAGCTCTTCGACTCGGATTCGGCGCTCATCCTGGAAATGCTCGAACGCCTCCGCACCAAGGGGAAAATCAATCAGGATCAACTCCTAAAGATTTTCGTCGCGCTCAAGGGCTGGGACCCTCAGGCCATTATCAACGTCCGTCAGCCCGACAAGATCGGCCCGTCAGGCGACGAACGCGAAAGCTGAAAGGATTCGTCGGCCTCATCGCAGCTCGCGCCCGCCCGAGATGGGCGGAGGGGAGAAACAAGTGAGAGTCTCTTTCCGAGCAGTGAAAACCTGGTCTTTCCTCACACTCGTTTCGGTCCTGGCCCTGGCGGTCATCATGGTGTGCGGTTATTACCGTCACAGCCGGATCAAGGCGTTAGCCGAAGACCTCAAGAGCAGCAAGCCGGAAGACGCGCAAGCCGCCGCCGCGTCCCTGGGGGAAATGGGCTCGGACGTAGTCGGCTACCTGACCCCCATGATCAAGGACATGAGTCCGCAGTCGCGCGGATATGTCGCGGAAGCCTTGCGCGGCTGCGTGGGTTCCGCCGTGCCGAGTCTCGTAGCGGCGCTCGGCGGTGAGGACGTTGGAATGCGGGCGGCGTCGGCCGAGGTGCTGGGGATGATCGGGCCTGACGCGAAAGATTCCGTGCCAGCCCTCGCCGCGGTCCTCAAGGGCGAGGACGAGGACGCGGAGGTGCGCAAGAAAGTGAAGTACGCCCTGGGTGACATAAGACACGAGAGTGCCATAGAGCCGCTGATCGAGACCTTCGAGCGTGACGACTTATCTGACAACACGGCCGCGGTGGCTTTGGGTAAAATAGGCCCCGCGGCGATCCCCTTTCTGGTCGAAAAACTCTCGGATAAAAGAGACGAGACGAAGCAATTCGCCGCACACGCCCTGGGCAAAATCGGCCCCGCGGCGGCGGGGGGCAAAGCGGTCGAGTCTTTAATCAACCTGCTGAACGGCAAGGAATCCGATGAAGTGCGAGCGGCAGTGGTCCGTGCGCTCGGCGAGATCAAGGACGTGAGGGCTTTTAAGAAGCTCACGGACCTGCTGAGAGAGAGGAAGAGCCCGGAAGACTCCGTTATCGAGGCGTTGGGCGAGGTCGGCCGTGCCGCCGGGGAAGGATTAGATATTGAGGACGCCGTGGGTTTGTTGAAGCAGAGGACTTGGGAAGGCGACAAGAATCTGCACAGCTACGCCATCATGGCGCGTAGGAAACTGACGCCCGGACTCGTGAAAGAAATAGACAGTGACGAGAGGGATTACGCGAAAGCGGAAAATGCCATCTCGGAGGTCAGATTGCTGTTCCCGGCGAAGGGAGAAACGGTGGACGGGGAGGACGGAGAGCATAAGTGGATTCCCATGACGTTCACGTGGGAACTTTTGGATCGGAAATCCGAGTTCACCTTGTGCTCAGTCCTCCACATAGATAAGGGAGGAAACCCCTCCGACGGGTATGATGACTACGAGGTACCCGCCGGGCAGAGTTTAAAGAAGGTAGTGAACCTGAGATATGACGCCTACCAGAACGACGCGCGTTTTTATAGCCAGGTGGTAGTAACGGCGTGCCGGGACGCACGAACAGGCTGCCGTCGGTGCGAGGGCCGAGAGTTTCGAAGTTCTGTCGTAGAGTACCCTTAGAAATCCCGCGCCATCACACTTCTATTGGACGGCAGCTTAAACCGCGTCGTAGCGTTTGAGCTTGCGGTAGAGCGTCGAGAGGTCTATGCCGAGGATGTTGGCGGCGCGGGCCTTGTCCTGGTTGACGGCAGACAAGGTTTCGAGGATGTGGCGGCGTTCGACTTCTTCGAGGGTGGGGCGCAGCCCGTCGGGGTCGCGCATGGGGGTGGGGCTGGCGGCGTCGCGGACGCGGGGCGGGAGGCTGTCGAGGTCAATCGCGTCGTTGCTCAGCGTGAAGGCGCGCTCTATCGCGTTCTGTAGCTCGCGGACGTTGCCGGGCCAGTGATAGTTAATCAACGCGGAGAGGGCGGCGGGCTCGACGGGTTTCTCCTCGCGCTGCTGCTCGCGGGCCGTGCGCGTGATGAAGCTGCGGGCCAGGAGCGGGATGTCTTCGCGCCGCTCGCGCAAGGGCGGCAGGTAAATCTCTATCACGTTGAGGCGGTAGAAGAGGTCTTCGCGGAAGCGCCCCTCGGTAACTTCTTTCTCCAAATCGCGGTTGGTCGCGGCGATGATGCGTGCGTCGAACTGGACGGCGGCCGAGGAGCCGACGGGCGTGACCTCGTGCTCTTGCAGCGCGCGCAGCAGTCTCACCTGCATCGCGGCGGAAATCTCGCCGACCTCGTCCAGGAAAACTGTGCCACCTTCGGCCGAGCGGAAGAGGCCGAGCTTGCTGGTCACGGCCCCCGTGAACGCGCCCTTCGTGTGGCCGAAGAGTTCGCTTTCGAGCAGGGTCTCCGGGATCGCGCCGCAGTTGACGGCGACGAAGGGGCGCTCGGAGCGCGGGCTGTTGTGGTGTATGGCGCGCGCGATCAGTTCCTTGCCGGTGCCGCTCTCGCCCTGAATCAGGATGTTGGTGCTCGTCGGCGCGACCTTTTCGACGAGGCGGAAGACCGCTTGCAAGGCCGTTGAGGTGCCTATGATTTCGGAAAAGCTGTAGCGGCGGTCGAGCTCGCGGCGCAGGTGGCGATTCTCGCGGAAAAGCTCACGCTGGCGCAGGGCGTTCTTGACGGACTGCAAGAGGTCTTCGTTGACGAAAGGCTTGGTGACGTAATCGTAAGCGCCCTTGCGCAGGGCGGCGACCGCGGAGTCGACGGACGAGTAGGCCGTCATCACGATGACGAGCGCCTCGGGGTCTATGTTCTTGAGGTGATCCAGGAGCGCGAGGCCGTCCATCCCGGCCATGCGTATGTCTGTGAGCGTGACGGCGACCTCCTCGGCGGCGAAGCGCTCCAAAGCCTCCTCCGCGCTCGAAGCGGCCGCGACGCGGTAGCCCGCCTCCTCCAGGAGACGCGTCAGGATGGCACGCATCAGGTCTTCGTCTTCGGCGATTAAGATTAAGGGCGCTGTTCTCATCTTCAACCTGCCGCTAAAAGTTTAGCACGTGCGCGGCGTCAGCCTGTCACTCGCTCGACGACCGCGCTTCGGCGAGTTTCCTGATGTAGTCGTTGCGCGCTTCGAGCAGCCGCGTCATGTAGCTTTTGAGAAAGAGCGCGTCGGCCAGGCCCCCGAGCGGGCCGAGCGGCGAGGCGTAGTCAGCGTCGTCAACCATCAGCGTGCCGCCGTCCGCGGGCTTGAAGAGGTGCGTGTGGTGCCAGCGCTTGAAAGCCCCGCGCAACATCACGTCGACGAACAGGTGCGGGCGGTCGAAGGCCGTAATCCTGGACGTGAGGCGCTGGCGGACGCCGAAGTGCACGGCCTCCCAGGTGACCGTGTCGCCCAGATTCATCATCCCTGATGTCACGCCCGCGACGGCCCGCTCGCCCGAGCCCTCGGTCGAAGCCATGTGAACAACAACGCTCCTTGACAAGTCGAAGCAAACTTCGGCGGGCGCTTTGATGAAAGTCTTGAGAATGATTCTAGGCATAAGTGTGTTCGCCGGCCCCTTGGTCGCGCGCGGGAAGCCTGACACTCACGCGCGTCCCGCGCCCGTCGTCGGACGTTATCTCTATGCTCCCGCCGTGCGCCGTGACGATGCCGTAGCAGACGGCGAGCCCCAGGCCCGTGCCCGCGCCCGCGGTCTTCGTTGTAAAGAACGGGTCGAAGACGTGCGCGCGGTGCTCGGGCGCGATGCCGGGGCCCGTGTCGCTAATTTCGACGATGACCTCGCCCGCCTTCGGGTCGTAGCGAGTTTCGACGTGAAGCTCGCCGCCTTCGGGCATGGCGTCGCGCGCGTTCAAGAGAAGATTGAGAAACACCTGCTGAAGCTGGCCGGCGTCCGCCGAAATCGCGGGCGCGCCCATTGCGGGAACGCTCGTCACGCGCAGGCGCTGGAAGCCTTTGTCGAAGGAGGCCAGGCGCAGGCTCGCCGCGACCGCCGCGTTGATGTCGAGCGGGGCGCGCTCGGGCGGGCGCGTGCGCGCGAAGTCCATCATGTCGCGCAGAACCTGCGTGATGCGCGCGATCTGCTGCGAGATGAGCCGGAGCATCTCGCCGGCTTCGCGGTCGCCGGCGCAGCGCGTTTGCAGAATCTGCACGAGCGACGAGATGGAGGCCAGGGGGTTGTTGACCTCGTGCGCGACGCCCGCGGCGAGCGTGCCGGCGGCGGCAAGTTTTTCGGTGCGGATTAAGTGCTCGTTCAACTGGCGTAGCTGCTCTATGTCGGCGCGCATCTTCCGGCTCATCTCGTTGAAGGAGGCGGCGAGCAGTCCCATCTCGTCGTTGCTTTCGAGCGCGACCTCCGTGCCGTAAGCGCCGCCGGCGACCTCGACGGCCGCCTCGGTCAGTCTCCTCACGGGGCGCGAGATGGTGCGTATGATGAGCGCGACCAGGATCAGATTTGGCACAAGCGCGGTGACGACGCTGAAGACCAGGTAGCGCCGCCAGGCTTCGGCAGTTGGGCCATTTCCGAAGCTCCACCAGACGATGGGGATTTGCAGGAGCGCGAAGCTCAGGACGGCGACGGCCGCAATCGAGAGCGCGACCTTGTAGGCGACGGGGAAGAGGCGGAACTGGTCTAGGGCGGACTGGAGGGAGAAGAGCTTGAAGTTCGAGATGGCGTAGGCGAAGACGAGCACGCCTGGGACGACGAAGAGCGAGCCAATTTTCAGGAGCGAGTAGACGCCGAAGAGCGGGAGCAGGTTGTTGGCGAGCGTGTTGAGCGTGACCGTGATGGCGAGCGCCCAGAGGATCGCGCCCGTCTGCTTGCCCCAGAGCTGGCCGCGGTAGCGGCGGTACTTGGTGTAGAGCAGGTAAAAGCCGTAGCCCATCACGCCGTAGGCGTAGAAGCCGAAGGCGTAGGCGAGCGGCGTCAGTTTGATGTCGAACTCCGCGCCCGTGAAGCCTACGCGCTCCCACATCCACCCTGCGAGCACGGCGGGAATCAGGACCGCGCCGGGCGCGAAGATGACGAGCGCGCGCCGCCACGGGACGGGCCTGTTTTCGGGGAAGACCCAGGCGAAGACGACGAGCGTGTATTGCAGGAAGAGCGCGATGACGAAACTCGCGCCCGCCCACCACGCGGCCGATGGAGCGTCCGCCGCGAAGCCCCAGAGCGCGATGTCCTTGATCGTCCACAGGGCCAGGCAGGCGACGAAGGCCGCGAACGTCTGATGCGTGCGGCTGCGCGGCGCGGCCACGAAGACGTAGAAGCCGAGCAGCACGATCAGGAACAGCGACAGCAGCAGGAGGGCCAGGAGCATGGGACAGTAGTCAGTAATCAGTAGTCAGTAATCAGTAAAAGCTTTTGGCTGATTACTGACTACTGACTGCTGATTACTTAGAGGTTGAGAATCAGCGCGCTGATGAACGTGACCACGCCGCACGCGAGCGGCCACAGGTGGCGCGCGTCAATCATACCACCGCGCGCGAGCAGGCGGTGAAGCGGCACGAACAGGGCGAAGGCGAGCACGCCGACGGGGACGGCGAAGAGCGCCCCGAAGATTGAGCCGAAGCCGTAGGCCGGGAGGCCGCCCACCGCGCCCGTCGCCACGCCCCACATGAACCCCACGCCCGCCGCGCCCAGGATCATCGCGGGCCACCACAAGTCCTCGGCGGCCGACGCCAGGCGACTCAGCCTTGAGCCGAAATAGCGCCCGGCCACGGCGCAGAAAACGTTCATCAAGAGGAGCAGAAAAAAGGCGCCGACGTGGATGCCGAAACGGGTGTCGACCATCGCGCCGCCGAAGAGCTTGAGGAAGATGGCCGCGGGGGGAAGCGTGCCGAGCAGGAGGCCGAAGTCTGCGTAAGCCTCCCTGGCCGCGACCGGGCGGCGCATCAAGAGCATCTCCTCCTCTTCGCGCGCGTCGCGGAAAGACCGCTTGTGAATTTCCGCCAGCTCGTTCTCTCTCAGCAGCCAGTTCAACTGGAACTCAAGCTCCGGGTCTGTGGCTTGCCCGTGAAGGCTCTGTGGGTTGTATACGCTGTGCATGTCTCCTCCTTCGTGGCGCGCGCTTCCTTCAACGCTTCCAACTCGCGGAGCCGCGCGCACTCCGCGTCGAGCAGTTTCGAGACTCCGGCCGCGGCCGCCGCGCCTTCCAAAATCGAGAGCAGGTCGAGGGCGCAGGCGTACAGCCTGACCGCCGCCACGCTCGCGTGATGTGTCGCCGTCAAGTCCCCCGCGCCCGCGCAGACGGTCTCGCGGATTTCGGCGAGGGCGTGCAGGAGTTCCAGGCGAGAGCGCGCCTGGTGCTTGATGAGGCGCGCGGCGTTGCGCCTGCGCACGCAGCGGCCGGCGAGTAGGAGGTCCGCGCCCTTGCGCCCGGCGACGCGGTAAAGCTCCAGCTCGCGCTGGGCCAAAGGCCCGTCCGGGTCCGCGTCGGCGGCGGCCAGCGTCAGCCCTATGTATTTCTCCGCGGCTTCGCGGACTGTACGGACGACGCGCTCCACTGTGGCGCTCCCCGCCGCCGTCGCGGATTGTGCCAACGAGGATTGTGCCAACTCGGCGAGCCTGTAGAGCGACGAGAGCAGCCTGCCCTGGGCGCGCGCGACCTGTTCACAGCGTTGCGCCGACCGTTCGTCGAGCGCCGCGTCCGGGCCTTCGCGGGAGAAGATAAGTTTGACGGCGGCGAGGGGCCAGAGGAGCGCGGCGCGCGCGGCCCTGTAGAAAGAGCGCAGGCGGCCGGCGCATCTGTCGCGCAGGAAGTGTTGGAAACCGAAGGGCGCGCCCGCCGCAAGGTAAATCGTGATGGCTTCGCTCAAACGCATGGCGCAACGCTCTTGGGCAACGCATATGCCAGCTTCGGCCGCGCGGAGGGGTTGTTAAAGAAGGGCCTGTTTCCTCAACAATTTCGCGATTCTTCGAGTCTGAGGGGGCGGCGCGCGTCCGCCCGGCCCCGCCGGCGGCTTGGCAAAGCGCGGGGGCGCGGCGCGCGGTTTGGCATTCTGCAAAGACGGCGGGCAACTTTTCGAGCCTGTCCGAAATCAAACAGACGCTCACTTCCCAATGTACGCATTGAAGCCACGACATGGGCGTCCGGCAGACGCTTTATGAGCCCGCGCGCTTTCTGAAAAATTTTGGTCCGAGTCGCGCTAGACGGCGTCTAAGTTAGTGTACAAGGGGAAGAGAAAGAGTTGGCGGAGGCTCCGTGCCGGGTCACAGAAAATTGTGGCCTCGCGTTTGCAAGAATGGTGGCGCGTCGGCGTTCTAGCGAACATAAAAGGAACTCCCGGTCAGGAAATTCGTTAAAGCAATAACCGAGGCGATCACAGGGAAAGAAAGTAAAAGGACATGACAAAGAAAACCCCGATAAAAGTAATCAAGCGCGACGAGCGCAACCGTAAAGAGAGTGCAGTCGAAGATCCCCAAAGGAAATCGGCCCAGGAAACGGCACGCGACATGGTCGGCACAGTGACGAACTGGGTGAACGAGTTTCAGCAGAAGCGGCGGACCGAGACGACGCGGACAAAGCGCGCCATCCAGGCGCTGTTCCGCGACCCGGCGCAGCCGAACGAGGCTTAAAAATCTTCTCACCATTGGAGCGCGCGCTCTGCACCATTTTCGCCGGACGGCAGACGAATTCGAGCAAGGGGCGGGCACAGACGAGGGCGACCTTGACGGGGTCGCCCTTCACCTTTGTAAAGCTTCTGTAAAGGCGCGAGACAAAACATTGACAGAAGCGCGCCGGAAAATTTAGCATCACGCCATCAGCGAAAGAGAGCGTGAAGCGCCTTGAAGAAGACCCGACAGAAGGGCGGCAAGAAGAGCGCCGCGCGGCCCGTGTTCGACTCGATACGCAAGCCGCTCGCGCCGCCGGGCCACGCGCTCAGCCAGGCCAAGCCGGCCGAGCGAGCGCGCCCCGCGATGCGCAAGGCCAAGCACAAACATCCCCCCGCGTCGGACGAATAAAGCCAGCCCGCCGGACAGTTCCTTTCATGAGCGACGCCGCCCAAGCATTCATCGTCAAAGCGAGGTCACTGCTCGCAGGGGAGTACCTCCCGAAGATCGAGCGCTGCCTTGAGCGGCTGGGCGACGAGGAATTGTGGTGGCGCGCCAACGAGGAGTCGAACAGCGTGGGCAACCTGCTCCTGCACCTGGCGGGGAACGCGCGGCAGTGGGTCGTGAGCGGCGTGGGCCAAACGGCGGACGGCCGCGAGCGCCAGCTTGAGTTCGACCGGCGGGAGGTCATCCCGCGCGGGGAGTTGCTCCAACTCATCAGGCAAACGCTCGCGGAGGTGGACGACGTGCTCGCCCGCCTGGACCCTGCGCGCGTCCTTGAGCCGCGGCGGATTCAGGGCTACGACGTGACGGTGCTCGAAGCGGTCTTCCACGTCGTAGAACACTTCTCCATGCACACGGGCCAGATAATCCTCCTGACGAAGATGCTCAAGGAGTCGGACCTCAAGTTCTACGACTTCTCCGGCGGCGGGCCCAGGCACGGTTGGAAGGCCGGGGAGGGGAGATGAAAATCGCCCTCTCCGTCGAGCGCCGGTGACCGCCCGTCTCCCCTTTTCAATCGCGCGCTTTCGTGCTTAATATAGGCGCGGACTTAAATACAAGTTGTGGTTGCAGAGCGCGCGCGCCGCCGTCGAGGAGTGGCCGATAGCGACGCAGGGAGTTGCGCCTCGCCGCCGCAAGAGAACACGCCGGAGGAGATGAATTTCATGACTTACGTTGTCGCGGAACCTTGCGTGAGATGCCGCTACACGGACTGTGCTCTGGTTTGTCCCGTGGAGGCATTTCACCTGGACGATGAGATGCTGGTTATTAACCCGGAGACGTGCATAGACTGCGACGCCTGCGTGCCGGAATGTCCCGTCGAAGCGATCTTCCCGGAGGACAAGGTGCCGGAGGAGTGGACGCAGTACACGGCGCTCAACGCCGAGAAGGCGCTGAGCGGGCTACCCACCATCAGCGAAAAGTTAGACCCGCTCTGTTAAGGAAAACGTCTCACGCAAAGACGCAAAGGCGCAAAGAAAACGGAACTCTTTTCTTTGCGCCTTTGCGTCTTTGCGTGAGATTCCCCGGGGCTCACTCAATTCACAACTCGTAGGTGCGCCCGATTTCCATGACTTCAAGGTTGGGGATGGCGAGCGCCTTGAGTTCCTGCGCGACGCGCTCGCGGTAGGCGGGCTTGAGGTGGACGGTCAGGATGTCTAGGCCGTTGTGGTCTAGCTTGCGCAGCTCGCGGGCGAGCGATTCGGGCGTGAAGTGGCGCGAGGCTTCCGCGAGTTCCGCCATGGAATTCGGGAAAGACGACTCAATCAAGAGCGCGTCGATGCGCGGGGTGCTGTTGACGAGCTTCCAGAAGTCTTCGGTCTCCGCGGTGTCGGAACTGAAGGCGATGGTCGACTTGCCGTCCGTCACGATCATGCCGACGGTCGGGACGATGTGGTTGACGTTGACGGCGGTCACGGTCAGGTGCGCGACCCTGAACTCTTCGCCCGTCTTGAACGGCAGGTACTCCATCACGGGGCCGTGCTCGTTCTTCAGCTCGGAGAAGCGCGGGTAGACGGTCCAGTTGAACACGTCGCGCTCCAGGAGTTCTATCACCTCTTCGGTCGCGTGAATCCGTATGGGGCTCTTGAGGAAGCCGAAGAGGTCGTCGATGTAGATGGGGAGGCTCGCGATGTGGTCCATGTGCGGGTGCGTGACGATGATGTCGCGCACGGTCTCGCGCTGCGCGGGCGTCATGGAGAGCGCGATGCTCCCGGCGTCAATCGCCACGCGGTCGTCGACCAGGTAGCAGGTCAGGCGCTGCTCCTGCGTGGCGCGCCCTTGTGCGTCGAACGTGCTTGGTAAGAGTTGAATCTTCACGTGGTCAGTGCCGTCGCGAACAGCCTCGGTCCGAAGAGCGCCCTAGTATAAGCCATTCCCTGGAAAGCGCGCGAGCAAGTTTTGCGCCTTTTTCAGAAAGGGCCGAGCTGCCGCCGCAGCTCCGCCAGGTGGTTGACGAAAGCCATCTCGCGCTCGTGCGCCGCGCGCGGGTCCGTAATCAGCCCGCGGTGGACGCGGCTGCGGTGGAAGGCCAGCTCGCTCGCCAGTTGGTTGTAGCGCATGCGCGCGCGCCAGAGGCGCAGGCCGCCCCCCGTGAGCGCCCTGTAGGACGCGCCCATGCGCCCGCGCACGGTGCAGAGCCTGTAATACTCGTGCGGCGTGAAGAGCCCGCGCTGGCAGTCGTTCCAGAGGTGGTAGCTGACGATGCGCCCCTCGCGCCTGAGCGCGAAGACGATGGCGATGATCGCGCCGAGGAAGATGGGGAACATCACCAGGAAATAGACGACGAAGAAGGCGACCGGGCCGCCGAGCGCCGAGCGGTTCCAGAAGAAGTGGAGCAGCATCGCCGCGAAGAGCCCGAGCACGGGCATGATGCCCTTGACCGCCTTGTTGTGCGTCTGGATGGCCCAGCCGAGCCCTATCCCCGTCATGGAGGTGAACAGCGGGTGGGCGAAGGGCGAGATCGTCCCGCGCAGGATGAAGAGGCCGGAGAGCGTGTTCCCGCCCATCACCGCGGCCTCGCCGTAGTACTTGAAATTCTCCGTCATCGCGAACCCGAGGCCGACCATCCCGGCGTAGACGATGCCGTCCAGGATGCCGTCGAACTCGTCCTTCTTCCACCAGAAGAGCGCGAAGAGGACGAGCGCCTTGGAGAACTCTTCGACCACGGGCGCGGAGAGAATCATCGCGTAATAGCGGCCCGTGTACGGGTCAATCGCTTCGGCGAGGAGTTGGCCCACGAGCGAGTTGATGATGATCGAGATGAAGGCCGCGAAGGTCGCCCCCCAGAAGAAGGCCGTCGCCAGCATCCACACGGGCTCGGACTCGTAGCGGTCTATCCAGAGGATCAGGAGGATGTAGATGGGGACGGGGAGCGTGGCGAAGAGCATGCCGACGGCGAGGCCGGTCGCGCCGGTCGCGTAGCCTATGATGTAGAGCGTCACCGCGCCGGCGAGCAGGGCCAGGAGGATGCCGAGGGAGATGAGCGTCCATTTGAGGGCCTGGCTGTTGGCCCTGGTCATCATGGCGTAGCCCTGAGGGGGGTAAGCGCCGCCGTAGTTTTGCATACGTTCCTCTGGTAGAAAAAGGTCAGAGTGGAATGACCTTGAAAGCGAAGAGAAGAATAATAATCAGGACGACCGCCGCGACGACGCCCAGCACGACGAAACGCTTGCCGCCTTTCGCGGGCGGCGCGGGATAATCAGGCGCGGGATAATTCTGCGCCGCGTAGCCGGGGGCGGCCGGCGGGTAGTCGTAAGCAGCGGGCTGAGGGGCCGGGGGCGTCGCCTGCGTGGGGCCGGAGGCGTTCTGCCTGGCGGCCGCGCGGTCCTTCTTGAGTCGGTCCAGCAACTCCTTGTAACTTTCGGGGTCGTCGCGGATGGTGGACATCATTTCGCTGCTCATCGAATCGGCGCGGTCGGGGGTCTCCTCCGCCTCCATCGGCTCGCTGCAATTCGGGCAGAACGCTTTCTCGGCCGGGACTATCGCCCCGCAGTTCCCGCACTTGTTTGTTTCGGTCAAGCTCAGAGCTCCTTCCGGCCTCGCGCGGGCCGGACGCCGTTGGTGTGCAGATGCCGCGCCAGTATAGCCAGATTCGCGCCCGCGCTTCCAGCGCAAACTGAAGAAATGATGAGCTGTGCGGGATGAACGATGAATGGAAGAAAATGATTCGAGAACTTCTTAGCGGCTTTGCCCCTTTGCGTGAAAAATTAAAACCTTTCACGCAAGCGCGCAAAGTCGCTAAGGATTGCTTCTAACTCATTATCCATCATTCATCGTTCCGCATTTGCTCTTACCGCGCGCAGGTCTGTGCGCGGCCGCCGTCGATGGAGTAGGTCGCGCCTGTGACCCAGGAGGCGCGGGGGGAGGCGAGGTAGAGAATCAGCTCCGCGATCTCGTAGGGCTGGCCGACGCGCCCGAGCGGGTGCGTCTCCTTCGAGCGTTCGAGGAACGCCTTGTACTCCTTGTGGCTCATCCCGCCGCGGCGGTGAATCTCCGTGACGACGACGCCGGGGTTGACCGCGTTGACGCGCACGCCTTTCGGGGCCAATTCCAGCGCGGCGCAGCGCGTCAACTGATCCACGCCGGCCTTCGAGACGCAGTAGGCGAGCACGCCCGGAAAAGAGCGCAGGCCCGTCACGCTCGACACGTTGACGATGTTGCCCTTGCGCTCCGCGAGGTGCGGCACGGCCTGCTGCATCAGGTTGAAGACGGCGCGCAGGTTGACGTTCAACATCGCGTCCCATTCCGCGAGCGTCGTCGTCTCGATTGTGCCAGAAAGGAGGTGGCCCGCCGCGTTCACCAGCACGTCCAGGCCGCCGAAGCGCTCGACTGTCTGCGAGACGACGCGCCGCGCGATGGGCTGGACCGTCACGTCCGCGCGGATCGTGTGCGCTTGGCCGCCCGCCATCTCTATCTCGCCCGCCACTTCCTTGAGCGCCTGCGCGTTGCGCCCGATGACCGCCACGCGCGCGCCGGCCTCCGCGAAGCGCAGCGCCGTCGCCCGCCCTATGCCGGACGTGGCGCCCGTCACGACCGCCACTTTCCCCTCCAACTCTTTCTCCATCTGAAGCTCCTTTTCGTTTCTCCCGCCGCTGGTCCCGAGCGTGTCTCCCGACATGCTACTACGAGCCGCGGCCCTCCCGCAGCATAGTTGACAGAACGAGCCAAAAAGTCAGACTATAGCCTTCCATCTGTCCGTCGGTCACGTCCCCAGTCGCCCCGGAGAAACACAGTTTGCGAAGCGATTCGGTCAACCAGGCTTTCGCCAGAAGAACGCGCACGCGCCGCCACCGCCCGAGCGTGGCCGCGCAGCGCCCGTCTTCGCGAGCGCGCATGCCATCGTCCTCCGGCTACATGCTCGCCACGGGCGCGGCCGCCGCGGCGCTCTTCTTCCTGCTCTGGTTCATGCTACATAACAACGGGGACGAAGCGCCCTGGGTTCCGGCCGGGTTGGCCGCGAGCGTGGTCATGCTGGTCGCGGTCGCGGCGCGCGAAGTCGTGATGCGGCGCGCGTGGGCGCGTTACCTGCTCGAATACGACCGCCGCGAGCAGTCCGCCGCGGACGTGCAACAGCGGGCCGCCGGCACGAGCGGCGTCAGGAGCCGCACCTCGGACACTTACTCCACCTCGCTGCGCGCGCTGCAAAGGCAGAGCGCCGAGGCGAACGCGCCCGGCGCTCTGCCGGAAGCGCACCTGGAGACGTACCTCTCGTGCCAGGAGTTTCTGGAAGGGGCGGACGAGGCTTTGAGGGGCGGCTCGGTCGGCGGCGAGAGTCGCGTGACCCTGCGCGCGGGGCAGGAGCGAGCGCGCACGCTGGCGCGCCACCACCTGCTCAGCTGGGCGCGCGGCGCGTCGCGCTCCTTGACGCAGGAGGCGCAGCGGCGCGTGCGGCTCTCCGACAAGATAGAGACGGCCGGGCGCGCGCTCGACGTGATTGAGTCGGCGCTGAGCGTTTACCCGGACGAGGGCGCGCTGAGGGAGTCGGAGGCGGCCGTGCGCGAGTTCATGGCCTCCGCGAAAGTTTCTCACTGGGTGGAGTTGGCCGAGCGCGCCGCCTTCAAGGGGCGCTACGCTCGCGCCATTGACCGCTACCGCGACGCGCTCTTCTACCTCTCGCGCGAGCCGATGAGGGAGGAGGCGCGCGCCGAGGCGGCCGAACGCATCGGGCGCGAGATAGAGATGCTGCGGGCGCGCCTGATTACACGCAAAATCAATCTCGACCCGACTCCGCACGAGCCGGAAAAAAGCTCCCACAGGATGAAAACAGAATGATCGGACAGCGTTGTCCCAAGTGCAAAAGCTCACGGCTCCGGCGCGGCTACAAGCCGTCGCCACTCATCCTCCGAATGTTTGGCATCTACAACCTTTTGTGCGATGATTGCAACCTCCTCTTCAGGGGGTTCGCGGTCCCAGGCACAGTCCCCAGGCACGGGGCCAAAAAGAAGAAGCAGCCCGTGCCGGGCACGCCGGAGGGGAGCAAAAGGTAAGGCGCGCCGCCGAAGTCTGGCGGTTCTCGCAAGCAGCCTTTCGCCGGCCGCGTGCATCTCGTAGTCTTCACCGCAGGACCCCCGCGGCCGTGTTTAAGTTTCTGAGGATATAAAGATGAAAGCCAAAACCTATCTCTTCCTTTTCGTCGCCCTTTGCCTCGCCTCCCCGCTGCAACTCGCGGCCCAGGGGCAGGGCTCGTCCGACATGGTCCCGGTCTCCTCGTCGGTGGATGAGCAGGGGATTATGAAGTACCAGCTCGGCCCCGGCGACACGCTCGACATACGCGTCTTCGGTCAGCCCGACCTGAACTGGACCGGCGAGGTCGACTCCGACGGCAACATCTCCTCGCTGCCCTTCGTCGAGACGCCGATCAGGGCGCAGTGCCGCACGGACAAGGAAGTGCAGAAGGACATCATCGCGGCCTACGGGAAGCTTTTGAAGAACCCGCAGATCAGCGTCCGCGTCACGGGGCGCAACAGCCGGCAGCCGGCCGTCGTGCTCGGCGCGGTGCTGGCCCCGACCCGCGTCGAGATGAAGCGCAGAGTGCGGCTCAACGAGATCATCGCGGTTTCGGGCGGGACCACGGAACGCTCCAACGGCGACATCGCGATCATGCACACGATGCCCGTGATGTGCCCGGAGCCGGGCGAAGTGGTCGAGCCTCTGGTCTCCGAGAACGGCCTGAACGCGCTCAAAATTTACAAAGTCAAAGACCTGCTCGACGGCAATCCCGAGGCCAACCCCTACATCCGCCCCGGCGACATCATCAACGTGATGGACGCCAAACCGATTCACATCGTGGGGTACGTGGGCAACCCGCAGCCCATGCTGCTGCGCAGCAACATGACGCTACTGGAGGCCATCATGCAGGCTGGCGGCGTGAAAACCGGGGCGAAGGACGACGACGTTCGCATTTACCGGACGAAGCCCGGCGGCGAAGGGCGCGAGTTGATAAGGGTCAATTACTCCGCGATCAAGAAGCGTAAGCAGCCCGACGTAGCGCTCCAGGCTTACGACATCATCGAAGTGCCGGAAGCCTCGCTCTGGCGTCCCGACAGGCTCCTGAGAATTATCGCGGGGGCGGCGACGGGCAGCATCGGCGCGTTCGCGGGCGCGCCCGTCCAGGCCATCAACCGCAAGGTGATTTACTAAGAGAACCACGCAAGCGGATTGGCTTGAGAAGAGGTTGGCCGGAGCGGAGGCCAACCTCTTCTCGTTTGGGCCGAAAAGGCGTGTCCCGGCCGGTTAGCCATCCCGCCCGCGGTGTGGTAAATTATCCAGCTTTCCGCGGGCGCAATTTTTTTAAGAAGGTAACTAATGAGTCAGAGAATAACGAGGGCGGACGAGAAGCGCAGGAAGCGCAACCGCCGGCTGATAACATTCGCGTGGATCGTCGGGCTGGCGACACTCATCATCGTCCTGCTTATCAAAGAGCGGGCCGACATCCTTTACGTGCTGGCGACGCTGAGCGTGACGGCGCTGCTCGTCATCGTCGCCATGGCGGACCTGGGCGGCGGGCGCAAAGGGGTTGACGAGACGGCGCTCGGCGACGACGCGGCCTCCATCGGCAGCGGAATCCCTGCGACGGCCGCGGGCGCGCCCTCAGACTTTCGCGGCGCGAAAAAGACCGGCCGCAAACAGGGCCGAGCCTGAATCCGTTCGGACAAGTAAAGCCGACGGCGGAAACGCGCGAAACGACACGAAGAAGTCAATCTCCTTCGTGTCGTTTCGCGCGTTTCCGCCGTCGGTTAATTGTTTCGCGTCACCTCAATGACAGGCGCTCCTGCTCGCCGGTGCGCGATTTGACTTCCTGCTTGATCTCTTCCACGTCCTCGGCCACTTTGTCCAGCTTCCCGCTGGTTTGCTTCACCTCTTCGTGAACGGCCTCGACTTCGTCCGTCACGTCTTCGACGGCGTCGCGGACCTTCTCGTCCTGCTTGGCGTCCTCCTTGACCGTCTCCTCTATCACCTGCAAGACCTCCTGCGGCTCGGGCGAAACCTTGAGCGCGTTGACCTCCGGGTCCGGCTTGAAGTTGAAGCGGTCGCCCAGGCTGTCGAGCTGCTGCGTCATCTGATCCAGCAGCTCCAGGACTTTCGTCGCCTTCTGCTCGGCCAGCAGGTTGACTTGCAGGTCTAGCTCGGCGCGCTTCTCGGAAGCCTGGGCCAGCCGGTTCTGCGAAATCAGCACGAACGTGGAAAGGAAGATGGCTTCGAGCGAGACGATCATCGTCAGCAGGCCGAAGGGGAAGGGGTCGAACTCGCTCACGTGCGGGATGTGCACCAGGCCGATGTTGAGTAGAATCCAGAGCCCGAACCAGACGACGTGAATGTAAACGAACGCGAGCGAGCCCGTGAAGTCCGTGATGGAGTCCGCGACGCGGCCCCCTATGCTGCGCGCCTCGGTCACCTTCCGCTGCATCTCCGCGATGGCCGCGGTGTTCTTCTTGACGATATCGTTCTGCGAAATAGCTTGACTGCTCATAACCTCGCTCGAACCTCCGAAAGCGTTAAAACCTGCTTTACCTTATCAACCACCGTGCCGCTGAAAAACAGGGCCAAAAAAGGCGTCTTATGTACGTTAACGTACCCATTCGATGCAGCGCGGCCAGTTTTTTGAGACGAAATTTACGCGAATCTGTGCTATCTTCGGATGCCCCGGAAGCTGGTGCCGGGGCGCGAAAGCTCGCGGGCGCGAGTCCCGCGTGACTGGCCCAATCGGTCCCTTTAACTTTCTCCCCGACACCCCTTCGAGACCTCTAATGCGCCGTCCCCTGATAGCCGTCTTCCTCTTCGCGACAGTCTTGCTGTCGGCGGCGGCGGTGCGCCCCTACACGCTACAGTTCACGGACGCCTCCAGTTCGGCGCAGGTCAAGTGGCCCGCGCGCACGATCAGGGTCGCGCTCTCGTCCTCGCTCAATGCGCCGCAGCCGAACATCAAGGCGGGGAGCGACGTGGCTGGCGCGGCGCGGCGCGCGCTCGGCCGCTGGGCCGAGGCGGCCAACATCCGCTTCGTCGTCACGTCGTCGGACGTTCAGTCCGTCAGCGCGCCCGGCACACGCGGCGACGGGGTGAGCCTCATCACCGTGGCGCACACGGCCGAGAACGCCGCTCCGTTCGCGGGCGCGGGCGGGGAGATGGCTGGCCGCACGCGCGTTTTCTCGACCGTCGCGGGCAGCATCACCGAGGCCGACGTGGTGCTCAACCCGAACCAGACTTTCTCGGCCGACGGCACGCCTGGGACTTACGACCTCGAAGCGACTTTCTTGCACGAGGTCGGCCACCTGCTCGGCCTCGAACACTCGGCCGTGCTCGGCGCGACGATGCAGCCGCGGCAGGCGAAGAACGGGATTTACAACCTGTCTGCGCAGCCGCCGCGCACGCTCTCGGAAGACGACCGCGCCGGCGCGCGCGCCATCTACGGCGCGCGCCTCGGCTCGGGCCTGCGCGGCGCGATTTCCGGCACAGTCACTTTCAGCAGCGGCGCGCCGGTCTACGGCGCGAACGTCTGGGCCGAGGAGGCTGCGACGGGGCGCGTCGCCGCGAGCAACATCACGCTCCTGAACGGTGCCTACCGCATCGAAGGTCTAGCGCCCGGCAGCTACCGCGTTCTGGCACAGTCGCTCTCGGGCGCGATCTCCGCCGCGGAGATAAGCTCGCAGCGCGGCGCTTACGCGGGGCTCAGCCTCGGCCAGCAGCTAACTTTCCGCGCCGAAGAACTCGGGACGGTCAAGGTCAGGGCCAACGCGACCGCGACGCTCAACGCGCAGCTCTCGGGCTCCGCGGCGCTGCTCAACGCGTCGCTCGTCGGCGCGGGCGGCCAGCTCTCGACCGTCGCCGTCCAGCTCGCGCGCTCGCGCGCCTACAGGGTCTTCGTCGCCGGGCCGGGCGTCACAATCAATCAGCTCGCGCGGAACGGCGTCGCCTCGACTTCGCCTTTCGTCGTAGTTGACCAGGCGAGCCTGCGCGCGGAGGATTTCGGCCCAGAAATTTCCGCCGTCAGTTTCGACGTTTACGTCACGCCGGAGGCGCGCGCCGGGGATTACAGCCTGCGCCTACAATCGCAGGCGGGCGAAGTGGCTTACGTCGTCGGCGGCCTGACGGTTGACGAGCCCGAACAGAGCGCTGACAGCTTCGTCGGGACGGACGCGGCCCCCGCCGACGCGGCGCTAAACCTCGCGGCTGATGAACTTGAGTCCGGCGGTTGAAACTTAAAGCCGAGTTGTGCATAATCGTGCCGCGCCCGACTCCCCGTTGGGCGTAGTGGTCGCGTGGGGTGAGGACACGTGGCCTTAGGGCGGGGGTTGTGGGAGACCCCCGCCCGCTTATTTTGTATCACTCCCGATGGCGGAGGAACCCGGAAGAGGCGCGAAAAGAGGCGTTCTCGACTCGCGGCTCTTCGTGCGTCTTCGCGTTTCCAGGCTTCCCGCCGGCGAGGAAATGGACGCAGCGAAAATACTCTTAATTCTTCGGCCCCTCGTGTTATATTTCCCGCGCTCTTCAAAGCTAAATTTTCGTCACCAGTTCGCCCCGCGTGGCGAAAGTCTTAGCGTCCCGTTGTGAAGGTCCGCGCTCCCCTGCGCCTCGCTACGGCAGTCGCGAGTGGTCACCATGGCGATTCTCAAGGAACGTTCGAAGAGGCGATTCAAGCTCTGGTTATTCAAAGGCGTCAGCGAGCCCGAAGGGCCGCACGAGCACGAGGGCCAGCACCACCAGCACCCGTGGTGGAAGGTGATGTGCCTGACGGGCGTCGACTACTTCTCGACGCTCGGCTACCAGCCGGGCATCGCCTTCCTCGCCGCCGGCGCGCTCTCGCCCGTGGCGACGTTAATCCTCGTGCTGCTGACGCTCTTCGGCGCGCTGCCGATGTATAACCGCGTCGCGGCCGAGAGCCCGCACGGGGACGGGTCAATCTCGATGCTGGAGAATTTGCTCCCGCGCTGGAAGGGGAAGCTGTTCGTCCTCTGCCTGCTCGGGTTCGCCGCGACCAGCTTCATCATCACCATCACGCTTTCCGCGGCCGACGCCGCCGTCCACCTCGCGGACAACCCCTACGCGCCGAAATTCTTTCACCATCAGATAACGGTCACACTGGTCCTGATAGCCTTCCTCGGCGCGGTCTTCCTCAAAGGCTTCAAAGAGGCGATAGGGATCGCGGTCGTGATCGTCGTCGTCTACATCGCGCTCAACCTCGTCGTCGTCGGCGTCGGCCTTTACAACATCGCCGTCAACCCGCAGAAGATCGCGGACTGGAAGAGCCTGCTCACCGGGCAGGGCTACGCCAACCCGCTCCTGATGATCGGCGCGGCGCTCGTTGTCTTCCCGAAGCTCGCGCTCGGCCTGTCCGGGTTCGAGACCGGCGTGGTCGTCATGCCGCTCGTGAAAGGCGACAAGGAGTTGACGGACGAGGAGCTGGAGTCAATCCACTCGACGCGCACTGGGCGCGGCGCGCCGCCGCCGAGCGCGCAGGCTCTCCTCGAAGGCCGCATACGCAACACGCGCAAGCTGCTCAAGTGGGCCGCGCTGATCATGAGCGTGCTCCTGATTTCGAGCAGCATCGTGACGACGTTTCTCATCCCGCCCGAAGAATTCCTCCCCGAGGCGGAAGGGCGCGAGGCGGGCGCGGCGAGCGGGCGCGCGCTCGCGTACCTGGCGCACACCTATCTCGGCGATGTCTTCGGCACGGTTTACGACTTGAGCACCATCTCGATTCTGTGGTTCGCGGGGTCTTCGGCGCTGGCCGGGCTCCTGAACATCATCCCGCGCTACCTGCCGCGCTACGGGATGGCCCCGGAGTGGGCGCGCGCGGTGCGACCGCTGACGATAGTCCTGACGCTCGTCTGCTTCGCCGTCACGCTAGTCTTCAAGGCGGACGTGGAGGCGCAGGGCGGCGCTTAC
>DATMVE010000050.1:0-4437 GCA_035563515.1 Pyrinomonadaceae bacterium
CTACAAGGACCTGGTCGAGACCTCCACCGAGGAGTACGACGAGATGATGGACGCCAACGTCCGCTCGACCTTCCTGTTCACGCGCTACGCCGTGCCCGTGATGATCAATCAGCGAGCGGGGCTCGTCCTGATGATCTCCTCTATGGCGGGCGTCTACGGCTTCCCCGGCGAGGCCGTCTACTGCGCGACGAAATTCGCCCAGGTCGGCTTCGCCCAGGCGCTCGACAAGGAACTGAGGCCGCACGGCATCAAGGTCGGCACCATCTGCCCCGGCGGGGTGAAGACCGAGTTCGCCGTCGGCAAGGGGCGCACTGAGGAGGGCGTGGAGCAGTCGGAGATGCTGGAAGCCGAGGACGTGGCGGAGGCCGTGCTCTTCGCCTGCGCGCAGTCTCCGCGCTCGCGCATCATCCAAGTCCAGATGCGGACGATGGCAGAGGCCCTGACGTAAGCATCAATTTCTCGGTGTAGGGGACGGATTAGCGACCCCGATGAGCGCCGCCGCCCGGGGGTCGGCCCGGAGACAAATGCCGTGCCCGACGAAATCAGCCGAAGCCGGCGCGTCATGCGCGCCCGGATCGAAGATGAAGGCGCCGCCCCGGAGGCCGCGTAAGAGTGGGGGAGTAACGATTGAGCAGCGGACCAATCTTCGTCTTCGGCTCTAACCTCTCCGGCAGGCACGGCAGGGGCTCGGCCCTTCGCGCGCGCGAACACCACGGGGCCGTCTCCGGCAAAGGTGTAGGGCTGCAAGGCACGAGCTACGCCATCCCGACTAAGGACCACGCCCTGCGCGCCCTCCCCTTGGAGCAAATAGCTCATTACGTGAAGAGGTTTATCGAATTCGCGAGAGAACACTCCGAGATGACATTCCAGGTGACGAGAGTCGGTTGCGGGGTGGCCGGCTACAGCGATGAGAAGATGGCCCCCCTATTTGCCGGGGCGCCAAAGAATTGCCACTTCCCGGAGGAGTGGAAGCCGTTCCTCCGAGAAGCGAAAGGGGAGAAGTAAGTGAACGAGTACGAGGACCAGACGCGCACCTGCGCCGACTGCGGTGATGAGTTCACCTGGACGGCCGGGGAGCAGGAGTTCTTCCACGAGAAAGGCTTCGCGGACCCGCCCAAGCGGTGCAGGGAGTGCAGGCAGGCGCGCAAGGCCGACCGCGAGCAGAGGGGCGGCAGGTGAGGGCGAAACCCTCGGCAGGACCGGGAGGCCGGGGCCGTGATTAAACAAGACATCGTCGAGCGGCTGGCGGAACGCTCGGGCGTCTCCGAGAACACGGCCGAGCGGGTCTTCGACGCCCTCTTTAATTCAATGAAGGGGGCGCTGGCTCGCGGCTGGAGGATAGAGCTGCGCGGCTTCGGCGTCTTCACGGTCGGCCCGCGTAAGAGCGGCATGTGCCGCAACCCGAGCACGGGCGAGCAGGTCCCGATCCCCGTGGGCAAGACCGTCCGCTTCAAGCCGGGCAAGGAGTTGCGGCCGCGCGAAAAAGATACCCCCTGAGCCGGGCCCGGCGGCCTCTTGAAGGTTCCGGAAGGCCGAGGGGCAAGGGCCGCTGATTGACGGACGGGATTTATTCACTCGCCCCTGGTTTCTGTCAGCTTGCGAAAGTGGTAACCCATCGCCGCCAGGGTGACGGCGTGCGCGAAGTTCCGGCGGTGCGAGGTGATCGCGCTCTTCATGTAGCGCCAGAATTCCGCGCGCGCGGGGTCGCGCACGCCGAGCCTCAAGGTGACGCGCATGAATGCCAGCACGTCAGCGGCGAAGCTGCTCCGGCGCGGCTCCGGCACCTGCGTCAGATACGACAGACAATCGAGCGCCCGCCGGTAGTATTCCGCCGGGCTGTAAATGGTCTTCAGGATTCTCCTGTAACCTTCGACGAGTCGCGCCGCGTTCATGCTCGGGACGAAGTTCAGCGAGCCTTCCGTATTATTCCCGGAGCTTTCTTTAAGCAACCGCCCCTCGCGCTTCAAACGTCGCCAGAGCTGCGTGTCGGGCAGCGCCGTCAACAGGCCGACCATCGCCAGCGGGATGGCGCTCTCGCGGATGAAGTCTATCTGCCGCTCGAAGATGTCCTCGGGGTCCGAGTCGAAGCCGACGATGAAGCCCGCCATCACCTCCATCCCGTAGGATTGAATCTTACGCACCGACTCCAGCAGATCCCGCCGCGTGTTCTGCCCCTTCTGGGCCTCCTTGAGGCTCTCCTCGACCGGCGTCTCGATGCCGAGGAAGACGCGGCGGAAGTTCGAGCGACGCATCATCTCAAGAAGCTGGTCGTCTTCGGCGAGGTTGACGCTCGCCTCCGTGATGAAGGAGAACGGACGCCCGTGCGCTTCTGACCAGTCGATCAATTCGGGCAGAAGCCGCTTGACGTTGCGCTTATTTCCGATGAAGTTGTCGTCCACGATGAAGACCAGCCCGCGCCACCCCAAGCTCAGCAGGGCGTCGAGTTCGGCCAGCATCTGCCCGTTTGTCTTGGTGCGCGGCACCCGCCCGTAGATCTCTATGATGTCGCAGAACTCGCAACTGAAAGGGCAGCCGCGCGAATACTGTATGGACATGGCGCTGTAGCGTTCGAGCTCGGCCAGGTGGAAATGTGGGGCGGGCGTAAGGTCGAGCGCCGGTCGAGCGCCGGCCCGGTAGAATCGTTTGGTCTCCCCGCGCTCCAGATCGCTCAGAAACTCCGGCAGGGTCGTCTCGGCTTCGCCGACGAAGATGTGGTCGGCGTCCGGCACGTCCTCCGCGCTGGTCGAAACATACGGCCCGCCGACGACGACTCTTTTGCCGCGCGCTTTGCTCATTTCGACGACGAGCCGCAGAGACTCCTTCTGAACTATCATGGCGCTCGTGAAGACCATGTCCGCCCATGCGACGTCCGAAGCCTTGAGCGGGCGCACGTTCATGTCCACCAGGCGGCGTTCCCACGCGTCGGGCAGCATGGCCGAGACGGTCAAGAGGCCCAGCGGCGGGAAGGCCGACCGCTTGCCCTCGAAAGATAACGCGTGGCGGAAACTCCAATAGGTGTCCGGGAACTCAGGGTAAACGAGCAGCACTCTCATCGTCCTCGTCTCCTCGCTTTCAAACCGTGCCCGACCGCGCACGGATTGAAAGTTCTAACTTCTGGGAAGGGCGGCGGGAGCGTGAGTTAATTACGGCACGCGATCCAACGCCGTGACACCCGACTTCTTCCTCCGCGCGTCGCGCCACTTGGCGGCCGCCTCCTTCACGAGCGGATAAATTATCCGCCGATTATCAACAATTAGTTTGAGCCAGGCGCGCTTCGTCATCTGCGGGAAGTAGATGCCGCGGAAGAAGAGGCGCGCGATGAGGTGGCCGGCGCGGTACTGGAACGACTGGCCCGCGAGCGACTCGACCGCCTGCGCGTTGCGCTCCGGGCTGTAGGACAACTCCCACGCCTTCCTCGTCTCCAGCCGCGCCTCCTCGATGGTCATCTTCAAAGGCGTGTGCGCCATCACGAAGGGGGCAAAATCCATCCAGTGCTTGGGTCTGTCCAATCTTCCCGCTTTCTCCAACCGCTCATAAAGCGGTGTCGCAGGAAACGGCGTCAACTGTCCGAAGACGGGCAATCCCGGCGGCCAGCTCTGAATCTCCGAGAGCGTCCGCTCGGCCACGCCCTTTTCGTCGTTATCCATTCCGAAGATGAAGGACGTGATGGCGTAGATGTTTCTTCTCGCCAGCCTCTCCAGCACCTGTTTGTACTCGCCCGGCTTGCTGAAGTTCTTGTTCACGTCCGCCATGTTCTGCGGGTCTATGGACTCCATGCCGATGAAGACCCACTTGCCGCCCGACTCCGCTATCAAATCAACCAGTTCTTCGTCACGCAAAAGGTTGGCGCTGATCTGTGCCACCCACGGCACCTGCGCGCCGGCCGCGATGATGTCTCTCAGGAGCGACTTCAGCCGCTTGATGTTGATGGCTAGGTTGTCGTCAATGAAGAAGACCGCGACCTGGCCGCGCTCTCGGCGGGCGCGAGCCTTCAGCCGCAGGAGTTCGTCCACGACCGATTCGTTAGTGCGGAAGCGTATGGAGTCGCCGAAGAAGCCCGTGACGGTGCAGAACTCGCAGCCGTACGGGCAGCCCCTCCCGGTCTCAATCGGCACGACGTAGAAAGAGCCCCAGCCAGAGCCCATTCGATTCATCAAGGGGCGCAGAAATTTCGGCACCAGACTGAACTGTTCCAGGGAAAGCTTCTCCCAGGGGATGACAGGGTAAGGTTGCAGGCTGGGCTTGCGGTCCAGCCCTTTGGCGTCCCGCTCCGGCTCGTAGACTTCCCTCAGCTCTCCGCGCGCGGCGTCCTCGACAATCAGGGGCCACGTCTCGTCGGCCTCGCCCAGCGCCACGGCGTCGGCGTGGCGCTGGCCGCCGTCGCGGCCCAGCGCCTCGTCCGGGCACTCCGTGACGTGCGGCCCGCCCATCACCACG
>DATMVE010000051.1:0-8632 GCA_035563515.1 Pyrinomonadaceae bacterium
GCCTCGCTCTGCTGCGCGGCGCGGTGCTGTTCGAGCGCCGTGTAATCAGCTTCGCCCGGGCCGGAATTACCGCGACGGCCCACGAGCAGGTAGACGTAGCCGGCCGCGAGCGCGACGACGCAGAGGGAAGCGAGGACGCGCGTCTGCGCGCTGATGTCGCGCCGCCGCCAGAGCAGGACGAGGCCGACGGGCGGCAACAAGATGCAGGCCGCAATCAATGCCGCGTTCGATTGATGCCACGGCGTGCGCGCCGCCGCCGTCGTCTCTTCCGCCTTAGCGTCGTCGTTCATCTCTCGCTCCTTCCGAAAAACTACTGCCCGTCCTGCTTCAGCTCTTGCCGATGCAGTAGAGGTTCTTCTCGCCGCGTATGAAAATCTTGCCGTCGGCGAGCGCAGGCGAGGCGTAGACCGGCTCGTCCAGCGAGTTGGTGCGCAGGACTTCGTGCTGCGGGCCGGCCTTGACGATGAAGGTGTCGCCGTCCTCGCTCGTCAGCAGTATCTTGCCGTCGAAGGCGACGGGCGAGGCCGTGAAGGTCGCGGGGATGGGGACGCGCCCGCCCTCGTAAACGACTTTCCCAGTCTTCGCGTCGAGGGCGGTCAGAATCCCGCGGTCCGTCGTCAGGTAGAGGTAGCCGTCGTAAAGAATCGGCGACGGGACGTAGGCCGTGCCCTTCGCGTACTTCCACAAGATGTTGGTCGCGGGGATTTCGCCCGCGCCGCCGAGGCGAATCGCCATCGCGATCTTGGCGGGGTAGCCCGCGACGACGAAGACCGTCTCGTCGGCGGCCACGGGCGTCGGGATCGCGTTGCTCTCCACGCCCTTCGTCCGCCACAACTCTTTGCCCGTCGCCGGGTCGTAAGAGATGATGAACTCGGTGCCGCTCGCGATGAGTTCCGTGCGCTTGCCCGCGCGCACCAAGATGGGCGTCGCCCAACTGACTTGCACCTTGCGCGCGGTGCGCCAGACTTCCTTGCCGCTCTTCTTGTCGAGCGCGACGATGAACGAAGCCTTGCCCTCTTCCTCGTCGCATTGGAGGATGACCAGATTTTCGTAGAGCACTGGGGACGTGCCGGTGCCCATGCCGACCGTGCCGAAATTGCCCAGGTCCGCCTTCCAGGCGAGCTTGCCGTTCATGTCGTAGGCGAAGAGCCCCTCGGAGCCGAAGTAGGCGTAGACGTGGCGGCCGTCCGTGGACGGGGTGGAGGAGGCGAAACTGCTCTTGCGGTGGCGGTCGTCGTAGGGCGTGCCCGTGTAGGCCGTCTGCTCCCAGAGGAGCTTGCCCGTCTCTTTGTCGTAGGCGAGGACTTTGAAGGTGTGCTTGCGGTCGGCCCCGACGCTGTCCGGGTGCTTGAAGACCTCGCCCTCGCTCATGTGCGTCGGCGCTTTCGCGCCGGGGACGGCCTCGCCCTCAATCGCGGTCGTGAGGAAAACTTTGTTGCCCCAGACAATCGGCGAAGAGTGGCCGCGGCCCGGCACGGCCGCCTTCCATTTAAGGTTCTTCGTCGCGCTCCACTCGACGGGGAGGTTCTTCTCCGCCGAAACGCCAGTGCTCCCAGGCCCCCTCCACTGCGGCCAGTTCGCGTCCGGCGCGGTCGCCAGGACGCCGGCCCAGTCAGACAAAGCATTAAAGGTCGCGAGCGCCGTGCCCAACGTCAGGGCCAGGGCGATCAGGAAACGTTTCATCTGGATTCTCCTCTACGAATGCTTTCAAGTCAGTGCCGCCTGCCGCAAGCGGGCGGGTGATTGGCGTGGAAAAGACCCGCCCGCTTGCGGCAGGCGGCACTGACCTGGGTTACACTCGGTCCGGGCCGTAGCAACAGTAGGCCGCAATTCTACATCTCTATTGAGTTCACAGGTCAAGGCGGACGGAAATTTTGTACCGATTTTTTTACAACACCCTGCTGATAGGTGATAATACGGTCGCCGTCGAAAAAATTAGAGACCGATCTGCTATCCATTACGTATAACCCGGTAGGAAAAGTTGCCGCCAAGTTGCGAGTACACACGGCGCGGGCCGCTTTCCCAAACTCCGGTTCGAAATTTTAGGACTACACGCTCAGGAAAACTGATGATGAAGCCCCTCTCTTCCAAGTTTGGCACACTTCTGGTCGCCCTTCTTTTGCTGGCGCTCGCCGCGCAGGGTGTGGCGGCGGGCGACTGGACGGACTGGCGCGGCCCTGCTCGCGACGGCGTCTCGCCGGAAAAAAATCTCCCCGTCAAATGGTCGCCCTCCGGCGACAATCTGGCCTGGAAAGTCCCATACGGCGGGCGCTCGACGCCAATCGTGATGGGCGACAAGCTCTTCCTACAGAACTCCGCGGGCCAGGGCGAGACGCTACAGGAGCGCGTCCAGTGCTTCAACGCCGACACGGGCAAGCTCCTCTGGGAGTACAAATTCAACATCTACCTGTCGGACGTGCCGCCGCACCGCGTCGGCTGGGCCTCGCCGGTCGGCGACCCCTCGACGGGCAACATCCACGTCCTCGGCGGCGGCGGCACGCTGCTCGCCCTGTCGGGTGACGGGAAGCTGCTCTGGGAGCGCTCGCTCGGCGAAGACTTCGGCCTGCTAACGACGCACGGCGGGCGCACCGTCTCGCCCATCATCGAAAATGACGTGGTCATCGTCAGCGGCATCACCTTCGGCTGGGGCGACCACTCGCGCGGCTCGCACCGCTTCATGGCCTTCGACAAGAGGACGGGCGAGACCATGTGGGTCAGCAGCCCCGGCGGCCGGCCCTACGACACGACCTACGCGCCGCCCATCGTCGCCAACGTGAATGGCACGCGCCTGCTGATTCAGGGCGTGAGCGACGGCGGCGTCTACGCCATCAAGGTCGGGACGGGCGAGCCCGTCTGGAAGTACATCGTCAGCAAGCGCGGGCTGAACACGGGCGTCGTCGTACACGGCACGACCGCCATCATCACGCACAGCGAAGAGAACCTCGACTCGAACGAGATGGGCATGATCGCGGCCGTGAACGCGGCGGCCAAGGGCGACATCGGCAAGGAGCAGGTTAAGTGGAACGTCAAAGGGTTCCAGGGCGGCTTCTCCTCGCCCGTGATTGACGGCGACCGCCTCTACCAGATTGACAACGGCGCGAACCTGGCAGCCTTCGACGTGGCGTCCGGCAAGCAGCTCTGGCTGCAAAACCTCGGCACGATTCAGAAAGCCTCGCCCGTGTTCGCCGACGGCAAGCTCTACGTCGGCACCGAGAACGGCAGGTTTTTCATCATCAAGCCGGGCGCGACCGGGGCCGAGATTCTCGACCAGGACCAACTCGGGACCGAGGCCGAGCCCGAGGCCATCATCGCCTCCGCGGCCGTCTCGCGCGGGCGCGTCTACTTCGTGACCGACAAGGCGCTCTACTGCATCGGCAAGAAGCATTCGGACAACTCGAAGCCCGCCCCGAAGACCGAAGACCTGCCGCTCTCGCACGCCCCCGTCGCACACGTCCAGGTCGTCCCGACCGAGTTGATACTCAAGCCCGGCGACACCGTCCGCTTCCGCGTGCGCTCCTTCGACGAGTACGGCCGCTTCCTGCGGGAAGAGAAGCAGGTGACCTGGGCGCTCGACAAGCTGCCGGGCAAGGTTTCCGAAGTGGGCCAATTCACGGCCGGGACGGAGACGACGCCGCAGGCCGGCGCTGTCACGGCCACCGTCGGCGGGGTGACGGGCGCGGCCCGCGTGCGCGTCCTCCCGCCCCTGCCGTGGAGCGAGACTTTCGACGCGTACGGCCCGAACACGGTCCCCGCGCACTGGATCAACGCGGGCCTCAAATACATCGTGCGCGAGGTTGACGGCCAGAAGGTGCTGGTCAAAACTACCGAAGGGTCTTCGCTCTTGAGCCGCGCGCGCGCCTACTTCGGGCCGTCGGACCTGTCGAACTACACCGTGGAGGCGGACATACGCGCCACGGAGAAGCGCAGGCAGACGGGCGACGCGGGCGTCATCGCGCAGCGTTACGCGCTCGTGCTCTACGGCAACAGCCAGAGGCTACACCTTGAGCCGTGGCAGCCCGAAATCGCGCGCACCGTCACCGTCCCCTTCGCGTGGAAGGCTGATACGTGGTATCGCGTCAAGCTGCAAGTCGAGCGGCTCGCGGACGGCAGAACGCGCGCGCGCGGCAAGGTCTGGCCGGCGGCTGAAGCCGAACCCGCCGCGTGGACGATTGAGCGCGTCGACCCCATCCCGAATCTACAGGGCAGCCCCGGCCTCTTCGGTGCCGCCCCGGCCGAAATCTTTTTCGATAACGTGAAGGTGTATCCGAACAAATGAAAAAAGCAGGAGTCAGGAGTCAGAAGTCAGGAGTCGGAAGTCGGCAGGTCGTGGGCGTTCTGTCCTTCGCCCTCTGCGTCGCGGCAACTCTTTTTTCGGTCTCTTCGGGCGCGGCGTCGGACCCGGGCTCGGGCGACTGGCCCATGTGGGGCGGCACGCCCGACCGCAACATGGTCTCGAAGATGAAGGGGCTGCCGATGACCTGGGACGTGGCGAAGAAGACGAACGTCAAGTGGGTGGCGCAGCTCGGCTCGCAGACTTACGGCAACGCGGTCGTCTCCGGCGGGATGGTCTTCGTCGGGACGAACAACGAGGGCATGCGCGACCCGAAGCAGCCGGGCGACCGCGGCGTCGTGATGGCCTTCCGCGAGTCGGACGGCGAGTTCATGTGGCAGATGACGCACGAGAAGCTGGCCGCGGGCCGCGTCAACGACTGGCCCTACCAGGGCGTCGCCTCCTCGCCGCTCGTCGAAGGCGACCGCCTCTACTACGTCTCGAACCGGGCCGAGCTGGTCTGCCTCGACACGCAGGGGTTCCGCGACAAGGAGAACGACGGCCCCGTCACGGACGAGAAATTGACGGGCGAGTTCAACGGCGACGTGGTCTGGAAGTTCGACATGATGGAGGAGGTCGGCTCGCAGCCGCACAATTTGGCGAACTCCTCGCCCGTCACGTTCGGCGACCTGATTTACGTCAGCACCTCGAACGGGCAGGACGAGAGCCACGTCAACATCCCTTCGCCGAAGGCCCCGGCCATCATCGCCGTCAACAAGAAGACCGGGAAACTCGTCTGGGAGGACAACTCCGTCTTCGACAAAATCCTCCACGGACAGTGGGCCTCGCCGACGGTCGGGCGAATCGGCGGCGTTGACCAGGTGATTATGGGCCAGGGCGACGGGTGGATTCGCGGCTACGAGGCGCTCACGGGCAAGAAGCTCTGGGAGTTCGACACCAACCCGAAGGAGGCCACCTGGCCCAAAACGCGCAACGAATTAATCAGCACGGCCGTCGTCTACGAGGACCGCGTCTACATCGCCAACGGCCAGGACCCCGAGCACGGCGAGGGCATCGGCCACATGTACTGCATAGACGCCACCAAGCGCGGCGACATCACGAAGACGGGCCTCGTCTGGCACTACGACAAAATCCGCCGCTCGATCTCGACCCCGGCGATTGCCGACGGACTCGTCTACCAGCCCGACTTCAGCGGCTTCCTGCACTGCCTGGACGCCAAGACGGGCCAAGTCTACTGGACGCACGACATGTTCGCGGCCGTCTGGGGCTCGCCCCTGCTGGTGGACGGCAAGCTCTACCTCGGCGACGAGGACGGCGACGTGGTCATCATGCAGGCCGGCAAAGAGAAGAAGGTGCTCGCCGAGCTGAACATGGGCAGCTCCGTCTACAGCAGCCCCGTGCCGGCCAACGGCGCGCTCTTCATCTCGAACCGCAACCAGCTTTACGCCCTGGCCGAGAAAAAATAACCGTAAGCCTGCATGTTCGCGCCGTTTGATTTCCAATCTCGCACGCGCGTGGTCTTCGGCGACGGGTCGCTCGGGCGTCTGGGCGAGTTGGCGCGCGAACTCGGATTCCGCCGCTCGCTGCTCGTCGCCGACCGCGGGCTGCTCGACTGCGGTTACGTCGAAGAGGCGGCGCGCCTGTTAAGGACCAGCGGCGTCGAGGTCGAAGCCTTTCACGACTTCGAGTCAGACCCGGACTCGCGCATGGTCGAGGCCGGGCGCGAGTTCAGCGCGGGGCTCAAGATAGACTCCATCGTAGGGCTCGGCGGCGGCAGCTCCCTGGACTGTGCCAAAGGCATCAACTTCCTGCTGACGAACGGCGGGCGCATGCAGGACTACCGCGGCTACGGCAGGACGAGGCAGCCGCTGCTGCCCATGATCGGAGTCCCCACGACGGCCGGGACGGGCAGCGAGGCGCAATCTTACGCGCTCATCTCGGACGCGGAGACTCACGCGAAGATGGCCTGCGGCGACGCGAGCGCGGCTTTCCGCGTCGCCGTCCTGGACCCCTTGCTGACCGTCTCGCAGCCGCGCAGCGTCACGGCCGCCGCGGGCTTCGACGCCATCGCGCACGCGGTCGAGACCTACGTCACGACCCGCCGCAACCCCCTCTCCGAGCTTTTCTCGCGCGAGGCGTGGCGGCTCCTGGAAGGCAACTACGAGCGCGCGCTGGCGTGGCCGACTGATGTCGGGGCGCGCGGCGCGATGCTGCTGGGGGCACACTACGCGGGCGTGGCGATTGAGAACTCCATGCTCGGCGCGACGCACGCCTGCGCCAACCCCTTGAGCGCGCGTTACAGCATCACGCACGGCGTCGCGCTGGCGCTGCTGCTCCCGGCGGTCGTGCGCTGGAACGAAGAGGCCGCGGGCGCGAGGTACGACGAGCTTTTACATCTGTCCTGCGGCGACGGTAATTCACGTAACGAGGCCGCCGGCCTCGCGCGCCGCCTCGAAGAATTGGCACAGGCCGGCGGGTTCCCGGCGAAACTCGGCGCGGCCGGGGTCTTGAAGAGTGATTTAGAATTGCTGGCCGAAGACGCCGCGGGGCAGTGGACGGGCCGCTTTAATCCCCGCGCGTTCGACGCCGCGGGGGCGCTGGAGGTCTACGAGTGCGCTTACTAAATAGCAGGCAGCAGGCAGCAGGCAGCAGGCAGAGTGGAAGAAAGCGGAGCATTGTTCTGGCTCTACTTTTATCTTCGGCCTTCTGCCTTTTGCCTTCCGTGGCGACGCCACAGACGACGCCCGCGACGAGTTGGTATCAGTTTCGCGGCAACCAGCAGTTGACGGGACTTTCGGGGGCCGCGAATACGCCGCGGAAGCCGAGACAACTGTGGACGTTCGACGCGGGCGGGTCGATTGAATCGTCCGCTGCGGTCGTCGGCGGCAGCGTCTTCGTCGGCTCGCACAAGGGCGAACTGGTGGCGCTCGGCCTGGACAACGGCTCGGTCTACTGGCGCTACAACGCGGGCCGCGAGATTGGCGAATCCTCCCCCTTCTACCACGGGGCGGACGAGTTGGTTTACGTCGGCGACCTGGGGGGAGTCCTGCACGCCGTCGGCGCGCGCGACGGCCGCCCCGCCTGGACCTTCAAGACCGGCGGCGAGATCAAGTCGTCGCCGGTCGCCGTCGGCAACCGCGTGCTCATAGGCTCTTACGACCAGCACCTCTACTGCCTCAACGCGAAGACCGGCGCGCTTCTGTGGAAGTTCAAGACCAACGGCCCCGTCCACGCCACGCCCGCGGTAGTCAACGGCGTCGCCTACATTGCGGGCTGCGACGAAGTCTTCCGCGCCATACGCGTCTCGGACGGCAAGGAACTCTTTCAGGTCGCCTCGGGCGCTTACACGGGCGCTTCGCCCGCCGTCAGTGCGGGCGTCGCCTACTACGGCACGTTCGACAACGAGGTGCTGGCCGTCAACCTGCGCTCGCGCAGCGTCGCCTGGCGCTACAAGCACCCAGAGCGGAATTTCCCGTTCTACTCGTCGGCGGCCGTCGCGGGCGGCCGCGTCGTCGTCGGCGGGCGCGACAAGCTGGTTCACTGCCTGAGCGCCGCCACGGGCAAAAGCCTCTGGACTTTCTCGACGCGCGCGCGCGTAGAGTCCTCGCCGGCAATCGCGGGGGGCCGCGTCTACGTCGGCTCGAACGACGGGCGCTTCTACGTCCTCGACCTCTCAAGCGGCGCGCTGCTCTGGGAGTTCAACGCGGGCGCGCCGCTCTCGGCCTCCCCCGGCCTCGGCTCGGGCCGCGTCGTCATCGGCTCGCAGGACGGGCGGCTCTACTGTTTCGGCTGAAAAGAAAGAAAGACGGGGCACGTCCTTAGTATTCACTAGCGCGAACAAAGGAGGACGGGCGGATTACTTAGTAATCCGCCCGTCCTCCTTTGTTCGCGCTCACGCTCCCTTAGTTGTCCGGCTCGCGCATTGACTTCGCTGATCGGACAGCTAAGGGAGCTCGGCGTATTCCTTAGTGTGCGAGCCGTCTTTCTTAGGAATCCGACCCGAAAACTTAGGAAGACAACCGTCAATCAAGCCGCCCGCTCGAAATATCTTTCAATCGTCGCCTCACTCGGCTTACGCGTGAGGCGCGAGACGACGATCATCAGGAGCGCGGAGACAATCACCATCGGGACGACGGGCATGAAGCCGAAGACGGCCGTGCCGCCGGGCGTGCGCGCGAGGATTTCGGTGCCGCCCAGGGACCAGATGACTGTGGGCGGGCCGGGCGCGGGGGCCGGGACGGCGGCCTGGAAGGCTGCGACGGCCACGACGGCCGAGGCCGTCCAGACTGTACTGGCGAGCGCGCCCCACTTCGTGCTGCCGCGCCAGAAGAGCGCCGCGAC
>DATMVE010000052.1:0-231716 GCA_035563515.1 Pyrinomonadaceae bacterium
CTACACGCTCTACACGCTCGCGGGCGTCCCGCGCGCGGCCTTCGAACACTTCCCGATGCCGCGCGCCACCGACCTCTTCGGCCCGACCTTCCGCGGCGAGGGCACGGTCTGCATCGCCGACGTGAAGCAGGACCCGCGCTAGTAGCGGCGGCGCGCCCGTTTAGCTTGAGCTGGATTATCTTTAGCTGACCTGGTTTTCTAGCGTCATCAAAATTGCGGGTGAACCGCATCTAAGGCTCACCCGCAGGTTTGGTGCTATCGGAGGGTCCGAATAGCCTCCTCCCAGGGAGGCCGCGGCCCCCGGACCCTCTTTACACCTTCAGCATTTATGAGGAGGCCCGTGCCGCTCGGCCCGGCGTGCCGCGGTAAGTCTCAACTGAGGCGGCCGTGTCGCTGTACTGGCGGTGGCTGACGATCTTCCCGCCCCTGACGGTGAAGACGTGCACCCACTCGACCTCATTCACGCGCCCCGTCGCCCGGACGCGCCCCCGGTACCTGCCCAGCGCCACAACCCTCTCCCCGGAGGCGAAGAACTCCAGCGGCTCGAACAACTCGGCCTCCTCGGCACCGCCGAGCCGGGAGAAGAACTCGCCCACCTGGTCGCGGCCCCGGTACTGCCCGGCGAAGGGGATGACGTCGGGCGGGCCGGGTTGTAACCAGTCGACGTCATCGGCCAATAAGTTGAGCACCCCCTGAATGTCGCCCCCGCGGAAGGCGTCGTAGGCCTGCCGCACGATCCCCATGTTGTCTCGTTCGGTCATAACGTAACTCCCTTTCAAGCATTATTGTCTCGAACTCTTTTTAGTGATGACGGGCGCGAGCGTCGGGGGCCCGTGGTGCCCGGCTGCGGGGCGGAAGATACACGCGGGCGGGGCCGGGAGTCTTGAGAGAGGTGTGAAATGTTTGTGAAAGAACTCTGAAAAGGGAGGCAGAACTCTACGGAAGAGCGGTGCCTGTAGTGCAACCCGCGCAGGAAAACCTGTTCACAGCAGGAGAGGGTATTGCATCACGATTGTAAATTGGGAAGGGTGAAGTACCTGAGTAATATCATCGAGCAGGGCCACCGCTTCATTAAGAAGAGAGTAGCGAGCATGTCTCGGCTATCGCTCCATTGATACCGCGGAGCGCACGCTGCAAGGAGTAGAGGTGATGAACATGATCAGAAAGGGGCGGCTAAAAAGAATCGGCAGAGATGATGTTGTGGGGCAGGCGAAGTTCGTTGAGAGTCTCTTCCGGGTCGCGGCATAGGATTGGGCTACCTCGCATGCCTGGTTGTCTCAACTCTATTTTGCAACGGAACCAAATAAGGTGAGTGTTAAGGGCTCGGGGCGGCACAGCTATTCTCTCCTCCTCTAGTAGTTCGTTCTTCTAGTGCACCAGCCTTCAGCCACGGCCAATGAATTAAGGGCGCGAAGTGTGTCACACTTCGCGCCCTCTCTTTACCTCTACTTTTTTTAAGGCTGAGGATTTTAGAACACGCCGCAGGCGGCCCAGGCGTTAGCCACCGAGTTGTACTCGGCGCTGCCCGCGCCGTAGAGGTCCGCGGCCGCGTTCAGGGTCGCCGTGCGCGCGCCCGCGAAGTTGGTCGAGGAGGTCATGTAGGTCGTGATCGCCCTGTACCAGATTCTGGCCGCCGCGTCGGCGCCGATGCCCGCCACGAACGGGCCGGGAACGTGCGCGTGGTTGCCGCCCTTGGCGACGAGGTAGAAGACGTGGTTGGGTATCCCTGAGTTGATGTGCACGCCGCCGTTGTCACCCGTGCCGGTGTAACGCTCGGAGTAGTGGTCGGGGTCGTCGTCGGCCGAGTAGCCTGCGTTGCCGGCCCTGTGCGGCGTGTCCATGTAGCGCAGGGCGTCGCCCGCGGTCCCCGGCGTGTAGGCTTTCTCGCCGATCCACCACGTGGTGGGGGTCTCCTGACCCGCGGCGTAAAGCTCGACCATCGCGCCGAAGACGTCAGACCACGACTCGTTCAAAGCGCCGGACTCATTTGAGTAGACCAGGCCCGCGGTGCGCGAGGTGATGCCGTGCTGCATCTCGTGGCCGCAGATGTCGAGCGTGACGAGCGGCGAGAAGGTCGTGCCGTCGCCGTCGCCGTAGAACATCTGATTCTTACTGTCCGTCCAGAAGGCGTTGTTAAACCTCCTGCCGAAGTGGACGATGGAGGTGATGAGCGTGGTCGAGCCGTTGATGGAACTCAGCGTGCGCGGGCCGCCCGCCCCGTCGATGCCGTTGCGCCCGTGGACGTTGAGGAAGTAGTCGTAGACCTTTCCCGCGCCGTAGTGGGCGTCGACGCCGGCCCTCTGAGCCGTCGTGTTCCACACGTTGTCGGCGTCGGTGAATCTGTAGTTCGTGCCGTAGCTGAGGATGAGCCCGAGCGAGGCGAGGACCTGCGCCGAACTGCGATTATCGAAGGTGCCGATTGAACGGGCGTGGTCCTCCATGTAGTAGCTGCTGCCTGACCTGAAGGTGTTGATGGGCTGCGTGCCGCTGTAGAGTGAGAGCCCGCTGCCGGTCGCGGATTGTGTTTGCAGGTTGTCGTAGCTCCAGACCAGAGCGCCCGTGTGAGCGTCAATGAAATAGATCGGCTCTGAGGTGTCCTTGGTGCCGTCCAGGCGCGAGAGCCGCACGCGGTAGACGAGGTGGTCAACGCCCTCGTGGCGCAGCACCCAGAGGTCTGTGCGCGGCGCGTCCGTCAGGCACTCGTCACAGCCCTTCTTCACTTTGTAAAGAGACTTGGCCGCGTTGACGGCATAACCTGCGGAGAGCGCGGGGGTGGTGGAGACGTTGACGTCGGCGACGAGCGCGTCGGTCGCCTCCTGAGTCTCCGTTTCGTTGACGGCGTCGAGGTGAACGATGGCCTGGCCGCCGAAGACGGGGACGCCGTTGTGCGTCTGCTGGACGTGCGTGTGGACGCGCTCCCTCTTATCCTGATCCTCGAAAACTCTCAGGGTCTTCACGTCGTTAGGGGCGACGCCCTTTCTGGCGAGTTTCCTTTGAAGACGCACGAGGCTCACGGCTTCAGCGCGGGCCAGCTTCTCTGCCTTTTTGTCATCGTTGCCCTTGCCGGCCGCCGGCATGAGCATCGTGACGGATATGGTGAGGGCCAAAAGAATAGCAGCGAACTTTTTCATTTACTCCTCCTTCTGAAGGTGGTCGAGGTTGAGGTGAGAGAACACGCCTACACTTAAGTGCGCGGGTCCCTGTTAAAACAGAATGCCTTGAACGTAGAACTACGCTGAGCACATTTTTTACTGGTGAAGTATTCGTAACTCTTGCCGGGGGCGCGAGGCCATGAATCTGATTGATATTTACGGCCCCGCGCCGCTTCGGAGTTGAGTTCAATCGTCGGGAAAGAACATCACATAATCCTGATCCGCGCAGGACACAGGAATAAATATAACGACTCGACCCTTGAAAAAACCTTGGAAGTTTTAACTATATTGTTGTTAAGATTTAGACGGGATAGGATGCTACGGACAATCTAAGCAATGCGGCTGCGGGCTGATTATGGTCAGGCACTTAAAGGAGTCTGAGTAAGGAGAAAATTTATAATGAAGGTGAGTGCCCGTGCATTAGCCACGTACCGCATTTAGGCCGAGCATGAGCAGGAATTGATAAACGCGTGGTACGAATTGGCTGATGCGTTCTCATCATTACCACTGCGGCCAGCGCGGCCCTGGCGATGTCGGTGCCCATGCCGCGCCCTGCGCCCGTGATAAACCAAACTTTGCTCATAATCGTATTCCTTTTAACCTTAACCTATCACGCCATAGTTATTAGTCGAGACTGTCCCCGACTTTCCTACCTTTACTGAGCCGGCTTTCGAGGCGGGGGGGAGTTGCCGTGCCCGCCCTTCGAGATCGTCCCCAGCTTGGCCCCGGTGTCGATCTCCGCGAGCAGCGCCTCGCTCAACCGCGCGCCCCGCACCCGGATTTTAGCGAAGCCGTCTTCAATCTCTACGACGTCGGCGGCCGACAGCCGGACCTGAAGCGCGTCCATGTTTTGCTCCATGTGCCTCAGCGTGGTCGTCCCCGGAATGGGCACGATCCACGGCTTGCGGGCTAGCAGCCAGGCGAGCCCGACTTGGCCGGGCGTCGCCTGCTGGCGTGCGGCCACGCGCTGGAGGAGTTCGACGACCGCCCAGTTCGCGCGGCGCGCCTCCGGGGTGAAGCGGGGCAGCGTGGACCTGAGGTCCTCGGCGCCGTGTGTCGTCAGAGGGGTGATGGTGCCGGTCAGGTAGCCCATCCCGAGCGGACTCCGTCGCTGGCCGTGCTCCACACGATGGCTGGGACCTTCGAGTTGGAAGTGCTGCCGCCGCCTTCCCCCGAATTGGAGCGGTCAGTAGACCGCATCCACGAGAAATACATTGTGCCGCGCCTGCGTCGGATGGCCTTAGTCTTTAATAGCTATCCCCCACGGGCCGTCTCCAGTCTTAATGGTTTTAATCACCTGATTGGTCTCCGTATCAATGACCGAGACGTCATTCGATAACCCGTTG
Source organism: Pyrinomonadaceae bacterium (assembly GCA_035563515.1). Classification (GTDB taxonomy): domain Bacteria; phylum Acidobacteriota; class Blastocatellia; order Pyrinomonadales; family Pyrinomonadaceae; genus QHXM01. The sequence continues at coordinate 4,499 of DATMVE010000052.1, forward strand.
GCCGCATAAAGCTTCTTCCCGTCGGGCGTGATGGCGAGACCCCAGACTCGCGTGCCGACGGGGATTGTCGTGAGAATCTGGTAGCTGGTTGCGTCAACCACGGCAACGGCATTCGCGCGCCCCAGAGCGACGTACACGCGCTTGCCGTCACGGGAGACCACGACCCCCATTGGCTTAATTCCATCCCCGCGCGGAATCTGAATTGTGTGAATGATTGAGTGAGTCCGGGTGTCAACTACCTCGACGGTACATCCGACTTCCGTCGTCACGTAGGCGCGCGCGCCGTCGGGCGAGAATGCAGAGTCACGCGGGCGCGAACCCACCATGAAAGTGGCGGCGACGATGTTGGTCCCGGTGTCTATGACGGAAACCGTGTTGCTGGTTTCGGCGGTCACATAAACCCAGCGCCCGTCGGGGCTGATGGTCACGCCTTCGGGCTCGATGCCGACCACAAGCGTCGCCATCAGTTCGCCCGTCCGCACGTCAACGACCGACGCGGTCCCGGCGTCTTCGTTCGAGGCGTAGAGCTTCGTCCCGTCCAGACTGACGGCCAGTTGCTCCGGGTCGGAGCCGATGTGGTACTTCGCCACGACTTCGCCGGTCGAGGCGTCAATGGCGACGATCTTATTGTCTGCGTCCCTGTAGGTTTGTCCCGACGGGGTGCTCGATGCGACGTACACGCGGCTTCCGTCCGGGCTCAGACGGATGCCCCGCGGCCTGGCCCCGACTTTGATGGTTTGAATCACCCGGTCAGTGCCCGTGTCGATGACCGAGATCGTGCCGTCGCGCTCGTTCGAGACGTAGGCGAGCGGCCCCGAAGGTTTCGGCGCGCAGGCGGAGATATAGACCAACGAAATCAACGCCGCAATCAACCGCCAGTGTCGCCGCCGGGTTGGCCTCTTCATGTCGCTATACTGTTTGCAGGGATAGTGGAGGTTCTACTTTAACGTGTAAAGGTAACTCGTAATGTCGCGCGCGTCCGTGTCAGTCACGCCGAGGTTCGGCATGGCAGTCTTCTCGTCCACGCCCTGCGGATTTCGTATCCACTGAATCATGTTGTCGAGCGTGTTCTGTAGTCTCCCCGCGAGATAGACGCGGCTCGCCACCTGACCGAGCGGGGGGCCGACCAGACCGTTCGCGCCGCTCACGCCGGGGACCGTGTGGCAGGTGGCGCAGCCGTAGCGGCTGATGGCCGCCATCCCGCGCGCCGGGTCGCCGCCCGTCATGCCGGCCGCGGCTCTTTCCGCCTCGCGGTCGCAGGAGGTGAAGAGAAAGAGAAGGGAAGCGAGCGCGCAGAAGATGATTGGCTCGGCGCGGCCGGCTGCCCTCAGGAATTTCCGCATCACTTTCCACCTCCACTCACTGCCCGTCGAGTTGAAGCCGGCGGTTTTCGCGCCGCGCCACGCGCCGCTCGGACTCGCGCATCCAGCCGACCGTCAGCGCCAGCCCCGCGACGATGTAGACGAGCCCCGCGGGAACCCACATGATCAGCCCGCCGAGCTGCTGGTCTTCTAACGGCGTCAGCCCCCAGGACGCGGTCGAGTCGGCGTAGGCCGGGTACCACGCGGAGCGCGCGAAGGTGATGAGCGCGCCGAGCACGCCGCTGTGCCCGGTCGTAAATCTTGTCGGCGAGTGGGACGTTAACCTCGTACCACCTTCTCGGCCCCGCTCAAGCCGTCCCACCACGCTTCGAATTCGTCCGTGTACTCGACCTCCCATTCCACAGAAGGAATATAATAATTATGGAATATTTGTCAGTGGGTTATGATGAGGATGGTGGGCGTTTTCGGGAAGTCACAATTGCCGGCGGTGGAGACGTCATGAAGGTGATTCTCTTCGGGGCGACGGGGATGGTCGGGCAGGGCGTCCTGCGCGAGTGTCTGCGCGACGACTCGGTCGAGGCCGTACTCGCCGTCGGCCGCAACCCGACCGGGCGGGCGCACCCGAAGCTACGCGATTTTGTCATCAAGGACATGTTCGACACGGGCGCGGCCGGTGAAGAGGTGCGCGGGTATGACGCCTGCTTCTTCTGCCTCGGCGTCTCGTCGGCGGGCATGGGCGAGGCCGACTACACGCGCCTGACGTATGACCTGACCCTGGGCTGGGCACGCGCCCTCTTTAAGACGAATCCGGTGATGACGTTCGTCTACGTCTCGGGTGCCGGCACGGGCGGCAAGGCGATGTGGGCGCGGGTGAAGGGGCGCACCGAAGAGGCGCTGCTCGCCCTGTTCCCGTCCGCGTACATGGTCCGCCTGGGCGCTTTGCGCCCGATGCACGGCGAGGTCTCGAAGACGCGGTGGACGCGGATCGCTTACCTCTTTTTTCGCCCGCTCCTGCCGCTCATACGAATGATCTTGCCGGGGGCCGTGATCAGCACCGAGGAGCTGGGCCGCGCCATGATCCGCGCGGCCCGGGAAGGCGCGCCCAAGCGTGTGCTGGAGATGCGGGACCTGCTCGCGCTCGGTGCGCGTTGAGCAAGCGAATCCCACAGGAAGACGTCCACAAGAACTCTTGCTTGGATGAAGCGGCTGGTCGCCACCTTGCGTGGTGACATATTGATAATCTCCTTCTTTGTCTTACCCGACAAATCTTTGCGCTTGTCCCACCTTGCGGCAACCAACGCGGCGTCTTTTTAATCGGGCGTTGATTTCGCGACTACCTCTTTGAGTTCCGCAGCCAGAGCGGCAAGCGCCGCGGCATCCAACGGCGTATCAGAGCCAGTTTGCGCCATGACGCTCGAACCGAGCATTGAAGACCACAGCAGCACAGCGGTTACAGATGGCAACGTCAACACCTTTTTCGTTCTTACCGCCGCAAGAATTTTTCTCAGCGACATAGCTCCTTCTATCCTTTAGTTGAATTGCCCACCAAAATCCGCCGGATATCAAACAGCAATATTATTTACAGGGTTTGGTTGATGCCGCATCCGCAAGACGCCGAGCCTGCGCGTTCTGATTCTTACCCGGTTTGACAATATCGGTCACACAAGGTTTGTTCGAACTGATTTTGGAAACTATCAGATACGAAGTCGGCGGTTTCCCATCGCCCTGATCGGAAACATTCAGACGAACGATTAAGGCGACAGGTTTCTGGCCTTTCATTCGCCACTCAGCCTTCTCTCCGAGCGCGGAAAAGTTGCCGAAATGATTCCAAAAATCCAAACCGACGGTCTCGTTAGACGGCAAAACAACTCCGATTGAATTTCGCTCGTCGTCCAGATAAACCTCCAGTTTGTACCCGCCGGCGCCATCGCATCTGGTCGAATAATTACCCGGCATCCCGTTATCAACGGCAATCGTCTTGCATTTGTCCGCCGCCAAAGAAGTGTAAATGCTTTTGTTTTGGGCAAAGGCAGCGGTTGAAAAACCAAATAGCGAACACATCAGCGCCAAAGCGGCGCACAACTTTGTCCAATCCACCCCGGGCTTTGAGGTTTTACTCATTTGTTCTCCTACTTGCTTATGAACTTACTGTCAAAGTCTGCGATGAAGCCTTCTTGAGGTCTGTTTTGGGCTCGGGCGGCGTGCTTGATTTCCATTGTTCCGGCTAGGACTACACGCCGCATTCGTAATCACTCTTCTTGATCCTGCCCCGCCTGAATCTGATCGCCCCGGGTTTGACCGTCGGGGTCTGGGTCGGCGGGTTCGCCCCCTTCGGCACAATCCACAACTCCGCCGCCCACCGGTCACGGTAGCCGCCCTTTACTACCACTATGCGGTTAAAGTCGATGCCCCGGCTGCCATGCAGATATGGCTTGAGGCGCGCCGCGCGGGCTTCGGCCTCCCCGCGCCGGGGAAGCGCCGTTCTTGAATTGTGACTGAGCGGGTGCTGGTGGCGTTTGCCGCCGTAGAAGACGATATACCCCTGGGCCTCAGGGCCGCTCTGCAGTTCGTTGGCGAAATTATCCAGCCTGGCCTTCTCGTCCTCACAACCTACGTCCTTGAACTCGTCAAGCTTACGGGCTTCGGGAGGCGCGGCGCCGGATTGAGCGTTGGCGACAAGCACGCAGAAGATCATTATGAGTAATAACCAAGCTTTTCTCACATCACTTACCTTTCCCGGTAAAGAAGACAACCCGACGCCGGAAGCAAATCGGATTTCACGTCGGAGAGAGACTCTGTAGCCGCGAGGTTTTTGATTAGTAGATGCAGTCGGTTATTACTATAGCCGGCGCCTGAGTGTCCCGGCTCTGAAGGACAAAAGGAAAGGCACCGGATCAGAGTAACCCCGCCATCTCAAGGGAGAGGATGCCCACCCGAGCAGAATAACCGTTCTGCTCGGGTGGCCGTCCGCGAGGAGAGACACATCGTTCGAGATTTTTTGCTCAGCATCGGACCGCCGTCCGATGAGTTGATACTACTTCTCCTCGTGGCCGTCGTGCTCGCTGCCGCCCTCCCCTTCTTCTTCCTCCTTGTCCTCGGCGGGCGAGGTCTTGGCGCGCGAAAAGCAACTGTTCCGAGAAAGGCCGAGTGAGTGCGGCGTTTCCCTTGCATGAGGAGATCTCCCTACAGGTCCACAGCGAGGGCGCGCGGGCGAGGTGAAGAACTCTAAAACCTATGTACTATAGTTCTCCGCCACGAACTTATTTAAGTCTTCGGTTCTTTCTCATAGAATTTACGGTTCATCTCTATGTATGGCTGCCAATGCTCTGGAACAATTTTTATCTGGAAAATGGCTTGCGGCGGGCAAGCGGGTTCACACTTCCCGCAGGCTATGCATGCCGCCGGATTGATGTAGAGCATCTCTGCACCCGCAAAACCGTCTTCGTCCGGTCTGAAATGAATGGCATCCACCGGGCAAACATCGACACAAGCCGTATCTTTAGTACCAATACAAGGCTCCGCAATAATATAAATGTCACCCGGGTCAATCTGTGTAGGAGTTGATGTAGGAGTCGGTGTCGTGGTCTGTCCGTTTGCGTCGTCCGCCAGCGGAAGAATACTCAACGGCGTTAACGCCACTGTGCCGGCTACTTTTAGAAACTTGCGTCTATTTATCATAGTTAGAAGCCTCTGTTTAGTCACTTGAACCTGCTCTAAACAAGACTCTAAAACCTATTTTTGTAGTTCCCCGGCACAAACTCATGGAAGAGCGTATTCGAGTTTGCCCGGCTCATGCTCGAAACCGTCTGGAGAGATTTGAGGGGTCGCACTATACCCAGTACACTCAGCACGAGACGCCGACGGTCGACGCTATTTGCGGGAAAACGGACTGACGTAACCCACGGGTTCGAGAGCAGCGAGGAGGGAGAAGCACAGGGCTAGGTGGCGCGGACGACGATACTGCCACGTCAGTTGTTTGTCAATAATTATTCCCTGACTGTCAACGCAAAGTAGAGATGTCACCTTCTGAGGATGCACAGCGCGCCCCTGCGCTCTCTGGCGAGCATGGAGTTGTCCGAGTAGTCGAAGTACCTCCACGGATGCGTCATCGGCGGATGATACTTCGGGCACGGCGGCTTCTGAGTAGTACATCAGGGTTGGCCTCCTGATGCATTACCTGACGCCGGTAAAAGGCGGACATTTGATGTGTGAATAAGACCGGACATTTGATGTGCTAATAACACGGCGGCGGAAAATGTTTGATAAGACATCGTCTCTGCATTATCTTGCGCGCCATCTTGTAGGTTAGTGCGCAGCCGGTCTCCGGCCTGTGTCGGCCCTCACCGACTCAGGCATTTTGTGAATCAAGTCATGTCCGACATCAGTAATCTCGAAGGGATCAATTCCGGCGAGGTGGATAAATTTTGCCGCGCCGATATCAAGACGGTCGAAGACTTTTTGAAGCCGACGCGATTGAAGCCCAGAAGACACTCAAGTCGGCTGACGCTTATCCGGCGCTGCTGACCGTGGAGAAAGATTATTTCGAGCCCGGCGCTCGGGTGGAGGGGATGATTCTGGCGCGTCGAAAATCGGCCCACACGCCGCTCCGCTTTCGTGACGTTCTGCGCCCGCAGGCCGTCGCCGCCAACGACATACAGGTCAACGCCATCATTCGGAAAGAAGATGTCGAACTGGACTGGACGACCTACGAGCCGGGCGCGGCCCAGTCGCTCGAAGAAGTCTCGGGACGCATAGCGTGCCGGGCCGTCCCTAAAGGCGGAGTCCTACTTCCCGAATTCACGGGGCCGGCGAAGTGAAACCCCGCCGGCCCTCCCTCCCGCCAACCGCCGCCTCACGAGTTCGGCTTCAGGTATTTCTCGAACCAGCCGAGGACGGTCGTGTACCAGAACTCGGAGTTCTGCGGCTTTTGAATCCAGTGGCCCTCGTCTGGGAAGACGACGAGCTTCGAGTCTATGCCGCGGCGTTGCAGGGCTGTGAATAGTTGTAGCCCCTCGCCGACGGGCACGCGGTAGTCAAGCTCGCCGTGGATGACGAGCATCGGCGTCTTGAAGTTTTTGACGAACATGTGGGGCGACCACTTCTCGTACATAGAGGGGTTGTCCCAGGGCGCGCCCTTGAACTCCCAGTCCGGGAACCACAACTCCTCGGTCACGCCGTACATGCTCGTCAGGTTGTAGACGCCCGCGTGCGTCACCAGCGTCTTGAACCGGAAACGCTTGTCGTCGTTGTGCCCCTGGAGCCAGTTCATCATGTAGCCGCCGTAAGAGGCCCCGGCCGCGCCGATGCGCTCGCGGTCAAGGTAGCTGTTGGCCGAGAGCACGTGGGCCACGCCGTTCATGATGTCCGTGTAGACCTTGCCGCCCCAGTCGCCCGAAATCTCGTCGATGAACTTCTGGCCGTAGCCGGTCGAGCCGCGCGGGTTCGGCATGAAGACGACGTAGCCGGCGGAGGCGAAGACCTGCGGGTTCCAGCGGTAGCCCCAGTTGTCGTTGAAGGCACTTTGCGGGCCGCCGTGGACGATGACGAGTAAGGGCCACTTCTTCGTCGGCGTGAAGTTCGCGGGCCTGATTACCCAGCCGTGAATCATGGTGTTGCCCGCGCCCTTCCACTCGACAGACTCCGCCGGCTTGAGGTTGAAGCCGGAGAGAAACTCCTCGTTGGTGCGCGTCAGCTGCGTGACGCCCGAGCCGTCTGCGTTGGCGCGGAAAATCTCCGTCGGCAGCGTCATGCTGCTGCGCGTGAAGACGAGCGTCGTGCCGTCGGACGAGATTTTCACGTCGTCGTTGTAGCCCTCACTGATGACCTTCTTCATCTGGCCGTCGGCGAGCGAGATGGAATAGACGGGTGCGTACCCGCGCTCGCCCGCGACGAAATAGATTCGCTGGGAGTCGGGCGTGAAGGCGAAGCTCTCGACCTGGAAGTCGTACTTGTCGCCGAGCGCGCGCGTCTTGCCCGTCTGGCGGTCGTAGAGCATCAGCTTCCAGATGTCGGCCTCGAAGCCGGCGCGCGCCTGCGAGCGGTAGGCCATCCAGCGCCCGTCGGGCGAGAAGGCGGGCGAAGTGTCCGCGCCCAGATTTGTGCCAGTAATGCGCGTCGGCTCGCCGCCCGCGACGGGGACGATGAAGATGTCGTTGTTGGTCGAGGCGGCCTCCATCTTGTCCGTGTTGCGGACGAAGGCGAGCTTCTGCGAGTCGGGCGCGAAGGCGTAGTCGGTCGGCCCGCCCAGGCTGAAGGGCGGCGCGTCCCAGTCGCCGGGCGTCAGGTCGCGCAGCTCGCCCGTGTCCGCGTTGACGACGAAGACGTGCGTGCGCTTGTTGTCCTTCCAGGCGTTCCAGTGGCGGAAGAGGAGGCGGTCGGAGACCTTCGCCTTGACCTTGTTCTCGTCGACCTCCTTGGCGCGCTGGCGGTTGCAGTCGTTCGTGGCGCAGTCCGGGTAAACGTCCGAGGAGAAGGCGATGAGCTTGCCGTCGCGCGACCAGACGGGCTCGCCCGCGTCGAGCGCGACGTCCGTGACCTTCTTCGTCTCGCCCGTGCCCACGTCAATCGTCCAGATTTGGCCGCCGCTCAGGTAGGCGATCTTCTTGCCGTCGGGCGACCAGCGCGGCGTGTTCGAGCGCAGGCCGCTGCCGAGCAGCTTGGGCTCGCCGCCCGCCGTCGGCAGCAGATAAATCTGGTCGACCCCGCGGTTGCCCGCCTTGTCAATGTCCCTGACCGTGAAGGCTATCCATTTACCGTCGGGCGAGAGCTGCGGGTCGCTGACGCGGCGGACTTTCAAGAGCTCGCCGACCGTGAAGGGTCTGTAAGTCTGCGCGGCCGCCCCGCAGGCGAGCACAAGGATGAGAAGCAACACTCCTGTGGCGTAGCGTTTCATGGGTTCCTCTTTCTCGGTGGATTTTTGCGAGGGAGTATAGCACAAAGGAAATGATGAATGCGGAATGATGAGGGATGAACGAAGGGCCGGTCGTCTTTAAGTTCCGCATTCCGCATCCCGCGTTCCTCATTGCTTTTCGGCGGGATTTGGAATAAAAGAGTGGCGCTGGCTCACCGTTTCGGACATCCATCTCAATCTGACTTCGTAAGGGGGACTTTGTCGCCATGAAACAACCTCGTAGGTTCCTTCCGCTGCTCCTGTCCCTGTCCGTCTTCTTGGGGCAGGGCTTCGCCGCGCTGGCACAGTCAACAGATAAGAGCGTGCGGGCCGAGCCCGCCCACGCGCCGCAGGCGCAGCCCACGCTGAATTTCGAGAAGTACAAGTTGAAGAACGGCCTCGACGTAATCTTGGTCGAAGACCACCGGCTCCCGCTCGTCGCCGTCAACCTCTGGTATCACGTCGGCCCCGCCAACGAGAAGCAGGGGCGCACCGGCTTCGCGCACCTCTTCGAGCACATGATGTTCCAGGGCTCGAAGCACGTCGGCGACGACCAGCACTTCAAGCTGCTCGAAGCCGCGGGCGCGAGCGACATCAACGGCACGACCGGCTTCGACCGCACCAACTACTTCCAGACGCTGCCGTCGAACCAGTTAGAGCTGGCCCTCTGGCTCGAAAGCGACCGCATGGGCTTTCTGCTCGACACGCTGGACGAGCGCAATCTCGCCAACCAGCGCGACGTGGTCCGCAACGAGCGCCGGCAGAACCGCGAGAACCAGCCCTACGGCCTCGTCAACGAGGGCATGTTCCACCAGCTCTTCCCCAAGAATCACCCCTACTACGCCGTCGTCATTGGCTCGCACGCCGACATAGAGGCCGCGCGCCTGGCGGACGTGCGCGAGTTCTTCAAGCTCTACTACGCGCCCAACAACGCCAGCCTCGCCGTCGTCGGCGACATCGACAAGGCCAAGACGAAGGCGCTCATCGAAAAATATTTTGGGCCGATTCCGGCGGGCCAGCCCGTCCCGAAGATTGACGCCGTGACGCCCCCCATCACCGCCGAGCGGCGCGCGGTCGTCACCGACCAGGTCGAGCTGCCGCGCGTCTACATGAGCTGGCTCACGGACCCGATTTACAAGCCCGGCAACGCCGAGGCTGACCTGCTGGCGAGAATCATCGGCGGCGGCAAGTACAGCCGCCTCTACAAGCGGCTCGTCTACGAGAAGCAGATCGCGCAGGACGTTACGGCCTTCAACCAGTCGGCCGCGCTCGGCTCCGTCTTCGTCATCTCGGCGACGGCGAAGCCGAACGTCAAGCCGGAAGACTTGGAGAAGGCGATTGACGAGGAGCTGGACGCCGTGCGCAAGGAGGGCGTCAGGGCGGAAGAGCTTGAGCGCGCGCGCAACCTCGTTCAGACGCAGATCGTGCGCGGGCTGGAGACGCTCGGCGGCTTCGGCGGCGTCGCCGACCGCCTCAACCAGTACAACCACTACCTGGGCGACCCCAACTACCTCGCGCAAGACCTGTCGCGCTACGACAAGGTCACGCCCGCCACGGCGCTGAAACTGGCACAGGAGAAGTTCGGCAAGGACAAGCGCGTCGTAGTCTACGGCGTCCCCGGAAAGAAAGTGATTGACGACCCGCCGAAGACGGCCGAGGCGGAGAAGGCGGCGACGGCGACGCCCGCCGCACCGGCGGCCAGCAACCCGCAGGAGCAGGACTGGCGCGCGCAGCCGCCAGCGGGCGGCGCGGCCTCCAAACTCAGCCTCCCCGCCCCGAAAAAGTTCAAGCTCGCCAACGGCCTGACGGTCCTGCTCGTGGAGCAGCACAACCTGCCCATGGTCTCGGTCGGACTCACGGTCCTGAGCGGGAGCGAGTTGAACCCCCTGGACAAGCCCGGCCTCGCCTCCTTCACCGCCGACATGCTGGACGAGGGGACGGAGAAGCGCTCGACGCTTCAACTCGCCGAGGACGCGGCCCAGATAGGCGCGACGCTCGGGACGACCTCGTTCAGCGACGCCTCCATCCTCAACATCAGCGCCCTGAAGAAGAACGCGGACGCCGCCATGGAGCTGATGTCGGACGTGGCGCTCCACCCCTCCTTCGCGCAGAAGGAGATTGACCGCGTGCGCAACACGCGGCTGACGCTGATTCAGCAGCAGCGCGACAACCCGAACGCGCTCGCCGGCCGCGTCTTCAACAACGCCGTCTACGGCGACAAGCACCCTTACGGCTTCCCCGAGATCGGCACGACGGACTCAGTTAAGGCCATCACGCGCGACGACATGGTGAACTTCTGGAAGGCCGGCTACGTCCCCGGCAACGCCGCGCTCGTCGTCGCGGGCGACATCACGGAGAAGGAGTTGCGCGCCCTGGCCGAGAAGTATTTCGGCGGCTGGACGGGAGGCGCGCCGTCGCTCAAGCGCCCGGACGTTGGAGCGTCAGGTGCGCGGCGCATCCTCGTCGTGGACAAGCCCAACGCGCCGCAGACGGCGCTCCGCATAGGCCACGTCGGCGTGGCCCGCTCGAACCCGGATTACGTGCCGCTTGAGGTGATGAACCTGGGGCTGGGCGGACTCTTCTCCAGCCGCATCAACATGAACCTGCGCGAGAAGAACGGCTACACTTACGGCGCGTTCTCCGCGTTCGAGTACCGGCGCGGCCTGGGGCCGTTCTACTCGGGCGGCGGGGTGCGAACCAACGTCACGGCCCCGGCCGTCAAAGAAGTCTTCAGCGAGATCGACCGCATGCGTACGACGCGCATGACGGACGACGAGCTGAGGACCGCGAAGGACTCTTTCGCCCGCTCGCTGGCCGGGTTGTTCGAGACGACGGGGCGCACCGTCGGGACCATCGCGGACCTTTTCATCTACGACCTGCCGCAGGACTTCTACAGCACGCTGCCCACGCGCATCGACGCCGTGACGGCCGCCGACGTGCAGCGCGTCGCGGAAAAATACCTGAGGCCCGACTCGACGGTCGTCGTCGCCGTCGGCGACCGCAGCAAGATCGAGCCAGAGCTACAGAAACTCAACTTCGGCTCAGTCGAGGCGCGCGACCTGGACGGCAAGCCGCTGCCGTAAGACGGGAGAAATGCGGGACGACGAATGATGAATGAAAGACAAACTGCTGTTAGAATTCATCACTCGTCGTTCCGCATTCCGCCTTGCCTGTTAATCGCCGGACTTCGCCATCGCCTGAAGGCTCTCTTTGTTGTGCAGGATGTAGGAGAGGAAGGCGCGCGTGGGCGAGGGCTGGAAGCTGCCGAGCGAGACCATCGCGACGGAGCGGCGCAAACGATGCCCTTCAATCCGCATTTGCGCCAGACGATTCCCCACGACCTCGTCGCGCACGGCCCAGCCTGGGAGGAGCGAAATCCCGAGGCCGTGCTCCACCATCAGCTTGATGAAATAGGTGTCGTTCGATTCGAGCGCCAGCTCGGGGCGCACGCCCATGCGCTCGAAAAAATTGTCCGTCGCGCGGCGGATCGATGCGCCGCGCTCGAAGAGAATCATGCGCTCGCGCCTGACCTCCTCGACCGTCGCCTCAGTCTTCGCCGCCAGCTTGTGCCCGCGGCCGACGACCAGGACCAACTCGTCCTCGAACAATTCAGTCACCTGTAGAGACGGCGAGTAGACCGGCATGGACGCGAAGCCCACGTCGGCCGCGCCGTTCAGGATGTCCGTCAGCGTCTGGTCCGTCGAAACGGTCGTGCGGAACGAAAGCTCCACGCCTGTGTGCGCCCGCATGAAGGACTCGAAGAGCGGCGCGAAGAGGTGCACGAAGGCTTGCGTGGCGGCCGCCGCGCGCACGCGCCCCACAGGCTCGTGCTTGCGGCCCGAGACGCGCTCCTTCAGGGCCTGCGCGTCGTCCAGTATGCGCTCGACGTATTCGAGCGCGACCTTGCCCGCCTCGGAGAGTTTCACGCCGCGCTTGGCGCGTATGAAGAGCGGCTCGCCCAACTCCGCCTCAAGGGCCTTGATCTGGTGGCTGACGGCCGACTGCGTCAGGTTCAGCCGCTCGGCCGCGCGCGTGAAATTGAGCGTCTCGGCCACGACACGGAAGGTGCGCAGTTGCCAAAGCTCCATAAACATCGGCCCTTCCCAAAGCTATTAGCCTTTTTAATCGGGCGGATTATAACAATGAGTTGGCCCGAGGGGCAGCCCCACAGGGTCGGCGGAGAGGGCAACCCGTCTCTCTGACCTTGAAAGGGTCACACAGGATGGCCGGGGGCGAGCGAGCGCGCGGAGCGCGACGCGCCGCCCCGGAAATGTGCCAGAAAGATTTTCGACCCTGAGGGGGTCGCGCCCCCGACGTTGAGGCGCGACCCCTTCAGGGTCGGATTCTTTTATCCCCGCCGTTCCAGGGGCGGCGCGCTTTCGCGCTTACCCCTGGCTATCATGTTTATCCCCTTCGGGGATTTAACTCTGCCTACTGAGCTGGTGTCGGCGATGGCGACGGCTGCTGCGCGGGCGGCTTGGCGAAGACGATGGGCGCGGACGAGACGACGCCTTTGCCTTCCTGGATGGTGATGCTCTGGTTGGGCTTCACCTCCTGGAAGATTTCCGTCTGGCCGCTCGGCCACGCGACCTCAAGCGTCATGCCCTTGGCCGGGTCCGACTTGCCGAGGCCGAAGGTCAGCGGCAGCTCGCTCTGCGAGCAGTAGCTCGAACCCGTCTTGACCACGCTCAGCAGCTTCCCGCCGGCCTGCGTCTTCAAGGTCACCTTCGCCCCTATGCCGTCGCGGTTCGACTTCGAGCCGACGGTGCGGACGCGCAGCAGATCGTTCTGGTTGCCGTTGTCGTTTCGCAACAGTCGCGCAGGGCCGTTGTTCGCCGTGATGAGCAAGTCGAGGTCGCCGTCGTTGTCGTAGTCGCCGTAGGCCGCGCCGCGGCCGACGATGGCGCGCTGGATGGCCTTGCCGAGTTTCGCGGTCGTCTCCTCGAACTTCTTCTTGCCCTTGTTGCGGAAGACGTGCGGCGGCTGCGCGTACTTGACGTTCGGCTGGACGACGGAGATGTCGTCGGAGACGTGGCCGTTGGCGGCGAAGATGTCCGGCAGGCCGTCCAGGTCGTAGTCGAAGAAGAAGGTGGCGAAGGTCAGCGACTGCGCGGACATCTTGCCGATGCCGGAGGCCCCGGCCTCGTCCGTGAAGAGGCCCGTGCCGTCGTTGCGGTAGAGCGCCATGCTCTCGTTGGTGAAGTTCCCGATGACTATGCCCTGGCGGCCGGAGGCGTCGTAGTCGGCCGTGTCGACGCCCATCCCGGCGCGCGGCGTCCCGGCCTCGCTGAAGGCCACGCCCGCCGCGATGCCTTCGTCCGTGAAGGTGCCGTTGCCGTTGTTCTTATAAAGCTTGTTCGGCTCCGTGTCGCACGCGACGAAGAGGTCGGGCCAGTTGTCGTTGTTGTAGTCGAAGACGGCGACGCCGAGCGCCTTGCCCGTCGGGTCAAGGAGGCCGGCGCGCTCCGTGACGTTTTCAAATGTGCCATTTCCGCGGTTGCGGTAGAGCGTGGAGCTTTGCCCCTTGTAAGACTGCGGCGTGCAGTAAGACTTGTTCTTGCCGTCGAGCGTGCAGTGCTGGTCTTTCTCCACGGACCACTCGACGTAGTTGCAGACGTACAAGTCCAGCTTCCCGTCCTTGTCGTAGTCGAACCAGGCGGCGCTTGTGGAGAAACTCGGGTCGCCCACCCCGGCCTTCGCCGTCACGTCCGCGAACTTGCCGTTGCCGAGGTTGCGGAAGAGGCGGTTGGGGCCGACCGCCGTGACGTAGATGTCTATGAAGCCGTCGTTGTCGTAGTCCGCGGCCGCGACGCCCAGGCCGTACATCTCGACGGCGAGGCCCGCCGCGCCCGTCGCGTCTTCGAAGGTCCCGTCCTTCTTGTTGTGGTAGAGGGCGAGGTAGGTTTTCGCGCCCTTCTTCTCGGGCCAGTTCGCGGAGTTGACGAGCAGCACGTCCTGCCAGCCGTCGTTGTCGTAATCGAGGAAGGCGCAGCCGGGGCCGAGCGTCTCGGGCATGTACTTCTTGCCGAACGCGCCGCTGTTGTGCTTGAAGCGAATCCCGGCCTCGGCCGTCACGTCCGTGAACTCCACGGGGCCGGACGGGCGCGGGGCGTCGGCGGTCGCCGGCGTTTGCAGCCCGGCCTCCTGCGTCGTGATCTGCTCGGGCGCGGTCGCGTTGACTGAAGGCTCCTGCGTCGCGTCCTTCTTACAGGCCGTGAGCGTCAGGAAGAGAACTAGGACGGGGAGGCAAATGATTCGGGGGAATCGCAGCTTACTCATTTTGGGAATTACTGACGTAGCTCCGTGATTTGTCAATTAAGCCCCGCGGGAGCGGCAAGAACTTCTGTCGCCCTGCGGGGCTCAACGGTTTTCGGGTGCGCCGACAAGTCGGCCGTGAACGGGCGGCTTACTTAGCCAGAATCTTCTCCTGGTTGGCGAGAATCTGGCGCTGGTTCTCTTCCATGCGCGCCTGGTTGGCGAGAATCTGGTCGAGCTTGGCCTGGTTCGCCTTGATCTCTTCCTGGTTGGCCTTAATCTGCTCCTGGTTGCGCTTGATCTCTTCCTGATTCGAAAGCACCTGGTCGTTATCTGCCATCACAAACACTCCGGTATTTTTAGTTAGTAGAGCTTTGAGCCTTTTGGCTCAGGGTGCAGGCCGTCCGCGCATGTTAGGTGCGGCGGCCGTAGATGTCAAACACACGTCACTGCCGCCTCGCGACAATCACCCGCCCGCAGCGGCAGGCGGCGCGGACCCTTTGACCGCGGGCTCTCTCTCCTTGCGCGGGGTCAGCCAGATTTCAATCAAGTTAGCCATCGGCCCGACGAGGAAGAGCGCGTAGTAGGGCGCGTGCACGCTCTCGAAGAGGCGCAGGGTGAACTCGACGAGCGCGACCGAGAAGGCGACGGCGCACTGGCCCACTTTCGAGCGGACGGTCGTCTTCGGGTCCGTAATCATGAAGAAGACGAAGAGCTGGTACATGGGGCCTGTGATGGGCGCGATCTCGGCCTGGAACGTGTGCCCCGTAATCCAGCTCCTCAGGAGCGCGAAGAGGAAGAAGGAGGCGACGTAGGTCGCGCTGATGTGAAAGCGTTTGAGCCTGTAGATGATGATCGAGCCGAGGCCCCAGATGACGAGCATCGCCGTCAGGTTGTTCCCCCACTGCACGCTCAGCGTCGCCCCTATGAAGGGGGCCAGGAACAGCATCGCGCTGATGCCGAAGTTCGACGGGTTCCAGATGTGACGACCCTTGACGCGCAGCACGTACTTGGAGGCAATCGAGAGGACGCTGACCCACATGTAAGGCCAGGCGGCCGGCGAGCGCACCAGGATGCCGACGCTGATGCCAGTGATGTAGGCGCTCGCCAGGTGCGGCCACTTGCCCGTGAAGACGCGGCCGAGCAGAATCTCCGCCGCAATCGCCGAGACTATGGCGAGCAGGGTCTTCTCGTAGCTCTCAAGGATGCCGCCGACGAGCTGCCCGACGAGCAGGATGAATGTAATGAAGACGGGGGGCAGGTAGCGGTTGTCGAAACTGAGCCACGCGGGGCGGCGGCTCGCCTGCGACTGCGCTGGGCTTGCGGGAGCTGTCAACTCCGGGTTCATGCGGGCTCCTTCACTTTGTTGAGCTTGCCGATTTCGACGGCGGCGAGTTCCTGTATTTTACCCGAAGGCCAGCGGATGACAACCTTCTCGATTTGGGCGCTCTTGCCCAACCCGTAATGGAGACGCCGCTGGTTCTGCGCGCAGAAGCCGCTGCCGCCCGAGACCTCCTGGACCTGCCGCTGATTGTTCCAGTAGAGCGTGACCTGCGCGCCGATGGCGCTGCGGTTGCTCGCCGTGCCTTCCAGCTCAAACTCGACCCACTTATTTTCCGGCACAACGTTGTTCTTGTAGAGGAGGAGCGGGCCGCGCTGGTTGGCGACCACCACGTCGAGCGCGCCGCGGTTCCAGAGATCAGCCTTGACGACCGAGCGGCCGTCGAGCGTGTCGGTCGCGCCGACGACCTGTGCCACTTCCGTGAAGCGGCCCGCGCCGTCGTTAATCCAGACGCGCTTCTGCTGGAAGCCCGAAAGGCTGCGGCCTTGCATCGGCGGCCAGTGCGCGGCGTCGGCGATGATGGAGCTGTTGCCGCCCGCGATCTTGGAGAAGTCGTACCAGTAGTTCGTGCCCTTCTCGCCCGAGACGTAGCCGTTGACCAGGTAAAGGTCCAGGGTGCCGTCGTTGTTCAAGTCGCCGAACTGCGCGCCGAAGCTCCAGCCGCCGAGTTCCACGCCCATGTCGCGCGCGAGGTTGTCGTACTGAAGCCCGTCGCCCTCCGTCCCCTCGCGCGGGACCCAGAGGTTGTTGCCCTGCATCAGGACGCCTTCCTCGGAGATGTTCGTCACGTAGATGGCGAACTTGCCCTGATTCAGGATGTCGCCGAACGCGACGTTCATCCCGCTCTTCGGTGCGAAGCCCACGCCCGTGCGCTCGCCCACGTCGTCGAACTTTTTGCCCTCCTTGTTGAAGAACAATTCCGCGACGCCGTAGTCGTTGGCGATGAAAAGGTCTGGGTAGCCGGTGCCGCGCAGGTCCGCGGCCGAGGCGGCGAGCGCCCACCGGCGCGTGTTGATGCCTAGCTGAGAGCTTACCTCTTCGAAGCGGCCCTGGCCCAAATTGTGGAACAGGTACTTGCGCCCGCCGTTCTTCGCGTACTCGAAGCTCTCGGGCATCATGAGCGTCGTCGTCAGGTGCCAGAGGTCAACCGACTCGGGGTAGTAGCCGCCGAGGAAGATGTCCAGCCGCCCGTCGCGGTCGTAGTCGAACCAGATGGCCGTGTTCGCGTTGACCCAACTCGGCAGTCCAGCGCCGTCGGTCGCGCGCGTGAACGAGCGCCCCGCGTCGTTGTGAAAAAGCTCGGGCCGGCCCCACTTGTAGAGGAAGAGGTCTTCGAAGCCGTCGTTGTCGTAGTCGCCCCAGACCGCGCCCATCGAAACGCCCGTGGCCGGCTGGTTGACGTCCGCGACGCCCACCTCCGCGGCCACGTCCCTGAACTTGCCGTCGCCCAGGTTGCGATAGAGACAGTTCTTCGAGCCCTCGCCGCTGTTGGTGACGTAAAGGTCTTGCCAGCCGTCGCGGTCGAAATCGACGACGGAGATGGCCGCGCCCATCGAGGCGACCTGCGGCATGATGTGGTCTAGTTTCGTGTCGAGCTTAGGGGCCTGGTGCGTGAAGTCTATGCCGGAAGTTTTCGCGACCTCTTCGAGGGCGAAGCCGTAGCGCGAGAGCGCGGCCTGCTTGTCCGCGGAGGGGGCGGACGAGCCTGTCCTGTTCGAGAGCCACTTGATGACGAGCGGCGTCGCGAGCAGGGCGACGAAGAAGATGGCGAGCAAAATTCGGGCAATACTACTGCGGCGACTCATCTCTATTTACGGGGCCTCAATGCGTTCTGGAAAACCTCTGGCGTGACGTAACGCGTGTGGTATGTCTGCCAGTCTTCGGGGTGCTTCCGGTAGACCTCTTCATCCTCTAGCCTGGCAGGAGGCTTAGTGTATTCCTGCACGGCGTGGTAAGGCAAGGGAAGAACCGTTTTCGAAAAAGTCGAGTTCAGGTCGCCGTCTTTTATCCACCCGTCGCCGACGATGAGGTAGTCGCGCACCCAGCCTTCGGGCGGCGGCGGCTGCTCCTTGAAGCGGAAAGTCATCTCGTCGCCCGCGTTCATAATCACGTAGCGGTCGTCCGGCTTTAACAGCAGCTCGCGCACGTCGCCGAAGCGCGTGTAGTAGCCTATGAGGTCGCGCCAGATTTGCTTGGACGAGGCGATGCGGTTGTAGTCAGGTATCTGCGGCGAAGAGGCGTCCGGCTGGTTGATGACGGAGTAGCCGCGGTAGCGCAGGTCCGCGACGTCAGGTTCCAGGCGCGTGGTCTTCAGTTGAGCGTCGGGCAGCCCCGCAGCCCATTCGAGCTTGTCCCAGTAGATTTCGAGGTTCGTGCGCAGGCGAAGCTTTCGGGGCGTGTTCGGGCGAAAGGCGTTCGTCAGGTCGAAGAGACAAATCTTGTTGCGGCCCGCGGGGAAACCCATGTTCGGGTTGGCGACCGTCCAGCCGCCGCGCCCGTCAGGCACTTCGAGGCTCAGGGGCGTGGCCCTGTAGTTCTGTCCCTGGCTGACGGCGACGTTGATGGAAGAGTCCGTGGGGTGCATCCACCCGCGCGCGATGAGATAGAGCGGGCCGCTCGCGGGCGCGTCCGGGCCGAGGTCAACCTCGACGTAATGGTCGCGCGTGATGCCCTGGTACTGCCCGCGCCCGAACGTGTCCAGATATTTTCCGTCCAGCTCACTGACTACGGCCGTCACGTCCTGCCCGTTGTCGTCCGTCGCGCGCGCAATCTTCCGCGGCGTCTGGACGGTCGTGACGGCGAGCTTCGCGGGGGGGATGACGAAACGCTCGTCCACGAAGATGTCCGTGCCGGCGGGGTGGTCGACGACGACGAGCGAGAGTTGGTCGTAATAGTAGGTCTCCCACAATTCGCCCGTGATGCGCAGGTCGTAGTAGCCGTCGCGCGGACGGAGTTGGTCGCCGCCGATTTTGTACCACTCTTCGGTCGCCTCGACGCGCGCCGTGCCGAGCGTGTTGATGCGCAGCCCGATGGCCGAACCCCAAGGCACGGCGTCTTTGACGAACTTCATCTCACGCCCGTCGAAGGCGAAGAGGAACGGGCAGGAGCCTTTCAGCCTCTGCTCGGCCGTGATGGTCTGGTCGGCCTTGATGTCGAACTCGGCGCGCACGGACCCGTTCGGCCAGACGATGCGAATCACGTCCGCGTTCGTCTGCTCGCCGAGGCCGAAGTGTACGAGCGGCGACGTGATGAGTTGCTTCTGCACGAGGAGCCCCGAGCGAATCTCCATCTCGCCGCCGATGCCGAAGGGGTTGATGCGCTGGTCTCCGACGGCCTGCTTGGCGCGCGGGCGCACCTTCTGCCAGTGGTAATTCTTCGAGCCGCGGTTGGTCAGGCGGACGGGTTGGCCTTCGGCGTCGAGGCCGAGCAAATCCAGGCGGCCGTCGCCGTTCAGGTCTGCGACGGAAAAGATGCGAGCATCTGTTGCCGGGTCCAGCGATTTGAAAATGCCATTTTGATCGCTAAGAAATACCGGACTTAGCTTTGGAGTTAAAGCCGTCATCAAATCGAGACTGCCGTTGTTGTCCAGGTCTGCGGAAAATACCCGCCCCCCCTCAAAAATAGCCACATTATCAACCGGGGCAACGCCTGAACCACGCGGGATTTCTGCTAACTCCCATTCCCGGCCTTCGGCCTTGTCAGAGAGCCGCAGCGGTTTTCCGCTAACTTGCAGCGGGATTAAATCCAGCGTCCCGTCATTGTTTATGTCCGCGACGCAGACGGCTTTGACCTCGCCCACTTCGGGAGGCATCGTGCGTGCGCGAAACTGGCCGCCGCGCTCGTTCTCGTAAACCTGAAGGCCACGCGTGTCGAGCGCTGCCGCGTCTGCGTCGCCGTCCGCGTCAACGTCCGCCCAGGCGAAGTCATCCAAACCAGAAGAACCCGTGAACGGTCGCGTCTCCTGGAACGTACCGTCGCCGTTGTTTCTGAGCACGAGTGTGTCGCCTTGAGCGCCGAGCACGATGTCCATGTCGCCGTCGGCCTCTGTGTCCGCAGCCCACGCGCCCGTGTAGGCCGCGTTCGTCAAAGCAGGGGGCAGCTTGGCCTGCGCGGTCACGTCCGAGAATTTGTCCGGGGCGTCCTGTTTGAAGAGTCTGACGCCGCCCGCGCCGGCGAGGACGAGGTCAGTCTTGAAGTCGTAGTTGAAATCCACAGCGAGGACGGCGTGCTCGGCCGGGGGCGTGGACTGCGCGCCACCGGGGAAGGGAAGCGTCGCACCGGTGGCCGTCTTCACCTCACGCCCGCTGGCGACGACGACGGTCGGCTCGCCTTCGCCGTCGAGAGAGATTGCGCCGGCCCAGTCCCACTTGCCGTTTTGAAATTCGGTAATCGGCTCGGCGTTGAAGGCGAGGGCGTCGTCGGGCGGCGCGGGTTGGAAGACGGGATTTTCGAGGCGCAAGAATTGTGTGAAAGGCTCGGCGTCTTCGCCGGGTTGCAGCTTGACGGCGGCCAGGCTCGTGCGATATTCGGCGACGCGGACGAGGACGTTGCGTAGGAAAGCGACGCGCGTGGCGGCGGCGCGCGTGTCTCCGCCGGCGACCGCGTCCTGTAATGTTTTGAACTGCTGCTGGACTTCAGGGGGCCACGCCGCGGCGCGTTCGTTCAGGCGCGCGACAGTGTTCTTCAGAGTCTCCGCGTCGCCCCTCTTGGCGGCGAGGCGCGTCACCTCTAGCTGGACGGCGAGGTTGTCGGGCTGTATTTCGAGAATCTTGGAAAATAACTTTTGCGCCTCGGCCGCGCTCGCCTCGTCTCCCTGCCGCTCCGTTTCTTCTGCGAGCATGTAGAGCGCGCGCAAATTTTTCGGGTCAAGCTCGATGGCTTTGCGCAGGGCTGCCGCGGCCTCCGCCAGTTTGCCGCGGTTGCTTTCGAGGATGGCGACGAGGACGTGAAGCTTGGAGTTGTCGGGCGCGAGTGCGCGCGCTTTCTCTAGGCGCGCGCCGGCCGCGTCGAGGTTGCGCTGGCGCAGGCTGAGCAGCCCCAGATTGGCCCACGACGCGGGCTCGTCGGGCGCGAGTTGCGTGGCCTTTGTCAACTCGCTCTCGGCGCGCACGTCGTCGCCGACCTGGAGTGCGGCCAGGCCGACGTAAAAGGCGCGGATTGTGTCGTTGTATTCCCGGGAGGCTTTGGCCGGGAGGTTCGGCGCGCTCTTGCAGGCCGCGAAAACTACGGCCGCGAGCAGGAAGAGGGCGCAGTAATAGATGAAGTTGCGGCGGGCGGCTGGACGAGCGAGCATTAACAGAATTTTCTTTCGGAATGTCTGCGGCGGAGCGTTTGCGGAACGAGCTGCGCGCCGCCCTTACTTCTTACTTAACAGCATCCTGTTATAACATACCGCGCGATGATTGTCAGAACACAGGTCAGTGCCGCCCGCTACCGCGGGCGGCACTGACTCAGGCACTGCGCCGTCGCACCAAATGAAGGAAGAGAAATTACCCCCTAAGACCCGCAGGCTGCTCCCCCTCGTCGTCCTGGTCCTGCTCGTCGCGCTGTGGGCGCTGCTGGCGTGGCTTCACGTCTACCCGGAGTCGGCGTTCCCGTCGCCGCAGTCGGTAGCATACGGGTTCGTCGAAGAGTTCAAGGCCGGGCGGCTGCTGGACGACCTTGTGGCCTCGCTCTTCCGCGTGCTGACGGGTTTCGCGCTCGCCGTGGCTCTCGGCATCCCCTTAGGGCTGATGCTCGGGCACAGGGCGCGTGCGCGCGCGGCGCTTTTGCCGACGGTCAACTTCTTCCGCAACCTGTCGCCGCTGGCCTGGATTCCTTTCGCCATCCTCTGGTTCGGCATAGGTGATAAGCCCGCCATCTTTCTTATCTTCATGGCCTCCTTCTTCCCGCTCGTGCTGGCGACGATTGCGGCCGTGGCGAGCATCCCGGCCGTCCTCTTCCGCGTCGCGCAGAACTACGGCTACAAGGGCGCGGAGCTTCTGACGAAGGTGACGCTGCCGGCCATCATCCCGCAAGTCATCACGGCCCTGCGCATCACTGCGGGGCTCGCGTGGGTGGTCGTCGTCGCGGCCGAGATGATCGCGGGGCAGGACGGCCTGGGGTTCGCCATCTGGGACTCGCGCAACGGGCTGCGCGTAGACCTCCTCGTCGTCAACATGATCGTCATCGGCCTGATAGGCGTGGTGATCGACCGCCTGCTCTTGCAGTTGACCAAAATTCCGAGCATACGTTGGGGATATGAACGATAGACCGCTCAGCTTAGAGTCCGTCTCGCGCTCGTTCGGCGGCGTCGAGGTCTTAAAGGACTTCTCGCTCGACATCAACCTGGGCGAGTTCGTCGCCGTCGTGGGGCCGTCGGGCTGCGGCAAGACGACGCTGCTCAATCTGCTCGCGGGCTTCGACAAGCCGGACAAGGGGCGCGTCGTTAGCCGTGGCCGCGTCCGCATGGTCTATCAGCAGGACGGACTTTTCCCGTGGCGCACGGTGGCCGAGAACATACAGATGGGCCTGCGCCACGTGAAGGACGAGGCGGCCCGCGCGCGCGAGTTGAAAGAGATGCTCTCGCTCATAGGGCTCGAAGGGTTCGAGGACTCTTACCCGCACCAGCTCTCGGGCGGGATGCGGCAGCGCGTCGAGCTGGCGCGCGCTCTCGCGGGCGACACGGACACGCTGCTCCTGGACGAGCCTTTCTCTTCGCTCGACTACCTGAAGCGCCTGCGGCTCAGGCGCGAGTTGGTCAGGCTCCTGGGCGAGCGCCCGCGCACGGTCGTGCTAGTCACGCACGACATAGAAGAGGCCGCGCAACTCGCCGACCGCGTCGTCGTGCTCTCGGAGAGGCCCGCGCGCATACGCTGCGAGCTGCAACTGCCGCTGGAGCGCCCGCGCGACCCGACGCACCCCGAAGTGGTCGAGGCGGTTCACAAGACCCTGACCGTCCTCGGCCTGGAGCAGGACAGCGAACCGGCAACAGTCAGCTATCAGCATCAAGAGACTTGAGTTCTTTGGGAAGCAGGCGGTACTGACCTGAGACTCGAAAGCGCAGGTTTTTGATTGAACAGGGAGGGAATCATGAACGAATCCGTCGCTCCGTGTACGCGCCCGCAGTCGCTCGGCGAAGAGATTGCCAACAGCATCACTCACGGCGTGGGGCTGTTACTGGCCCTGTCCGTTTTGCCGTTTCTCATCACGCAGGCCGTCCGGCGGGGCGACTCGGCGAACATCGTGGGCGCGAGCGTCTTCGGCGCGACGCTGGTGATGCTCTACCTGGCTTCGACCGTCTACCACGCCTTGCCGCAGAACAGGGCGAAGAGCGTTTTTCAAATTCTCGACCACGCGGCGATTTATCTGCTGATCGCGGGGACGTACACGCCTTTCACGCTCGGCGTGCTGCGCGGCGCGTGGGGCTGGACGCTCCTGGCCCTCATCTGGGGCATGGCGATTTTCGGGGTGGTCTTAAAGGCCGTCAGCGGGACGAAGTGCAGGCGGCTCTCCATGTGTCTCTACCTGGCGATGGGCTGGCTGGTCCTGATAGCGGTGCGGCCCGTCTTGTCGAGCGTGCCGGCGGCAGGCATCGTGTGGATCGCGGCCGGCGGCGTCGCCTACACCTCGGGCGTGGCTTTCTTCGCGGCCGAGCGTATGCGCTACAGCCATAGCATCTGGCACCTGTTCGTCCTGGCGGGCAGCGTCTGCCACGTCTTCGCGGTGCTCTGGTACGCCGCCTGATTTTCGCGCGGGGGAAACGTTAATGATTAAGGCTCGGACGCTCCCGGCTTCGGCTTCTCTCCTGCTCCTCCTGGCGGCGCTCGCCGCGGCCCAAAAATCCGCGGCACCCGCGCGCGACTACTTCCCGCTGAGGGTCGGCGACTCGTGGACGTACCGCAACGACGAGGACGAGTCGGAGTTCACGGTCAAAGTCCTAGGCGAAGAGAAGCAGCCGGACGGCGGCGTCGTTTACCATGTGGAGAGACTGGCCGGGGCGCGGATTCATTCCTGGTACGCGAGGACGCCGGGCTGGGTGCTCCTGCTGCGGGAGGCCAACCCGGAGCAGGAAGGAATCACGGTCAAACACGAGCCCGCCCGCCAGTTCCTGAAGAACCCGCTCGTCGCCGGCACGAAATGGACCTGGAAGGGGAAGGGGATAACTGGCACAGACGTGCTGGAGATTAATAACGTCGCCGGCCCCGAGGTCGTGACGACGCCAGCCGGCAGGTTCCGCGCCGTGAAGGTCGTGAGCAAAGTGACGGACGGGGACGCCGCCGTGACCAGGACTAACTGGTACGCGCCCGGCGTCGGCCTCGTCAAAACGCTGACGGAGACGCCGACGCTCAGGTACGGGTGGCAGCTCGCGGACTACAGCTTCAAAAATAAGAACCCGAAGAGGTGACCCGTTCCGGTCGGCCTTCGGCCCGCCGTTTGAAAACCCCGTCAGCGCCGACTATACTTCGCCCGTGACTGTTCACAACCCTTAAGTCTCCCCTTGAACGAATCCGCAGGTGTTTCTGAAGAGAAGAGAATCCGCGCGCCAGACCATCTCCGTCATGAAAATTTTCCGAAGCCTTCTGTTTCTCGCAGCCGCCACTTCCGCCCTCAGCCTCGTAGCCTTCCAGGGTCTGACGCAGACCAGGCCCGCCGAGCAGCAGAAGAGCGCCGCCGCGGCGCGCGAGGACGCCTACCGCGCGAACAACCTGGGCGTGGCGCTCCTGGAGCAGTACAAGCACAAGGAGGGCGCGGCCGAGTTCACGCGCGCGCTTCAGCTAGACCCGAAGCTGAACCTCGCGCGCGTCAACCTGGGCATCGCGCTCTACAACGTGCCGGACTTGCCGGGCGCTCAGCGCGAGGCGGAGAAGGCCATCGCGGCCGACGCCAGCGCCCCGCAGCCGCACTACATCCTCGGCCTCATCTACAAGTCGCTCAACCGCCCGGACGACGCCATCGCGGCCTTCCAGCGCGTCCTCAAGATTGACCCGCGCGACACCGGGGCCAACGTCAACGTGGGCCAACTCTACGCGCAGCAGAGGAAGTACCCGGAGGCCATCGCCGCCTTCCGCGCGGCGATGAGCGTCGAGCCCTACAACGCGACGGCCGTCTACAACCTGGGCCAGGCGCTGATGCGCTCCAACCAGCGCGAGGAGGGGGCGCAACTCATTAAGCGCTTCCAGCAACTGCGCGAGAGCGGCGCGGGCACGACCATCGGACAGAATTATTTGGAACAGGGCCGCTACGCGGAGGCCGTCGCCTCGACGGGCGCGGAGGCCGGGCTGGTCGAGCGCGCCGCGCCGGAAGTGAAGTTCACGGACGCGACCGAAAGCATGTTGCCTGGGGCGAAGACTGGCACAGCCGGCGCGGGCGCTGTGACGCTCGGCGGCAGCCTGAAGAACGGCGCGACGGACGCGGCCGAAAGAGACCTCGCGGCCGGGCTCGGCGGCGGCGCGACGCTCTTCGACTACGACTTGGACGGCGACCTCGACCTTGTTTCAATCGCGGGCGTGGAGACGCGGCTCTACCGCAACGACGGCGGCAAGTTCGCGGACGCGACCGAAAGCTCCGGCGCGCTCGCGGCGAAGTCCGCGGGCTTCGGCGTCGGGGCAGTGGCGGGCGATTACGACAACGACGCGAAGCCGGACCTCTTCGTCCTCCGCACGGGCGGCGCGAGCGCGCTCTATCACAACGACGGCGGCGGCAAGTTCACGGACGCGACGACAGCCGCGGGCGTCCCGCGCTACACGCAGCTCTCCGTCTCGACAGCCTTCGTGGACATGGATCACGACGGCGACCTAGACCTCGTCATCGTAGGCTTCGCGGACCTCTCGAAGCCGCGCACGCCCACCGGCCCGCTCAACGTCCCGGACGATTTCGCCGGCGCGCAAGGGCTCGTGCTCAGAAACGACGGGCACGGCAAGTTCACGGACGTGACTGCCGCGGCGAAAGTCTCGGGCGCGGGCGGCCACGCGGTGGCCGTCGTCCCGACCGATTACGACAACCGCCGCGACGTTGACCTGGTCGTCGTCAACTACGGCGCGCCGTCGGAGCTTTTCAGCAACCAGCGCGACGGCAGTTTCCGCGACGTGGCGAAGGAAGTCGGACTCGACGCGCAGGGCCACGGGACGGCGGCCGCGGCGGGCGACGTTAACAAGGACGGCTTCACGGACTTCTTCTTCGCGG
Source organism: Pyrinomonadaceae bacterium (assembly GCA_035563515.1). GTDB lineage: Bacteria > Acidobacteriota > Blastocatellia > Pyrinomonadales > Pyrinomonadaceae > QHXM01. Next base: position 30,471 of record DATMVE010000052.1, read on the forward strand.
GCGCGGACGCCCCCGGCCTCTTCGTCCTGAGCGACGGGCAGGGGAGATTCAAGCCCGCGGGAGCGCCGGCCGCGACGAAGGGCGCGAGCGCGGCCCAGTTTCTAGACTACGACAACGACGGGCTGCTCGATTGCGTGATGGTGACGGCGGCGGGCCTGCGCGTGCTGCGCAACGCGGGCGGCGAGTGGTCCGACGTGTCGGAGAAAGCGGTGGCGACTGAGTTGACCGCGGCCGGGAAGGTTGACGCGTCGAACCGCACGCTCGCCTCCGGCGATTTGGACGGCGACGGCGACACGGACTTAGTCGTGCGTTCGAGCGCGGGCGAATTGAGAATCGCGCGCAACGACGGCGGGAATCTTAACCGCAGCCTGCGCGTCAGTCTGTTCGGCAAGGTCAGCAACCGCAGCGGCGTCGGGGCCAAGATAGAGGCGCGCGCCGGGAGCCTCGTACAGAAGCTGGAAACATATTCGGCGAGCCCCGCGCCCGCGCCCGCGGACGTGGTCTTCGGACTGGGCCAGCGCGCGGGCGCGGACGCCGTGCGCGTCCTCTGGCCGGCCGGCATCGTCCAGGCGGAGACTGAAATCGCGGGCAAGGGTGCCGACCCGAAAAAACCCGTGACGCTGCCGGTCAACGAACTCGACCGCAAGCCGTCCTCGTGCCCGTACCTCTACACCTGGAACGGCGAGCGCTTCGAGTTCATCACGGATTTCATGGGCGGCGGCGAGATGGGCTACTGGGAAGCGCCCGGCCATTACAACACGCCCGACCCGGTGGAGTACGTCCGCATACGCGGCGACCAACTGAAGGAGCGCGACGGGCGTTTCGAGCTGCGCGTCACGAACGAACTGGAGGAAGTGCTCTACGTCGACCGCCTGCAACTGATCGCGGTCGCGCACCCCGCTGGCACAGAAATCTACCCGAACGAGGGGATGACGAGCCCGCCGCGCCCGCTCAAGCTGCACACGACGAAGGCGGCGCGCCCGCCGCTCTCGGCCACGGACGACCACGGCCACGACGTGCTCGCGCGCATCACTAAAATGGACCGCCAGTACCCGGACGACTTCGGGCTCGAACGCATACGCGGCTACGCCGCCGAGCACACGCTGACTTTGAAGCTCGACCACGGCCGGAACAGGAACGCCCGCACGCTGCTGCTCCTGACCGGCTGGACCGACTACGCCTTTTCGAGCGACAACGTCGCCGCCTCGCACGCCGGACTTCAGATGAAGCTGCCCGCGCTCCAGGTCAAGGACGCGCGGGGCCGCTGGCGCACGGTCATCGAAGACGTAGGCATCCCCGTGGGCCGGCCGCAGACGGTGACGGTTGACCTGACGGGCAAGTTCCTGTCGAAGAGCCGCGAGGTCCGCATCGTCACGAGCATGAGAATCTACTGGGACCAGATTCTCGTGGACACTTCCGAAGGCCGGACGCCTTTCGAGTTGACGCGGCTCGACCCGGTGTCCGCGAATCTGCGTTGGCGCGGCTACTCGCGCGAGGTGACGCCGGACGGGCGCGAGCCCTTCGGCTACGATTACGAGACGGTGAGCGCAACTTCGCCGTGGAAAGTTTTCCCGGGAAGCTACACGCGCGAGGGAGACGTGCGCGAGTTGTTACTGAAGACGGACGACCTCTTCGTTATCTCGCGCACGGGCGACGAGGTCAGTCTCTCGTTCGACGCGACCAGGTTGCCGCAACTCCCCGCGGGTTGGACGCGCACGTTCCTGCTCTTCTCCGACGGCTTCAGCAAGGAGATGGACATCAACTCGGCCAGCCCCGACCACGTCATGCCGCTCCCGTTCCACGGCATGACGCGCTACCCGTACAGCGCGCCCGAAGCCTACCCGCTGACAGAGGAGCGGCGCGCCTACATGGAGCGCTACAACACGCGCGTCGTCGCCTGGCCCGTCCCGGCGATTGAGACGGCGCTCGTTGACGAACTCAATCGGCCGCAGGCGGGCGCGGGAGGGCGCAGGTAAAACTTCAATTGGGTTAGTTAACGAATTATGGAACTGATCAGGTATTCAGTGGCGGCTTGCCAGACGGACTTGCCGAATCCCGTGGAGCGCAGGCAGATGCGCGCGAACACCGAGCGCATGCTCTCCATGATCGACTCGGCCGTCGCCGGGGCCGCGCCCTTCCTGCCCGTGCGCCTCGTCGTCTTCCCCGAGTTCGCGCACGCCGCGCCCGTCTTCCCGACCGCGGCCGAGCTAATCGAAAAGCTCGCGGTGCGCATCCCGAACGAGCACACGGAACTGCTCGAACAGAAATGCCGCGAGCACGACATCTACCTACAGAGCGGCTCGATGTTGGAGGTTGACGCGAAATGGCCCAATGTTGTCTTCAACACGACGTGCCTGATCGGCCCCGAAGGGATTTTGTACAAGTACCGCAAGGTGAACACCTGGATTCCGTACGAGGTGCACGCGAGCCCGCACGACCTGGAGGGCTACGACGAGCCGCTCTTCCCCGTGGCCGACACGCCCATCGGGCGCATCGGCTGCGCCATCTGTTACGACTGGCTGTTCCCGGAGGCGATGCGCCAGATGACGGCGAACGGCGCTGAAGTCCTGATACGCGTCTCGGCCTACATGGACCCGTGGGGCGCGACTGAGCCCATGGACTGGTGGACGGTCGTCAACCGCTGCCGCGCGCTCGAAAACACGGCCTTCGTCGTCGCCGCCAACCAGGGCGCGAGCCTCAGGCACTACCCGCCTTACTCCTGGCCCGGCGGCAGCATGGTCGTGGACTACGACGGGCGAATATTGGCACAGGCGAGCCCCGGCCCCGGCGAGAGGATCGTCGTCGCGCCCCTGGACGTCTCCGCGCTGCGCCACGAGCGCGCCGCGCGCCGCGGCCACCACACGCTCGCGCACCTCAGAACGGAGGCTTACCCCGTTTACGGCGCGCACCAGTACCCGCCGCGGCTCGACGAGGAGAAGGGAGCCGCGCTCTCTTACGAGCGGAACAATCGGTTGATAGACGAAGCAAAGAACCGTCTCGGCGAGCGTCCAGACGCTAAACGAAAGGGCTGAGATTATGAACAGCACAAACATCAAGAACGCGCTCATCGGAGTGGGAATCGCGCTCGTCGCGGCGTACACGTTCCCGGCGGCCCTGTTAACGCTGATGATGGGGCCGCGTGGCCTCATGATTCTCTTTTCCTCTGTGCCCGTGGTCGGCCTGATTTACGGCTCCTGGATACTCGTACCATTGGGCGCGGCTTTGGGGATGCTGATCCCGCGAATCGCCGCCCGGAAGAGCCGCTGGCAGGCAGCGCTGCACGGCGCGGGCTACGGCGCGCTCGGGGGGTTGGCCGCCATGATCTGTTTCGCCTCCGTGTACGACATAAGGCCGGGACTGGCCCTGCTCTTTGTCGCCGCCGCGGCTTACTCAGCCCTGTGGGTGGGCGCGTACGCTTACCTCCGCGCGAAGGCCCCGGTCCCGCACAGATAGTCAGCCCTGGTTTTCTCAAATGAGTTTTTTTCGTCGACCCGCCGCGGGCCGCCTGCGCCTGATGACGGCGGCCGCGTTTACATTTTTATTAGTCGGCGCACACGCGGCCGTGGCCCAAACGCCGACGCCGGCTCCTACGCCCGCGCCGCAGCGCACGGGGCGCTCTTACGGCGGCGGCGACACCATGAAGACGCCGCCCCCGCCTGGGCCTGTGGCCCCGTCGCCCGTGACCTTCGCCGACATCACTGCCCAGACCAGAATCAATTTCAGGCAGTCGGCCTCCGCCACCTCGCAGAAGTACCTGCTCGAATCAATGGGCGGCGGAGTCGCCATGCTCGACTACGACAACGACGGCCGCCTCGACCTCTATTTTACGAACGGCGCGCGTCTCGACGACCCCATGCCGAAAGGCGCCGCGCCGGACAAGCGCGACGCGAAATTCTGGAACCGCCTCTACCGCCAGAAGCCTGACGGGACGTTCGAGGACGTGACGGAGAAGGCGGGCGTGCGGGGCGAGGGCTACTCGATGGGCGCGGCCGCTGCCGACTACGACGCCGACGGCTTCACAGACCTCTACGTCACCGCGTACGGCTCCAACATCCTCTACCGCAACCGCGGCGACGACACGTTCGAGGACGCGACGAAGCGCGCCGGAGTCGCGGCGAGCGGCTGGAGCACGAGTGCGGGCTGGCTCGACTACGACCGCGACGGCCGCCTGGACCTCTTCGTCGCGCGCTACGCCGACTGGGATTTCGAGAAGGGCTCGATCTACTGCGGCGAGCTGCGGCCCGGCTACCGCGCCTACTGCCACCCGGACAACTTCAAGGGCGCGTCCAACGTCCTCTTCCACCAGAAGCCGGACGGCACTTTCGAAGACGTTTCCGCTTCTTCAAAAATCTCCGACCCGAACGGCAAAGGTTTGGGCGTCGCGTTCGCGGACTTCGACAACGACGGCCTTGTGGACATCCTCGTCGCGAACGACAGCGTGCGGCAGCAGCTTTACAGGAACCGCGGCGACGGGACGTTCGAGGACGTGGCGCTGGTGGCCGGCGTCGGCTACGACGAGAACGGGAAGACGTTCGCGGGGATGGGCGTCGACGCGCGCGACTACGACAACGACGGCCTGGCGGACATCGTCATCACGGCGCTCTCGAACGAGACCTACCCGCTCTTCCGCAACAACGGCGACCTCTCCTTCACCTACGCGACCAACACGACGGCCGTGGGCCAAATCACGCTGCTCAACTCTGGCTGGGGCACGCGCTTCGTTGACGCGGACAACGACGGCCTGTTAGACATCTTCGTCGCGCAAGGGCACGTCCTGGACACGATAGAGAAGACTTCCGCCTATCTGAAGTACAGGCAGACGCCGCTCCTGATGCGCAACACCGGCAAGGGGTTCGTCAACGTCTCGGCGACTGCCGGGCCGCCGTTCGCGCAAGCATTGGCGGCGCGCGGCGCGGCCTTCGGTGACCTGGACAACGACGGCGACACGGACGTGGTCGTCGGCGTCGTGGAAGGCGCGCCGGTCATATTCAGAAACGAGGGCACGAAGAATCACTGGATAGGGCTCAGCCTCGCGGGCGCGAAGCCGAACCGCAGCGCCCTCGGCGCGCGCGTCACGCTCGTCGACGCGACCGGGCGGCAACAGACGCGCGAAGTCACCACCGCGGGCAGCTACCTTTCCTCCAACGACCCGCGCGTCCTCTTCGGCCTCGGCGCGGCCGCGGGCGTCAAGACGCTGGAGATTCGCTGGCCCTCCGGCCGCACGCAGAAAATAGAGAATCCGGGCATTGATCGCTATCTAACAATCGGAGCCGACGGAGTCCAGAAGGATTGAATTTAGCAGGGGCAATGAAAACGAAAATGTTCCACCCAGACGCCGTGCGCGCTCTCCCCGCGCGAGTGCTCTCTCTCTCAATCGCCCTCTTCTTAACGGTCGCGCCCGCGGCCGCGCAGAACCCGCAGCCCGCCCCTCCGCAGCAGCAGGGCATGGGCGGGGCCTCGACGGGCGAGGCGAGGACGTACGCGTCGAAGCGCACAATCGGGATCGTGGACCCGCAGGCCCCTATGGTCTTCGAGGACGTGACGGCGCGCACGGCGCTCGCCAGCTTTCAACACCGCTCCGGGAGCGCGCAGAAGGATTTCATCGTCGAGACCCCGTCGGGCGGCGTCGCCATCTTCGACTACGACGGGGACTCTCTGCCGGACATTTATCTCGTCAACGGCTCGACCTTCGCGGCTTTGCAGGGTAAAGAAAAGCCGCCGCGCGCCGCGCTCTTCCGCAACAAGGGCAACTGGCAGTTCGAAGACGTGACGGACAAGGCGGGCGTTGCGAACGAGCGCTGGGGCTTCGGCGTCGCCGTCGGCGACTACGATAACGACGGGCGGCCCGACATGTACGTCGGCAATTTCGGCGTCTCGCGTCTTTACCGCAACAACGGCGACGGCACGTTCACGGACGTGGCGGAAAAGCTGGGCGTCGCGCGCAAGGGCTGGAGCACAGGCGCGACCTTCGGCGACTACGACCGCGACGGGCGCTTAGACCTCTTCGTCCCAGGCTACCTGGAGTTCGACTTGAACAAGCTGCCCCCGAACCCGAGCGAGGCGGGGAAGCCAGGACAACTGGCACAGAACTTCTGCCAGTTCCGCGGCACGCCCGTGATGTGCGGCCCGCGCGGCCTCAAGGGCGAGGGCGACACGCTCTACCGCCAGAAGCCCGACGGCACCTTCGAGGACGTGAGCGTCAAAACTGGCACAACCGACCCCGGAAAATTCTACGGCTTCGCCTCCGCCTTCATACACGCCGACGACGACGAGTTGCTCGATTTAATCGTCGTCAACGACTCGACGCCGAAGCTCCTCTACATCAACAAGGGCGACGGCACGTTCGAGGAGACGGGCTACCCCGCGGGCGTGGCCTTGAACGAGAACGGGCGCGAGCAGGCCGGGATGGGTTTGGGCGTGGGCGATTACGACAACGACGGGCGCGTCGACTTCTACATCACGAACTTTTCGGACGACTCGAACACCCTGCTCCACAACGACGGCAACGGGAATTTCACGGACGTGACTTTCCAGGCCGGCCACGGCGAGACGACCCTCCCGTTCCTCGGCTGGGGCACGACCTTCATGGACTTCGACAACGACGGCTGGAAGGACGTGCTCGTCGCCAACGGCCACGTCTACCCCGCGGTTGACGCGCACCAGTGGGGCACGAGCTGGGCGCAGCAACTGCTCCTCTTCCGCAACCAGGCCACCGGCAGGTTCGCGCGCGTCGGCGCAGCCCCTTCGAGCGGTCTCGCCATCGCCATACAGGCGCGCGGCCTCGCCGTCGGCGATTTGGACGGCGACGGGCTGCTGGACGCCGTCGTCAACAACATCGACTCGAAGCCGACCGTGCTCAGGAACGTGACCAAGCCCGCCGGCCACTGGCTCTCGCTTCGACTAATCGGCGACCCGGCCAAAAAGAGCCCGAAGGACGCTGCGGGCGCGGTCGCATACGTGACGGCGGGCAAGCTCCGCCAGCGCCAGGACGTGGTGAGCGGAGCCGGCTACTCTTCGCAGAACGACCAGCGCCTGCACTTCGGCCTCGGCGACGCGACCAGGATCGACAAGCTCGAAGTCGTCTGGCCGAACGGGACGGTCGAGAGCTTCAGCGTCCCCGGCGTTGACCGCGTGCTGACCATCAGCCAGGGAAAGGGCGATTCGGAGAAAATAAGAACGCCGCGATAATCGCCCCCCACGCGGCCCACGCCGGCCAATTACCATCAACCCCGAGCGGCCCGACCTCACGCCACCCAAGAATCTTTTTGCCCCTGGCTTTAGAAAAGTGTTGACAGACCGGGAAAACTGTATTACTTATTACTTCGTTCGGTAAGGCAACAAACTTCAAGCGGTCGTTCTTAAGGTCGCTCTTAAACGTAATTCAATTCGTCAAAATAAAGAAAGCTTGAGCGCGGTGGACTGCGTCTCGGGCTCAATCTATTGTCTCGGCGCGATTTTTTTGCTTTCCCTCTCCAGCAGGGTGAAAGTGCAACCGTCAACTCTTCCTGTCCGCAAACGAGGTTTTAGCTATGACGACATGCCGGAGAATCACACATCTTCTCCCCGGAGTCGGCGTACTCTGTTTATTACTCGCCGCCTTCGCGCTCCCCACTTACGGGCAAACTAACAAGGGCACGATTAAAGGTACGGTCACGGACCAGAACGGCGGCATCGTCCAGAACGCCACGGTCGTGGTAACCAACGTCGGGACCAACGCCGAGCGCACGATCAGCACCAGCGACGAGGGCACGTACGAGGCCCCGCTGCTCGACCCCGGCACTTACAGGGTGGCCGTCAGCGCCCCCACTTTTTCCACGGCGACGCAAGAGAACGTCGTCGTCCAAACCTCCAGCACGCAGGTCGTGGACATCACGCTGACAGCGGGCGAGGTCGGGGGGACGGTTACGGTGACCTCGGCCCCGACGCTCGTCGAGAGTGAGACGAGCGAGCGCGGCAGCGTGGTGACGGGCCGCGAGGTGACGGAGTTGCCGCTCTCGGGCCGCAACTTCACGCTGCTCGCGACGCTCACGCCGGGCGTGGCGCGCGCCTCGAACGCGGGCTTCGGCGGCGCAGGCCCGGACGCGCGCCAGTTCAACAACGGCGACCCGCGCGCCGGCTCCGGCGGCCCGAACGCCTCCAACGCGCAGGGCGACACGCCGACGGCGCGCTTCGCGCGCTCCGGCGCGGGCACGCTGACGGTCAACGGCCAGCGCCCGACCAACAACAACTTCTCGCTCGACGGCGTCGACAACAACGAGCCACAGTTCGGCACCATCGGGGTGTTCCCGAACCCTGACGCCATCGCCGAGTTCAAGGTCACGACCAGCGTCCCGCCCGCCGAAGTCGGGCGCGCGGCCGGCGCGGTCATCAACACCACGACGAAGTCCGGGACGAACGAATTCCACGGCTCGCTCTACTACTACGGGCAGAATTCGGCGCTCAACGCCTTCCACCCGATTCTCAAGCGCGACCGCTCCCAGGCCATCTCGCGCGGCGACACCTTCATCCCCGACAAGGCCGTCCAGCAGATTCACGAATACGGCGGCACGATCGGCGGCCCCATCATCAGGAACAAGACCTTCTTCTTCTTCGACTACCTGGGGCAGCGCAACAACATCCCGTTCCCGTTCACCTCGACGGTCCCGACGGCGCTCTCGCGCGAGGGGGACTTCTCCGACTTCCCGGCCATCCGCGACCCCGCGACCTGCCATCCGGTAACGGACCCCGGCCCCCCCCCGACGACGACCACAGTGTGCGACCCGTTCCCCGGCAACATCATCCCGGCGAACCGCATCAGCCCCATCGCCCAGACGATACTGCGGCTCTACCCGCTGCCGACGCGGAACATTTTTGACCCGAGCCAGGGGAACGCCAACTACGCCTCGCTCCGGCAGAACCGCGAGGTGATTGACAACTTCGGCATCAAGATCGACCACCGCATCAGCGACAACAACTCGCTCACCGGGCGCTTCAACAACCAGAAGTTGAAGAACGTCCGCGAGAACTTCTTCCCGGTCTCGATCACGGGCGCGCCGGGGCTCCCGACCGCCGGCTTCGGCGCGGGCGAGGAGGTCGGCAACACGCGCCAACTCGTCATCACAGACACGCACACCTTCAGCCCGTCCGTGCTCAACGAGTTCCGCTTCGGGTTGACCAAGATCAACATCGGCATCAACAACTGCGGCGTCCTCGGCGCGTGCGGCGTCAGCGAGACCTGGAGCAGTGACGTAGGCATCCCCAACTCGAACCTCGGCGGCGAGGAGACCTCCGGCGGCCTCGGCCTCGGGACGACCGGCAGGGGCTTCGTCGAGTTCCTCGGCGACGGCGGCCTCTTCCGCGCCAAGAGCACGAACCCCTACTTCGCCGACACGCTGACCATCATCAAGGGCAGCCACGTCATCAAGACGGGCGGCGAGGCGCGCGTCCGCTACCTCAACACGGTCTGCGGCGGCTGCGCCGGGGCCGAGAAGGGCCAGATCGGATTCAACGACGGCAATACGGGCAACGCGCAGGCCGACATGCTGCTCGACCTCCCGAACTTCGCCCAGAGGAGCCGGACCATCGGCGGCCCCTTCAACCTGCGCATGCAGGAGTACGGCCTCTTCGTGCAGGACGACTGGAAGGTCAACGACCGCTTGACGCTCAACCTCGGCCTGCGCTACGACATACTGCCCGGACCGACGGCCCCGACCGAGGCCGACGGGCGCTTGAGCTACTACTTCCCGGAGGAGCAGCAAGTCGTCGTGGCGAGCGGCAGCGGAGACCGCCTCGTCGAGATGGACAAGAACAACTTCGGCCCGCGCATCGGCTTCGCCTACTCGGTTAATGACGAGAAGACGCTCATCCTGCGCGGCGGCTACGGCCTGCTCTACACGCTCGACGGCGTTGACTACCCGCCGGGCGTGCGCAACCCGCCGTTCACCAACATCTCGTTCAGCCTCTTCACGCTCGCGCAGGGGCCGCCCGTCATCACAGAGGGCATCGACCCCGTCAACGTCCCGGCCGGCACGAGCCTCTTCACGGTGGACCGCGAGCAGCGCAACGGGATGGTTCACCAGTTCCAGTTGAGCTTCCAGTACCAGTTCGCCGACGACTGGTCTATAGACGTGGGCTACGTCGGAAACCGCTCCAGGAATCTGCTCGCCACTTTCCAGGAGGGCAGCGGCGGGCAGGGCATCGCGCGCAACCTCGCGGGCGATTTGATCGGCAGCGTCTTGCTCTACTCGAACGCGGCCGACTCGTCTTACGACTCCTTGCAGGTGCAGGTGCAGAAGCGTCTCTCGCGTAACATCCAGGGCCAGATTTCCTACACCTGGGGGCACACGATTGACAACGCGACCGGCGTCTTCAACGGCCTCGGCGACAGTAAGAACCAGGGGCGCAACGGCCCCGTCCACCCGTTCGACCTCGACTTCGACAAGGGCAACTCGGTGCTCGACATTCGCCACCTGCTCTCGGCGAACGCGATTGTCGACCTGCCGTTCGGCAAGGGGCAGCGTTACCTGAACGAGGGCGGAATCTCCAACGCCATCTTCGGCGGGTGGCAGATGAACGTCATCGTCAGCGGGCGCTCGGGCTTCCCGTTCAGCGTCGTCTGCCAGTGCGGGCTCATCCGCCCGTCGCTCATCGGCGACCCGTTCTCGGGCGTCGCGCAGGACCGCTACCTGAACCCGGCGGCGTTCTCGACCAGCACCGGCATCACGTCGGTGGTCAACGAGGCGGGCCAGACGGTCAGCTTCGGCAACCTCGGGCGCAACTCGTTCCGCGGCCCGGCCATCTGGAACACCGACCTGTCGTTCTTCAAGAACGCGCACCTGCCGTTCACCGAAGACACCAGGATGCAGATCGGCATCGAGCTGTTCAACGCCTTCAACCACACGAACCTGACGGTGCCCAACAACAACGTCAACGACCCGGGCGCGTTCGGCCGCTTCGACGGCGCGTACCCTGGGCGCGTGATTCAGTACCGCTTCAAGATTCTCTTCTAAGCGGTGCGGTTAAAAACAAGGACCGGGCGGCGGGGCGTTTGGACGCCGCCCGGGCTTCCCTCGAAAGACGACCGACGCTCGCGCGTGTGGTCGTCTTTTGTTAGAATCCGTTGCTTCCCCGAACGCTCGTCCAATTCGCACCATGTCCCGTCCGTTCCAACTCTTCGCCGCCGTTCTGTTTTGCGCCGCGGCCGCGCCCGCGCAGCAGCCCGCGCCGACGGCGACGGCCACACCAGCGCGCTCGCACGTCGAGCGTTTCAGCACGCCGGAGATGCGCGCCGGCCGCGCCGAATCGGACGCGAGCGTCAAGCTCGCCTCGGACCCGAACGACACGGAGGCGCTCAACCTGCGCGCCGCCGCGCGCGTGCGGCTCGGTAAGTACAAGGAGGCTCACGAAGACCTGCGGCGCGCCGTCTCGCTCAAGCCGGCGAGCGCCGAGTACCAGGCCAACCTCGGCTACGTGCTGTGGAAGCTGGGGCGCGTGGAGGAGTCAATCGCAGCCGAGCGCGCCGCGCTCAGGCTCGACGACAAGAACCTTATGGCCCACCACCAACTGGGCCGCGTCCTGCTCCGCCTGGGCGACCCGAAGCAGTTGGAGGAGGCCGCCGAGCACCTGCGCCGCGCGCTCGAACTCAACGCGCGGCAGTACGAAGTCCGCTTCGAGTTGATCGCGGCCTACCGCGCGCTGGGCCGTCGCGCCGACGCCTCCACCCACCTGGCTTTCTTGCGGGACGCGATGCCCTCGGACCCGCGCGTCTTCTACATCAGCGCGCTCCTCGCCTCCGACCGCGACGACATCGCCGCGGCCGTCAGGGATTTCAAGGAGGCGCTCCGCCGCGACCCCACGCTCCTCGGCGCTTGGCAGGATTTGGGTTTGGCTTACGTCAAGCTCAAGCAGTGGCCCGAGGCCGTGGAGACCTTCGCAGAATTGGCCCGGCGCGACAGGGAGGCCGTCGACGCCGCCTACCTGCACGCGCTCGCGCTCTTCAACGCCGGGAAGGCGGCCGAGGCCGAGGCCGAAGCGCGCCGCGCCCTGCGGATCAACGCCGGCGCGGCCGAGGCGCACACGCTGCTCGGCGTCATCCTGGCCGCGCGCGGCGACTCGAACGACGAGGCCGCCGAGTCGCTGGCCCAATCGGTCGCGCTCAACCCGAACAGCTTCGACGCGCGCTTCTACCTCGGCCGCGTGCAGTACGCGCTCAAAGACTTCGCGGGCGCGGTCAGTAACCTGCGCGAGGCGGCCCGGCTGAACCCGCTCCACCAGGAGGCGCGCTTCTTCCTCGGCACCGCGCTCGAATCCGCCGGCGACTCCGACGCGGCGCTCGCGCAGTACCAGGAATTGGTCAAGCTGGACGAGCAGTCGGCCGTGGGCCAACTCGGCCTGGGCGCGCTCCTCGTCAAGCAGGGGAAGACCGCGGAGGCGGTCGCCGCACTCCGCCGCGCGGTCGCGCTCGACGCGAACAACTTCGAGGGGCACTGGGCTCTCGGGCGCGCGCTCGCGCTCGGAGAGAATTTCGCGGAGGCGGTCGAGGCGCTGAAGAAGGCGGTCGCGCTCGCGCCGCGCCGCTCGGACGCGCACTACCAACTCGGCCTGGCGCTGCGCCGCGCCGGCCGCGCCGAAGAGGCCGCGCGCGAGTTCGCCATCGTCGAACAGCTCAACACGGAATTCCGCACGAGCACGAAGCCACGGCAGTGAGGGTCAGTACCGCAGGCGGTACTGACCCTCACACGTAAGTTAAGACAGTGATGGTCACGGCTTTTCTACAACTCGACAGTGGGCGGCGGCGGCGACTTCGTCCCGGCCGCCTCCTCGCGCTCGCGTGCCTGCTGTCTTTCGTTCTGTGCCAGTCCGTGAGCGCTCAGCGCGCGGCGCGCGGGAGGCCGTCGAGCGTCGCGCCTCGCGCGGGCCAGGGGGGCGGGGAACTGCCCGCCGCTGCGAAGGCTGCGCTCGACGCGGCCGTCGAGGCGCTGCAAAGGAACGCGCTCGCGGACGCCGAACGCAGCGCGCGGCAGGCCGTGCAGGCGGCACCTCGCTCGGCGGTCGCTCACAACGTGCTCGGCGTCGTCCTGGATCGCGCGGGCCGCGCCGACGAGAGTTTCAACGAATTCAACCTGGCCGTGAAGCTCGACCCGAATTTCGTCGGCGCGCGCAACAACGTCGGGCGCATGCTCGCCGGGCGCGGCAAGACCGCCGAGGCCATCGCCGAGTTCGAGCGCGTCCTGAAGGTTGAGCCGGCGCACGTCCAGGCCCACTACAATCTGGGCTCGCTCTACGCCAGCGCGGGCGATTTTAAGAAAGCGGCCGAACACTTCGCGCGGGCGCGCGCCGCCGCGCCCGACGACCTGCAACTCGCCTTCGCCTTCCTGCACGTCGCCTACCGCGCCGACCGCACGGCCGAGGCCGAGGCCGCCGCAGACCTGCTCGAAAGAAACGTCGGCGGCGACGCCCGCGGACTCTTCACGCTCGCCACCGCGCTCGCCGAGAACAAGCGTTACGAGCGCGCCGCGCGCCTCTTCGGCCGCGTCAACGAACTCCAGCCCCGCACCTACGAGGTGCTCTACAACCTGGGCGTGGCGCTCTACAATCTGGACCGCAACGACGAGGCCGCGCGTCACCTCGCAGAGGCCGCGGACCTCAACCCCGGCCCGGCCGAGACACACTTCCGCCTCGGGCTCATCGCCAGCGAGCGCGGCGACCAGGCGAACGCCATCGAAGAGTTCAAGCACGCCGTCGAGCGCCAGCCCAAGAACGCCAACTACCACTACCTGCTCGGCCGCGAGTACTACCGCGCCGGCTTCTGGGAGGGCGCGATCAGCGAGTACGGCGGCGCGATGGAGATCGAGCCGAAGCACGCGCCTTACGTGCTCTCACGTGCCGACGCCAACTACCGCAAGGGCGAGTGGGCCGCGGCCGCCGCAGACTTCGACCTCGCGGCCACACTCGACCCCGCGAACGAGAACATACAGTACTGGCAGGGCACGGCGCACCGCGCGGCCGGCAACTTCGACCTCGCGCGCAAGCACCTCGAAAATTTCCTGGCGAAGCAGCCGGACAGCGTGGACGCGCTCGCGAGCCTGGGCTACATCGCCATCGAGCAGGGCCGGCTCGACGACGCCGAAGCGCCATTAAAACGCGCCATCGCGCTCGACCCGAAGAACACGGAGGTGCTTTACGACTACGCGCGCGTCCCCGTCAAGCGCCGCGACTACAGTGAGGCGGTCGCGCGCCTGCGCCGCGTCACGGAGGTGAACCCCGCGCACACGCAGGCGTTCTACCAACTCTTCCTCTCCTACACGCGGCTCAAGGAGAAGGAGAAGGCCGACGCGGCGCTCGCCGAATTCAAACGACTCGAAGCTCTGGAAAAACAGGTCACTCAGGAACGGATAATGGATGAGAGGCTCCGCACACAACAGATTCTCAACAGTTCGCCGCAGTAATAAAGGACAGTTCGTCGCAAGAATTTTCGGGGCGCTGCTATGCGCGCTCGCCGCGTCCGCGCTCGGCCCCGGCACTATGGCCCAGGCGGCCGCGCCCGCGGTCTCGAAAGTCGAGCCGCCGAACTGGTGGGCCAACCACACGATCAACCCCGTGCGGCTGCTCGTGCGCGGCAAGAACCTGCACGGCGCGCGCGTCACCGCCACGCGGCCTGAGACCGCGGCCTCGGCCGTCGTCGTCAACCCCGCGGGCACTTACCTCTTCGTCAGCGTCCACGTCCATCACGCGGCCCGGCCCGGCGACTACCCCTTGCGCGTAGAGACTCCGGGCGGGCGGACGGTCGTCCCGTTCCGCCTGGACGCGCCGCTCGACGCGGCGACGAACTTCCAGGGCGTGACGAACGACGACGTGCTCTACCTCATCATGCCCGACCGCTTCAGCAACGGCGACCCGTCGAACGACCTGCCCGCAGGCTCGCCGCGCGAAGCCTTCGACCGCAAGAATTCGCGCGCCTTCCACGGCGGCGACCTGCGCGGCATCATCAACCGCCTGCCTTACCTGAAAGAACTCGGCGTCACGGCGCTCTGGCTCAATCCCTGGTACGACAACCCTAACTCGGTGAACGCGTGCGACCGGCCCTGGTGCCCGAACACGAATTACCACGGCTACCACGCGATTGATTACTACGCCGTCGAAGACCACTTCGGCGACCTGCAAACATTACGCGAGTTGGTTACGAAGGCGCACCAGCACGGCATCAAGGTGATTCAAGACCAGGTCGCGAACCACGTCGGCGTACAGCACCCGTGGAGCACGGACGCGCCGCTCGACAACTGGTATCACGGGACGCCCGCGAAGCATCTGCAAAGCCCCTTCCGCGGCGACCTGCTGCTCTCGCCCAACGCCGCGGCGGAGGAGCGGCGGCCGACGCTCGACGGCTGGTTCAACGACGCGCTGCCCGACATGAATCAGGAGGAGCCGGAGGTCGCGCGCTACTTGATACAGAACGCGCTCTGGTGGATAGGCGCGACGGGGATAGACGGTGTGCGCCAGGACACCATCCAGTACATGCCGCGCCCCTTCATGCGCGAGTTGACGCTCGCGTTCCGCCGGCAGTACCCGCGGATGTGGATGGTCGGGGAAGTCTTCGACCGCGACCCGGCGCACACGGCCTTCTTCATGGGCGGGCGCAAAGGGTGGGACGGCGTGGACACGGAGTTGGACTCGGTCTTCGACTTCCCGCTCTGGCAGGCGTCGCTCGACGTGTTCAGTGGCAAGAAGCCCGTGCGCCACCTGCGCGACACTCTGAAGTACGACGCGAACTACCCCGAAGCCTCGCGCCTGACGACGATGCTCAACAACCACGACGTGGAGCGCACGATGTCCGTCGAGGGCATGACGCTCGAAGGCGCGATGCTGCACACGGCGTTTCTCCTCTCCGTGCGCGGCATCCCGCAGCTCTACTACGGCGACGAGATAGCGATGGAGGGCGGCGGCGACCCCGACAACCGGCGCGACTTCCCCGGCGGCTTCCCAGGCGACACGCGCGACGCCTTCACCCAGGCGGGCCGCACGCCCAAAGAGCAGCGCATGTTCGAGTGGACGCGCGACTGGATTCGCCTCCGCCGCGAACACCGTGCGCTCCGCCACGGACGCACGATTGACCTCGTCTACACCGACGACCTCTACGTCTTCGCGCGCCGCGCGGGCGACGAAACAATCGTCGTCGCGATCAACCGTTCCGCGGCCCCGCAGAAGGCGACTGTGCCACTCGCGTTCTTGGAAGCCGGCGAGCCTTCGCGCCTGGTCCCGCTGCTCGTCGCGCGCGACGCGGTCAGCGCCGCGGGCGGCAATCTGGTGTTCGAGGTTGGGCCGAAGACGGCCGCGGCTTACAAGCTGGTGAGCGCCGAATAAGAATGTCTGGTTCCGTGCTGTTTGGGTTA
The DNA here is from genome assembly GCA_035563515.1 of Pyrinomonadaceae bacterium. GTDB lineage: Bacteria > Acidobacteriota > Blastocatellia > Pyrinomonadales > Pyrinomonadaceae > QHXM01. The sequence goes on from DATMVE010000052.1 coordinate 46,838, forward strand.
TACTACGGGCCACAGACTTAAAGAAATTCAACCAAATATTCGAGGAGGGGGCTTGTGAGCTTCCCTAGATCGAGCGGCATACTTCTGCACCCGACGAGCCTGCCCGGCCCGTTAGGCGTGGGCGACCTCGGCGACGAGGCCCACGCTTTCGTTGACTTCCTGGCGTCGAGCGGCCAGAGCCTCTGGCAGGTGCTGCCGCTCGGGCCCACGGGCTTCGGCGATTCGCCCTACCAGTGCTTCTCCGCCTTCGCCGGCAGCACCCTGCTCGTCAGCCCCGAACGTCTCGTTCATGAAGGGCTGCTCGGCGCTGAAGACCTCGCGCGCGTGCCCGATTTCCCCGAAGAGAAAGTCGAGTTCGGGCGCGCCATCGAGTTCAAGAACGCGCTCCTCAGAAAAGCCTTCGAGCGCTTCAAGCAGAGCGCCGACCGCGGGCTTCGCGCCTACTTCGAGCACTTCTCAAATCAAGCCTCCGGCTGGCTGGACGATTACGCTCTCTACCGCGCGCTCAAAGACGCGCAGGGCGGCAAAGCCTGGAACGAGTGGGAGCCCGCGCTCGCGCGCCGCGATTCTTCTGCGCTCGCGGCCGCGCGCGAACATCTGCGCGACGCCGTGGACGCGCAAAAATTCTACCAGTTCCTCTTCTTCCGCCAGTGGGCCGCGCTCAAGGCTTACGCTCACGAGCGCGGCGTCAAACTCGTCGGCGACATCCCCATCTTCGTCGCGCGGGATTCGGCCGACGTGTGGATGAACCCGGACCAATTCAAGCTCGACGAGGCCGGCAACCCGCTCGTGGTCGCGGGCGTCCCGCCCGACTACTTCAGCGCGACGGGCCAACTCTGGGGCAACCCGATTTACAACTGGGACCGGATGCTTCAGGACGGCTTCCGCTGGTGGATAGAGCGCGTGCGCGCCACGCTCGAAACCTTCGACATCGTCCGCGTGGACCATTTCCGCGGCTTCGCCGCGAGCTGGGAGATTCCGGGCGGCGACAGGACGGCCGAGCGCGGGCGCTGGGTCGAAGTCCCCGGCCGCGAACTCTTCACGGCCATCAAGAACGCGCTCGGCGACCTGCCCATCATCGCCGAAGACCTGGGCGTCATCACGCCCGACGTCGAAGCCCTGCGCGACGACTTCGGCCTGCCGGGGATGCGCATCCTGCAATTCGCCTTCGGCGGCGACACCAAGAACCAGGACCTGCCGCACAACTACATTAAGAACTCAGTCGTCTACACGGGCACGCACGACAACGACACCACGGTCGGCTGGTTCACGAGCGTCGCGGGCGCGGGCTCCACGCGCGACGAGGCGCAGATCGAGCGCGAGCGCCGGTTCTGCCTGGACTACCTGGACACGGACGGGCGCGAGATTCACTGGGACTTCATACGCGCCGTGCTCGCCTCGGTCGCGGACACGGCGGTCGTCCCCCTGCAAGACCTCCTCGGCCTCGGCACCGAAGCGCGCATGAATCTCCCCAACAGCACCTCCGGCAACTGGGCCTGGCGCTACAAAGCCGGCGCGCTGACCGCCGAACTCGGCGCGCGCTTGAAAAAGCTGACGGAACTTTACGGTCGAGAACATAAGCCTGAAGAGAAGGCGCAGAGCGGAAGTCATAAAGCGTAGCTGAAGCAGTCGGGCAAAACATCCCCGGAGGGGATGTGTCGGCTTTGAGCATATAGGATTAAATGAAGACGATTCTCAACAAAGCAGCGACGCGCTTCGCCTTGCTGACTGCCCTTTTACTGTGCGTCGTCTCAACTTGCCCGGCGCAGAATTCCCCGGCTGTCCTCAAGGTCGAGCCGCCGAACTGGTGGGCGGGGCATTCGATTAACCCTGTGCGGGTGCTGATTCGCGGGCGCAACCTGACGGGGGCGCGCGTCGCGGCCGTGGGCGAAGGGCTGCGGACGGGGCTCGTGCGCGTCAACGCGGCAGGGACTTACGTCTTCGTGGACGTGGTCATTGACCCGCAGGCGAAACCGGGCCGGCGCGCGTTGCGCTTGACGACCGCGGGCGGCGCGGCGGACGCCCCCTTCGAAATCTCACAGCCCCTCGCGCGCGCCGGGCGCTTTCAAGGTTTCTCGACGGACGACGTGCTCTACCTCATCATGCCCGACCGCTTCAGCGACGGCGACCCGAACAATAACGACCCGCCCGTGTCGCGCGGCCTCTACGACCGCGCGCACAAGTTCCGTTACCACGGCGGCGATCTTCAGGGCATCATCAACCGCCTGCCTTACCTGAAAGATTTGGGCGTGACGGCGCTCTGGCTGACGCCCTGGTACGACAACGTCAACCACCCCGACGAAATCGAGAAGAAGGAGGGCGGCGCGACCACTGGCTTTCACGGCTACGGGGCCATAGATTTTTACGGCGTCGAGGAGCACTTCGGCACGCTCGCCAAGCTGCGCGAGCTGGTCGACGAGGCTCACGAGCAGGGAATCAAGATTATTCAGGACCAGGTCGCGAACCACACCGGCCCATATCACCCGTGGGTCGAAGACACGCCGACGCCCACCTGGTACAACGGGACGAAGGAGAACCACCTCGCGAACGTCTTCCAAACCTGGGTGCTGCACGACCCGCGCGCCGAAGAGAAGATCAGGCGCGAGACGATGGAGGGCTGGTTCCTGAACTTCCTGCCGGATTTGAATCAGCACGACGAGGAGGTCGAGCGCTACATCATACAGAACACGCTCTGGTGGATCGGCGTGACGGGCCTGGACGGCATACGGCAGGACACCTGGCAGTACGTGCCGAACAGTTTCTGGCACAAGTGGACGGCGGCCATCAAGCGCGAGTACCCGAACTTCCGCGTGGTCGGCGAGGTGAAGGACGGCGACCAGGCGCACGTCTCCTTCTTCCAGGGCGGGGCGGTGCGCTTCGACGGCGTAGACTCTGGCCTGGACACCTTGCTCGACTTCCCGCTCTTCTACCAGATTCGCCACGCCTTCGCGGAGGGGAAGAAGCTGGACGAAGTGCCGAAGGCGCTGGCGAAGGATTACATCTACGAGGACCCGGAAATCCTGGTCACGCTGCTCGGCGGGCACGACGACAAGCGCTTCATGAGCGAAGAGGGCGCGACCGTCACCGGCCTGAAACTGGCACACACTCTCCTGCTCACGACGCGCGGCATCCCGCAGCTCTACTACGGCGACGAGATAGCGATGACGGGCGCGGACGAGCCGATGGCGCGGCAGGATTTTCCGGGCGGCTTTCCGGGCGACCGCCGCAACGCCTTCACGCGGGCCGGGCGCACGGCCGAAGAGCAAGACCTCTTCGAGCACGTGCGACGGATGAACCGCCTGCACGCGGAGCTTGAGCCACTGAGGCGCGGCGGGCTCGTCAACCTGCACGTCGCCGCGCAGCAGTACGCCTACGCGCGTACGACCCGCGGGGCGTCCGTCCTCGTCGCCATCAACAACGACACGAAGCCCGCGGCCTTCGACCTGGACGCCGCGCGCGCCAACCTGGAAGAAGGCGCGCGCCTGACCGACAGGCTCGAATTGTCTCAGAACGTGCGCGTCGCGGACGGGAGAATCAAGCTCACACTGCCCGCCCGCAGCGCGAGCGTGCTGACGACCAGATAAAGAATTTGAAATTTGAAATCTCCGATTTGAAATTATTTTAGGCTCGTGAAAACCAAGCCCTTCACAGAACAGGTAGCCGTCATCACGGGCGGCGGCACAGGGATAGGGCGCGCGTTCGCTGAAGCCCTGGCCGCCGCGGGCGCGCGCGTCGTCATCGCCTCGCGCCGCGAAGAGACTTTGCGGCAATCGGCCGACGAGTTGAACTCGAAGGCGGGCGGCGAGCGCGTGTTCCCGTACGCGTTCGACGTGCGGAGTCGCGAAGAGACCGAAGCGTTGGTGCGTTACGCGACGGAGCGTTTCGGCGCGGTTGACGTGCTCATAAACAACGCCGGCCTGGCCGTGGCCGAGACGGTGACGGAGATTACGGACGAGGGCTGGGACACCGTGATGGACACGAACGTGCGCGGCGCGATGTGGCTCGTGCGCGCGGCGCTGCCCTTTATGCTGGCGCAGGACTTCGGCGACGTGGTCAACGTCTCGTCGCAGGCAGGCAAGCACGGCTACGCGGACGTTCCCTCGTACTGCGCCTCGAAGTTCGGCCTCCTGGGCTTCGCGGAAGCCTTGCGCGACGACGTGCGGAAGTCTGGCGCGAACGTGCGCGTCTTCAACTTCTGCCCCGGCCTGGTCGACGTGGAGCACACGGGCGAGGATGAGAACGCGCGCGCGGGCGCGATTCACGTCCGCAACATGGCGCGCGCCCTCATGTTCGCGCTCTCGCTCGACCGCGACGTGGTGCTCGAAGACATCAATCTTTATAAACGATGAACGCGGAATGCGGAGTGATGAATTAGAAACCAAAAGTCATTAATTCATCATCCATCATTCCGCCTTCATCATTCCGAGGAGGCTGGTCATGCAACAGAAACCGCGTTTGAGCTTCTGGCAAATCTGGAACATGAGTTTCGGGTTCCTGGGGATACAGTGGGGGTGGGGTCTGCAACAGGCGAACATGAGCCCCATCTACACGTATCTGAACGCGGAGGAGAGCACGCTCCCCTTGCTCTGGCTGGCCGGGCCGATCACGGGCCTCCTCATCCAGCCCATCGTCGGCTCGATGTCCGACCGCACCTGGAACCGCCTGGGGCGTCGCCGCCCCTACTTCCTGGTCGGCGCCATCCTCGCCAGCATCGCGCTCTTCTTAATGCCCAACTCCTCCGCGCTCTGGATGGCCGCCAGCCTGCTCTGGATTCTGGACGCCAGCATCAACATCACGATGGAGCCCTTCCGCGCCTTCGTCGCCGACAAGCTGCCCGAGGAGCAGCGGACCCTCGGCTTCGTCATGCAGAGCTTCTTCATAGGCATCGGGCAGACGATGGCTAACGCCATGCCGTTCCTCTTCACGGCGCTCGGCGTGGTCGGCGTGATGGCGACCGGCATCCCCGTCTCGGTCGAGTACTCGTTTAAGATCGGCGCGGTCGTCTTCCTCCTGGCGGTCCTCCTGACGATCTTCACGACCAAGGAGTACCCGCCCGAGGACATGGAGGCGTTCGAGCGCATGAAGCGCGAGCACAAAGGGGTGGCCGCCGGCTTCAAGGAAATCTTCTCCTCCATCGCCGAAATGCCGAGGACGATGAAGCAGCTCGCGGTAGTCCAGTTCTTCACCTGGTTCGCGCTGCCCTTCATGTGGCAGTACTTCGGGCTGGCCGTCGCGTTCTACGTCTTCGGCGCGCCGGACAAGAACTCGCCGCTCTTCAAGGCCGGCACAGAGTGGGGCGGGCTCTGCTTCGCCGCCTACAACGTGGTCTGCTTCGTCATCGCCTTCCTGATTCCGGCGCTGGCGAAGGCGACCAGCCGCAAGACTGTGCACGCCGTCGCGCTCATCTGCGGCGGGCTCGGCCTGGTCTCCGTCTACTTCATACAGAACAAGTGGATGCTGTTCGCCAGCATGGCCGGCGTCGGGATCGCCTGGGCCTCCATCCTCTCGATGCCGTACGTGATTCTGTCCAGCGCCATCCCGGCCGCGCGGATGGGCGTCTACATGGGCGTCTTCAACCTCTTCATCGTGATCCCGCAGGTGGTGATGTCGCTCGTCGTGCCGCTGATTTTCAACAACGTCCTCGGCGGCGACCCGCTCAACGCCGTGGTGATGGGCGGCATCAGCATGTTAATCGCGGCCGCCTCCGTCGCCGTCGTGGACGACGCGCAGCGGCCCGTGCCGACCGACGCGGTGATCGATGCGGACGCGCACGAGCGGCTGACCACGCAGGTGACGGCGCAGCCCGTGCCGAGCACCGGGCTGGTTGACGACGAATAACAACTTTCGGAGCCGAAGAGAAAACAGATGGACACCGCCCGCACTTCATTACCGACACAGACCCCACGTTTCTGCGCCGCGAGCCTCGCCTGCGCGGCCCTCGTCCTCTGCCTGTCCTTCGCCCCGCGCGCGAGGGCACAGCAGCCCGCGCCGCGTGATTTTTCGAAGGAGGCGGCGCGGCCGACGCACGCGTGGGTGCGCGACGGGGTGATTTACGAAATCTTCCCGCGCGCCTTCTCAAGGGAAGGGAATTTCAACGGCGTCACGGCGCGGCTGGACGAGCTGAAGGAGTTGGGCGTCACCATCCTGTGGCTGATGCCGATTCACCCCACGGGGCAGGAGAAGAAAAAGGGGACCATCGGCAGCCCCTACGCCGTGCGCGACTACTACGCGATCAACCCTGACTACGGCACGAAGGATGACTTGAAAAGGCTCGTCTCCGAGGCGCACAGGCGCGGGCAGAAGGTCATCATAGACATCGTGGCGAATCACACGTCCTGGGACAACGTGCTGATGAAGGAGCACGCGGACTTCTACACGAAGGACGCCTCGGGAAAAATCATCCCGCCCGTGCCGGACTGGGCAGACGTGGCCGACCTCAACTACGGCAACCCCGCGCTCCGCGACTACATTATCGAGATGCTGAAGTACTGGGTCAGGGAGTTCGACCTGGACGGCTTCCGCTGCGACGTGGCGGGCTTCGTGCCGACGGACTTCTGGGAGCGCGCGCGGGCGGAATTGGAGAAGGTCAAGCCGGACATAGTCATGCTCGCCGAGTGGGCCGAGCCCGACTTGCTCGTCAAAGCGTTCGACCTGGATTACGCGTGGCCCATGCACGGCGCGCTGACGGAAGTCCTGATGGGTTCGAAGCCGGCGAGCGCGCTCAGACAGGTGTGGGAGGAGGAGCAGCGTAAGTTCCCGCGCGGGGCGCTGCACATGCGCTTCTCGGACAACCACGACGAGCGGCGGGCGGTCGTGCGCTTCGGCGAGCGCGGGGCGCTCACGGCCTCCGCGCTCGTCTTCACGCTCGACGGCGTGCCGATGCTTTACAACGGGATGGAGGCCGGGGACACGACCGAGTCGGGCGCGCCCGCGCTCTTCGAAAGGCTCCCGATTTTTTGGCCCATAGCCGAGCGGCGGCCGGAGTTCCCGCGCTTCTACAGGCAGATGACCGCGCTCCGCAAGTCGAGCGAGGCGCTCAGGCGCGGGGACGTTCAGTGGCTGCGCAACTCGGACGAGTCGCGCGTCGTCACATTCCTGCGCCGCGCGGGAGGGGAAGAAGTCCTGGTCGCCGTCAACTTCTCGAACCAGCCTTTCGCGGGCTTCGTGGAGGGCGGGGGGCCGGGGTTCGCGGACGTGACGCCGGACACGCAGCCGCCGCTCGCGGCCGAAGCGACGCCCGCGCAGCGCGCCGCGCGCGTCCGCACCGTCGGCCTGCCCGCCCTCGCGCTGGACTCCTGGGGCTACCGCATCTTCCGCCGGACGGCGAAGTGAAAGGCTAGTCGGTACCGCCTGCCGCAAGCGGGCGGGTATCTCAACGTTGAGCCCCCGCCCGCTTGCGGCAGGCGGTACCGACATTAGTTGACTTGAAATGAGGCTCGCCAGATTCAAAATCCTGTCATTCGCTCTCGCCCTTGTCGTTTGTATTGTGTCGGCGAGCGCGCAGTCTCCGCGGGCGGACGTGGAGAGGAGGATCAACGCGCTGCTCGCCAGGATGACGCTGGAAGAGAAACTGGGCCAGCTACAGCAACTGGACGGGCACGCCGACGGCCGCTACAAGGACGAGCACCCGGACCTCGTGCGGCGCGGCCTGCTCGGCTCGACCTTGAACGTGCGCGGCGTGCAGCAGACCAACACGTTGCAGCGTATCGCCGTCACGGAGACGCGCCTCAAAATTCCGCTCATCTTCGGCTTCGACGTGATCCACGGCTACCGCACGGTCTTCCCCATCCCGCTCGGCGAGGCCAGCAGTTGGGACCGCGCGGCCGTGGAGCGCGCGGCGTACATCGCGGCGAAAGAGTCGCGCGCCGCAGGCGTCCACTGGACGTTCGCGCCGATGGTGGACATCGCGCGCGACCCGCGCTGGGGCCGCATCGCCGAGGGCTCGGGCGAAGACCCTTTCCTCGGGGAAGAGATGGCCCGCGCGCGCGTGCGCGGGTTCCAGGGCGCGGACTATAGCGCCAACGACCGCGTCGTCGCCTGCGCCAAGCACTGGGTGGCCTACGGCGCGGCCGAGGCGGGGCGCGACTACAACACGACGGACATGTCCGAGGTGAGTTTGCGCGAAGTCTACCTGCCGCCGTTCAAGGCGGCCGTTGACGCGGGCGTCGGCACTTTAATGAGCGCCTTCAACGACCTCAACGGCGTGCCGGCTTCGGCCAATCCTTTCACGCTGACGCAAATCCTGCGGCGCGAGTGGAAGTTCGACGGCTTCGTGGTCAGCGATTACGAGTCTGTCAGGGAGTTGATGAACCACAGGCTGGCGGGGACGGAAGCTGAGGCGGCGCGCGCGGCCGTGAACGCGGGCGTCGACATGGAGATGGTCAGCCGCCTCTACAACAGGCACGGCGCTCAGCTCGTGCGCGAAGGCAAGGTCTCACTGGCGACCATCAACGAGGCCGTGCGCCGCATCCTCAGAATAAAATTCCGCCTGGGGCTCTTCGAGAACCCTTACGCGGACGAGGCGCGCGAGCGCGCGGCCCTTCTCAACGCAGAGCACGTCGCGGACGCGCGCCGGATAGCCGCGCGCTCGTTTGTGCTGCTGAAGAACGAGCGCGAGACGCTGCCGATCAAGACTGGCGGGCGCGGCGAATTAAAAATCGCCGTCGTGGGGCCGCTCGCCGACAGCAGGAAAGACGTTATAGGCAACTGGTCCGGCGACGGCAGGCCGGAAGACGCCGTGACGGTGCTCGCGGGCGTGCGCGCGCGCGTGGGCCAAAACGGGCGCGTCACGTACGCGCAGGGCTGCGACGTGCCGTGCGAGTCGAACGAGGGTTTTATAGAGGCCGTGCGGCGGGCGCGCGACGCGGACTTCACCATCCTCGTCGTCGGCGAGTCGGCCGACATGAGCGGCGAGGCCGCGTCGCGCAGCTCGCTCGATTTGCCGGGGCTACAGGCGGAACTGGTGCAGGCGATTCACGCCGCAGGCAAGCCCTACGCGGTCGTGCTGATGAACGGCCGGCCGCTGACGATCAACTGGGTGGCGGAGAACTCGCCGGCGATTCTGGAGACGTGGTTCGCGGGCACGCAGGCAGGGAACGCCGTCGCCGACGTGCTCTTCGGCGACGTGAATCCGGGCGGCAAGCTGCCCGCCACGTTCCCGCGCAACGTGGGCCAGATTCCGATTTACTACAACGCGAAGACGACGGGCCGCCCGCCGGACCCGAACAACAGGTACACTTCCAAATATCTGGACGTGCCGGTGACGCCGCTCTACCCGTTCGGGTTCGGGTTGAGCTACACGCAGTTTCGCATCTCGAATTTGCAACTGAGCGCGCGCGCTATTCCCGCTAATGGGCGACTGACGGCGAGTGTCGAGGTGGAGAACACTGGGCGGCGCGCGGGCGACGAGGTCGTGCAGCTTTATATCCAGGACGTGGTGTCGAGCCGGACGCGCGCCGTTCGTGAACTGAAAGGCTTCGAGCGCGTCACGCTCGGGCCGGGCGAGAAGCGGCGCGTCGAGTTCACGCTCGCGCCGGAGCATTTAGGTTTCTACAACAGCGGGATGCGCTTCGTCGTCGAGCCTGGCGCTTTCAAAGTCTTCGTCGGGAACAGCTCCGTCGGCGGCCTAGAGTCCAGCTTCGAGGTGACGGGCGGCGCGCCGGTGGGAAGAAGAAGGGGCAGGTGAGGGGAGTGTCACGTAGGCGGTCCCCCTGTTTCTCTTTCGCCCCGCTCTCGTTCTCCCCTTGTTAGATTTCCTGAGTCCGACCAGTTCGATAGCGCGCGTGATCTCCGGGTTGCGCATGAACCAGCGCCAGACGTTCCCGGTGCGCAGGTTCTCGGCGCTGAGGAGGGTGATGCCCACGTCGATGCCTATCACGTCCTTGTCTATCCAGCCGGTCGTAGGGTTGAAGGCGTCTACGAAGCCGTAGCGCTTGTAAATCTTCTCGCCGAACTTCTCCTTCATCGTCCGCAGCGCGGCGAGCGAAATCTCGGGCGTGAACATCAGCGAGCCGCCGGCGGCGCAGGGCACGACCGTCCCGTCTATCGCGGGGTCGCGGGGCGGGCCGCCCCACGCGAGGTAGCCCTTCTCGCCGTCCGACGCAGTAATGCCCCACACGTTCGCGCTGTAGCTCTTCGGGAAATCACGCGCCAGGTCTGTCATGCAGAAGAGGCGGTGGACACGCGTCGCCGTGACGCTGTTCTCGAAGTAGCTGACGGAGGGAGCCCACGTCTCGCGCAGGCCGCGGAAGTCGACCCAGGCGTGCGGGTACTGGTGCACGAAGAGCGGGTTGCCGCCGTGCGGGCCGACGGCCGGCGTGATGACGGTCTGGCCCTTGTAGGTGTAGCGGTCGCGCCGCCACGCGCGCCACGCCTCCGGCTTCAGGGGGTGCGTCGGCGAGCCCACGGCGAGCAGTTGCAAGATGAGGTGCTCGCTGAAGGTGTCCCAGCGCGCGTCCAGGAAGCCGCTCTCGGGCTTGTAGCCCATGGAGAGGATCGTCGGGTGCCCGTTGAGCATCCAGACGAAATCCACGCGGCGGTAGATTTGGTCCGCGAGGCGCACGATCTCCGGGTCGGACGCGAAATACTGTTTGGCGGTGAGCACGCCGCCCAGGAGGAGCGCCGTGTCGATGGAAGAGACTTCGCTGCTCCAGCGGCGCTCGCCGGTCTGCGCGTCGACGAAGTGGTAGAACCACCCGTGCACGTTCTCCTGGCGGTTGGCGAAAAAGTCGAGCGTCGCGCGCACGCGGCGGCGGGCCTCCTCGCGCGTGACCCAGCCGCGCTCGGCGGCGATGCAGATGCCCGTCAGGCCGAAGCCGACGGAGGCGATGCTGGCTATGTTGCGGGCCGCGTTGTCCTGCGGCTTGGGCGAGCCGTCTGCGTGAGCGCGGTCGAGCGTCAGCCCCGTGTTCGGGTCCGTCTGCTCCCAGAAGAACTGGAACGAGCGGCGCGAGAGGTCTTCGAGGAAGGCTTCGTCGCGGGCGGAGAGGCGGGCTGCGGCGCGCGGCGCGTCGGCCCGCCTCCCCGTGCGCGGAACCTGGGCCAGCGTGGCGGCCGGCGCGTGGCAGAAGAGCAGGGAGGCCAGCAGCAGACAGCACCGCAGGCGCAGCCAGTGGGCGCGGCTGTGTGGTGTTCCGGGCATCAGTCCTCACTTGGTGACTTCGAAGCTCGCCTCGAGCCCGCCGACAGAGCTGTTGCCGGCGAAGACCTTGAACGTTCCGGGCTCGACCACGTAGCGCATCTCGCGGTTGTATAAGCCGAGGTGCTCCGGCCCGAGCGTGAAGGTGACGCGCCGCTTCTCGCCCGGCCCGAGCGTGACGCGCTCGAAGCCCTTCAACTCCCTGATGGGACGCGTCACGCTCGCGGCCACGTCGCGTATGTAGAGCTGCACGACCTCGTCGCCCGCGCGCCGCCCAGTGTTCTCCACCTCGACGCTCACGTCCAGCTTCCCGTCCGGCCGAATGCTGCGCGCGCTCAGTTGCAGGTTCGACAGCCGGAACTGCGTGTAGCTCAACCCGAACCCGAACGGGTAGAGCGGCGTCACCGGCACGTCCAGATATTTGGAAGTGTACTTCTGGTCCGTCGGCGGCCGTCCCGTCGTCTTCATGTTGTAGTACATGGGCGACTGGCCCACGTTGCGCGGGAACGTGACCGGGAGTTTCCCGCCCGGATTCACGTCGCCGAAGAGCACGTCCGCGATTGCGTGGCCCGCCTGCGTGCCCGCGAACCACGTCTCCAGAATCGCCGGCGAGTTCTCAGCAATCCAGTTAATGGTCAAAGGCCGGCCGTTCATCAGCACGATAACGTAAGGCTTGCCCGTCTTGTGAATGGCTTGCACGAGTTCCATCTGCCGGCCGGGCAGGTCGAGAGTGGTGCGCGAGGCGGCCTCGCCGCTCATGGCCGCCGTCTCGCCGACGGCGAGGATGACGAAGTCCGCCTCGCGCGCCGCGCGCACGGCCTCGTCGAGCGCGCCCGGCCCGACGGGCGTGATGGCGATTCTGGCCGGGTCAATCGCGCCGGCCTGCACGACGTTCGAACCGCCCGCGGCGTTCTGGGCCACCGGCGGGTCGTCGTAGTTGCCCGTGATGCCGCGCCCCTCGATCGCGACCCCCTTGGCGTGCAGGACTTTGGTCTGCGGCGAGACCTTCGCCTTGATGCCCTGTAGAAGCGTCACAGTGTTTTCGGGTTTGCCGTCGCCTGCCCACGGGCCGAGCGGGTTCTGCGGGTCGTCCGCGAGCGGGCCGATGACGGCGACGCTCTTGACGTTCTTGTCGAGCGGCAGTAGGTCGCGCTCGTTCTTCAAGAGCACCATCGAGCGCGCGGCCACCTCGCGTGACGCGGCCAGGCTCTCGGGCCTCAGGAGCCCCGCGCGCTCGCGCGCCTCGTCCGACACGTAAGGATTCTCGAAGAGCCCCGCGCGGAACTTGACGCGCAGGATGCGGCGCACGGCCTCGTCGAGCGCCGCCTGCGGGAGGCGGCCGTCTTTGAAGAGCTGCGCGCCGTGCTTGTTGTAGAGGCGGCTGACCATCTCCATTTCCACGCCCGAGACGAGGCCCATCTGCGCCGCCTCGGCCTCGTCCGCGGGCATCCCGTGGTTGAGCATCTCGCGCACGGACTCGTAGTCGCTGACGACGAAGCCGTCGAACTTCCACTCGCCGCGCAGCACCTGCGTGAGAGTAAACGGATTGCCGGAGGCGGGCACGCCGTTGAGGTCGTTAAACGCGCTCATCAGTGTGCCGACGCCAGCGTCAACGGCCGCCTTGAACGGCGGCAAGTAAACCTCGCGCAGCGTGCGCTCGGACATGTCGGCCGTGTTGTAGTCGCGCCCCGCCTCGGCCGCGCCGTAGGCCACCCAGTGCTTGGCGCAGGCGACGACCTTGTCCGGGCGGCTGTAGTCGTCGCCCTGGAAGCCGCGCACGCGCGCCCGCGCCAGCGCCGAGCCGAGGAACGGGTCTTCGCCGGAGCCCTCGGCGATGCGGCCCCAGCGCGCGTCGCGCGCGATGTCCACCATCGGCGCGAACGTCCAGTGCAGGCCGATGGCCTTCGACTCGGCCGCCGCGACCGCGGCCGCGCGCTCGGCGGCCGCAGGGTCCCAACTGCTCGCCTCGCCGAGCGGGATCGGGAAGATCGTGCGGTAGCCGTGAATCACGTCGAAGCCGAAGATGAGCGGTATCTTCAGCCGCGACTGCTCGACGGCGACGCGCTGCAACGCGTTGGTCTGCTGCACGCCGCGCACGTTCAAGGTCGAGCCGAGCCGCCCCTGTTTGACCAGCTCCACGTGCTCCGGCCTGTAGACCCCTGACCCCTCGCCGTCGAGCTGCTGCAACTGCCCCAGCTTCTCTTCGAGCGTCATGCGCCCGAGCAGCTCGTTGATGCGGCGTTCGATGTCGGCCTCGCTCGGGCGCGCGGCCTGCCCGTAGGCAAAGACGCAGGCCGCGAGCAGGAGCGCCATAGCTATAATCAATCGCGCGAGTTTAGCTCTCTTCATCTGCTTCCCCTCATCTCACTGGACTTGGCACAGCGGGACGGACGCTGAGGACCGGCGCGTTGACCGCGCGCCAGGCCCGCCGCCCCTGAGTTGAAAAAAAATAAACTTGATGTCACGCGGCCCGAGTCGCGCGCCTCACGGTTGGCGCGGCCCGGAGACACGGTCGCCCGCCTGCACGTTCGCGCCCTGGCCGGCGTCGCCCCCCTCGCTCTGCTCCCTCAGGCGTGCGAAGGTGGCGAGCGCGCGCTCGGCGTCTTGTTTGCGGCCCGCGCGGCTGTAGGCGTTCGACAGGGCGTAGAATATTTTGGGCTCGCCGGGCATCAGGCGCGCCGCGGTCTCAAGCTCGGTGACGGCGCGCGCCGTCTGCCCCGCGCCGAGCAGCAGCGAGCCGAGCAGGTAATGCGCGAGCGGCAGGCGCGGGCTGAGCTTCGCGGCCTCCTCGGCGTAAGGCAGCCCGGCGGAATACTCTCTCAGCCTGAGCTTGGCGTCGGCGATGAGCAGGTGCGCCAGCAGGTGCTTCGGATTATTCTCAATCTCGCGCAGCAGCTCCGCGACGCCCTTCTCGTCCTCGTTGCTCGTGAGCAGGAAACGGCCCAAAGCGTAGTGAACGTTCTGCCCCTTCGGGAAGTCCGCCGCCAGGCGTTCGTACTCGGCCCGCGCCTCGTCGAACTTCTCCTGCGCCGCCAGGTGAGCCGCGCGGCCGGCGCGTGCGGCTATCTCGCGCAGGGCGGCGTCGCCCGCGAGCAGTTCCGAGAAGCGCAGGCGCAGGACCGAGAGCCCGAGCGCGGTCAGGAGCTCGGCGCTCTCGACGCCCTCCTGGCTCAGTTGGCCGAGCGTCTCCTGCGCGCGCTCGAAGTCGCCCTTGCCGACGAGCAGCAGTCCCTCGTGGTAGAGCATCACGTTACGCAGTTGCGGGTTCGCGGTGACGCCCAATTTCCGCCCGCGCTGTATGTGTTCGAGCGCGGCGGCGTGCCGCCCCAGCCTGAACTCGCACAAGCCCAGCAAGACCCAGGTGGTCCCGACCTGCGGGCCGAGGGCCGCCGCGCGGTTGAGCGCCGTGGCCGCGTCGGCGTAAGCGTCTTTGTCGTAAAGCAGCGTGCCGAGGTTGAACCACCCCTCGGCCCAGCGTGGCCGGATGGACACTGCCTGCCGGTAAAGTTTAATCGCGTCCTCGACCCTGTTGGCGCTGCGGGCCTCCTCGGCCATGCGTGCCACTTTGTCGAAACCCTGGGCGGGGACGCGCTGCGCCCGCTGCGCCAGCGCTTCGTGCGCGCACGGGCTGACCAGGAGGGCCAGGACGAACAGCTTGAGTGCTAGCTGGCGCATGCTGGTTGGGCGGCGAATCAGTGTGAATCGAGCCATGCCTGGTGCTCGCGCGCTTTCTCCGCCTGATTAGAGAGCAGGTAAGCGCGCGCGAGCAGTATGCGTGCGAAGCGCTCGGTCTCCTCGTCCTCGCCGGCGTTGCGCAGGACGAACTCGCCAGCCTCTATCACCCTGCCCCACTGTCCGCGCGCCGCGAGCAGCTTGGCCCGTTCGAGGTGCGCCTGGAGCGACAGCGGGTTCTGACTGATGGTCTCGTCGAGCAGGGCTTCGGCCTCTGCGTTGCGCGACCTCAGGCGCAGGAAGCGCACGTACTCCAGCATGGCCTCGGGGGAATGCCTCGGGAGCGTCCGGTTGAGTTCGCGCGCGGAGCGGAAGGCACGCTCCGCGCCCTCGTAGTCGGAAAGGTCCAGCCGCGCGGCGGCAATCTTAAGCAGGATTTGCAGCCGCAACTCGTCGCCGGGGCTCAGCTCCAGCGCCTTCTCCCACTGCTTCATCGCGCCCTCGACGCCGCCCTGGCTGAGCGCGCGGCCGTAGTTGTAGCGGGCCGAGGCGTTGTCGGGCGCGAGCTGCACGGCGTGGGCCAAAATGCGCTGCGCTATCTCGTTGGCCCTGGTCTTGCGGGCGGGGTCGGCGTCCACGAGCACGCGCCCGACGGCCACCATCTCGGCCACGTCCGGCGCGTTCTGTAGGCGCTCTATCCGCGCGCCGATTCTTTCGGCCAGAAGCGGGGCGGGCAGGGAAAGGTAGACCGCCTCGATCTCGGAGTCCGGGTAGAGTCTCATGCCGCGCTCGCTGATTTCGGCGGCGCGGGCCAGGTCGCCGGCCTTGAGGTGAGCCCAGCCCGCGAGGGCGTAAAGCTGGGGCGTGCCGCGCGGGTTGGCCTCAAGCTCGCGGTCCAGGATGGTGCCTGCTTCGCGCGCCTGACCCGACTTGACGAGCGCCTCGCCGAGCAGCGTCCGCGTCTCGGTGGTCGCCGCCCCTGACGCAAGCGGCCGGAGCAGCGAGACGGCCTCGGCGGCCTTCCCTTCGAGCAGGTAGATTCTGGCGAGCGCCTCGACGGCGTCGGCCTGTTTGGAGTTGAGCCTGACGGCCGTCTCCAGTTCCGCCTTCGCCTCCGCGTTCTTCGCCCCGTCGAGCAGCGCGATGCCGAGCGCGGCGTGCCCGGCGGCCGAATCGGGGACGAGTTTCAGGTAGCGCCTGAGCGTCGCGACCGCTTCGGGCTGACGCCCCAGTTGGACGTAACAAATCCCGAGCGCGAGCAGGACCGGTTTGGAATCGGGGTGTGCCTTGAGCAGGGCTTCGTATTCGCGCGCGGCGTCGTTGAAGCGCCCGGCCTGCATCGCGGCGTCGGCGGAAGCGAGTTGCGGGTTGAGGCCGGGCTGCGCCGCGGCCGCGAGGCACACGATGAAATTCAGTAGGAGGCAGAGCGAGAGACTCGCGGCGGATTTCGAGGCGGCAGCGGACATAAAGAAGGCGGGAGGCCGGACGTGCACGGCCTCCCGCTTGGGTCTTTTAGAAGTTGAACCTGGCCTGAATCTCCGTCACCCTACCGGACAGCACGTGGAGCGCGCGCCCGAAGTCCGGGTGCTGAATCTGCGTGTTGTCGTCGTTGATGCCGAAGGGGGACAGGTTCGTCCGGTTGAAAAGGTTGTAAACGTTGAAGCGGATTTCGATGCCCGCGTTCTCGCCGAGCACTGGGAACAGCGGGAGGCCGAAACGCTTGACCACGGTCGTGTCAACGCTGAAGTAGTTCGGGCCGCGGAAGCTGTTGCGCCCGATGCCCGGCGGCGGCGGCGTGTTGAACGACCCCGTCGGAGGCGGCGTGAAATAGAGCAAGCCGCCGCCTGGGAATTGGCCGGCCCCGAGGAAGGTATCGTTGCTGGTGCTGTCGTTCGCCGGGCCCATTATCTGCGCGATGGGCCGCAGCGGGCAGACCCCTTGGCCGCCGGACACGACCGCGCCACACTGCGAGCCGCCGACCACGGGCGTCCACGGGAAGCCGGAGGAGGCCGTCACGATTCCGCTCAGCTCGAAGCCGCCGAGCACTTTCCCTTTCCAGTCGTTCCGGTTGCGGAAGAACGGCAGGGCCCAAACGCCGTAAGCCTTGAACGCGTGTTTCACGTCGTAGGACGACGGGCCGTACTCCGTCTCCTGGTCGAACGGGTAGGTCGCGCGGCAGTCGTGGTCGCTTGAGCAGGTGTCCTTGCTGCTCGCGAGGCGGTACTCGGCGGCGAACTGGAAGTTGTTGCTGAACCGTCGCCGGGCCTCGACCAGCATCGCGTTGAAATTGCTGCGCGCGTCGGTGAGCAGCAGCGTCACGCCCCCGAAATTCGGGCTGTCGGGGACGAGCAGGTTGTAGGGGACCGGGCGCGGGAGGCTGCGGCCCCTCGAGCCCTGGAAGCCGAGCGAAACAATAAAGCCTTTCCCCATTTCGTACTCCGCGTCAGCGGAGAAGCGGTAGATGATGGGGTTCCGCACGTCCTGGTCGACCGCGTTGAAGCCGACCGACGGCCCTATGGGCAGGCCCGAATTGGGGTCGAAGGTCAGCGTCGCGTTCGGGTTGGGCGGGTAGTCGAACGAATTGAGGTCGGCCGCCGTCCTGTAAACGATGTTCCCGCTGGCCCGGTCGAAGAAGAAGGAGGCGAAGAACGGCGGGTTGAAGCGCGATTCGAGCAGGCGCGAACCGGGGAGCCGGTTGTAGCCGATGCCGAAGCCGCCGCGAATCACCATCCTGTTCTCGACGTTCTGCCCGAAGATCGTCTTCGGGCTCCAGGCGACGCCGATTTGCGGCCCGAAGTTGTTCTTGTCACTGTTGTAAAGGTCGCCGCCGGTCTGGATTGTCGAGCCGATCAAACCGCCGTCAGGCCCCAGAATCAGGTTCGAGATTCTGTCCCTCTTGCTGCGGAGCGGAGAGTAGTAGTCCCAACGCAGGCCGAGGTTGAGCGAGATATTCGGCCTGATCTTCCAATCGTCCTGCGCGAACAGCCCGATGTAGGTGCTGCGCGGGTAGGCCGCGAGGTCCGTGAAATCGCCGGTCGCGGGGTCGTAGAACGCCGACTCGACCTGCGGCGCGTCGTTGGCGAAACTCCAGAGGTTATTGAACTCGAAGGTCGGACGGCCAGCCCACGGCGCTTTGTCGTTGTTCTGCTCCTTGATTACGTCCGCGCCGAACTTCAGCGCGTGCGCGCCCGAGACCTTGCTCAGCACGTCCCTGAAGTTATACGTGTTCTGGTAGAAGACGCCGGGGCCGGTGTGCTGCCCGAATGAGATGAATTGCTCGCCGAAGATTCTGAGCATAGGAATGCCGTACCCGACGTCGGGGTTCGTCGCCGCCTCGTCGAAGTACCAGCGCGTGACGTTAAAGCGCGCCTCGTTGACCATCGTCGCGGAGAGAGTCCGCGTCCACAGCAGCGTGCCCACCATGTTCCGCCGGCCCGAGACGAAGTCCAGACCCGGGCGGCCCCTGTTGCCCCAAGCGTCGTTGGACAAGGTGTCGCTCGGCACGAAGTAGGTGCTGAACGCCACGAGGTCGTTCTTGGTCACCTGGTAGTCAACGCGCACGTTGAACTGTTCCGACGTATTACTGCTCGGGAGTTCTATCGAAGCGAACTGCACGTCCGGGATGCCGTCGAGTCCTCCGCCGACGTTGTCTGGAACGAACTGGCCGATAGCGCCGGTTGGCGAGCCGACATCGAGCCCGCCCGCCACCTGCTGGCAGCGGGCTGAGTTGGTAATGCCGTACTGGGCGCAGGTCAGGTTCTGTGTGGCGACGATGCGCGGCGGTGTCATGCCGGGGAAGCCGAGCACCGTGTTGGCAATGCTTCCCGGCCGCGCGGCGTTGACTGTATTCACGAACTGCGGCGTCTCGACCCACAGCCCCTCGATCCTGCTGCTGCTACTGCGAACGGTCTCGTAGGAGAAGAAGCCGAAGAGCCTGTTCTTGAGGATGGGGCCGCCGATACTGCCGCCGTACTGGCTGAGGAACTGGTTGACGCGCTGCGGGTCCTCCCTGATGGCCGTGCCGGCGCGGTCGAAGTCCTGGAAGGCGTTCATGCCCGGCGTGTTGCGCTTGAAGAAGAGGCTGCCGTGAAAATCGTTCGTGCCGGTCTGCGAGACGATCAGGACTTGCGCCCCGCTGTTGCGCCCGAACTCCGCGGAGTAGTTGTTCGCCACGACGCGAACCTCTTTAACTGACTCCTGGTTCGGGGTGACGACTGCCGCGCCGCCCCACGCCTGGCTCATCGCGTTCACGCCGTCAATCTGGAAGTTGTTAGCCTCCGGGCGCTGGCCGGCGGCGCTGACAGGCACTTGGTTCTCGGTCTGGAAAATCTGACTGTTAGACCCGCCGGGGCCTACCTGGCCCGGCAGCCCCTGCGAGCCGCCTGTGGCGTTGCGCGAGCCCAGGCCGAAGACGCCCGGCGTGAGCCGGACCAACTCGTATGGATCGCGCCCGGTCTGCGGGAGGCGCTGTATCTCGCGCTCGGAGATTGACCCGCCGACGTTCGCGTTCTCAGTCTGGAGTGTTTCGCCCACTATTGATGAGATCGTCACCGTCTCGCTGATCTCGCCGGCCTCAAGCGCCACATTGACGCCCTGCACCTCTTCGGCCTTGACCTCGACGTTCTCAAGCACCTGCTTCTTGAACCCGCTCATCTCGGCCGTGAGAATGTAGGCGCCGGGCGCGAGGCGGTCGAAGCGGTAAAAGCCCTCGTCGCTGCTGGTGACCTGCTGCGTCTGATTGTTCTCCTTGCTGGTCAGCGTGACGGTCGCGCCGACCACCGCGCCGCCCTGCGGGTCCGTCACCACGCCCTGAAGGGCTGCGCGGAACTGCGCCTGGGCCGCGACGGCCAGGCCGAGCGTCAGAATGATTACGCCCGCGGCTCTGCGGGAAAAAACTGAGAAGCTGTTGCGCATTGTTACATCCTCCTGCTGCACTAAGAGAGACTACGCTAACTTCCGCAAGACTGAAGGGCTTTAATTCAAAAGGGGGAAGACTCGGTAAGCGGTGAACCCAATAAGCCATGGCGCGTCGGACGGCGCTTACTATTATCCTCAGACGACGTTTTCAGGCTTAACAGTCGACCACTGGGCTTAACGGATTGTTAATGAAAACGACTTACCGGGTGCTCTGGTTTATAGCACCCTGCCGCACCCCCGGTCAACTCTTTTGTCCCGCGGGCGCGAGCGCTCATCTCCTTATTAACGCGGGCGGAAGCAGGTGTCTAAAATCGGCGGCCCGAAACGGGATGTCTGCGCCGCCCGCCGCGAAGCACGCGACTCCCGCCACGAACTCGACGGCCCGCACGCTCCAACCAACTTATCTACTAAGAAGAGGTCAGAAATGAGTCGGCGGCGCAACGCACGCGCGCTTTGTCCGGCCGGGCTAGTCGACTTTCACGGCCTTCGTCCTCTCAGAGACTCCGTTCTCGTTGAAGGCTTCGACGGCGAAGTAATAGGACTGGTCAACCGACAGGCTTCTCAGGTCGAGCGAGTTTTTGTCGTAGACGAGCCAGGAGCTGTACAGCTTGTCGGGCGCGATGCCCCAGAGCACGTTATAGCCCTGGACGTTTTTCTGCGCGTCCCAGGTGAGCATGGCGTCGCGCCGGTCCTTCTGGCGGTTGACGGACAAATTCTTAACCGCCGCGGGGGCCTTACCCTGCCCGAGGCCGAACACGCGTATGTCCGAGATGGCGAGGTTGGGCGTCGGGGCGTGGATGTTTTTGTAGCGCACGTATCTGACGGTCTGGGGTGTGCCAATTTCGACGTAGTCGTTAGGCACGTCCTTGTAGCTGTTCTTCCTGTCGACCAGCGTCGCCCACGTCTTCCCGTCCGCAGAGCCTTCGATGACGTACCTGTGATAAAGCCCCGGAACTTTCCCGAAGAGGTTCGACTTGTAGTCGTGGTAGTTGACCTGTATGGCGAAGACTTTACCGGGATTCACCAGGTCTATCTCCGCCCACTGCTGGTTGTCATTCTTCTCCGCCACCCAGAACGTCCTGATGTTTTCGTCGACCATCCTCTCGGCCGCGTATTCGCCGAGCGAAGAAGAAGCCTTCACGGGCTTCTTGTACGAGAGCAGCATCCACCCCGCGAATTGGCCCATCTTGCCGGGGACCGCCGGCGCGAAGTGCGGGTAGTCTCCGAAGGAGGTGTTGACGTGCATCAGGCCGTCGCGGTCGAAGTACAGCGGGTGCATGCTGATGCGTCTTTCCCAGTTGACGTTGACGGAGATGGATATCGAGCCGAAGTGCCAGAACTGTCCCGCGGGACCGAGGACGGTGCTCCCGTGGCCGGCCCCGTTGGCGAACCCGCCGGGCTTGTACGAGATTGGGTTGTTGGGCGCGTAGCGGTAAGGGCCGAGCGGTGAGTCGCCGACGTACACGCCGTCGCCGTAGACGTTGAACTCAGTGCCGGGGGCCGCGTATTGCAGGTAATATTTATTGTTGTGCTTGGTCATCCACGGCCCTTCGACGTAGCCCTCCGTCAACTCCTTGTGATAGTGGTTCTCGCCGAAGCGCTCCCAGCCGTGTTTGGCCTCGTCCAGGTTGAACAGCTCTACGATCTCCTTGGCGGGGCTGAAGCGGTGCCCCTTGTCCAACTTCCGGCCCCTGATGGGGTAGACGTTCGACGAGCCCCAGAACACGTAGGCTTGATCGTCGTCGTCTATGAAAAGTGCCGGATCCTGTAGGTCGTGAAGAATCGAGGGCGTGGCCTTCCAGTCGCCCCTCTTCGGGTTGTCCGTGTAGAGGACGCTCATAGAGCCCGAAGGGTCGCCCATCACGTACAAGAGTTCGTCGCGGTAGTTGAAAGCGGCCGGGGCGTTGTCGCCCTGGAAGTACCACTTCTCGGGCGTGACGAACGTCCAGTTACTCAAGTCGGTCGAGTGCCAGTAGCCCATCGAGCGCGTCACGAACATGTAGTACTCGCCGCGGAATTCGACGACGGCGGGGTCCGCGCCCGAGCGGTACGAGATGTCCTCGTTCGCGTTGTAGATCATGTAGGTGTAATC
Organism: Pyrinomonadaceae bacterium; assembly: GCA_035563515.1. Taxonomy (GTDB): domain Bacteria; phylum Acidobacteriota; class Blastocatellia; order Pyrinomonadales; family Pyrinomonadaceae; genus QHXM01. The sequence goes on from DATMVE010000052.1 coordinate 68,656, forward strand.
GATGTTGATTGGATTACAGTAAGTGCTCATCTGCGTCGACTGCGCGCGGGCGGCGCGGAGGCAACAAAAATTGAGCAGGCAAACGACCAACAACGTGCGGGCTGTCTTATTCATCGGGCGTGTTCTCCAGTTTGCCGCGGGGCCGAACCCCGCGGCCCGGACGGCGGGTTTGATTCTGACAAGGGGCCGCTTCGCGTCGCAGACGGGTATTGGTAGAAGGGAGATGCTAGTCCTCCTCCGCGCGAAGGCGACGGGCGCGACGAGTGCTTGGGAAACTGACGGGGAACGGCGCGGGCAAAATAACACCCGCCTTTGAAAATTTCAATGGAAATTTCCGGCCCCCCTCTGCTAAGCTAAGGCCTCGATAGAGAACAGCTTATTTCCGCTGATTCCCCTTAAAAATCGGCAGCCTTCGCGCCTCGGCCAAATGTTCGGGCCGCGTGCCTGCCGAGACGGGCGTAAACGTTTACCTCTCGTCAAGAGAAGGACGGTTCGGAAGCCATTAGTCAGACCTCATGCGGGGAGCGAAGCCGGCCGTCCGCGCGGCCCCCGCAGGCTGGTCCAGGAAGGGCGCGCCGTCGCGCCCCGCTGACTCTCGCTCCGCGAAGCGAACCAATGCTCATAGCGCTGCCCGCTCCATCGTCGTCGGCTTCCTGGTCCAGTCTTTGTTTGCTCAGACGACAAACAATCTCGCGCCGGGCGCGCCCGGCCGCGCCGCGCCGTGGGAGGGTTCAGGCAAAGTAAGGAAAAACTATCGGCGCAAAGAAATGGGCTGAGGCTTGTAATAGGCTCTTAAAACTGAATCCGCACAACGACCCTTCGCACCTTCGGGGTGAAGAGCTGGCTGACATCATGGAAACTGACCACCAAAGAACAGACAGCGCGCCGGACGAAGGGCTCGTCATCGCCGTCGACCTCGGCGGGACGAACCTCCGCGCCGCGACCATTGACAACCGGGGGCGCATCCACGAGCGCACCAAGATACGCACGCCGAAGGCCGAGAAGGCCGACGAGATCGTGCGGGCCATCGTCACGGCGGCGCGCGAGTGCGAGAGCCGCGGCCGGGAGCGCGGCGCGCGCATACGCGCCATGTCAATCGCCATCCCCGGCACCGTGCAGATAGAGAACGGCATCGTCGTCAAAGCGCCGAACGTCCCCTGCCTCGACGGCTTCCGGCTCGCGGCGGCGGTCGAGAGCGAGGTGCGCTGGCCCGCGCTCCTGGAGAACGACGCGAACGCGGCGGCAGTCGGTGAGATGTGGATGGGGGCCGCGCGCGGGCGCGCGTCCATCATCATGATCACGCTCGGCACGGGCGTGGGCGGCGGCATCATCCTGAACAAAAAGCTCTGGCGGGGCATCGACGGCTCCGCGGCCGAACTGGGCCACATCGGCATAGAGCCGTTCACGGGCGTGCCGTGCCCGTGCGGGAGCCGCGGCTGTCTGGAAGTCTACGCCTCTGCGACGGCCATCGTCCGCATGACGCGCGAGGCCAGGCCGCGCTACCCGAATTCCCCTTTGCACACGAGCGAGGAGGTGACCGCCTACTCTGTCTACAAGAGCGGGGTCGAGGGCGATGAGCTGGCGCTCGAAGTCTTCCGCCAGATGGGCATCCGGCTGGGGGTAGGTCTGGCGAGCCTCGTCAACATTTTCAACCCGGAGATGATCGTCATCGGCGGCGGCGTGGCCGCGGGCTGGGACCTCTTCATAGGCCACGTCCGCGAGCAGGTCATGGAGCGCGCCTTCCCCATCCCTGCCCGCCGCGTCGAGATCGTCCGCGCCGAGTGCGGCGACGACGCGGGGCTCCTCGGGGCCGCGCAGATCGCCTTCACGGACACGTTCGAGTAAATGATGCATGCGGAATGATGCATTAAAAGCAACCTGTCTTTCAGTCATCATTCCGCATTCCGCATTCACATTGCTCTTCGAGGACTAACATGAACAGATCGCTTCTCTCCCTTTGCTGTCTGGCTATTGTCCTCTGTTCGGCCGGGGCCGAGGCGCAGGATTTCGTGGGCGGCATGGAGCCCATCGGCCCGGTGAACAGTTTCAGGAAGGACGCGAGCTCCGTCACCTTCATTTGCCGCGACGGGTCCGAGGTGCGCCTCTCGATTCTGGCCCCGGACCTCATCCGCGTGCGCGCCTCGTTCGGGAAGGCGCTCCCCGCGCGCGACCATTCCTGGGCCATCGCTAAAGAGGACTGGGACGCGGTCCGCTGGGACCTGACGGAGACGCCGGACGCGGTCGTCGTCTCGACGGACGAACTCGAAGCGGTCGTGCGCCGCTCGCCCCTGCTCGTCGAATTCCGCGACGCGAAGACGAAACAGGTCGTCAACGCCGACGAGCGCCCGATGATGTACGACGCGCGCGGCGTCCGCGAGGGGATGATGTTCGACCCGAAGGCCGGGACCTTCGTCGCCGCCGCGAAGAGGCTCGGCTTCGACGAACACTTTTACGGCCTCGGCGAAAAGGCCGCGCGCCTGGACAAGCGGCGCGGCTACTTCGTCAACTGGAACTCTGACACGCCCGGCTACACCGAAGGCAAAGACCCCATCTACCAGACCATCCCCTTCTACATCGGCCTCGAACGGGGCGCGGCCTACGGCATCTTCTTCGACAACAGCTACCGCAGCTACTTCGACTTCGGCAAGAGCTCGCAGCGCTACGCGGCCTTCGGGGCCGAGGGCGGCGAGATGAACTACTACTTCTTCTACGGCCCCTCGATGAAGAAGATTCTCACTCGCTACACGGAGCTGACGGGCCGCGTTCAGCTTCCGCCGCTGTGGGCTCTGGGCCATCAGCAGAGCCGCTGGAGTTATTACCCGGACACGATGGCCGAGGAGGTCGTGCGGCAGTACCGCGAGCGCGACTTGCCGCTCGACGTGCTGCACCTCGACATAGACTACATGCAGGCTTACCGCGTCTTCACCTGGGACACGACGCGCTTCCCGAACCCGAAGGCGTTTACGGAGCGGCTCATGCGGCAGGGCGTCAAGGTCGTCACCATCGTTGACCCCGGCGTGAAGTACCAGCCGGCTGACAAGAGCGCGCACGACAGGGCGAACCCGGAACTCGCGCCGCAGGACAAGAGCTACTACGTCTTCAACCAGGGCGTGGAGAAGGACTATTTCCAGAAGCGCAAGGGCGGCAGGCTTTTCATCCCGAAAGTCTGGCCCGGCGAGAGCGTCTTCGTTGATTACACCCTGCCGGACGCGCGCCGCTGGTGGGGCGACCTGCACCGCGCTTACCTCGACCAGGGCGTCGCCGGAATCTGGAACGACATGAACGAGCCTTCGGATTTCGTCGACCAGACCGGGAAGAACCAGATGGACGTGGTGAGCTTTGACGAGGGCGAGAAGACGACGCACGCCAAAAACCGCAACACGTTCGCGCTCCTGATGGCGCGCGCGACGTACGAAGGATTGGAGAGGCTCGCGCCTGATAAGCGCCCTTACGTCATCACGCGCGCCGCCTACGCCGGCATCCAGCGCTACTCGACCATGTGGATCGGCGACACCAACAGCACCTGGGAGGCGCTGGCCTTGAGCGTCCCCATGTACCAGACGCTCGGGCTCTCGGGCGAGACGTTCGTCGGGGGCGACGTGGGCGGCTTCATCGGCCGCGGCAGCGGGGAACTGCTCGTGCGCTCCTACCAGGTCGGTTTTCTTGTGCCATTTTTCCGCAACCACAAGGCGATTGACGGCTACGACCAGGAGCCCTGGCGCTTCGGCAAGTACTACGAAGACATCATCCGCAAGTACATCAAGCTTCGCTACCGCCTGCTGCCTTTCCTCTACACGCGGCTCGAAGAGGCGCACCGCACCGGGCTCCCGCTCTTCCGCCCGCTCGTGCTCAATTATCAAACTGACTCGAACACGCTCAACCTGGACGACCAGTTCGTCGTCGGCGAAGACCTCCTGGTCGCGCCCGTCGTCGAGCACAACCAGACGAGCCGCATGGTCTACCTGCCCAAAGGAATCTGGTACGACTACTGGACCGGCAAGCGCTACGCGGGCGAGGTGATGATTCGCGTCGACGCGCCGCTCGAAGTCGCACCGATGTTCATCCGCGGCGGCTCGATCATCCCAGAAGGGCCGGAGATGCGCTTCGTCGGCGACAAGACTTTCGACCCCGTCACCTTCTACGCCCACCCGGACGCTGAAGGGCGCGCCGCCACGACTCTTTACGAAGACGACGGTACGAGCCCGGCCTACAAGCAGGGCGTCTTCCGCCGCACGCGCGTGGAGGTCGCGCCCGCGGGCCGCGGCGGCGTAGAGATAAGCGTCAACCAGCCCGAAGGCAGTTACCAGCCGCCCGCGCGAAAACTCCTCTTCGTCGCGCCCTTCGCCGGAGCCGTCGCCGAAGTCACGCTCGACGGCCGCCGCCTCCAGCGAGGCGGAGAAGGCGGCAAGTCAATCGGCTATCACACAGGCAAGGGCATGGTCGGCATCGCCATCGAAGACGACGGCAAGCCGCACAGGATTGTTGTCAGGTAGCAGGAAAGCGTTATGAGTTCCGACAGCATCGATTGGTCGAAGGTCCGGCGCGACTTCCCCTTGCTCGAACGTACCGCCTATTTGGACAGCGCGGCGGCCGGGCCAATTCCGCGGCCGGTGATGGAGGCGGGCGCGGGTTTTTACGGCGAGATGATGGAGGGGGCGGACGCGCGTTGGGACGAGTGGCTCGACCGGCGCGAAGGGGTGCGCCGCGCCGTCGCGTCTTTCATCAACGCGGAGCCCGAAGAGATCGCGCTGACGACGAACACGTCCACCGGGATGAACCTCATCGTGGACGCCCTCGCCGGGCGCGGCCACGTCATCTCCTGCGAACTGGAGTTCCCCGTCTCCACCATCACGTGGCTTCACCGCGGCACGCGTGTGCTGTTCGTCGCGCCGACGGCCGGCGAACTGCGCGCGGGCGACGTTCAGCGCGCGATGAATGAGGAGACGGCCGTCGTCTGCGTGAGCCACGTCCAGTACTCGAACGGCTTCCGCGCGGACCTTGAGGAATTGGGCCAGAGCAAGAAGGGGCACGCGCTGGTCGTCAACGCCAGCCAGTCGGCCGGGGCCTTCGCGCTTGACGTGAAGCGCATGGGGATTGACGCGCTCTGCGCGACGGGCCACAAGTGGCTGCTCGCGGGCTACGGCTCCGGCTTCGTCTACCTGAGCCGCCGCCTGCTCGAAGAGACGCGCGCGCACGCAGTCGGCTGGATGAGCGACGAAGAGCCCTTCGAGATGAGCAACCGCGCGTGCCGCGTGCGCCGCGACGCAGCGGCGCGCGCCGAACTCGGCTGCCCGCACTTCGCGGGCATCTTCGCCCTCGGCGCGTCAGTCGATTACCTGGCAAGACTCGGGGCGGAGAACATAGAGCGGCGCGTGCTCACGCTCAACCGCCACCTGACCGAGCGGCTTTCGGAAAAAGGCTGGCGCGTCCTTTCGCCGCTGCGCGACGAAAGCATGCGCTCGGGCGAGACGCTCGTCGCCGCCGAGCGCCCGAAGCGCGTCGTCGCGCACCTCGCGCGCCGCGGCGTCGCCGTCACCGAAAAGCCCGAAGGGATACGCGTCGCCACGCACTTCTTCAACGACGAAGAGGACATCGCCCGCCTCGTCGACGCGCTCGAAGACTGTAAATAGAGCGCCTCTGAAAATCAGGAACAACTCTTTGCGCCCTCGCGCCTTCGCGTGAGATATTTTCACGCAAAGGATGCGGACCGAGACAGACACAACGAAGCCGTTAATTCACGAAGTCCCTCTTTCGGGGGACGAAGTTCTGCGCGCGCTGCTCTACCTCTCGTCGCAGCGCCGCGTGAGCATCCTGGACAGTTGCGGCGCGCGCGGGCGGTCCGCGCGCTTCCTCCTCGCGGGCTTCGACCCGCGCGAGACGGTCGAGGCCCGCGGCGAAGAGATACGCATCACACAAGTAAATCAGAGCGCCGGCCGAGTCGCGCGTGGGGACGCTTTGCGTGTGCTCGACGAGCGTTTGGCCGAACGCTTCTCGCCGCAATCCGCCAGCGCGCCGCATCCCGCAGGGGGAATCTGCGTCGCGACCTTCGCTTACGAATTGGCACACCGTATAGAGCCGTTGCGCCTGAAAGCCGGGCGGCGCGCTTCGGCCGAGCTGGACATGACGCTGGCCTTTTACGACGCGCTCGTCGTCCACGATTACCAGGAAGGGAGTACGAAAATCGTCTGCGCCGGGGGCGAACGTCGTTTGGAGGAGACGCTCGAAGCCCTCAGGGAAGCGTTCGAGATCGCGTCGGCGGACCGGGACTCGGCGGGTTGGGACACGCGCGCGCCCTCGCCCCCTGCAATCGAATCCAACCTGACGCGAGACGAGTACGTGGCGGCGGTCGAGGGAATCAAAGAGCACATCGCGGCGGGCGACATTTACCAGGCGAATCTCACGCAGCAGTTCACCTGCCGGCTCGCGCCCAAGACCTTTCCAGAGGGAGTCTTCTGGCGTCTGCGGCGCGACAACCCTGCCTCGTTCGCGGCCTTCATGCGCCGCGGCGACGACGTGGTCATCAGCGCCTCGCCCGAAAGGTTCCTGCGCGTCACTCCGTCTGACGGGAGCGCGCGCACGGTCGAAGCCTGGCCCATTAAGGGAACCAGGCCGCGCGGCCTTGATGCCGGAGAAGACGCGTTGCTTCGCGCGGAGCTGCTCGGCAGCGAGAAGGACCGCGCGGAGAACGTGATGATCGTCGATTTGATGAGGAACGACCTGGGGCGCGTCTGCCGTTACGGCTCCGTGGAGGTCGCGGAGCTGTGCGCGCTCGAAGAGCACCCGACGCTCTTTCACCTGGTCTCGCGCGTGCGGGGCACGTTGCGCGACGGGGTGACGGCGGGCGAGCTCCTGGGCGCGGCCTTCCCGTGCGGCTCCATCACGGGCGCTCCCAAAATCCGCGCGATGGAGATCATCGCCGAGGCCGAGACGGCCCCGCGCGGCCTCTCTATGGGGGCCATTGGCTACTTCGCGGCGGACGGCTCGTTAGACCTCAACGTCGCCATACGCACGATGACCGTGCGCGGCCGGGTGGCCCGCTTCAACGTCGGCGGCGGCGTGGTGGCCGACAGCAGCCCCGCGCTCGAATACGAAGAATCGCTGCTCAAGGCCCGCGCCCTCGTCCGCGCCCTCGGCGGAAAACTGTGACGCTTCTCGTGAAAATCGAATGCTTGCCCGCGCGCCGGGCTGCGGATATACTGGCGGCTGATTCAGGTTTTTGTATAGACGCCGAAAGTTTGAACCTGCGCGTCGCCGTGGCTCACCCGGACGGCTGCGGCGCAACCTTTCGGCGGAAGTTTTTCGGACCGGGATACGTTCGCCAAATTCCTCAGAAAACAAGACCACAAGCGCCTCACACAGGAGCCAGAAAATGTTGAGAGCCCGAGGGCCACATCTCATCTACGCTTTTATCGTACTGCTCGCGGCCGCCGCCGCGGCCTTCGCGCAGGGGACAGCCTCGCGCGTGACGGGCACCGTCACTGACCAGACGGGCGCGCTCGTCACGGGCGCGGCCGTGACGCTGACCAACGAGGGGACGAACGTCACCTTCACCACCACGACGACAGACTCCGGGACTTACGTCTTCGACTCCGTGCAGGTCGGCGTCTACACCGTCGCGGTCGAGATGCAGGGCTTCAAAAAGTTCGTCTCCACCGGCAACCAGGTCAACGTCAACCAGCCCGCGACTCTCGACGTGGCGCTCGAAGTGGGCGCACTCGCGGACGTGGTCACGGTCGAGTCCACGGCCGAGCGCGTGCAGACGAGCAACTCCGGCAACCTCGGCAACACCGTCGAGCAGCGCTCGCTCGAAGCCCTGCCGATTGTCGGGGAGCGCGGCCGGAACCCTTTGCAGTTCATCTCGCTCCAGCCCGGCGTCATCGGCAACGGCCGCGCCGGCACGGGCGGCAACACGGGCGGCAACGTACACGTCCACGGCTCGCGCGACCGCGCCTTCAACTTCACGCTCGACGGCGTGGACATCAACGAGTCCAGCTCCGGCGGCTCGAACTTCACGCCGCTCAAGCCGAACCCAGACTCCATCGAGCAATTCCAGGTCGTGACCAGCAACTTCACGTCCGAGCTGGGGCGCTCATCGGGCGCGCAGGTCTCGCTCGTCACGCGCTCCGGCACGGAAGATTTTCACGGCAACCTCTTCGAGCTTTACCGCACGCCCGTCCTGAACGCCAACGAGTACGAGAACAACTTGAACAACCGGCCGAAGGGCCAGTTCGTCCAGCACATCTTCGGCGGTTCCTTGGGCGGCCCGGTCATCCTGCCCGGCTACGACGGCCGCAAGCGCAGGACGTTCTTCTTCACGAACCTGCAACTGCTGCGCGCCTCGCAGTCAATCCTGGTGACGCGCACGGTCTACACGCAACTGGCGCGGCAGGGAATCTTCCGCTACAGGGTCGGCGCGGCCAACGCGCCCGCGGGCACGTCCAACCCGTCTGTCGACGCGAGCGGCAACCCGCTTCCGGGCTTGAACATTCAGAGCTACAACATCGTCGCCAACGACCCCTTGTGCGCGACGCAGCCCACGAACTGCGGACTGGACCCGACGACGCAGGCGCTCATCAACGCCGCGCCGCTGCCGAACAACTTCACCACGGGCGACGGGCTCAACACCGCCGGGTTCAGTTTCGGCGCGCCGCAGGTCGAGAAGCAGTACGACTTCGTGCTCAAAGTCGACCACACTTTCAACGACCGCAACACGATGTACGTGCGCTACGCGCAGGGCGAGCAGAACACGTTCGGCGACAACGGCAACGCCGGCCTGCGCTCGTTCCCCAACAGCCCTTTCAACCGCACGGACACGTTCCGCAACCCGAAGAACGTGGCGGTCAACTACCGCTGGACGCCGACCAACTTCATGGTCAACGAGTTGGTCCTGGGCTTCAACCGCTTCGCCTTCCTCTTCACCAACCCGGACCCGGAGTCCGTGCCCTTCGTCCTCAATCTCCCGCGCGACCCGTTCAGCGTCGTCCCGCAGATTGACAACCAGCGCGAGTTGACGACCTGGCAGGTCGCGGACAACCTGAGTTTCGTCAGCGGCTCGCACACCTTCCGCGGCGGCATCAACCTACGGTTCCAGGCGCACGACGACATACGCAGCGCCGTCGGCGGCCCGGGCATCAACATCAACCTCCAGGCGAATTTTTCGCGCACGGCGAACCCCGTCCCCGCAGACTTCAACGTGCCGGCCGCCGGGTCCAGTTCCATCAACAACGCTGACCGCAACAACCTGTTCCTGGCGATTAACGACCTGCTCGGCCGCTACGGCAACCTGTCGCAAGCCTTCGTCGCCGAGAGCGACGCGGCCTACGCGCCCGCCGGGACGCACTTCACTTTCATCTCGAAGTACAACGAGTACGACTTCTACTTTCAGGACACCTGGAAGATTCGGCCGAACCTGACGATTGACTACGGCCTGCGCTGGGAGCCGAAGCTGTCGCCGCGCGCGGGCGACGGCTACTCCGTTCTGCGCCCGGACCGCCCCGTGCGCTTCGGCGAAGCCCCCACGGACCAGATTCGGTTCGTCGAGGGCAAGCTGTTCGACGACGACTGGAACAATTTCGCGCCGTCGTTCGGCTTCGCGTGGGACCCGTTCAACAGCGGGAAGACTTCCATCCGCGCCAACTACCGCCTGGCCTACGACCGCCTGAACACCTTCCTCGCGTCGTCGGCCATCTTCCCGAACACGCCGGGGACGACACTCGCCTGCAACGAATTAAACTGTGCCAGTCTGCCGGCGGGAGAGGCCCGCCGCCTGCGCTTCGGGCTGCCGACGCTTCAGCCCGCGGCGACGCCCGAGCTGCTGCGGCAGCCGGTCCCGTTCTCCATTAACAGCCTGACAGTCTTCGACCCCTCTGTGCGCTCCCCGAAGACCAACCAGTGGTCCGTCAGCTTCCAGCGCGAGGTGGGCCGCGGGTTCGTCCTCGAGGCCAACTACATCGGGCGCAAGGGCGTCGGCCTTTTCGGCGCTTACGACGTGAACCAGGTGGACGTCTTCGCGCGCGACACGCGCTTCTCGAACGAAACCTTCGTCGAAGCCTTCAACACGGTGCGCGCCGGCAACAACAGCGCGCTGATTAACGCGCTGATGACGGGGAGCGCGGCGAACAACGCGGGCACGGCGCAGTTCCGCACGACTTTCGGCTCCGAGCTTAACCAGGGCTCCGTGGCCTCGGCCGCGTTCCTGCTCGGGCAGCGCCTCTCGGCCGGTCAAAGGTTGATCGTCGCGAACGGCTTCAGCCCCTTCTTCTTCCAGCCCTACCCGCAGTTCTCCGGCACGCAGGCTAACGGCGGGCTGATAGTGGTTGACAGCAACGACTTCTCGACCTACCACGGATTGGAACTGCAACTCAGTCGGCGCGTCGGGCGCGGGCTGCTGTTGCAGTTGGCTTACACGCTGTCCAAGTCTATGGACACGCGCTCGTTCGACCCGACCTTCTCGACCGCCGTGAGGACGACCTCGGCGACGAACGCCTCGCCCTCGGCGCAGAACACGCCTCTGGACCTACGCGACCGCCGGTTGAACTACGCGCGCTCGGACTTCGACCGCCGCCACGCGCTACAGGGCTATCTCGTCTACGACCTGCCGTTCGGGCGCGGGCGCAAATTCTTCGGCGGGGCTTCGGGGCTGGTCAACCATCTCGTCGGCGGTTGGGAGATAGCGAACTCGCTCGTCTGGCAGAGCGGTCGCCCGTTCACGGTCTACGGCGGGGCCTTCACCGTCAGCAACTGGGTGCTCGCGCCCGCCAACTGCGACGGGTGCACGCCGGGCATGGGCGACGTGGTGGAGAACGCGGGCACGACCTTCATCTTCACGCCCGAGCAGATCGCGCGCTTCTCGACGCCCGCGCCGGGGGAGATAGGGAACACCGGGAGGAACTTCTTCACCGGGCCGCGCTTTTTCAACCTGGACATGACGCTGCGCAAGAAGTTCTACTTCGGCGAAACCCGCAACCTTGAGTTCCGCGCGGACATCAGCAACCTGACCAACACGCCGTCGTTCGATTTCCCGGTAGCCGCCACGAGCGGCATCGGGACGCAGTCGCCGGGCTTCACAGGGACGCCCGCCGTCAACGGCGCGTTCGGCCGCATACGCGACACCGTCGTCAGCAACTCGCGCAGGATTCAGTTGGGCATCAAGTTCAACTTCTGAGTGCGCCGTTGACCCCTTCGGGGATAAAATCAAATCCGCAAGCTCATCGGCCCGCATCCGCCCTCTTAATACCCGACGGGGACGCCGTCGTTGCGCGGGTCGCTCGCGCCGAGGCGCATGTCCGTACCCTCCTCGATCATGACGCCTTCGGCGCTGGCGAGGTTGCGCGGGGAGGTGGCCTCTTCGAGTTTGTGGCCCAGGGATTCGAGCGCGCGCATGGTGTCGGACGACAGACCGTAGGGCTCGAAGCGGGCCGCGTCCGGGAACCACTGGTGGTGCACGCGCGGCGCGTCGATGGCCTGCTGTATGTTCATCCGGTGGTCTATCACGTTGACGACGACTTGCAGCACGGCGCTGATGATTCTGGCCCCGCCGCGCGCGCCCACCGCGAACCAGACCGAGCCGTCCTTCCTCAACACAATCGTCGGCGTCATCGAAGACAGCGGGCGCTTGCGCGGCGCAATCGAGTTGCGCTCGCTCTGAATCACGCCCCACAGGTTCGGCGTCCCAGGCTTCGCCGTGAAGTCGTCCATCTCGTCGTTCAGGAGGACGCCCGTCCCCTTGACGGTCACGCCCGAGCCGTAGAGGTCGTTGATCGTGTAAGTGTTCGCGACCGCGTTACCTTCGGGGTCGATGACGGAGAAGTGCGTGGTCTCGCCCGTGCGGTTCTCTGCGGGGCCGCCGCCGGGTATCTCCGCGCTCGTCGAGGCGCGGTCCAATTTGATCGTGGCGCGCTGGCGCGCGGCGTAACTCTTGTCAATCATCCCGGCCGCGGGCACGCTCACGAAGTCCGGGTCGCCCATGTACTCGGCTCGGTCTGCGTAGGCGCGGCGCATGGCCTCAATCATCAGGTGATACTTCTCCGACGCCATCGGGTTCATCGCGGCCAGGTCGTAGCCCTCAAGGATGTTCAGCATCTCAATCAGGACCGCGCCGCCCGACGACGGCGGTGGCATCGAAAGGATTTCGTAGCCGCGGTAAGTCGAGCGCAACGGCGCGCGCTCCACGGGCCGGTAGCCGCGCAGGTCTTCGAGCGTGATGAGGCCGTCGTGCCTGCGCATGTCTTCCGCGATGAGGCGTGCGGTCCGGCCCTCGTAGAACTCTCGCGCGCCGAAGCGTTGCAGCCGCGCGAGCGTCGCGGCCAACTCGCGCTGTCGCAGTTGGTCGCCCTCTTCGAAAAGTCTCCCGCCGTTCAGGAAAATCCTGCGGCTGTCTTCGTAGCCGGAGAGTCTCTTCTCGTGGTTGCGGAGCGTGCCGACGATGCGGTAGCTCAACGCGAAGCCGCGCGCCGCGAGTCTGCGCGCGGGCTCTATGAGCTGCGCCCAGGTGAGCTTGCCGGAGCCGTATTTTCTGAGCGCCAGCTCCATACCCGCGACCGTGCCGGGCACGCCGGAAGCGCGGTAGCCTACGGTCGAGGAGCCCTCGCCCTTAATCAACTCGCCGCGCGCGTCCAGGAACATGTCGCGCGTGGAGGCGAGCGGCGCGACCTCGCGGTAATCAATCGCGGCCGTCCTGCCGTCGCGAAACCGAATCAGCATGAAGCCGCCGCCGCCCAGGTTGCCCGCCTCCGGGTAGACCACGGCCAGCGCGAAGGCCACCGCGACGGCCGCGTCCACGGCGTTCCCGCCACGCCTCATCACGTCCGCGCCGATTTCCGACGCGAGACTGCTCGTCGAAGCGACCATCGCGTGCCGCGCTCGCACGGGCTGACGCCACGAAGGTGGCGCAACCCCCGCCGCCCCGCCGCTCTGCGAAAACGAAACGCCGTGCGCGCACAGCAAGAGCGCGAGCAACAAAGGAGCGATTGAAAATCGTCTCGTCATCGTCGGTTTGCCTGCTCTGATTAAGAAGGAAACTCTAATAATTCCCATGCCGCGTAGAGATGGTCAATGATACACTACGCGTCTGGCCCTGGGACAATCGCCCTTACTTATGAGAACGAAAATACTGACCGCGCTTCTCGCAGCCGCCTGTCTGATGACGAATACTTTCAGGACCCGTGCCGATGTCGAGCCGCTGGCCGCGGACCTCGTGGTCGTCAACGCGCGCGTGCGCACGATGGACGAAAAGCAGCCCGCGGCCGAGGCCGTCGCCGTCTACGGCAACCGCGTCGTCGCGGTGGGCTCGACGGCCGAAGTCAGAAAACTCGCGGGCGCTCGTACGCGCGTCGTGGACGCGGGCGGGCGGCTCGTGCTCCCAGGCTTCAACGACGCGCACGTGCATTTCCTGAGCGGCGGGTTTCAACTCGCGAGCGTGGACTTGCGGGACGCCGCCACGCCGCAGGAGTTCGGTGAGCGCATACGCCGGTTCGCGCAAAAAATCCCCAAAGGCCGCTGGATAACGGGCGGCGACTGGGACCACGAGCGTTGGCCCGGCGCGCAGCTTCCCACGAAAGAGCTGATAGACGCTTTCACTCCCGAGACGCCCGTCTTCGTCAGCCGCCTGGACGGACACATGGCGCTCGCCAACAGCCTGGCGCTCAAGCTCGCGGGCGTCACGCGCGAGACGCCGGACCCGCCGGGGGGCTTGATCGTCCGCGACCCGAAGACAGGCGAGCCGACGGGAGTTTTGAAGGACGCGGCGATGAGCTACGTCTACAAGGTCATCCCCGACGCGAGTTTTGAGGAGAAACTGATCGCGGGGCGCGCGGCCACCGAGCACGCGGCGCGCAACGGCGTGACGAGCGTGCAGGACATGTCCGCCGGCAACGACGTGGGCGTCTACCAGACGCTGCTCGAACGCGGTGAGTTGAAGACGCGCGTCTACGCCGTCTCGCCGCTGCCCAGTTGGGAGCGGCTGGCGACGACGGGCGTGCGCGCTCGCTTCGGCAACGACGTGCTGCGCATCGGTGGCCTCAAAGGTTTTTCGGACGGGAGCCTGGGCTCCACGACCGCGCTCTTCTTCGAGCCGTACCTGGACGCGCCCGCGACGCGCGGCCTGCTCGGCGACGAGATGCAGCCCGAGGGGGCCATGAGTGAGCGCGTGCGGCAGGCCGACCGCTACGGCCTACAGGTGATGATTCACGCCATCGGCGACGCGGCCAACGACCGCATTCTTTCCATCTACGAGCAGGTGACGAAAGAGAACGGCGAGCGCGACCGCCGCTTCCGCATAGAGCACGCTCAGCACCTCAGGCAGCAGGACATCTCTCGCTTCGGGCGCAACCGCGTCGTCGCCTCCATGCAGCCTTACCACTGCATAGACGACGGGCGCTGGGCCGAAAAGCGAATCGGCCCAATTCGAGCGCGCGGCACCTACGCCTTCCGCTCGCTCCTGGACGCCGGAGCAATCCTCGCCTTCGGCTCCGACTGGACGGTCGCGCCCATCAGCCCGCTCCTGGGCATTTACGCGGCGGTCACGCGCCGCACGCTCGACGGCAAGAACCCAGGCGGCTGGGTTCCCGAACAGAAAATCACGGTCGAAGAGGCCGCGCGCGCTTACACCGTCGGCTCGGCCTTCGCAGAGTTCATGGACGACGCGAAGGGCACGATCACCGCGGGCAAGCTCGCAGACATGGTCATCCTCTCGGACGACATCTTCGGCATAGACCCCGCGAAGATAGAGAATGTCCGGGTCTTGGTGACGATCATGGACGGGCGGGTCGTGTTCGAGGACAAGCAGAGTTCGCAGACCGGAAGGTGAGGCGCTGTGAAGCCGACGATCCTCGCGAGCGCGCAGACGTTACAACTCGACCTGGTTTTCACGCTGGCGCTCGCCGCCGTGTTCCTCTTCGTAGGCTACGCGCTCCAGCGGCGCGTCAAATTTCTGGCCCGCACAAGCGTGCCCGCGCCGGCAATCGGCGGGCTGCTCTTCGCCCTCGTCGTGCTCGCGCTGCACGCGCGTGGGACGCTTGACGTGGCGATTGACACGAGTTTGCGCGCGCCGCTGCAAACGGCCTTCTTCACGACCATAGGACTCGGCGCGACGCTCGGCCTGCTCCGGGCGGGCGGCTGGCGCATGGGATTTTTCCTGCTCATCGCTTCCGTCGCGGCCGTCGTGCAGAACGTGGCGGGCGTCGGGCTCGCGCGCATGATGAGTGCGCCCGCGCCGCTCGGCATCATCTGCGGCTCGCTCACGCTGACGGGCGGACCCGCGACGGGGCTCGCGCGCACGCAGGACTTCGAACAGTTGGGCATCAGCGGCGCGGGCGCGCTCATCATCGCATCCGCGACCTTCGGCATCTTCATGGCGAGCCTCGTCGGCAACCCTGTCGCGACGATTCTCATACGCCGCTTCCGCCTGAAACCTGAAAGTGAAAAGAAGGGCGGCGGCGGCGAGGAGGCGGACCAGTTCTGGGCCGTCGGACCCGTCGGGGAAGTGGAGACGGAGACGCCGCGCCGCGAGAAGGGGCGCGACGACGGGCGCGCGACGTTGACGGCGACGGCGCTCCTGAAAACGCTGATGCTCATTCTGCTCATCATGGGCCTGGGCGCGCTCGTCGGCCTGGGGATGACGCGGCTCGGCGACGCGCTGCCGAAGGGGAGCGTCGTGGCGTCCGTGCTCAAGTTGCCGGGCTACATAGGGGCCATGATCGTGGCGGCGGTCGTGCGTAATCTGGACGACCGCCACGGCTGGCTCAAGCTGGACGCGCGCGCCATCGAAGCGATTGGCACAATCGCGCTCGCGCTCTTTCTGGTCATCGCGCTGATGGACTTGAAGCTGTGGCAGCTCGCGGGGCTGGCCGCGCCGATGCTCGTCATCCTCGCCGTGCAGACGGTGCTGATGGTTGCCTTCGCGGTCTTCGTCACGTTCGTCCTGATGGGGCGCGACTACGAGGCGGCCGTCACGGCGAGCGGCCACGTGGGCTTCGGCCTCGGCATCACGCCGAACGCCGTCGCCAACATGGAGGCGCTGACCGAAAGACACGGACCCGCGCCGCGCAGCTTCCTGATTGTGCCGGTCGTCGGCGCGTTCTTCATAGACTTCACGAACGCGCTCGTCATCAACGCGTCCATCAACCTGATTAACCCTTGAGGGAAGAACAATGAAACTTGTGACCTTCGTCCTGACCGCCTGCCTGTTCCTCTTCTCCCCTTCGGCCGTGGCCCAGAACGTGAGCGCCGGCGCGGCGTCCGACGCCGAGCTGCAACGGCTGGTGGACAGGGCCGCGCGCGCCGCGCTCGACAAGTTCAAAAACATGAAGGAGAGCAACCTGGCGATCACGCTGATCGACCTGACGAATCAGCAGCGCCCGAGGGAAGCAAGCTTCCGCGGCGACGAGCGGATATACCCGGCGAGCGTCGTCAAGATGTTTTACCTGGTGATGGCGCACAGGCTGTTGGAGGACGGCAGGCTGAAGGAGACGGATGAATTGAGCCGCGCCATGAAGGACATGATAGTCGAGTCGCTGAACGACGCGACGAGCTACGTGCTGGACGTTATCACGGGGACGACGAGCGGGCCTGAGCTGAAGGGCGCGGAGCTGAAGAAGTGGGAGGAGAAGCGGAACGCCGTCAACCGCTACTTCGCGGGCCTGGGCTACACGAACATCAACGTCAACCAGAAGACTTACTGCGAGGGGCCGTACGGGCGCGAGCAGTTGTTCCGCGGGCCGAAGGGCGAGAACCGGAACAAGCTGACGACTAAGGCGACCGCGCGGTTGCTGTCGGAGATAGCCGCGGGCCGCGCCGTCAACGCGCGCCGCAGCGCCATGATGATGGAGTTGATGAAGCGCGACTTCTCCGGGAAGAGCACGGACCCGGACGACCAGGGGCGCGGCTTCACGGGGATGGCGCTCGAACCCGGCACGAAGCTCTGGTCGAAGGCCGGCTGGACGAGCACGACGCGCCACGACGCGGCCTACATCGAATTGCCCGGCGGCGCGCGCTTCGTCCTCGTCACCTTCACCACGGACCAGTCCAACGAGCGCGACATCATCCCCACGGTCGCGCGCGCGGTCATCGAAGGACTGAGCAAGCGTTGAGGGGGCACGCGCATTCGTGACCGCGGAACTTTTCCACCCGCCGGGTGTCTAAAAAACAGATTCGTAATGTGCCATTTTACCTGTGAAGGCCGCGAGGCCGTGCGGCACAGGTCTGTCCGAAAGGACGTGTGAAGCGAAAGGGGAGAGCCGATGGGCGTGAAGGGAATCCTGAAGAGGGCCGTGCCTTACATCAACGTGACGCCGCTGATTGACGTGCTGCTGGTGCTGCTCATCATTTTCATGGTCGTCTCGCCGCTGAAGCCGAGCCGCTTCAAGGCCCTCATCCCCGAGCCGCCCGAAGAGCAGCCGGGCCCGCCGCCCGCCGGCGCGATAGACAATCTCGTCGTCGCCATCAAAGAGGACGGCACGCTGGAGCTGAACCGCACGGGCGGCGTCGGCACGGTCAACGACATGGGGAAACTGAGCGCGCGCCTGGCGGAACTTTTCCGGCTGCGCCTTGAGCAGCACGTCTACCGCACGGACATGCTCGACCGCTTCGACCTGCCGGAAGAGAAACGAATCCAGCGCACCGTCTTCATCAAAGCGCCGAAATCAATCGCCTACGGCGAAGTCGCCAAAGTCATAGACGGCATCAAAGGCGCGGGCGCGCAACCCATCGGCCTACAGCTCGACGAACTGGAATAAAAGCAGTAGGCAGTGGGCAGTGAAGATAAGAAAAGAAGCAGTCGAGTATGACTACTCCGGCTGCTTCTTTTTGTTAACCGCCAACTGCCCACTGCCAACTTTTATCTGTACGGCGGCTGGCCGTAGCCTGGGGGCGGGGGCGGCATGCTGGTGTGAACCATGCCCTTGCGCTTCTCGAACATCGCGACGCCGATCAGGCCGCCGAGGACGGAGAAGCCAGCGATGGTCGCGGCCCCGAAGATGCCGGATACGGCGAAGAAGGCTCCGGCGCTGATCCTGTCCTTCTGCTGGCTTGAGAGGAACTCGATGGTGTCGGCGTGTATGGAGTAGGCGACGGGCGTGTCCAGCGCCAGATAAATGAGCGCGGCGATTGCGCCGGCGATCAGGCCGACGACCGCGCCCTCGCCGCTCCTGACGGGGGTCGGCGAGCGCTTGACGTAGAGGTTGGCGGCCACGGCACCGCCGATTAAGGCCCAGACGATGCAGAAGAAGCTGAGGATGACGAAAGCGTTGGTGTCCATGAAGCCCGCGAAGAGCGAGAGTATCCCCGTGATGGCCCCGCCGATGAGCGCGGGCACGAACTTGCCGGGCTGCGCGCCTTGCAGGGCCGGCGGCTGCCCGTAGCTCAGGGGCTGCGCGCCGTAGGCGGGCGCGGGCGGCGACGTGGGGCGCGCGGGCTGCTGCCATCCGGTCTGTGGAGCCTGCGGCATCGGCGCGGGGGGAGGAGGCTGCGGAGGCGGAGGCTGCGCGGTCGGCACGGCGGACGGCGGAATAATCATCGTCGCCTGCGGGTCGTAAGAAGACTTGTCCGCGACGAGGGGCGTCCCGTCGTTCGTGCAGAAAGTCTGCGAGTCGTCCAGGGTCAGGCCGCATGTCGGACAGCGTTTCATCAGGGTCTCCGGTCGGTCGCGCGCGAGGGCCGCTTCAAAAGGTTAATCGTAGGCGATGCAAAGTACAATAGTGCCCCGGCCTTTGACAAGAAAAATTGCGGACGCGTAAGTCCCGGGAGCGCAATCCTCATTTCGCGCCTCCACGAATTGCGCGCCAGCGGCGGAGGGTCAGCGCCCAGGACATGAGCATGTAGTAGGCGGGGAAGGCCAGGGAGAGCGGCACGAGCCAGCCGGGGGTGTCGGGCCAGCGGGCCAGAATGAATAGGAGCGCCGCCACCCAGGCGACGGCCAGGAGGTTCGTCAGGCGGCTGAAGGGCGCGCGCTGCGACGGGTAGAGGTAGCGCCAAGGGACGAACGTCAGGAGCGCGAGCGCGACGATGAGCGCGAGCGAGAGCCAAACGGGCGGGCGCAGGAAGAAGAGGTAAAAGGCCACTATGTTCCAGTAGGAAGGGAAGCCCAGGAAAAAGCCGTCGTCCGTCTTGGCGTTGACCTGCGAGAAGCCGTAGGCGCTCGCGAGCAAAGGGAGCAGCAGCCACCACGAGAGCGCGTCCGGGAGAATCCCGGCGCGCCAGATGAGCAGCAGCGGGAGCGAAGTGTAGGTCTGAAAGTCAATCAGGTCGTCCAGCCTGCGCCCGTCGAAGCCCGGCGCGAACTCCTTAACGCGCGCCAGCCGCGCGAGCCACCCGTCCGTCGAATCGATCAACGTTGCCAGGACCATCAGCGCCAGCGCCCCGCGCAGAGACTCGTCCCCGCCGCGCACGATCAGCACGGCCATCGCGGCGGCCGCGACCAGCCCCGTCGCCGTGTAAAGGTGCACGCCCCACGCCAGTATCTTCCTGCTGCTCATGCAAAGGGTCAGTGTCTTGCTCTCGTCTACCTATCCGCCCGGATAGGCGAGCTATCTCATCGGATAGAGTTCGGCGGGCCTGCCGACAGCCGCGGGCGCGCGGCCCGAACCCTCTCATAAAAAGTTAAGTCAAAGCCTTACAGCGGTTTCTCCCGAATCGTGGGCCATCTTCGCGGCCCCGTCAATCCCGTGGCACGCGGGTCGCAGTATGTAGGGCCGTCCGGCGATTCCGGCGGACGGGCGGGAACGGACAGTCTGACACGAGAGACTGATGGCGGCGAGCGATTGATTAGGAGATTAACCTCGCTAGAAAAATTAAGGCGGCCGAACAGACGGCCCACAAAGAATAGGGAGATGACAATGACTAAGAAACTTTATAGCGCACTCGCAATGCTGGGCCTCCTCTTCACGCTGGCGGTCACGTCCGTTCAGGCACAGTCGGGGGACAGCCTCCAGGCCAACATTCGTTTCGACTTCCAGGTCGGCGACAAGGTGCTCCCGGCCGGCGAGTACACCGTCAGGCGGATGTCGCCCAACACCCTGCTCATCCAGAGCGCCGACGGCCGCGAGAGACTGGTCGCGCAGACGTGGAACAAGATTGACGGCAGCGGCAAAGGCTCCCGCGTGAAACTGGTCTTCCACCAGTACGGCGACCGGTTCTTTTTATCACAGGTCTGGCTGAACCGCGGCGGCGACGGGCGCGAGTTGAAGCCGGTTGAGGCCGAGCGCGAGGCGGCCAGGTCGCAGACGCTCGCCGGCGGCGACAAGAAGCCCCGGACCATTGAAGTGGTCGCGGGCGGCCGTTAAGACACAGACCTCCCCGATAAGTCTGGCGGACTTCCATCCACGACCCTTACCGAACAATAAAGGTCGAGCCAGACGAAAACAGGACCGGCGGCCCCGGAGTTACAAGGGCCGCCGGTCCTGTTTTATTGCGCCTCGGGTCAGCACCGCAGGCGGTGCTGACCTTATTTGAACCCCTTAATAAGGAAGACATCGTTGGTGACGCTGCCGCGGGAGACGGCGAGCTGGCGGCCGTCCGCGGACCAGTTGAAGCTGAAGATGCGGTCCTGTTTGAACTGTGTCAGCGGGGTCGGCTCGCCGCCGTCGACGGGCAGCGCCCAGATGTTCGAGACGCCGCCGCGGTTGTCCACGTAGGCGAGCGCGCGCCCGTCCATCGTCCAGCGCATGGGGAAGCTGCCGCCGCCCGTGACCGCGCTCGGCGGCGTCTCCAGCGTCTTCACAAGCTGCGCCTCAGGGAAGGTGAAGATGGCGACCTTCCACTGCTGCGGCTCAGACTGTTCGTCCCAGAGCGAGCTGGCGATGAAGCGGCCGTCGGGCGAGACGGCCGGCGTGGGCGTCTGCTTCTCACTTATCTGCGCGGGCTCGCCGCCTTCGACTGGGACTTTCCACATGCCCTGCCTGTTCGAGCGCCAGGAGGCGTAGACGATCCACTTGCCGTCCGGCGTGAACGACGGCGCGAAGTCCCCGTCGGCGTGCGTCATCTCCTTCTGGCTGCCCCCGTCTATGTTCATGCGCCAGACGTGGTCCGTCCCCGTGCGGTCCGAGGTGAAGGCGACGTAGCGCCCGTCCGGCGAGACCGCGGGCATGCGGTTCGAGCCCGCGTTGAAGGTGAGCTGCTTCTGGCCCGACCCGTCCTGGCCCATAATCCAGATGTCCCAGTTGCCGCTGGCGATTGAGGCGTAGACGATGCGCCCGTCGGGCGTCCACGCCAGTCCGTTCGCCCCGTCCGCCGTGTTGCCCGAAGTAATCTGCCGCGGCTGCTCGCGCCCGCCCGCCGTCCAGACCCAGACGTTGGCGACACCGTTGCCGCGCGCGGTCACGAGCGTGGAGGAGTCCGTCGTCAGGCTCACGTTGCCGTAGCCGTTGAGGTCGTTCGTGACTTTGCGCGCCTCGCCTTCGGGGTACGAGATGAACCAGATTTGCGGTGGGCTGTTCCTCTGGTCCTGCGCGCTGACGACGAGGCCGCTGTTGTCGCCAAGCCATTCGAGCGCCCCGACGCCCGTCCACCTGTGGGTGGTGATGAGCCGCTGTGGGCCGCCGTCCAGCGGCACTTCATAAATCTGCGAGCTCTCCTCGCTGTCGTTCCAGCGGAGCAGGGCCAGTCTCGTGCCGTCGGGCGACCACGCGCCGCCCTGGCAGTTGTCCGGCACCCCGCAGCGCACGACCTCGCGCTCGTTTGTGCCGTCCACGTTCACGACGATCAGCGCGCCCGAGTCGTCGTGCGCGTAGCCGCGGACGAAAGCCAGGCGCTTGTCGTCCGGCGCGACGGCCACGCCCGGCATGGCGTCGTGCACGATCTTGCGCGGCGGGATGCTGCCGAGCACGGGGACCTGGTAGATCGCGCCGACGCCTTTGCGGTCCCAGAGGTTGTAATAGATGTAGTTGCCGTCGTACGAGAAATCCAGGCCCTGGTAACTGACTTCGGCGGGCGCGACGACCTGCACCGTGCTGGCGGCCGCGACCTGCCTCATCCACAGGCTCTGCTTGCCGCCGTCCTCGACCACGTAGGCCACGTATTTCCCGTCGGGGGAGATGACGGCGTCGTGAGATTTCCCGTTCGTGGTGAGCTGCGTCACCTGCATGTTTTGGAAGAACACGGCCGGCGGCTTGGGCGGCGGCGCGTCTTCCCACAGGTAGTTGAAAAGCAGGTAGCCGCCGCCGAGAGTCACGACGCCGAGGGCGGCCAGGATGAGCCAGCGAAGGCGCGGGCGGCCGCCGCTGCGAGTCTGGGCCAGCGCGCCGGGCTGCGTGGCCGCGCGCCCGTGCTCCTCGGTCGGGGCGGCGGCGTCCTTGACGGTCGTCTCGAAGACTTTGGTCGCCCCGTGCGCGCGCGCCGAGTCGCGCACGGAGGGCGCGAGAGAGTGCTCGCGCTTCGATTCGAGCGCGAGTTCCTGCCGCAGACTTTTCAGGTCAATCAGCAAGTCCTTGACCGTCTGGTAACGCTCCTCCCTGTCCTTGCTGAGCGCCTTGCGGACGATGCGCTGAAGCTCCGCGGGCACGTCGCCCGCGGGCGAAGTGAGCGGCGGCGGCTCGCGGTCCAGGATCGCGACGATGATGTCGCTCCCGGTCCCGCCCTCGAAGGGGACGCGGCCCGCGACCATCTCATAGAGGACGACGCCGAGAGACCAGATGTCCGTGCGCGCGTCCACCTCAAGGCCGCGCGCCTGCTCCGGCGACATGTAGTGGGCCGTGCCCATGACTGTGCCGGGGTTCGTCGCGACGCGCGCCATCGTGGGAGCCTGCGTGTCAATCGTCTCCGCGCGCCGCTCGGTCAGCTTGGCGAGGCCGAAGTCCAGAATCTTGATGTAGCCGTCGGGCCGCACCATGATGTTCTCGGGCTTGATGTCGCGGTGGACTATGCCGGCGGCGTGCGCGGCCGTCAGCGCGGCGGCGGCCTGGACGCCGAATTCCAGCGCCTCGCTCAGGCGCAGTGGGGCGCGTTCGAGCCGCTGGCGCAGGGTCTCGCCCTCGACGAACTCGGTCGCCATGAAATGCACTGCGGCCTCGTGGCCGATTTCGTGGATGGTGACGATGTTCGGGTGGTTGAGCGCGGAGGCGGCGCAAGCCTCCTGCTCGAAGCGCTGCAAGCGGTCCGTGTCGCCGGTGAACCTTGAGGGCAGGAGCTTGAGCGCGACGGGGCGGCGCAGGGTCGTGTCCTGTGCCAGGTAGACCTCGCCCATCCCGCCCTTGCCGATTGGCGAGCGGATTTCGTAACGACCCACGCGCGTGCCCGCTTCAAACTCCATCAACGTCCACCTTGATTTCGTAATCATGAAAGCCAGTACGAAGGCCCCGGAAGCTATGTTCGGCTGGGCGCATCAACGCGAAGACAGAGAATACCATTTGCAGATACGATTGCGAATAGAAGCTAATAGATAAAACGACTCAACCTCGCAAGGTCTTACATACGGCGTGAAAAACTATCGCCGCCACCGTGCCGCCGGGGCGCGAGCGTGCCAGCCTGTCTTTTATCCTCGGACCCGCCTTCCGCAATCGGCACATTCCGCAATCGGCCGTTTTTGGTTATCATGGCTGGCACAAAACAAATCCGGCTCATTCAAATCAAAGGGGGGAACGAGGCATGAGTGTGCAGTTGAAGAGGCTCGCCGAGCAGGTGATAGTGATTACTGGCGCTTCGAGCGGCATCGGTCTGGTGACGGCGAGGATGGCCGCGCAAAGGGGCGCGAAGCTCGTGCTCGCGGCGCGGAGTGAAGACGCGCTCAGGCGGCTCGCGGGCGAGATTCGGGTCGAAGGCGGCGAGGCCGTCACGGTCGTCGCGGACGTGGGCCGCGAGGAGGACGTGCGGCGCATCGCGGACGCGGCCGCCAAATATTTCGGCGGCTTCGACACCTGGGTCAACAACGCCGGCGTCTCGATCTACGGCCGCGTGCTCGAAGTCTCTAACGAGGACCACCGCAAACTCTTCGAGACCAACTACTGGGGAGTCGTCCACGGCTCGCGCGTCGCGGCCGAACACCTCAGGACGCGCGGCGGCGCGATCATCACCGTCGGCAGCTCGCTCTCGGACCGCGCCATCCCGCTCCAGGGCACTTACTGCGCGTCGAAGCACGCCGTCAAAGGCTACACGGACGCGCTCCGCATGGAGCTTGAGGAGGAGGGCGCGCCCATCTCCGTGACGCTCATCAAGCCTAGCGCGATTGACACGCCTTACAAGGACCACGCGAAAAATTACCTGCCCGTCGAGCCGCAGAACCCGCCGCCGGTCTACGCGCCGGAGACAGTGGCCGAGGCGATTCTTTACAGCGCGGAGCACCCGGAGCGCGACGTGTTCGTCGGCGCGGGCGGCAAGGCCATGTCCGCGAGCGGCAATTACGCGCCGCGCCTGACGGACACGGTGATGAAGGCTGCGCTCTTCGACGTGCAGCAGACAAGCCGCCCCTCGCCGCCCGACAGGAAGGACGGACTCTTCGAGGCGACCCACGATTTAAGAGAGCGCGGCGGCTACGACGGCCACGTCGCGGAGAGCAGCGTCTACACGAAAGCCTCGCTCCACCCGCTCGTCACGGGCGCGATTCTATTGGGCTCGGGGCTGGCGCTCGCCGCGTGGTGGCGCGCGAGCGGTCACGCGGGCGGCGGCAGCGGGAAGGCGCTGGACGAGGCGCGAGAGGAACGGACGAGTTGAAGCGTGAGGCCAGATTCGTCGTGCAGGAGCACCACGCGAGCCACCTTCACTGGGACTTCCGTCTGGAGATGGGCGGCGTGCTCAAAAGCTGGGCCGTGCCGAAAGGCCCCTCGCTTGACCCGGCGGCGAAGAGGCTGGCCGTGGAAGTCGAAGACCACGCCGTCTCTTACCTGACTTTCACGGGCGAGATCAGCGAGGGGCACTACGGCGCGGGGCAGGTGCACCGCTGGGACATAGGGACGTATGAATTGACCGAAGGGACGCCGCTCGAAGGCTGGCGCGCGGGCTCTCTGCGTTTCCACCTGCGCGGCGAGCGATTGAAAGGCGAGTGGCGGCTCTTCAAGATGAAGGGGCGGGCGGAGCGCGGCCGCCCGCTCTGGCTCTTGCAGAAGCTCAAAGACGAGTTCGCCGTTTTGGGCCACGCGGCCGAGGTCGTCGGCGAAAGAAAGAGGGCCGGAAAAAAGCGCGCCGGGAAAACTTCTAAGAAATAACTATCCGAGCTTATCCTTCGCGCGGGCGTTTATTAACCACGATTTTAATTTATTGACCGCGGCCCCTCCGCGTTTGTTATGATTGCGGCCTCCCCGGCGCTTCCCGTCCTGATTTCAAAGGAGCGTGCTCATGTCGAGTCTCAAACGAGCCTTCGCCTTGACGGCTTTGCTGTTCGTCGCTTCTTTCATCGCCGGCCCGGCGCGCGCGCAGCAGACCGGACCTTACCCGGCCTTCACGCTGGTCAGCAAGGTCACGGATTACGACGCGAAGGGCAATGCCTTCCCGGCCTACACGGAGAGGCGCTACAACTCCGCGAGCGGCGACTGGCGGCACGTGAGGACGTACCCCGGCGGCCAAGTCGTCGAGACCCTCTACAGGTTCGGGGAAGGGCCTTACTACGTGGATCATAGGGGCGGGAGGCTGTTAAAAATATTCGTCCAATGGGCGGCTTTGCCGAGCGGCCCGACGGCCGCCGAACTCCGCGCCGACGCGAAGTTCTCCCGCACCGAAACCGTTCTGGGCCACGCCGCTTACGTCCTGCGCGAGCAGCAGACTTACGCCCTCAACGCGCGGGAGCTGTGCTACGAATACGTCGAGGAGACCTACTTCCTCCCCGAAATCGGGCGCACGCCCTTCAAGCGCGTGACCACCTTTAAGAACGGTTTCGAGCGGGTCGAAGAGCCCGTCAGCCTCACCTTCGCGGAGCCGGACGCTCAGCTAATCGCGGGCGCGGATTACAAGGTCATCGAGCGGGTGCGCCTCTCCGGCAGAAATCTCAACGGCAGATTCCAATCGAAGCCCACGCCGCTGTACCCCGCGGAGGCGCAGCGCCTGGGAATTTCTGGCACAGTCGAATTGCAGGTCAGCGTTGACGAGACGGGGAGCGTCACCTCCGCGCGCGTCGTCAGCCTCCCCTTGCCGCTGCTCGACGAGGCCGCCCTGGAGGCAGTTTACAAGGCACGCTTCTCGCCGGCGCAGGTCCGTGGCAGGCCGGTCAGGACGGCGGGGGTCGTCACCTACGAATTCACCTCGCCAACCGTTGCGGCCAACTGAGGGAAGTCTCTCGACAATCTAGGTTAACTGTACGTTAACGTACGCTCACGTCCTGATGCCGCAACGCCCTAAGCGTTGCGGCATCATCTTTGCTGATTTCAGTCGACGGAATTATTTGTGTTTAAAAATGAGTTATAAGCGGACGTTCCGAGCGCGTCGCGCTGTGAGAATGTTATAAAGCCGAACGTCGGGGCCGTCGCCTAAGAAGATGGGGCTTGAGACTTATCACAAGAAGAGGGACTTTCGCCGCACGCCCGAGCCGCACGGGAAAGTCTCGAAAGTCAACCGGCACCGTTTCGTCGTGCAGGAGCACCACGCCTCCATGCTCCACTTCGATTTCCGTCTGGAGATGGGCGGCGTCCTCAAGTCCTGGTCCGTCCGCAAGGGGCCTTCGCTCGACCCGAGCGAGAGGCGGCTCGCCGTCACGACGGAAGATCATCCTGTCGAGTATATAAAATTTCAGGGCCACATCCCCGAAGGCAACTACGGCGCGGGCGAGCACATGGTCTGGGACGTGGGCAAGTACGAGCTGCTCAACGGCGACGACCCGCTCAAGCAGCTCGAAGCGGGCAAACTAAAAATCCGGCTCGACGGCAAGAAGCTGCGCGGCGAGTTCAACCTCTTCAGGCTCGGCGGGCGCGACAAACAGTGGCTGCTCGTCAAGGGCAAGGACGAGTTCGCCGAGCCCGGCTGGCGCTTAGAGCTACTGATGAAGGACGACAGGTGGGAGGCCGAGACCAGGCGCGGCGCGAAACGAGACGGGGCCGCGCGCGCGAAGAAGAGCACGAAGGCAGGCGTTAAGGTAACTCGCGGGAGTAGGCGCTCAATCGGAAAGGCAGTGCCCGCGGGCCGCGCTTTCAAGTCGGAAGAGTTGAGCGGCGACCTGACTGTCAGGGTGGGCAAAGACGCCGTCGCCCTGACGAACCTGGATAAAGTTTACTGGCCCGGCGAGGGGCACACGAAGGGCGACCTCGTCAGGTACTACTACGAGGTGGCGAAATACATCCTGCCTTACCTGAAAGACCGCGCGCTCATCATGAAGCGCTACCCGAACGGCATCGCGGGGCCCTTCTTCCACCAGCACGACGTGAACGAGGTGCCCGAGTACGTCCGCACGGCGACGCTCGACGTGGAGGGCCACACGGTCGATTACATCCTGGGCGACAACCTCGCGACGCTGCTCTACATGGCGAACCTCGGCGCGATTGAGCGTCACCCGTGGCACTCACGCGTCAGAAACCTGGACCGCCCGGACTGGTTCGTCTTCGACCTCGACCCGCAGGGCGTCGAGTGGGACGTGATCTGCGACGTGGCCGTGACCTGCAAGAAGATTCTGGACAGCCTCGGGCTGGATTCCTACGCCAAGACCTCCGGCTCGCGCGGCATACACATTTATGTGCCAATCAAGCCCGCCTACTCTTACGAGCAGGTCGCGGACTTCGCCGAGCAGGTCGCGCGGCTCGTGGAGCGGGAGCACCCGGACGTGGCGACGCTCGAACGCTCTCTGAAGAAGCGTAAGGCCGAGCGCATCTACGTTGACCACATGCAGAACGCGCGCGGCAAGTCCGTGGTCGCGCCTTACTCCGTGCGGCCGAAGCCGGGCGCGACCGTCTCGGCCCCGGTCGAGTGGGGCGAGGTCGAGCGCAAGGAGATCACGATTCAGGATTTCACCATCGAGACGATGCCCGAGCGTCTCAAGCGGCGCGGCGACATCTTCAAGCCGGTGCTCGCGAACAGGCAGAGTCTGGACGGCGCGATTAAGAAGTTGGACGAATTGAACGGGAAGACGAAGCGCGCGGGGGCTTGAGGCGCGCTCCACACGAATTCGGGAAGAACGAGCAAAGGAGGACGAGTACAGTGGCAGGCAAAAGCGGAAGCGCGGCGAAACGCGAGTTGATAGACACGGGCAACGACAAGCGCTACGTGCGCCGCAACGAGAAGGGGCAGTTCGACGAGGTCGACGACGTGGGCCGCTCGCTCGCGCAGGACGTGAAGCGGAAAGCGAAGACGACGGTCAAGTCCGGCCAGGGCGACCGCGGCGACCAGAAGCGTAAAAGCTAAAAACTTACAGGGCAAATTCATTCGACCGCTTTCGGGGTTGAGTGAACGAGTGGCTGGAGGTTTGGATTTAATCTCAGAAGCGAATGGAGAGTGAGTCATGGCTGCGACGGCTAAGCGGAAGGAGCAAGGGGGGAGTGGGGAGCGGCGCGGGTCGCGCGTTTCCAGGAAGGATCAGATTCTGGCCCTCTACCTTTCGGGCATGACCGAAATAGAAGACCTCGCCATCATCACGGGTGCGCGGCCGAGCTACGTCGGCTCCGTCCTACAGGAGTCCGGGCTGGTCAAGGGCTACTTCGATTTGTACACCTCCTCGGCCCACCCGATGAACGTCTACTCCAAGTTCTTCGCCAACAAGCTTGGCTTCAAGGACGAGGAGAAGGCGCGGCAGAGCGTGGAGACGATTGACCAGCTCTACAGGCAGTTCGAGATGGCGGGCGACCGCGCCGGGCAGCACCACGCGCTACAGATGGCGCTCGTCATGTTCGACCGCGCGCGCTGGACCGGCAAGGGCCGCGAGGCGGACATCTTCCGCCAATGGATGCTGGCGAAATTAAACGAGGCCGAACTCGCCGACGGGGAGGCCGAAGGAGACACGGAGGGGGCGAGCGATGAAGACGGAGACGCGTAGGGAAACGGACGCGGCGGCCAGCGACGAGGTCGAGATAGAGCCCATCAGCGGGCAGCCCGTGCTGGCGGCGGAAAAGAACCTGACCAGCAACACGACAGAGGATTCGAGCCCGCCGGTCGGCGAGGAAGATGAGACCACCGTTCCAGCGGACGAGCGGCGGGGCTGAACATTTAGAACAAGCGGGGGTGAACATGGCGACTGGCAAACGTAAGGCGAGCGCGAAGAAGAAGAGTTCGGCGAAGGGCGTGAAGAAGCGCGCGGCTAAGGGCGGCGCGAAGGGCGGGGGCAGGGAAATTGGCACACAGAAGCAGCCGAAGTCTCCCATGCCGGCGCAGCACCAGGAGAAGCCCGGGCTTGAGTCGAAGGTAACGCCGAAGCCTGAATACGAGGCCCCGCTTTACAAAGGCTCGGGCAAGCTCGAAGGCAAGGTCGCGCTGATTACCGGCGGCGATTCCGGCATAGGCCGCGCCGTCGCGGTGCTCTACGCGCGCGAGGGCGCGGACGTGAGCGTGGTCTACTTGCCGGAAGAGCAGGAGGACGCCGAGGAGACGCGGCGCGCCGTCGAGGCCGAGGGCCGCCGAGCGCTGCTCATTCCGGGCGACGTGAAGTACGCGGACTTCTGCCGCGAGGCGGTCGAGCGCACCGTCGCGGAATTGGGCAAGCTCGACATACTCGTCAACAACGCGGCCTTCCAGCAGCACCAGAAGCAAATCGAAGACATCTCGGAAGAGCAGTGGGACCGCACCTTCAGGACGAACATCTACGGCTACTTCTACATGGCGAAGGCCGCGCTCGCGCACCTGAAGAAGGGCGACGCAATCGTCAACTGCGGCTCGATCACGGGCCTCGAAGGGAGCAAGGAGTTGCTAGACTACTCGGCGACGAAGGGGGCGATTCACGCCTTCACGAAGTCGCTGGCACAGAATCTGGTCGAGCGCGGGGTACGCGTCAACTGCGTCGCGCCCGGCCCCGTCTGGACACCGCTCAACGTCGCGGACAAGGAGGCGGAGGAGGTCGCGGAGCACGGCGCGGACGCGCCTATGAAGCGGCCCGCGCAGCCCGAAGAGATTGCGCCGGCCTTCGTCTTCTTCGCCTCGGAGGCGGATTCGAGCTACGTCACGGGCGAAGTCCTAACGCTGCTCGGCGGCGACACGACCGCCGGGTGAGATACGAAAATTTTCCGAGGGAGAAGACATGGCGAACAAGAGTCGTAACAAGCAGAACCAGCCGCCGACCGGCGAAGGCAAAAAGCAGAGCCCGTTCACGGGGGCCGAGAACAAGCTGAGCAAGCGCTCGGAAGTGGCACAGGCCCAGCGCAACCACCCGGAAGAGAATTTCGGGACGACCGAGGACGAAGCGGCCCTCACGCCGAGCGCCGACCAGCAGAAGAAACAGACGCGGCCGAAGGCCGGAAGGTGAAAAGCAGAAGGCAGTAGGCGGAAGGCAGAAAGAAAGAATCGTTCTTTATCCGCCTTCCGCCTTCTTTCTTTACCGCACTTCTATCTTCCACGTCGATTCGTTCACGGGCTCGGCCGTGATCTCGACGCTCAAAAACTTCTTGATGACTTCGATGTTGGTGGTCGTGTGCAGGGAGGGCGGGACGGTCAGGTAGGAGCCGCCGCCGGCCAGCGCGAGGGGGATGAGTAGCTGGTCGGCGAGGTGTTCGCCGACGGGTGCGTTGGAAGCGAGGTATTGCTCGACTTCGTCCGCGACCCTCTCGGCGATTGTTTCGGCGCGGACGCCGCGCTCGCCTATGCCGGTGAAGAGTTCCGTGACGTGCTCGCCCTCGACCTCCGCGGTCAGCACGTTGCCGGGGCTGAAAGCGTTGTCGGAAGTCTCCACGCGCAGCTCCTCGCCTTCCCAGCCGAGTCTCTCGCCGATGACGCCGAGCTCTCTTTCGCCGATGGCCGGCGGCAGCTTGACGACGAGCGCGCGTGCGCGCCTCGCGCGGATTTCGCCGCGCTCCGCCAACTCGAATCCCTGACGCGACGCGCCCGGCTCAATCAGAACGTGAATCCGCCCGCCGCCCGGCGGGTAAAATCCGTAGCGTTCGAGTTCGATAGAGACGCGCGGGCCCGTGCGGTTGACGAGCGGGAGGAAAGTCTTCTGAAGGAACTCGAAGGGCGGGGCGTGCACGTTGTGCGTCCCGCCTTCGAGCGTCAGGCGGCTGGGGCCTTCGGCGATCATCAGCGGCGGCAGCACGGTCTGTAGGACGAGCGTGGTGCTGCCGGCC
Organism: Pyrinomonadaceae bacterium; assembly: GCA_035563515.1. Taxonomy (GTDB): domain Bacteria; phylum Acidobacteriota; class Blastocatellia; order Pyrinomonadales; family Pyrinomonadaceae; genus QHXM01. The sequence continues at coordinate 99,759 of DATMVE010000052.1, forward strand.
GTGCCGATGCTGAAGGTGTAGTCGCCGGGGGTGACGCGGCCGGGAACGAAGGTGAACTCGCGCGAGCCGACGGCAGCGCCGTCCACCTGCGCGGCCCCGATCTCCGCGGCGGAGGTGACGGCCGTCAAGTGCTGGCGCTGTAGGCCGGGCTTGTCGCGGCGCGCGCGGACGTTGAAGATGCGGAACGGCTTTCCGCTGATGAGCGAGAGCGCGCACGACGTGCGTATGATCTGCCCGCCGCCCTCGCCGAACGAGCCGTCAATCGTAATCATTTCGGAAGCACCCCTGAAGGCTATCTCACCCGCGAACAGTTTAGGATACTAAATTTTCCCCGGTGTGAGTGTAAACCGCGGTCTTCGACCCTGAAAGAGTCAAACACAATAGCGGGTGGCAAGCGAGCGAAAGCGAAGCGCCGCCCCCGGTCAGACGTGAGAAATGAAACCGACCCTGAAAGGGTCGCGCCTCAACCTTGAAGCGCGACCCTTTCAGGGTCGGAAATATGTTTCTAATCCTACCGGGGGCGGCGTAAACTGCCGTTTGCTTGCCCCCGGCTATTATGTTCATCCCTTGCGGGGATGAGAACGGCCAAACATCACTGAACGCCCGTGAAGTTGGTCAGCGAACCCGCCGCGACGTTGCCGCCTAAGTTGGTCACGGTCTTGGTCAGCGGCGTGAAGGTGAAGCCAGACTTCACAGGCTTTATCACGTAGGTGCGCCCGGCGGGCAGGCCCGTGACGGTGTAGACGCCGGAGAGGTTGGTCTGCACGGTGCGCGGGGCGAAGCCGGCGGGCGCGGGGCTCGTGATCGTCACGGCGACGGAGGCGATGCCGGTCGTCGTGCCCGCCTTCGTAATCAGGCCGCTGACGGTGTAGGTCTTGAGCGTGGCCGAGAAATTCTGGCCCACGATGTTGCCGCCGAGGCTCGCATAGCTCCTGACCGCGGGCGAGAAGGTGTAGTTCAGTTTGGCCGGCGTCACGGTGTAGCCGCGGCCGGCGGGGAGGCCGTTGATGTTGTAAGCGCCGGCGGTGTTCGTGTAGACGGTGCGCGGCGCAAACCCGGCTGTCGGGCTCGCGATTGTCAGCGCGACCTGGTAGAGCCCGGTCGAGGTGCCGGAGACCGTGATCGTCCCGGCGATGCTGTAGGTCTTGAGCGTCGCCGCGAAGTTGGCGGCCGTCTGGCTGGCGCTCAGGTTCGAGTAGGTGCGCGTCGCGGGCGTGAAGGTGTAGTGCAGCTTCGCGGGCGTGACGACGTAGGTGCGCCCGGCCGGGACGTTGCCGAAGAGATAAGCCCCGGTCGAACTGGTCGTGGTCGTGCGCGGCGCGAAGCCCGCGGGCGCGGGGCTCGTCAGCGTCAGCGTCACGCCGGCCAGCGCAGTCGTCCCGACCTTGATAGTCCCGCCGACGGTGTACGTGTTCAGCGTCGCGCCGAAGTTGGACGCCGGCTGGTTGGCGCTCAGACCCGCGTAGGTGCGCGAGGCGGGCGTGAAGGTGTAATGCGTCTTCGCGGGCGTGACGGTGTAGGTGCGGCCCGCGGGGAGTCCGGCGAAAGAGTAAGCGCCGGTGACATCGGTCGTGGCCTTGCGCGGCGTAAAGCTCTCGCTCGGGCTCGTGAGCGTGACGGTCACGCCGCCGAGTCCTGCCATGCCGAGCTTGACCACGCCGCCGATGGTGTGCGCGTTGAGCTTGCCGGCAAAGTTCTGATCGCTCTGGCTGCCGCTCAGGGCGTTGTAGACGCGCGAGGCGGGCGTGAACGTGTAGTTGGGGTAGGCGGGCGTGACCGTGTAGTTACCTCCGGCCAGGACCGTGAACGAGTAGTTGCCGTCTGGGTCCGTCAGCGTGGAGGCGTTCTTTGACCCGGTCAACTTAACGGTCAGGCCCGCCATAGGGAATTGCCCGTCCGTCACCTTGCCGCTGATGGTGTAGGACGAGATGAGCGCGCCGAAGCTGACGAACTTGCTCGCGTTGAGGTCCGCCAAGACGTGCTTCGTGGGGTTGAAGGTGTAGGTAGCCTTGACGGGAGTGACGATGTAAGTCTGGTCTTCCTCCAGCCAGTTGAAGGTGAAGACGCCGTTGGAGTCCGTGTTGGTCACGGCGAGCAGGACGCCGTCACTGACGACGGATTCGTTCGCGGCGGCGACCGCGCCGGAGGCGACCACGGAGGGCGAGGTGAGGTTGACGGAGACGCCTGCGAGGCCGGCGCCGCTCGTGGAGACGCGGCCGCTGATGAAGTAGATGCCGACGGTCTTCCAGGAGGGCTCTTCGTCCGTGGCGCCTTCCGTGGTCAGGCGCGACTGGCCCGACCCGTCGGCGTTCATCGTGTAAATCTCCCAGTTGCCGTCGCGGAAGCTGCTGAAGGCGATCCTGGTCGCGTCGGGCGACCACGCGGGGTAAACGTCGCCGCCCACGCTCTTCGTCAGGTTGACGGGGTTCTTGCCGTCGGCGGTCATCACGAAGATGTCGTTGTCGCCGTCGCGCGAGCTGTTGAAGGCTATCCTGGAGCCGTCGGGCGACCACTTCGGGTGCGTGGCGTTGCCGGCGGCCAGCTCCTTCTCGCCGGTGCCGTCCACGTTGATGACGAAGATTTCGAACTCCGCGTCGCGGTTACTCTGGAAGGCGAGCTGCGTCCCGCTCAGCGACCACGAAGGGAAAGAGTCGTCCGCGAGGTTGTTGGTGACTCTCACCTGGCTGGTGCCGTCGGCGTTCATCACGTAGATTTCGCGGTTGCCGTCGCGCTCGCTCGTGAAGGCTATGCGCTTGCCGTCGGGCGACCACGCGGGGGCCGTGTCCGAGGCGGTGGAGGTCGTCAGGCGCTTCAGGTTCGTCCCGTCGGCGCTCATCACGTAGATGTCGAAATTGCTGTTGCGGAAACTGTCGAAGGCTATCAAGGTGCCGTCGGGCGACGGGGCCGAGCGCTGGTTGGCCGTGTTGGTCTTGGTCAAATTCACGAGCTTGTCGCCGCTCGTCTTGACGGTGAAAACGTCCGCGTCGCCGACGCCGTCGCGCGCCGAGGAGAAGGTAATCTTGCCGTTGACGTTGAGCGGCTGCCACGAGGGGGCCAGGTCATACGTCGGGTTGTTGGTCAGCCTGACGGGGCTGTTCCCGTAGGCGTCGGCCGTGAAGATTTCCGGCTCGCCCTCGCCGTTGGAGACGAAGGTCAGCTTCTCGCCGTCGGGCGCGTACTCCGGGTCGAACTGGCTGCCCGTGAGGTTGTAGGTCAGGATGTTCTCGTTCGACCCGTCGGCGCTCATCATGAAAATTTCCGAGCCGGTGTAGCGGCCGCTCACGAAGACGATGGAGACGCCGGAGGGCGACCACGAGGGAGACTTGTCAATGGCCGGGTCGTCCGTGAGCCTGGTCTGATTGGTGCCGTCAGAGTTCATCACGTAGATGTCCGTGTTGCCGTTCTGGACGCTGGTGAGAACGATGCGGCTCCCGTCGGGCGACCAGGCGGCCTCCGTGTCGTCGCCGGGGTTGGTCGTGAGCCTGGTCTGGTTGGTGCCGTCGGCGTTCATCACGTAAATCTCGGCGTTGTTATCACGGTAGCTGGTGAAGACTATGCGCTTGCCGTCGGGCGACCAAACAGGGTCGTAGTCGGTCTTCTCGTTTTGGGTCAGGCGCACGACGTTCCCGCCGTCCACGTTCATCACGTAGATTTCGCCGAAGAGTTGGTCCCTGCGGCTGACGAAAGCGATCTTCGTCCCGTCGGGAGACCAACTGGGCATCTGGTCGTCGGCGGTGTTGTCGGTCAACTGCACGATATTCTTGCCGTCGGCGTCCATCACGAAAATCTCGTTCTGGTTGTTGCGTGCGCTCTGGTAGACGATGCGGCCGTTCGCCTTCGGCCGGCGGGCCGTCTGCGCGCCGGCGGTGAGCGAGGGGCCCGCGGCGGCGATGACGCCGGCCAGCAGCAAGAGCGTGAAGGCGGCGCGGCGGACGTGATTCGTGAATCTCATTCTCTTCATCTCTCCTTCGGCGGGCCGTTCCTGCGGCCCGCGACAAAAACTGTTCTCGTTTTGGCCCAGCACTCAGTCGGTCGCGCAGGCACACTTCCGGCCGACGCCGGAAGTGTGGGGCCGATGTTTCAGAACTCTGTTAAGTCAGCTCGGATTCTTGCGGGCCGGTGGCCCTGTCGGGTTAAGGGGCGGTGAACCCGCTGAGCGGGTTCCCGTAAAAGGCTGTCGTCTTCCAGGCGGTCCTGTCCCACTCGCCGTCCTCAGCGCCTAGCACCTGCACGGGCATCACGATTCTTTTCGTCCCGAGGCCGTTGCCGCTCGCGATGCCGTTGTCATTGATCTTCCCGCCGGGGCCGACCGTGAACTTGGCCGCGCGCACCAACTTCCCGTTGCGCACGACCTTCACCTCGTACTCACCCGGGTTCTTATCCATGCGGAAGGCGTTCGGGTGATTGTCCGGGTCCTCCCTGTTGAAGAGCAGCGCGTTGGTGAACATGAAACGGTAGCGCCGCCAGACGTAAGGCGTGGACTCGTAAGTCGTGTTGTGCGCCTCCTGGTGCGAAGACCCCTTTGAGGAGTCGGCCGTGTTGCTGACCTCCTTGCCGTTGTAGAAGAGGTGGGCAGTGATCCTGTCCGCCGCGTTGAAGTCGCCGCGGAACCACATGGAAACCGCCACGGGCGCGAAGTCAACGGCCGCGGGCTCCGCTTCGCCGAGGTAGTCCTCCGGGTCCGCCTGGTAGACGTAGCCTATGGGCAGGTTCCAGTCGTGCATGACGTAGTAGTCGAAGTTGTTCTTGAACTCAGGCGTCTTCAGCCCGACCTGCACCTTGCCGACGCTGAATTTCCCGGCGAAGAGAGTCTTCGATGTCCCTCGCAGTTCGTTCCTGATGGAAATCTTGAAATCCACGGGGCCGAGGGTCGTCACGCCCTGCTCGTCCGGCAGGTCGTTACCGCAGGGCGGGTTGCCGACCTTCCACCACTGGTTCGCCCCGACCTCGCCAGTCTCGCAGTCCACTTTGATCCAGGACTTGCCGCCCGGCAGGAAGTACTCGACCTGTAGCTGGCTGCCCGAGGTGATGGGGCCGCCCACGCGGAACTCTATGCGCGGCGTCCAACTCCACAGCGAGCGGTCCTCCTGGCCGTTCGCGTAAGACACCCTGTGCTCCTGCGTCGTCACCTGGACGGAGGTCTTGTCAATCGTCGGCTCGGATTGTGCCAAAACCGGCCGGGGTGCCGCGGCTACCGCGGCGAGCGCAGTAATCGCCGCCAGGAGAATCGTTCTGGCACAGAGGCCGTTCAACTTTTTCATCTATCGCTCCTCAAGCGTGTTTAAATTTCTCGGCGCGGGCCGGCGCGGGCCGCCGCCGCGGCCACGTCCGCCCGCGAGCCGCGTCTCGGGGCGCAACGCGTCCGGCTCGACCAGAACCTGGGCCACCGCCGACGCGAAGGCGAAGAGCAGGACCGCGAAAACCAGCAGCAGGAGGTTTATTATCGTGCGCCCCACTCTGTCCTGACTCACCGTACGCATATCTCCTCCCTCGTGTGAACGACGAGCAGGGCCGTGGGATATTACCGGCGGGCCGGAAATTTTTTCGGCGCGGGTGGGGCGGCGCATGTTTACGGCGCGCGGCGCGTTCGGGCTATAATCTGGCCGCCCGCCGTGCGGTTAAGAATTTCACCGCGGCGAATCTCTCGGCCTGTCGGCAGCTTGCGGTCCCTTTGCTTTCCAGACCCCACTCGATGAAACACACACTGTCACTCGCTAACACACGGCCAGGGCGGCTCGCCGCCTACGCGATTCTCCTGCTCGCCGCGCTCGCCTGTGCCGCGCGCGCCCTCCCGCTTCAGGCGAACGACGAGGCCGCGCTGCGCGCGCTGGCGGAAAAATATTTCGCCGCCTACGCGCGCAAGGAGGCGGACGCGCTCCTGAAGATGTGGAGCGAGAAGTCGCCGAACCTGGCACAGGGCCGCCGCGCGATGCAGCAGGTCTTCGCAGCCCACGACCGTTTGGAAGTCAGGGCCATGAACGTCGTCGCGGTGAACGTGGAGGGCGAGAAGGCGACAGTGCGCTCGACAGTCGAGATGGCGGCCGTCGAAGTGAGGACGGGGGCACCGGCCGGCCCGCCTTTCGGGAGGATGAACCGCGTGCTGCGTTTCGTGCGCGAGGGTATGGACTGGAAGGTGTGGCGCGACGCCTCGGCCGAGGAGGAGTTGGCGGCGGAGGTCATCGCGGCCAGGACGGAAGAGGAGCGCCAACAAATCCTCGGCCGCGAGAAGGGGTTAATGGAGGCGGAGCTGTCGCGGGCCGTCAACGACCAGGGGCGGCGCTACGCGGACCAGGGGAACTACGCGCAGGCGCTCGCGGCGTTTCAACTGGCGATGAAGTTCGCGGAGCGCGCGGACTTCAAGCCGGGCCAGATACGCGCGCTCATCAACGTCGGGTACACGCAGAATTTGCAGGGCGACTACACGCAAGCCCTCGCAAGTCTGCGGCAGGCCCGCACGCTGGCCTCCGCGATAGACCACCAGGAATTGATCGGCACCTCCCTCGTCAACATGTTCGTCGCACACTACCGGCAGGGAGACTACGCGCAGGCGCTCGAATTGGCACAGCAGGCGCTCGCGATAGGCGAGAGGCTGAAGAACAGGGTGATGGTCTCGAACCTCCTGAACAACATAGGGGGGCTCTACACGGCGCAGGGGAACCCGTTGCAGGCGCTCGAATACTTCAAGCGGAGCCTGGTGATAAAGCAGGAGCTGGGCGACAAGGTGACGGCGGCGCGCACGCTCAACAACATGGGCGAGTCTTACGCGCAGTTGGGCGACTACGCGCGCGCCGAGGAATATTTCAGGCAGAGCCTGGCCTTCAAGGAGGAGACGGGCGACCGCGCCGGGATGGCGACTACGAACATGAACATAGGGGTCGCGAAACAGGAACAGGGCCAGCACGCCGGAGCGCTTGAGGCTTTTAAAAAGGCGCTCGCGCTCAGCGAGGAAGTGGGCTCCAAACTCGCCACGGTCGAAGTCCTATACAACATCGCGCTGGTCGAGAAGCTACAGGGGGAGTTCAAAAAATCGCTTGAGACGAACGAGCGCGCGCAGGCGCTGGCGCGCCAGATGGGCGACCGCGAGTCTGTCTGGTCGCTCCTGGCGCTCGCGGGCGAAGCGCGCCGCGCGCTGAACCAGCCGGCGGAGGCAGAGCGGGCTTTCACCGAGTCCGTGCAGATCATCGAAGCCCTGCGCGCGCAGGCCGCCGGCGGCGAGCAGGACCAGCAGCGCTTCTTCGAGAATAAAACCTCGCCCTACCGCGAGATGGTCGAGTTGCTCGTCTCGCAGAACAGGACGAGTGAGGCGCTCTCTTACGCCGAGCGGGCCAGGGCGCGCGTGCTCCTGGACGTGCTGCACAGCGGCAGGGTCAACGTCACGAAGGCCATGAGGCCGGAGGAGCAGGCCGAGGAGAAAAGACTGACGAGTGAACTGGCCGCGCTCAACGCGCAGGTCGCGCGCGAGGAGTCACGCGAGCCTGCGGACGCCGCGCGGCTCGCGGAGTTGAGAACACGCCTGCAAAAAGTCAGGCTCGAACGCGAGGCATTTGAGACGGGTCTTTACGCCGCGCACCCTGAGTTGAAGATTCAGCGCGGCGAGCCGCGGCCCGTCAGCCTCGAAGACGCGCGCGACCTGCTGCCGGACGCGCGCACGGCGCTCCTGGAATTCGTCGTCACGAACGACAAGGCTTTGCTCTTCGTCCTGACGAAGGGCGCGGGCGCGGCCGTCAACCTCAGGGCGTACACGCTCGCCGCGAGCGCGAAAGACTTGCAGGCGAAGGCCGTGCGGTTCCGCAAAGCGCTCGCCGAGCGCAACTTCGATTTCGGGGCTGAGGCGCGCGAGCTTTACGAGCAACTGCTCGCGCCCGCGGCGAAGCAACTGGAAGGGAAGACGGCGCTCGTCATCGTGCCTGACGGCTCGCTCTGGGGGTTGCCCTTCCAGGCGCTGCGCACGGGCGGCGAGAAGTTTCTGGTGGAAGACTTCGCCGTCTCTTACGCGCCCTCTCTGACGGTGCTGCGCGAGATGATGAAGTCGCGCCCGAAGCCCGCGCACAACTCCGGCGGCGACTCAGTGCTCCTGGCCTTCGGCAACCCGAACATCGGCGAACAGGTCACGGCGCGCGCCGCGTCGCTCAACCTGAGCACAAGGCTCTTCCCGCTGCCAGAGGCCGAGAAGCAGGTCAACCAACTGGCACAACTTTACGGCGCGGCGCGCAGCCGCGTTTACACGGGCGCGGCCGCCACGGAGGACAGGGCCAAGACGGAGGCCGCGCGCTTCAGCGTCCTACAGTTCGCCACGCACGCCGTCCTGAACGACTCGAACCCCATGTACTCACACGTCGTCCTCTCGCGGCCCGCGGGCGGCGCGGAGGACGGGCTGCTCGAAGCCTGGGAGATGATGAACCTGAACATACGCGCGGACATGGTCGTGCTCTCCGCGTGCGAGACGGCGCGCGGCCGCGTCGGCGCGGGCGAAGGCGTGATAGGGATGACGTGGGCGCTCTTCGTCGCCGGGAGCCCGACGACGGTCGTCAGCCAGTGGAAAGTCGAGTCGGCCAGCACGACCGAGTTGATGCTGGAGTTTCATAAAAACCTGCGGGCCGGGAAGGAGCCTCTCTCGAAGGCGCAGGCCCTGCGGCAGGCGTCGCTCAAGCTGCTGCGCGGCGCGGAGTACCGTCACCCCTTCTACTGGGCCGGCTTCGTCATCGTCGGCGATTCCAGGTAGGGAAGCATTAAACTCAAAAAAACTATCTGGGCTGCTTCAAAGCCCGCACGCTTTTTAACAGCTCGCGCGCTGGCACAGAACTCGGGTTGGCTTCGACGAGCGCCTGGAACTCTCTTTCGGCTTCGTCCAGCAGTCCTGCCTGCGCGTAGAGCACCCCGAGCGTGAGGTGCGAGTCTGCGTGTTGCTGCTCGGCGCGTTCGAGCTTGCGATTCTGCGAGTCGTCTAAAATCCTGAACTTCGCCTCGGGCGCGGGCGGCGCGGGCGAGGTGATTTCCTGCCCGTCCTTCACGGCCGTCACCTGCCACGAGTAGAGTCGCCCGCGCCCGAGGGCCCGCGGCGGCGTCCACTCGGTCGAGCCGAGAGCGGCGGCGGTCGCGACCTTCCTGAAATCCGTGTCGAAGACGTTGACGGTGTAGCTCGACGCGCCCGCGAGCGGCTGCCAGCGGAACGTGGGGGCGTCTGACCTTAAGACCTTGCCGACGGGACTCTCCGGGCCAAAAATGGTAGCGCCCGGCGGCGTGTCGGCCGAGCCCGGCACGGACATCAACGTGCCCTGCCTCGCTTCGAGCCCCGCGAGCGCGGCCGGCGGAGCCACGCGCCGGTTGAGCAGCGCGGAGCGGACCGCACGCCTGTCCTCTGGCGAAAGAAAGTCTAAGCCTTCGACGCGGCCGCGGCCGTCAACCGCCACGCGGTTCGGACCGTCGTTGAGAGCTATCACGGTAGCGGCGGGCTCGGCCGCGGGCGCGGGCCGTGGGCCAATTTGTGTGGGCGTCGTTTCGGGACGCCGGTCGGACGCCTGAACCTCCTGACGCACTTCGGGCGAAGGCGTCGGCGTGGCGTGCGTCTCGCCGGGCGAGGCGGCCGGCGTGGGCGTCGGCTTCACTTCGACTACTTCGTTCGACCCTGTGCCCGCGGGCTTCAGGAAGAGCCAGAGCGTTAACCCGACGGCGAGCAGGAGTACGGCCGCGGCCCCCGCCAGGCGGAGCGCGTTTGTGTGCCAGATTCTTCGCCAGAGCGCCGCGAGTGACCACGAAGCGCGCGCCGGCTCGCGCTCGGACTCGGTCGCGTGAACGGGCGAGGCCGCCAGGGATTCTTTGAAGGCGAAGAGGTCGCGCGCCTCCTCATGGCACCGAGCGCACGCCGCCATGTGGCTTTCGATTGCCGCGCGCTCAGGATCGCCTGACTCGTGGTCAACGTAGGCCGCGAGCTGTTCGTAAGTGAGGTGTGTGGCGCGAGCGCCGGGGGCATCCGCGTAGCTGTCGAGCAGGGCCGCGAACGACGCGCCGGGGTCCGCGCCCTCCGCCAGTGAGCGGCGGCAGGACTCGCACGCGGCCAGATGCTCGTCCGCGGCGAGCAGTTCCGCGGGCGACATGGCGCGTTCGAGAAAACGCCTCTTTTGTTCTGGTGAAAGATGCCCTGACATGTTCCCCCTACGGTTGAAGAGGTCGAAAGCCCGCGCATATTACCCCGCGGCCCGCCGACATAAATTCTCGCGCGCTCATGGCCCGCAACTCCCCTAAAAATCTTTCATCCTGCGCGTGAGCCTGTCGCGCGCAGACTTGCGCAGGTTAATCACCTGCTGCCTGGTGACGCCGAGCCGCGCGGAGATGGCGGCGTCTTCGAGCGGCAACTCGTTCCAGAGCGCCGCGAACTCTTCGGCCCCGATTTCGAGCGCCGCCGCGATCTGGCGTATGGACGCCACGCCGGTCAGCGGGAAAAGGGCTATCGCGTCCGCCGCCGCGGCCCCCTTCAGATTGAGCAGGAGCGCGACGCGCTGCCTCACAGGCAACTGGCAAATCTCCTCCCAGAGCCGCTGGACGTAAATTCGCTGCTCGACCTCGCGGCCCACGTCCGCGCGCGGATCCGCCGCCCGCTCGTACTCGCCGCCGTCCTCTCCCTCCTCCCCGCCGCCCGCCCGCTCTGGCAGGTCCTTGACGCCCTGTAGGTCCGCGACCACCGTCACCAGCCCGTCCAACTCGACGGGCGCGTCCAGGTATTTGAAAATCGAGTCTACGAGTTGGGCCAGGTTGATGAGTTGTAGATTACGCCCCGCCAGTCCGAGGCGTTCGGCGGCCCTCTGCGTGTCGCGCAACAATTCGAGTTTGCTCGCTCCCGCGCTACGCTTGTGACGGTCGCGCCACGCGCCGTAACCGCAGAGCCATTCTTCGCCCTCGTCGCCCCAGAGGGCGAGCGTTTCGTGGTGCGTCAGCAGGTAGCGGAGCCTGTTCTTCAGCCGCGAGCGCTGCGGGTACTTGCGCCGCAGGAATTCGTGGCAGGCGTGGTGCGTGGTGACGGCGACGTAGCTGCGGAAGTTGCCTATCCCTCTTGCAGACGGGTCCGACTTCAACTCCCTCAGCTTCGCGAGCATGTGCAGCACGACCTCGCTCTGCACGTCCTCGGCCTCCTGCGCGGCGCGGCCGTCCGCCGAGACGCGCAGCTTGTGTCCGATGATGGCTTTGATGATCGGCTCGGCGTGGCCCCGTATCAGCGACGTGAGGATGTCCAGCGCCTCGGCCTCGGCCCCGGCGTTCAAGAAAGGCAAGAGGAGCGGGTCGGTCTCTTGTTGTACTCCCAGCTCGTCCATCTGGGACTAAACTACCACGGAAGAGAAACATCGTTCCACGAAACCTACATCGTTCTGCCTCACGACAAACGCCGCCCCGCCGCGAGTCGCGGGCCAGTTATTCTGACTGACTCGTGACCGTGGCGCCGGTCAGGCTGAGAGATGTTGACTGACGCGGTGAACGCGGCCCTTTCCAGTTTCCCTTTATTTTCGGCCCGGAACGGAAGCGAGCGTCGCTGGCACGCGGCTCGCTAAAAGGGGGGCGCGCAAGGCTACATCCAGCGCGTTCCTTGTCAAAGTGAGCGTCAACGAAAATGGCACACTCCGCGCGAAAGCCGGAGGCGGCAAGTGCTCACCAGCCTAACCGGCCCCAGGCCGTATGGTAGTGGGAGTCCCCCGAAAGGCGCTTTGAAGAATGGCTGCACCGCCGCCCCTCGCACAGAATCCCAAAGGGCCGGCTGATCTTCGAGGACCTTAATGAACAAGAGTGTTCCCCGCACACTTTCGTGGTTGTTGATCTTTTCGCTATTAATTCCTTTCGCTGCCGGAACCGGCGTCCGGGCCAGCGGCCCCGCGCAGACTTCCGCCGGCGGCACCAACTCTACCAGGGACAAAGTCTCTTCCGAACTGCGCGGCAGGATGGGCAGGTCGTCCAACCCGGCCGAGCGCGTCAGCGTCATCCTTCAGTTGAGCGCCAGGCCCTCGGCGCAGTTGGCCGCGCTGCTGCGTAGCGGCGGCGTCCGCGTCAAGCGCGAGTTCAGCAGCTTCGGCTCCTACGCCGTCGAGCTGCCCTTGAGAGTAGTCAACAGGCTCGCGGCGTTCCCCGAAGTGCAGGTCATTACGACGGACAGGGCTGTGCTCGGGAGAGGGCACGTCGTCAACACCACCGGCGCAAACCTGGTCCGCACGCTGCCCGCGCTTAAAGGCAAGGGCACGATGGCGGTTGACGGCACGGGCATAGGCATCGCCGTTCTCGATTCGGGAATCTACGCCGACCACCTCGCGCTGACCGACAACGCCGGCGGCAAGCGCACCGTCTTCAGCCAGGACTTCACGGGCGAGAGCCGCCTGGACGACCCCTACGGCCACGGCACGCACGTGGCCTCGGCCGCCGCCGGCAACGACCGCGTGAGCTCGGGCCAGACGACCGCCATCTACACGGGCGTCGCGCCGAACGCGACCGTCGTCAGCCTGCGCGTCCTCAACTCGAAGGGAATTGGCACAGTCTCGACGGTGCTGGCCGCGCTCGACTGGGTGGTGAAGAGCGGCTCGCGCTACAAGGTTCGCGTCGTCAACCTGAGCCTGGGTACGCCGGCCGTGGATTCCTACCTCGACGACCCCTTGTGCAAGGCGGTGCGCCGCCTGACGGACGCGGGCTACGTGGTCGTCGCGGCCGCGGGCAACGACGGCAAAGACAACGTGCAGGGCTACGGCAACACGAAAATTTACGGGCGCATTCACTCGCCCGGCAACGAGCCCTCGGCGATTACGGTCGGGGCGACGAACACCTTCGGCACGGACGCGCGCTCGGACGACCAGATCGCCACCTACAGCTCGCGCGGGCCGACGCGCAGCTACCGCACGGACGCCGCGGGCGTGCGCCACTACGACAACATCATCAAGCCCGAGCTGGTCGCGCCGGGCAACAAGGTCATCTACGCCGAGTCGCCGAACAACTACCTCGTGACGAATTACCCCGGCCTGGACGCCGGGCGCGGCGGCGACAACAAACGGATGATGTACATGAGCGGGACTTCCGTCTCGGCCCCAGTGGTCTCCGGCGCGGTCGCCCTGATGCTGCAAGTCAACCCGACCCTGACGCCGAGCATGGTCAAGATGATCCTGATGTACACGGCGCAGCCGCTCCCCGGCTTCAACATGCTCGAACAAGGCGCGGGCCAGCTCAACATAGACGGCGCGATCCGATTGGCACAATTGGTGCGCACGGACTTGAGGGCCAGCACGGCGCTCGGCGCGCAGCTTCTAACCACCAGAACTCCCCCCGCGCCGAGCACGACCATCGCCGGGCACACCTTCCCGTGGGCGCAGGGAATCATCCTCAACTACGGCTACGGCACGGGCACGGACCTCATCACGAAATATCAGAAGGTCTACGGCACCGGCATCATGCTGGGCGACGGAATCATGCTCGGTGACGGCATCATGCTCGGCGACAGCACCATGTACACGAGCGGCATCATGTTAGGCGACAGCGTCCTGACCAGCTACGGGACGAAATTGGGCGACGGCACGGTCCTCGTCCACGCGGGCAGCACGTTCGCCGACGGCATCATGTTAGGCGACGGCATCATGCTCGGCGACGGGATCATGCTGGGCGACGGCATCATGCTCGGGGACTCGACCATGCAGGGAACCTCCGTGCTCGTCAACGGCGACAACACTTCTTACATGAAGTAAGGGGGTCGAATTAAGAAGAGAAAGATGAAAAGCCTCAAACGACATCTTGCGGCGCTGACCTCAACCCTGCTGACGCTCTCACTCTGTCTGGGTCTGGCGTTCGGCCCCGCCGCCTACGCCGCCGCCCCGCTCGCGGGCGGCCACAGCCGCAGTGATAAGAACGCCGGGCAGGACAAGGTCTCTTCGGACCTGCGCGGGCGCATGGGGAAGAAAAAGGGCTCGGACCGCGTACAGGTCATCATCCAGATCGCGGGCAAACCTACCGGCCAGCTCAACGCGCTCCTCAGGCGTAACGGCGTGCGCCTCAAGAAAGAGTTCGGCAATCTTCAAATGCTCACGGTCGAGTTGCCGCTGAGCGTCATCGAGGAGCTGTCGTCGTTCCGCGAAGTCACTTACGTCTCAGCCGACCGCGAGGTGATCTCGCTCGGCGGTCACCTTTCCACCACGACGGGCGCGGACGCCGTCCGCCAGCAGACGACCAGCGCGGGCACGGGCTACACGCTCGACGGCACGGGCGTCGGCATAGCCATCCTGGACTCCGGGCTCTACAGCGCGCACAAGGCTTTCACGGGGCGCATCGGCGGGAGCAGGGACTACACGGGCGAGAACGTCACCGAAGACCCTTACGGCCACGGCTCGCACGTCGCAGGCATCGCCGCGGGCAGCGCCAGCATTCACTCTGGGAAATACGTCGGCATCGCGCCGAACGCCACCATCTACAACCTGCGCGTCCTCAACTCGAAAGGCGTGGGCACGGTTTCGAGCGTCCTGGCCGCACTCAACGACCTGATGCTCTATCACTCCTACTACAAGATTCGCGTCGTCAACCTGAGCCTCGGCATGCCGGCCGTCGACTCGTACAAGAACGACCCCGTGTGTGTCGCCGTGCGGCGGCTCGTCGACGCGGGCGTCGTGGTCGTCGCGGCCGCGGGCAACGACGGGAAGGACAGAACGAACGGGAAACTTTACGGGCTGATTCACGCGCCGGGCAACGAGCCTTCGGCCATCACGGTCGGGGCGACGAACACCTCCGGGACGTTTGGCCGCGGCGACGACCAGGTCGCCACCTACAGCTCGCGCGGGCCGACGCGCAGCTACTGGACGGACGAGGCGGGCGTCGTGCACCACGACAACCTCCTGAAGCCGGACCTCGTCGCGCCCGGCAACAAGATCGTGGCCCCAGAGGCGATCAACAATCTCATCGTGAAATCCGACCCCTCGCTCGACGCGGGCGTGAGCAAGTTCGCGAACCAGAAAATGATGCGGCTGAACGGAACGTCAATGGCGACGCCGGTCGTCGCGGGCGCGGCCGCGCTGCTCCTGCAGGCGAACCCGAAGTTGACGCCGAACATGGTCAAGATGATCCTGATGTACACGGCGCAGCCGCTCCCCGGCTTCAACATGCTCGAACAGGGCGCGGGCGAGATTAACATCGAGGGCGCGGTCCGCCTGGCTAAACTTGTGAGGACGGACCTGACTCCGGGCGCGGCCGTCGGCACCCCGCTGCTCACGAGCAGCACGCCCCCCTCGCCGCGGACGACCCTGTTCTACTACGACTCGGGGACCAGAAAAAAACTGTCCACGACCTTCACCTGGTCGCAGGGCGTGATACTGGATTACACGTACGCGACGGGCGCGGACCTCATCACCAAATACCAGGCCATCTACGGCAGCGGCGTCATGCTCGGCGACGGCGTGATGCTGGGCGACGGCGTGCTCCTCGGCGACTCGACGAAGATGTCGAGCGGCGTGCTGTTGGGCGACAGCATCCTGACGAGCGACGGCTCGACGATTAACGGCGGCACGCCTTTCATCGGCAGCATGGCGCTCTACGGCGACGGAGTGATGTTCGGGGACGGAGTGATGTTCGGGGACGGCACGCTTTTGAGCGACGGAGTCATGCTCGGCGACGGGTCGACGCGCGGCGACGTGGCTATGCGGGCGCAGGGCGTGATGACGAAGGGCGATTGAGCGCTTGAGCCCGCACCCGAAACAAGCTAGTATGGATTGCGGGAGGCCGTGATCCGCCGTGGGCTCACTCGCCTCCTGTAACTTTGCCCCTCCGCCGCCGCGAATTTCCCGCGGCTCGCCAGTTCAGTAGAAGCTGCCGGAGCCTCACTCGGGCGCTTCCTCGAACATAAATGGACCTTAGACCTCGCATACCCGATTACTATCTCAGGCTCTTGATCGCAGGGGGCATGGGGGCCGTGGCTTTCTCCGCGGCGCGGCTGCCACTCGCGCGACTAGACGGGCGCTTCCTCCTGCTGGCCGCCCTGACGCTCGGCATAGGCTCGCGCATCACGGTAAAAATCCCGCGCCTCACCTCGCACATCTCCATCTCGGACACGTTCATCCTGCTGACGCTCCTGCTCTGCGGGGGCGAAGAAGCAGTGATTCTCGCCGCGCTCGACGGCCTCTGCTCCACGCTGCACCTCTCCAAGAGGATGAGGACGTTTCTCCTGAACGCCTCCGTCACGGCGATCTCGACTTTCGCCACCGTCTGGGTCTTGCGCTTCCTTTTCGGCAGCATAGAGGACCAAGTGCGGAACAGCCACTCCGCGCCCTTCATCATCGCGCTCTGCGTGATGGGGCTCGTGCAGTACGGCGTCAACTCGGGGCTGGTGGCGCTCGGCGTGGCTCTCAAGTCTGGCGAGCCCGTCCTGGAAACGTGGCGCAGGCACTACCTCTGGACTTCGATCACGCACTTCGCCGGGGCGAGCGCGGCGGGCCTCGTCTCCAAGCTGGTCGGCGTCGCCGGCGGCACGGCCTTCGTCGCCGCCACGCCCATCGTCGCCATCGTCTATTTCACCTACAGGACTTACCTCAAGAACATAGAGTCGGCCGAGCGCCACGTGGCCGAGCTTCAGGAGAGCGAGGAGCGCTTCCGCAGCGCCTTCGACTACGCGGCCATCGGCATGGCCTTAGTCTCGCCGGAAGGGAAGTGGCTGGAGGTCAACCGCTCGCTCTGCGAGATGGTCGGCTACTCCGAGCGCGAGCTGCTCGGGATGAGTTGGGAGACGATCACGCACCCGGACGACCTGCGCTCGGTCCGCGCGCAGGTCGAGCACCTGCTCGACGGAAGCATCCCGACCTGCCAGACCGAGAAGCGTTACACACACAAGGGCGGCGGCGAGGTCTGGATTTTCCTGAGCATCTCTCTGACGCGCGACCCGGAGACGAAGGCCGCGCGCCTCATCTTCCAGACGCAGGACATCACCGACCGCAAGCGCGCCGAGCGCCAGCTCCTGCACGACGCCTTCCACGACACGCTGACTGGCCTGCCGAACCGCGCCCTCTTCGTTGACCGCCTGAAGCAGGCGCTGGCGCGCACCCGCCGCCTCGGGCCGCACCAGTTCGCCGTCCTCTTCCTCGACCTGGACCGCTTCAAGGTCATCAACGACTCTCTGGGCCACATCGTCGGCGACCAGCTCCTCGTCGGCATCGCGCGCAGGCTCGAAGCCTGCCTGCGGCCGGGCGACACGGTGGCGCGCCTCGGCGGCGACGAGTTCACGATTCTGCTGGAGGACGTGACGGACATAGGCGAGGCCATCCGCGTGGCCGAGCGTGTGGAGAAGGAGATTTCGTCGCCCTTCAACCTGCGCGGGCACGAGGTCTTCACGACCGTCAGCGTCGGCATCGCCCCGAGCAGCATCGGCTACGAGAGCCCGGACGAAATCCTGCGCGACGCGGACACGGCCATGTACCGCGCCAAGTCGCTCGGCAAGGCGCGGCACGAGGTCTTCGACAAGACGATGCACGCGCGGGCCGTCAGCCTCCTGCAACTGGAGAACGACCTCAGGCGCGCCGTCGAGCGCCAGGAGTTCACGCTCTTCTACCAGCCCATAGTCTCGCTGGAGACAGGCGCGGTCTGCGGCGTCGAGGCGCTCATACGCTGGCAGCACCCCGAGCACGGCATGATCATGCCGTCGGCGTTCATCCCCGTGGCCGAGGAGACGGGCCTCATCGTGCAGATGGGCCAGTGGGGCCTGCGCGAAGCCTGCCGCCAGATGCGCGAGTGGCACGTAGCCTTCCCCTCCGAGCCCGCCTTCCAGGTCAGCGTGAACCTTTCGAGCAAACAGTTTTCGCAGCCGGACCTGATCGACCAGATTACGCGCGCCCTGGGGGACACGGGCCTCGACCCTTCGGGGCTGAGGCTGGAGATCACGGAGAGCGTCGTGATGGAGAACCTGGAGAGCGCCACGGAGATGCTCAAGCAACTGCGCGACCTCGGCGTCGAGGCGAGCATAGACGATTTTGGCACAGGCTACTCTTCCCTGAGCTACCTGCACCGCTTCCCCATCTCGACCCTGAAGATCGACCGCTCGTTCGTCAGCGGGATGAGCAACCAGAGCGAGAACGTGGAGATCATACGCTCAATCATCATGCTCGCGCGCAACCTGGGGATGACGGTCGTCGCCGAAGGCGTCGAGACCGAGGAGCAGCTCGCGCAGCTACGCGAGTTGGGCTGCAAGCACGCGCAGGGATTCTTCTTCGCCCGACCCGTCCGCGCCGAGGCGGCCGCCGAGTTCCTCTCCAAGGGGCACATCTACTCGCCGGCCCCGCCGGCTTCAGAGATTCCCGTCCTCAGCAAAGACGCGCGAGTGGCGTGAGCGCTCTTACCTTCGTCGCCGCGGTCTGCTCCCTGCCCGCGCGACGCCTCTACGCTCAAGCCGCGTCAGCTCTGCACGCAGTTGCTCTATCTGGCTCCCCTGCTGCGCCACTATCCGTGTGAGTTCTTCGTTCTGCTTCTCCCTCTCCAGCATCAACTGATAGAGCCCCTGCACGGCCGCCAGCGCCACGCCGTCGGCGTCGACGGTCGAGATGTGTTTGTCGTCCGGGCCGAGGCCGAAGGCCGCGCGGAAATCTTGCGCGACCGGGCCGATGTGCCGGACTGCATCGCCTTCGCTCTTGTAGTTCCAGGTCTGGATGGGGACCGTCGCGAGTCTGTCGAGGATGAGGCGCGGGTTGACGGCCGCGAAGTTCGTCTTGGCGTTGCGGTCGCTGATGGGGTTGACGGCCCCGTTGGTGAAGAGGTTGCCGTTAGAGGTGAGCCGCATCAGGCTCAGCCCGCCGCCCGCGTTGTCCTGCGCGTCGCTGTGCGTCCCGCCCTTGTACCAGTTGAAGCCGCCGCCGGTGCGGAAGTAGAAGGTGGCGGTCTGCACGCCCATGCCGTGGGTCGTGTTGAGAAGGTTGAGCATCTGGCGAAAAGTTGTGCCAAGAAAGAACTCGCTGCCGCCGACTTCCAGGTTGCCCGAAAATTTCCCTTTGCCGAGGAAGTTGCCCGAGTAGCCGCTGATGCTCTGGCCCGTCACGCCGTCGCCCGTGCCGCTGAAGCCGAAGACGCCGGAGTTGCTGGAGCTTTGAGCGTAAACGCCTTTGCCCGTGCCGGCGATGGCCTGGACGGCCGTGCCGCTGCCGGTCGCCCTGGCGGAGACGCCGACGCCCGTGGAGCTTTCGCCGTAGACGCCGTCGTTGCTCTTGCTCAGGCCCGAGACGCCGTCGCCGCTCTGACTGATGCCCCAGACGCCGTTGCCCTGCGTGGTCTCGCCGTACAAGCCGTTGCCGTTGAAAGTGGCGAAGCCGCGAACCCCGTCGCCGTTATCGGCTGTGCCGACTATGCCGGCTCCGTTGCCGAAGGCTTGTATGGCGCTGTTGAAGTCGTCGCCGGAAAAAATCGAGAGTCTCGCGCCCGTAAACGGTATCTGCCCGCCGATGATGACGCGGCCCAGGTCGTTCGGCGCGATGAGCACACGGCCCTGGTCGCCGCCAACGCCCGAGCCGCCCGTGCCCCGCGCCCCTGCCTGCAAAGTGATGTCGCCGCCGTGGCCGGGGTTCAGACCGTCGGCAGGGGCGTTGCCCCCGTCGCCGGCCACGAGCAGTATGCTCGCCCCCTTGCCGCCGGACTTGCCCGCGCCGGTCGTGTTGCCGCCCTTGCCGCCAGTGGTTTGCAGCACCAGCGACGCGTTGGTCCCGTTAGTCGCCACGGCCGTCGGCTGCAACCCGTTGACGTGCAGGGTCGCCGTCGGCATCTCCGTGTTGAGGCCGACCTTGCCGGGCTTCTCCGTCATGATGGAGTTGCCGACGGCGTTCGCGCCCGTGAACTTAGTAATCTTGCCGGGCGTGCCCTCACCGTCTATGGGGCCGACGGCGAATATGCCCGGACTATCGCCGGCTTCGGCCGCAGCCTCTTTCTGCGCGGCCGAGTCCTTGCCCGCGTGCTGCGTCTGCGCTTGCAGGTCGATTGAAAGGGCGTAGAGACTGAGAGTGAGAAGTAAGGCGAAGCGTTTGGCTGTTGTCATGGCGGGCTCCTTTTTGACTTGAAAGACGGAAGGCTGCGCCGCGGAGGTGCAGCGTGGACGGTTGAGAAGTCGTCTGCACAGGTCGGGACTATGCTCGTCGTGGCGCGGACGATATGCCACTCGCGGCGGGAAGTCAATAAGTTCACGGGGCACGCTCCTCCTTCCTTTAAGCTGACGCCCCGACGCCGCGCGCGAACTTCAATCTTGCGAAAGACGTATGGCCGGGTAAAATGGGACGAAAATTTCCGGCGGGAGGCGGTTGATGATGAGTGAATATCCGCGCGGGCGCTTTGCCGGGAACAGCCTGCGGAGTCGCGCCATCGGCGGGATGGTCTTCACGGAGTCTTCGTACGAGTCCGGCCTCAAGCTCGCCAGGCACTCGCACGAGCGCGCCTGCTTCGTGCTCGTGCTGCAAGGATACTTCTCCGAAAGCTACGAGCAGCGCGCGAGGACGGGCAAGCCTGCGATGCTCATCTTCCGCCCGCAGGGCGAGCGGCACGCTGACAGCTTCGACCGCGGCGGGGCGCGCTGCCTGAACATCGAGATAACCGAGGAGTGGCTTGAGCGCGCGCGCTTGCACTCGGCGGTCGTTCTCAAGGAGTCCGGCGATTACCAGGGCGCGCAGTTGCAAGCCCTGTCACGCCGGCTGTTCAGGGAGTTTCGTGAGACGGACGAGGCTTCGCGGCTGGCGGTCGAGGGAATCATGCTGGAGATCATCTCGGCGGCCGAGCGCGGCGCGTCCGCCGGCGCGGCTGGCGGCGTCCCCGTCTGGCTCGCGCGTGCCAGGGAGTTCATGCACGCACATTACAGGGAGGGCCTCACGATGGCCTTCATCGCCGAGAAGGTCGGCGTCCACCCCGTCCACCTCGCGCGCGAGTTCCGCAAGCACTTTCACAACTCGCCCGCCGACTACGTCACGGGCCTCCGCATCGAGACGGCCTGCCGCGAGTTGTCAAAGCCCGACGCCTCGCTCGCGCACGTCGCCGCCGCCACGGGCTTCTACGACCAGAGCCATTTCTCAAAAACCTTCAAGCGCCTGACAGGGATGACACCCGCGAAATACCGCAACGTCCTGCGTTCGCGTTGACCCTTTACCAAAAGTTTCAATCCTCCAAGACTCCAACGGCCCGCCGCTGGTAAATTCCCACGCGTGTTTCTTAGCTGACAAAGCGTCGGAAAGGATAAGGGCCATGCGGAAAAAATTCTCACTGCTCGTCGTGTTGACGCTCACCCTCTGGGGCCGGGTGTCGTTCGCCCAGAACAAACAGGCTCCCACCATCAACCAGTGGCTCGGCTTCAAGTACGTGACGAACACGCGCGTCTCGCCCGACGGGCGCTACGTGGCTTACGAGACGATGAAGGGGAATTTCGAGATTAACGCCTTCGAGAGCGGCGTCGAGTGGGTCGAGGCCGCGGGCGGCGGGCGGCGTCAAATCACGAACACGAAAGGTTCCAGCTACGGCGCGGCCTGGACGCCGGACTCCAGGCTCATACTCTTTCTATCAACGCGCGAAGGTCGGCCGCAGATTTTTATGACGCCGGCCGAGGGCGGGGAAGTCCTGCAACTCACCAGGGTCGAAACCGGCGTCGGCTCTTTCGACGTTTCGCCGGACGGGCGGCGCGTGGCCTTCACGACCTCGGACCCCGAGCCGCAACACCTGAAAGAGCGCAGGGAGAAGATGGGCGACTTCCAGGTAATCGGCGAGCCCGCGCCCACGCAGATGCACCTCTGGATGGCCGAGCTGGCGGACGGGAAACTGGCACAGCCTGAAAGACTCACTTCGGGGACGGACTTCACGGTCACGAGCTACAGTTGGTCGCCTGACTCAACGCGCCTCGCCTTCAGCGCCAGCAAGCCCGCGGAGAACTACGGCGCATTCAAAGGCCAGGACGTAAAGACCTGGGCCGCCAACGACGTTTACATTTTGAAGCTTGACGACAAGTCCGTCAGAAAGATCGTCGGGAACAGGGGGCAGGATTTCGGACCAGTCTGGTCGCCCGACGGCCGCCAGATTGCTTACGTCACCTCAAGCGCCGCCCTCGGGCAAGACCCGACCTTTTACTCTCTCACTTACGTCGCCGTCGTGTCGGCCGACGGCGGCACGCCGCGCGTGCTCACGACCGAGTTCGACGAGAGCCCGAACCTGCTCGCCTGGTCCCCCGACGGCATCTACTTCGCGGCCCTGCAAAAAACGTCCAGCCACCTCTTCCGACTCAACCCGGAGACGCGCGCCGTCACGCGCCTCACAGCGCCCGAGCAAGCCGTCTTCAATCAGTTCTCCTTCACGAAGGATTTCAAGAGCGCCGCCTTCATCTCCGAAGACGGCCGGCGGCTCCCCGAAGTTCAGCTCACACGCCTACAGCCTTTCGCCCCCGCGACCGTCACGGCGATAAACGACCAGATAAAAGATTTCAGGCACAGCACGCGCGAGTTGCTCACCTGGAAGTCGCAGGACGGAACCACCATCGAAGGCGTGTTGGTCAAGCCGGACGATTACGACGCGACGAAGAAGTACCCGCTCCTGGTCGTCATACACACAGGCCCGACCTTCCTGGACCAGCCCTCGCTCAACCCTCCGAGCGACATCTACCCAATCGAGCCCTTCGCCGCGCGCGGCGCGCTGCTCCTGCTGCCGAACTACCGCGGCTCAATCGGCTACGGCAGCAGGTTCCGCGCACTGCTGGCCCGCCAGCTCGGCCTCCCGCAGTACCAGGACATCATCTCCGGCGTGGACTACCTGATTGAACGGGGCATGGTCGACCGCGAGCGCGTGGGCGCGATGGGCTACAGCCACGGCGGCTACGTCGCGGCCTTCATCGCGGCCTACAGCGACCGCTTCAAGGCCGTCTCGATGGGCGGGGGCGTCTCCGACTGGAGAGTGTTCTACGCCGGCAGCGACGCGGGGCCGGGGATGCTCAGCCTCCTGGGGGCGACCCCCGCGGACGACCCGGAGTATTACAGGCAGGTCGCGCCAGTCGCCTACGTGAAGCGGGCCAAAACGCCGACCCTGATTCAGCACGGCGAGGCGGACAGGCGCTCGCCGATCATGAGCAGCTATGAGATGTACAGGGCCTTGAAAGACCAGGGCGTCAACGTCAGGATGATCGTCTACAGGGGCGCGGGCCACGGCGGCGGCAGTTGGACGCTCAAGCAGTTCAGCGCCTTCAAGCAGCACAACTACGACTGGTTCGGCCAGTGGATTTGGGGCGAGACGCCTCCGCGCTAAGCTGTGAATCGATAGCCGCGACGCTCTTTCCGCGCTTTGACAGCCGGGAACGAAAACTGTATCATCCGCCGGTTGTTCTGCTCTTGTGAAGTCTCACACCGTTCAAGGGTTAAGTCACTAACATCACGAAGGCTGAGAGGCGCAGAACCTCGCTCGTTACCGTGGCCTGTTGCTGTCTCTTCGCAGCCACCTGCCTCTCGGATAAAGTCCCAGAGCATTACCCGTAACGCAGTAAATCTCAACCAGGAGAATTATGATGTCTCGCGTCCCTCGTGGCTGGCGGCTCGCCGGCAGGTTCCCCCTCTTCGTTCTGGCACTGGCAAGCCTGCTGGTCTGTCTACAGTCGTCCGCGTCGGCCCAGACTCCGGCCGCGACGCCGACCCCGACGCCGCTCGTCACGCAACTCTCCATGAGCGGCGACGAGAACGATTACATCGGCGGCCCCAACGATTATCTCTTCAAGGCGTACAACACAACTTTCTTTGCCAGCGCGGGCGACGGCACGGGCGACGGCATCGTCGATTCGATAAATTTCACCATCGTCCACGCGAACAACAACGTGTGGAACGTGAACTTCAGCACGATGGGTCAGAACAAAAACCTCGTGCCGGGTTACTACCCTGACGCGCAGCGCGCCCCTTTTTATGACCCCGGCCATCCGGGCCTGGAAGTCACTGGGGACGGGCGCGGCTGCAACATGCTCACAGGCAGCTTCACCGTCCACGAGGCGCAGTACGACTATTCGGGGCCGGAGCCCAGAGTCGTACACTTCGCCGCGAGCTTCGAGCAGAAGTGCGACGGCGGCCCAGGCACGCTGCTCGGAACCCTTTTCTACAGATACACGGGCTCAAAAAATCTCTACAGCATTTCGGGCAAGCTGACGGACCCGCAGGGCAACCCCCTCGGCAACGCGAAGGTCGGAATCAAAGGCTCCAAGACCTTGCAGTTGACGACCGACAGCGAGGGCAACTACAGCTTCGGAAAACTGCTCGCGGGCGGCAACTACAAGATCGTGCCGACGCCCACCGCGACTTACACGTACAACCCCCCGCTCCGCAAATTCTTGAGGCTGAGCAGCAACGCGGCCGGGAACTTCGCCTCCGTCCCGATTTACAGGATCGCGGGCACGGTCAAGGACGAGCGGGGCACGCCCCTCGCCAGCACGTTCGTGACGATCAGCGGCGGCAAGGACGAAACCGTCCTCACGGACAGCCTCGGCAAATACTCGTTCACCGGCCTGAGGGCCGACCGCAACTACACGGTCACGGCGTCGAGGCTGTACCTCAGCTTCAACCCGCCGAGCCGCACGTTCTACGGCCTGACCGGGAACGTGGCGTTGAACTTCACGGGGGCACCGCGGCAACACAGCATAGGGGGACTCATCCGAGACAGTAACGGTACGCCTATGCCCGGCGTGCTCGTGCAGCTCGGCGGGGCGCGCACGGGCGCGGTCAAGACGGACGGCAACGGCAGGTTCCAGTTCAGGTCCTTGGATGCCGGCAGGAACTACACGATCACGGCGTCGAAGACCTTTTATTCCTTCTCGCCGGCCACTCTGTTTTACTACCAGTTGAGCGGGAATTGGGGCTCGGCCGACTTCACTGGCATCATGAACGCACACCTCCTCGGCGGGCTCGTCGTTGATTCAAACGCCAACGGCGTGAGCGGGGTCACGGTGACGCTGAGCGGCTCGCAATCCGCTACGGCCGTCACGAACGAGTTCGGCCGCTACATATTCAACAACGTGCCGGCCGCCGGCAACTACACGCTGACCCCCTCGAAGGACGGCTTACATTTCACCCCGGCCAGCAGGTCTTACCCCGCCCTGAGCGAGAATAACCTGTCGATCAACTTCATCGCCGCACCCTGAAGCGTCGCCCCCTCGGGCGCGCCCGCAAATCTGGCACACAAAAGAAGAAAGGGCATCCGCTGCGGATGCCCTAACTTATTGGTTCGAAATGTGAGCCGGACTGGGCTCGAACCAGTGACCCGCTGATTAAGAGTCCGCGACATCCTCTTGTTGCATGATGTTGCATGGTGTCGCACCGTGCGGCATATCCTTGAAAATCCCCGCCCTTTTCCGCCTCCTCGTTGTTGCATCTTGTCGCACGAGGTTGCATCGTGTAGTATCCCGTGCGCCCCGTATGTGGAAGTGAAAGTGGAAGTGAGATGCCCCGCAACCGTAAAGGCTCCATCTGGTACGAGAAGGTCAAAGACCCGAAGACCGGCAAGCGCAAGGTGGTCGCAATCTACGGCCGCGTCACCTTCACGGACGAGCACGGACGCCGCAGGGACCGCAAGCGCAAAGCAGTTTCGGGTACGCGCACCGAAGCATGGGAGCACGTCAAAGACCTGCTGAAGGAGTTGGACGAGCAGGGCGAGCGTAGCCTTGACGGTGCTCGGATGACCTTTAACGACCTGGCCGAGTATTACAAAGAGCACTATCTGACGGAGGCCGAGTATAACACCAAAGGCGAGAAGGTGGCAGGGCTGCGCTCCTGGAGGGACATGCGGCGCAAGATAGGTTACGCCCAAGCCCACTTCGGAAAACGGAAGGCCAAGAGCATCACTTACGCCGATCTCGTCAGGTATAAGAATAGGCTCCTCCGAAAGCCGGTCCTCGTGAAGTACAAGGTCAAAGAAGAGGTGGACGGCAGGAAAGTCATCAGGTGGGAGGAGCGGGAGAGCCCGCGTAGCGTCTCGACGGTCAACAGGGAACTGGCGGCCATCCGGCGCATGTTCTCCGTGGCCGTGCAGGAGGGGTGGCTGAGTAAGAACCCTTTCGGGAAGGGCGAGGCTTTGATAGACATAGCCCTGGAAGTTCCACGCGAGCGCATCGCCACTAAGAAGGAGGAGGGCGCTTTGTTGCTCGAAGCCTCGGGCCACTTGGGCGACTTTCTGGTCTGCGCCTTCGACACCGGGATGCGTGCCGGCGAGGTCTTCCGTTTGGAGCGCCGGGACGTGAACCTTGAAACGAACGAAATCAGGGCCGTATCCTACAAGGGGAAGCGCCGCACGGAGAGGTGGCTGAAGATGACTACCAGACTGCGGGTCGTGTGCGAAAGGCTCTGTCAGGGACTCGCACCCGATGAAAAGCTCTTTAAGGTCGGCAGCGTCCGACGCTCCTTCGCCACGGCCAAGAGGCGGGCGGGGTTGAAAGGCGTCTCTCTTGATGATTTCAGGCTGCACGATATTCGTCACACCGCGACCACGAGGCTGTTGAAGGGACACATGCCGCTCTCGGAAGCCGGTAAGCTCATGGGGCACACGCAACCCACTACGACGTGGCGCTACAACAACCCCGACGAGGCGAGCCGGGACAAGGCCGCGGAAATCCTGGAATCGTTCGAGGACTAGGCCGCACGCTTGCCTTTCTGATTCCTGCGCTCCATCTCATCAATGTGTGATTGCAGGTAGCGTATCTGGCCGGTCGGCAGCTTGACGAAACGGATGATCCCGGCCTTACGCCACCTGTGCGCGGTCGCGCGGTCTATCTGGTACATCTCGCAGAACTGCTTTTCGGTGTAACGCTTTTCGATTGTCTCTACTTCTTTGCTCATAAGACTATTTCTTTCTCAACCGGACACGAAAAAAAACTCAGCGGGAGATAAAAATGGTGGCGCAGGCTTCAAGAGCCCGTTTCATACTTGGCCTTCAGCCGCTCGTAAGTCTGCCGGTCCCGCCTCTCCCTTTCCTGCTCAGCCGCTCGCTTCTCAGCCGCCGCTTGTTCCTCTGCCACCAGCTTTGCCCGCTCCATTGATGCCCGCTCGGCTTCGCGCCAGCCGTCAGTCCAGAGGTAGGACAAAGGGAATTGACAATAGCCGTCTTCATAGAAGCTCCCGCGACACCAAATCTCCCACGACACGGACACGCCTTCTTCCTCAGAAAGCTCGTGCACTTCCGCCGTCCTCGGGTCAACGGATGATTCGCCTCGGATAGTTTGAAGCTCAATGGCAATCTCTTTGCATAGGGCTTCTATCTCCGTGCGCGTCTTAACGAAGTCTCTAATCTCAGCTTCGGTTTTCATCTTCAGTTCCCTCTGGTCCCCCAACCGGGGACACGAAAACAATTAATTCTCGGTGTCGTTCAGCACTTCGGCGTCAATCGGATCATCATGGGGCGGCAGCAACTTGCGCCCGCCCTCTGTAAGCAGCCGGGGGTTGTCCCTGAAATATTCGAATAGAGTCTGCCCCTCGCTGTTCAGCGCGTAAGGTAAGAACACTTGCGCCAGCTCGGCCTGACCCGCTTCGATGATTGCCAACTGTGCTTCTATCCAGTCTTTCAGGATGCGCCAGCAGACGCGCACGGCCTGCTCCCTGGTCTGCAATCGGTAGGGCACGCCTTTGGCCCTCTGCATGGCCCGGAGTACGCCGTCAACGTCGCTAGGCAGGCGGTAACGTATGGGAGTGCCGTTGACGTTTATCGTGAAGGTCACGGCCGCGGGCGTCCCGCTCGGGGTGTAGTCAGTCATCACAGATAGAGCGCCTTTGGCGACCAGAGCTTTTTGAATCTCACCGATGGTCTTATGCTCGTTGACTTTGGTTGTGTAATTTAGAATCGGCATGTCAGCTTCCTCTGTCCCAACCGGGGACACGAACAAATACCTATCCAGTGAGAACGCAGTCAGCCGACAACGAATCTCAAGTTGAGTTCCTGTAGAATCTGCCGCACGGCATCAACCTCAGTAGGAACCCCGACGACACTTGTGACCTCGCCCTGCTTTATCATTCTCCGTGCCTCGTTGATGATTAGCTCAATCAGCACGTCTTGGTCTTGGACTAAGGTGTGCAGGCCGTGGCGGGTGAGTGAAAGCCACTCTTTGTGTGTCTTGATTGTTGAGAGCATGTTAGTGGGAAAATTGTTCGCTCACCTAAGCCCGACGCCTCCCGTTGTTCCCCTGCATGTGCTGTTCTTACCGTCGCGCCTTTTGACGATGCCGCACCGCTTGCAGGCTTCCATGTTGTCTACGTCAAACCAGACGTGACCTTGCTCGTCCTGCTTATCATCTGGGGAAGGGAGCCACGGCTTATCCTGTTGGCCCTGCACGCTCATCTTCAGTTACCTCACAGATGCGGGAGCGGTTGAAGCCTCGGTGGACGTGCCGGAACAGTTCGTACAGGGCAACTTGTTAGGCGATGCCCATTCCTCGCCGCATGATTCGCATTTCCATAGGGCGCTGTTCGTAGAAGGAATCGTGTCAACTAGCTTTGTTCTGTTGCGCGGCCGCGCGCTGCCAGTGCCGCCACACTCTTTGCAGAACATTGGAAGACCGCGCCCCGTCCCTCCACAGGCCGGGCAGTCGGGCGGCTTGCCTGACGGGTTGCCCCGCTCGGCCCGGATTCTCTGAATGTCGTCATAGGCTTCCTGCCAACATCCACGCCGTTGCCAGTCGCGCTCTACCATGTCGGCCATCAACTCGAACTCGTGAGCGTACACCCACGTTGCCGCCCCGCACTGATTAGTTATGTGCGCTTCCTTCTCAATCCTGATTGCGCCCGAGTCGTCAACAAAGATGATTTCAGCCGGAAGCGATAAGGGGTCGGCGCGGCGAAGCAGTAAGCCGTCAAAGACGCGCCACGCTCCCGTCATATAGTTGCGGTCGTTGTAAATATGCGTATGTATGTAAACCGCTCGATACACGTTCAACCACCTCTCTTTTGCTTCCGGGGGATACGCTACACACCCCCGGATTCAAAACTGCTTTTATGTTGAAGGCTGATTGCTGTTGGTGTCAGTGGAAGATAGAAGTTGCTCATAATCGGCAATAGCTTTCCTTGCCTTTAACGGTGCTTCGTTGAACAGTCGGATTGTTCTGGCGTTTAGAAATGATTTGCCCCAATCTACTTTGTCACAGATGGCCTCAAACATTTCGAGCATGGCTTTCAAGGCGTCCAACAGTTCGATTTGATTTTCAGTAGGCTGATTCATAGCTTCCCTTCACGCCGCGGCCGTTTGGCAAAGATTCAGAAATTGGCGACCCAGCCATTCTGAATAGGCCGGCGGTATCGCCTCGTCTAGTTCCGTCCGACGCATCCACGGAATACCCATCGCGTCCCTGCGCTCCTGCGTACTCGGCTCCGTCCTGTCGAGCGTGCCGTCCGCACGCCTGCGGCGCGGCGAGCCTGAAACGACTACAGGCTTGAATGAGTGATCGCAGGGCGGCAACAGTGAGAACAAGGGGAATGAAGTCTCAAAGTAACGGTGACGCCAAACCTTCAGGCCGAACATCGAACCGCAGAGCATTAAGGGGCTGTCGAGTAAATGCCGCGCGCCGGCCACGTTCTCTATGACGTAAGGCTTCTTGAAGACGTTGAGAAGTACGCGAGTCCAGACGATTAAATCTTGATGCCTGCTCTTGTGGGCGATGGGCGTGCATACGCTGTATCTCTGGCAGGGCGGCGAGGCCCAAATGAAATCAAAGAGGGCCGGGTTGACTTTGGAGTGCCGCGCGCCGATGTCTTTAACGTCCATCTGAATAAACTTGTCGCCGCAGTAGTTGGGCTGCGGTTCAATATCAACGCCCGTGACGTGAAAGCCCGCGCGCTGTAAGCCTTTGGTCGCCCCGCCCGCTTTGCAGAACAGGTCTAATGCTCTTGGCTTCATAAGCCTTCACCTCGTATGACTTTCAAACCCTGACCTCACCCCAATCGCTCCGTATTAACCTTACCCGTGTTTGTCCGCGCCCCCGGTGCTGACCATCAGCGGGGAGACGGGCGGACGGTTTTCAAGGAGACACTAGGCGCTCATTCACAGGTCAGGGAGAGCGCCGCTGCGCGGTCGCAGCATCTTGCTCTCTGGCCCACGCCATTAGATTGCCCGCATCCTCTTCAAAGGTGAGAATCCCCTTCGGTGTGAAGGCGAACATCTCGACTAGCCAGCGGCTGAATGAGACGAACTTAATGATTAGCGCGACATCAAAGGCGAAGGCGATTTTAAGAAGCGTCTTGATGGTCACGCCGTCGTTGGTTTTAGGATTCTCTAGTCTGAAGGCCGTGCTGTAGGCAATCTGAGCGCGGTCGGCAAATTCATGCCGTGACAGTCCGTGCTGAGTTCTCAATTCTTTAACCTGCGCGGCGATGGATTCTCTGACGGTCTGCGACATGAAGGCGTCACGGAACTCTTTGTCAGCCCTTAATTTCGTGATGAGTTCTTTTCTGTCCATCCTGATTAACCCTTCAATTCATGTGCGCTTGAGAGCGCGTAAGCTCGAACCGTCGAAAGCTATTCTCCGTTCTCCCTGAATCGTCCTGTCTCGTCGCGTCTCGGGTTGGGGGAGGGAAGGTCAGGACGCACAATTCACTTCTCACGCTTATGGCCGCACCTGTAACAGAAGAAGTCTCCCAGCCAGTTGTCGTAGCACCAGCACTTCAGGCATGTCCAAAACTGTTTCATCGCCTCATCCTCTCGGGGGACAACTCCCCGCCCTATGCCGCCCCCAGTATTTCTTGATGCACGCTGCTAAGGAGGTTAATGGCCTCCTGGAGCTTATCCGTGCGCTCTGTTGCCGGCGTTTGGTTCCATGCGTGGCAGGCTGCCTCAATCGCCCGGAGCAACTTGCTCTCGTTGTCCGCAAGGCGGTCAAGCTGGCGCATGATAGGCTGCGCGTAAATGTCGCGTTCGGCTATGACCAGATTGGCCGTCGCGTTCACCAGATCAACGCTAGTAGCCGGGCCGATGCGGTCAAACCATTCCCGCCACACCGCCGCTGACGGGCTTTCTCCTGAAGACTCTTTATTCACAGCCTGCCCCTTTCCTATGCCGCCCGCCCGACCTTCTCAGTCAGCACGTACCGAATGTTGTAGTGATTCTCGTTCCTGCATATCAGCCCCTCATTCGTCAACTCGACCAGGATGTCGGAGAGCACGTCGGCCACGGGCATATTTGACGGCTTCCACAGGTGGCGGCACATGCTCATCATCTGGTCGCGCCGGCCGTAGCCCGCCCGGACGGTCTCCAAGATGACGCGGCGGAAGGCCAGCCGGTAATCGTGCAGCTCGTCCAGCGCAGAGAGTAGGTCGTCTATCCGCTCTTCGATTGGTCTCTCGGCTTGCTTCACTGTGTCCACCTCCTAATGCCGTCCACGCCGGCGAGCAGCAACCAGGCGAAGAAGAGGGGGAGGGCGAGGAGCCAGAGCAGGACACGAGCGCCCTTGTGGTCATCACTGAACTGTATGACGTAGTGAACGAGCTTCATTTCTTAACCTCGCCGTCCGACTCTCCCGACTTCTCGGCCTGTTCCCTCTGCCGTTCTTCCTTGCGACACACGGGGCAGTTCTTAGCATTCACCAGCATTGATTTCCACGTATGCCCCTTCGGGCAGGTGTGAGTGATTAG
This sequence comes from Pyrinomonadaceae bacterium, assembly GCA_035563515.1. Classification (GTDB taxonomy): domain Bacteria; phylum Acidobacteriota; class Blastocatellia; order Pyrinomonadales; family Pyrinomonadaceae; genus QHXM01. Next base: position 131,321 of record DATMVE010000052.1, read on the forward strand.
CCTTATCTCGGCCTTGCTTCGCCTGGTGTTTCTCATTTATTTCTTCTCCGGGTCGTGCTCGTCTCGGGCCGACAAGCCGTTATTGCTCTGACTTAAAATGCTCGTCGCAGACAATGGTGTTACCTATGCTCTCGGTGGCTTCGCGGTCGCAGTATTCACACTCCGGGCCTTTGCCCGCATACCCTTTGGGCTTTTCTTTCAGGCTGTCCGCCTCAAACTCTTTGACCGCCGAACGTAACTCTTCAACCGCCTGCTCCATCCCTATGCTGTGCGGCTTGGCATCGTTGTGAGCGGCGAACACGTCAGCAGCATATCTAGCAGCCTTGACCAACCCCTTCGCCCGCTCCCGCTCTACCCGTTGGGCCTCGGCAGTCGCCTCCCTGATTGCCCGCTCAATTCTTTCAATGATGTCGGCGGGCATGGGGATGACATCATTCTTTGACCAGTCCGCGTGGAGTTGGACGCACCATTCGGCCCTCTCTTCGGGCGTGCTTGTTGGTAGCCGTTCGCTCATTTCTTCAAATCCTCACGCAAAAGCAGTCGGCGGAAAAGGGAGTCGTTCATTCCGTCGAATACCAGCAGCCGTAGCCGCATCGGTTCGAGCAGAAGACGATTGCCCCGCCGGTGCTAGAGACAAGATGTCCGCCGCATCCATCAGGGCAGTCTTCATACCTCTTATCTTCCTGCTTGGTTTCTTCGGCTTCAGTTACGGCTTGCTTGACTTCCATCGTGTCGGACCTCCCTTCGGTGGTGCGATTGCCCAAATCCTTTCAAGATATGACGGGCGCTCGTTCACAGGTCAGGGCTTCAAAAGTCAGTTACGTTGAAGGCTGCTCAGGCGTTGATAAAGTACGCGGGTCAGCTTCAAGGTAGTCCGGGATATCACAGCCGCAGTCGGCGGCGAGGAGTGATTGCCCTTCCGTATCCTGCGGCGTCAAGACGAGGCCGAAAAGCGAACTGCCGCAAGTCAAGACGTCCTTAACAACGCACAGACCATAACGCTTGTGTGCCACCTTCTCGCCTTTATTTATGCTTCGCGCTTCGCTGCTTTTCATCGTCATTAACCTCCCAATCTCCAAGTGGGTTTCATCCTCGAACCTCGAAAGCCCTAGTCCGCCGTCTCCCCCAAACGCTCATCCGTTCGGCCCCCTGTGGCCTACTCGTTTACCCGAATAAAACTGACTGGGCCAGCCCTGGAGCGACTTCAACCCGCGCCTTCAAGCCTTTGTTAAGAACTAGGTACTTGCCTTGCAATCCACACTGTTTCAAAGCGAGCGCGTTGTCGTCACCGTAGGCGACTAGGACCGAAGGTGCTCCGCTATTCCTTGCGGCCCGGCTCCCGTCAACGTGCAGGAAGGTGATGCGACGGCTGAGAAATAGGGCGGCACTCGCCGTCCACACGAAGTCATGGAAGTATTTCGTGTCCGTCCGCGCGAAGATTAGGGCTATGCCGTTGCTGTTCGCGTACATCATGCCGAGCCAGCGGTAAAGGTTCTGATCGTATGGAGGATTTAAAAACACTCGTGCCCCCCCCCATTCCTTTGACAGCCCGTCGTCGTTGATATTGAATGTCCGCTCCGCGAGTTTGTAGGGCGGGATGATAGGGGCACAGGGGTCGAGTTCAAACGTACCCAGCGCGCGCACTATCTCGACTGGCGTGCACCACTCCGTCTTACTGCCTTCGTCAAGCTTGTTATTAAAGGCCGTCATAAACGTGTCGCCGTGAAATCCCAAACACCTTCGAAGTCGTCACAAGGCTCGTTGCACTTGAAGCAGGTAAACCCTTCCTCAAGGTTGGTCATGCAGTACGGGGCTTTGAAGCAGAGCGTCCCGGCGTCGTGGTCGAAGAAGACCTCAGTCACCACGGTCAGCAGGTAGAACTCTTTGTTGCCGCACTCCCGGCAGGCCATCTGAACCCTGACCCCTTCTTCCGTGCGCTGGTCTAACGTGGTATCCATAAAGAGTCCTGTAATTCCGGCTTCCCGGTTGAAACCCCGTCACCCGCAACCCCTCGCGCTGAAACGGATTTAATTCGCGCAGGGCAAGCAGTGGCGCATTCAGACCATGCCGACTTTGGCCAAGCATTCACGGCAGCGGAGAATAGAACCAACCTTTTCGGAGTCGTCTATCTCTTCGCCGCCGACTTCTGCGCCGCACTCTTCACACTGCGGAACAGGTTCGGGCATCGCCATGATTGCGTAGGTACGTTGCCAGAATTGGCGGTCTGTCTCGTCTAAAACGTAACCCTCGGAGGTATCAATAGAATGCCTTGCGCTTTCGGCCAGAATGTGAGTGACGCAGACGTGCGCCTTCGCTTGGTCAATCACTTCGGGCGGAAACTCATCCGTGTTTTTGAAAGTGTCGCGCAGGATTTCGCACGCCCGGACTTCCTGCCCGAGACAGCACACCAGCTTGTTCTCGGCGGGCAACTGCTCAACGGGTGATAGCGAGCAATATTTGAAAGCCTTCGGTAATTCTCCGTTGCGCTCTCGGGCAAACAGGATAGGCAGGCGGCGAAGCTCCGACATCACGCGCCTGGATTCGTAGAGCCAATGCTCGAACTTATCCTGACCTTCCGCCGTCCACGCGCCAATAGCACGCTGACGCTCGTTAATGTTCTCGTGCAGCCTTTGGTCAAGCTGTCGCCTTTGCTTCTGCTCGTCGCTCATGCTGCCTCGCAATCTCTTTCTGACTTCAATATCTCGACCAGCATCAAATACTCTTCAATGTCAGTTTTGATTTCTTCGTCCGTCTGCTTCGTGTGCGCCCGCATCCTCTGCTCTAATTCATCAAGCACTCCCGGGCCGTAAGTTCTGACCATGAATAGCCGACATGGTTACACTACGGCTTTCTTCATGCCGCCTCGTCTTCGCAGAGACTCAAGACAACCTTGCCGTTTTCGCGCCGGACGGCGAACCTGCCCGCCTCTCGACAGCGTTGAAAGAAGTCGTGTGAAGCGCGACCCATAGAAGCCTCAAGCGCACTCCCACCGTAGGAACTCATGCCATTGCTTTTCATTGAATCAGCGAGGCGCTCAACTTCTTCACTAGATAACTTGTCGTACACCGCTTACGCCCTCGCTTCCTTCACCAAATATCCGAATCACGTTCAACGGATTCCGGCCAGCACGCCGCGCAGCCCCAGCACCAAAGGCTGTGACCGTAAGTCGTCTCTCTTTCGAGATGTGCTTCCTGCACATTCAACTCGGCAAGGTTGATGGCGTCTGGAATCTCTGTCTCAGTCTGTGTGGATTGCATCACTGAACCTCCGAAGGTAGGGCGGCACGGCGGCGGGGTTCAATAAGACTTACCGTCCCCCTTATGATTGCGTGCTGCCTGTCGCACACGTCGCAGGTGTGTATTAGGCGCGTATCCCAGTGTGCGTAAACATAGGCAGGGAATCGGTGATGCCCGCCGCACTCACAGGTGAAACCCTCCGGCAGCCCTTCCTCTTTAGCCATCACGCCGCCTCGCTTTCTTCTTCGTCATCGCCGAGCATGTCGCCAGTGGTGCAGCCAATAGTTAAGTCAATCGCACCCTTGCGGCGCAGCAAGACGGCTTCATTGATTTCAATCTCGTGCCGCTCGGCAAGGGTGAGGGTGTTTTGCAAATCCCGCTTGATGTCCCTGCGGGAGCGTGGGCAACGCTTGATGAGTTCCTTCGTCAGTTGAATCTTCTCAGCTTGCGTCATCTTCGATTCTTGATTCTCTTCTCGCATCTCGTATCCTCTTGCTCGCCCACCTTAACGGGCGGGAAGTTCATCGATAAAAATCTTTCAGCTTACCCGCTTGCTTGATTTCCAAAAACATCATAAGCTGGTATGCAGTATACGGTATACCGTATACGGAGTCAATAGGGTGGGCAAAGATTTTCAGGAATTTTTCAGGGCGCTAGGAAGTGGACGGAAATTCAGTGGAAAGGCAGGCGGGTTATGTCGGTGTTTCGTTGGATGGCTTACGCTTTAGCTCTAATGCCCGAAGACGAGTTGCGGCAATTTGAGGAATACTTTGGGACTGGTCAGGGAAGGGGCGTGGGCTTTCACATCAGCAAAGAAATCAGTGGCGAAGGGGATGCTACTGAATTTCGTCGCCATGAAACTTACCCTCGCGCAAAAGAAGACCAAAAAGTTTCTCCGTCATCTCGGGTACGAATCCGACGCGAATCTTGTAGCCAATCTGATTCTGAATCGTCAACACAAGTACGTCGTTCGGATAAATCTGAGCCTCAAGATCGGTGACTTGAAGCAGTGGCGGTTCCGGGGATTCCGACGCTTTAAGTTGGGGCGACAGCCAAAGTATCATCAGTTGGTTGACAAGCTGGCCGATAGCGTTAGCCGGGATTTGCATATCGAACTCAAGGCCGTCGCCGCCCTGGCAAGTGAGCGTAACCTCTTCACCGTCGTCACTGATTAGTGCTTCTTTAATTCTGGAAAACTCTACATAGCCTTCGCTCATATGGCCTCTCTTATATAAATCCAGCCTATCCGCAGTTTCTTGCGGCTCGATAGCCAGCGGCTTCAGCCTCGGCACGAGTTTTGAAATAGACTCTGTTGCTCGGGCCGATGTCGTCATAATTCGGACATCCGGGCCAGTGATAAATCATGCTCCGGCGGTTGCCTCTGATACGTTCGTCGCGGGGCGTGCTGGTCGGGCCTGTGCCGCTTTGCGAGGCGAGTCCTGATTTGGCGACATAGGCCGTCGCCTTGTTTGCCGGGGTGTCGTTGTTGGAGCAGGCGAGGGTGAAGAGTAGTAGGAGTGGGAGTAGCTTACGCATGAGGGTCTCCTTTGTAGTCCACACTTTCTTGCCCGCGTAGAAATATGCAGAATAAAAAAGTCGCTATCATCGGTATGACAAGTGCGGTAAAGAATCCGGCTACGTAGGCGATGCCGTAAGCCACCAACCAGACCCACCAAATCCGCACGCTTTTGGGGTACGTCAGGACCATGACGATGACACAAAGCGGGAAAATTATCAGCGAAGCGCCGAAGGCACGCATTAAATCATTCAGCATGTGTGTACTCCTTTAATGCCTGAATTTTACTGCGTCATAAAACCTTACAGCCTAGAAAGGGGTTTTGCATGTTACGGAAATCTAAACGAAAGAATGGATTAAATTCCAAGACGATTAAATAGAGTTCTCCTGTGAGTGGGTGGGAGGCCAATTTGTCTAAGATCGGGGAGACCTATACTCTATGAATCACAAAAGTTACCACGCCCCATACCTCAAAGTCCTGGTTGGGCTTGACTACGATTGGCTGATAATTGCTGTTAGCTGGGACAAGTCGGAGGTGAGACCCGGCAAGCTCAAACTTTTTCACAGTCAGCTCGCCGTCAAGAATCGCAATAACTACCTTTCCGTTTTGAGCTTCAATAGAGCGATCCACGACAAGTAAATCCCCCGGCTGAATACCCAAGTCAATCATCGAATCCCCCGTCACACGAACAAAGAACGTGTTTGAGGGATGCTTGATAAGGTATTCGTAAGGGTCTATCTGGCCTTCGATGTAACTGTCGGTTGCGAACGGATTACCGGCAGACACGGGTAGCGTTACCAGAGCGCAAGTGGGCCACCTTTGGATACGAGGCGTGTAAACGGCAGACACAAAGGCACTCACTTCTTTTTGCGCTCTCCCTTCTTTGATTTTTCACCCTCGGTTCTCGCGTTGACAACTGGCGCTGACCGCCCGCTGTTGGTAGGTCTAAATACTGCAAGACCTCCTTTGTTGCCGGGATTGTCTGGGGGAGATTCTTTTCCTCCGTTATCATCGGAACCATAATCGCCGTTTGCTAGACCTAAAAAGTATTGACGCTCAGGCTCGGTGACTATGCCTTTTTTCGCTTCCGCCATGCCGACTAGTGCCCTGTTGATGTCGGATAAAGAAATCTCTTCAACAGATTCACCTTTTTGCATGGCGGCAATCTGCGCTTTTTTCACCCGCAGTTTCGCGTCATTAACTACCTTGTCCCACCTCTTAAACTCTTCGGGGGACAGCTTGAATTGAAATTGGTTTCTTTGGCGATTCCCGTCCGCTGGCATGGCGGATACTGTATACGGAATAGGCATCTATGTCCACCCCTAAAATTTTGCCCTTGACACGGGTATACGGTATGCTGTATACGGTATACCGTTATGGCGAGACCACCGAAATATGGCGTCGCAACCAAACCTCTTCCATTTCGGCCACGGCCATCCTCGGAAGAGGCTATCAACACACTTGTAAAGAAAACCGGTATCACTAGGGCTGAGATTGCCGATGAAGCGGTGGCGCTCGGGCTACCGGATTTATTCAAGAAGCACGGCTTAAAAGTGCCCGCCAAACTTGAGCAGGCAACGACAGGTTGATTTGTAGTTAAGCAGGCGCGCGGACCAGAACTCCCGCGCCTGAACTCATTTACTACGCCCCCGCAAATATACTTGCCCGGCGGCGAAAAATTTTCACCCCCGCGCTGAAATTTGCAACGGGTACTGATTTTAGACACCAGAGAGACGCGAGAGCGCGGCCAACACGAGTCGAACATGAGCGCAAGAATCGGCAATAGAACATGGACATGCGATTGCTGCGGTGCTGAGAACGACCAATCAGGCTGCGTCAAAGGCCCGCCGTCCTGCGAGTGCTATTTCGGAACCATGCTCGGCCCTGACTTCTGCTTCTACTGCCGGAAGTGTCCGAAGCACCACGAAGGGCCGTTGAATACTTGCCCGACCGCCAAAGAGAAGCAGGCAGAAATGCGGGCGTGGTCTGACGCCTCGGGTCAGCAATAGTTCTTTTCAGGGTTTGCGGTCAGAGCGGTTGTTGCCTGACTGCAATCGGGGCTGGCGCATCGGACAAGGCTTTGGCCCAAAGGACGCATGAAAGTGTCAACGAGTAGGCGCCGAAATAGGGATGGGTAGCGAGTGGATGACCAGCCAGCCCCTTAAATCTTTTGTCAAATAGCCAGCGGAAAGGAAGCCATGAACTACTACGCACAAGCAATCAGCATCATCACCGACTCTAATACTGACTTCCGCAAACTCGTTCTGGAAATTGCCAAGAGCCACCCCAAAATCATCGTGGACGCTGTTCTTAAACACGGCTGGCAAGCAGAAGCAAGGCTACTGATTCAGGCCGGCCAAAAGATTGACGCTATCAGGCTATGCCGGAACCTTACCGGCCTCAGCTTGAAAGAAGCGAAAGACGCTGTTGAGGCTCTTGTCGCCTGATTGTCAAACACCAAGTTTCCTCCTGTGTGCCGTATGGCACTTGAGGGGGCGGTTCTCGCAAAATTCGCCCCCTATTTTTTGACAGGAAGTTTAAGGGAAAAACAAATGGCTACTTTAGTTCTCACTTACATCTGCGATGACTGCGACGTTGAGCGGCCAACAGAACTTTGCGACGACTGCAACGGCACGTTCTGTGATGACTGCATGCCCGAGCATGAGTGTGACCCATTCACAGAGCTTGACGATTGATGTCAAAGAACTTTGTCGGGCGGGGGCTGTCAGCCACCACAGCAAGCCAGCCCCGCCCTATAGAACGTCTAGCCCTTTGGTTTCAGGTGACGTATGGGGCCGTTGGTCAGCCCCGCTTATTCAGCAAGAGGGAAGGTAACAGGAAAAGTTAACCAGCCGAAGCATAAAGAAACCTCAGATTATGCAAGTCGAGAACAAAGGAAATCTGGTCACGCGCAGGGCTTTCGCGGAGCGCGACGGGGTTGACCTGCACAGGATAAAGATTCTGGCGCGCGTCACTAACAAAGCCCTTTCGATGGCCTACCAGATGACGGAAGAGGTCGGGCTGTACGGCTCGGGGCGGCGCAGTCACTTATACGTCCTCTGCGAGCTTGTGCGCGAGTTGTTCGAAATAGAGCAGCGGGAGGGCGGGGAAGTCTCGGCCGCCCTGGAAATGGCCCGCTACCCGCTGAGTTTCCTGCAACAGCTTCGCGGCGACGTGCCGGACGAGGGCGACGCCATCCACAAATTGAACTTCCTCTTAAAAAGTGCGTCGGACGCGAACTATCAGTTGAAGGGCAGAGACTTGAAAGATTTGACGCCGGGCGAGTTGAGAGATTTCGAGCAGAAGTTATTGAACGTAATGACCCTCGCGCACGAGCTTTCGATAATGGTTGACGCGCAGATCGGGGCCGCGGAGTATCCGGGCGCACCAATCATGCGCGAGCGGAAGGTGGGCTAGAAGAGCGCGAGTACGGACTGAACGATGCTCAGAAGGGCGTCGGTCACGGGGTCTAATGTGGTCACAGGTGCTTCCTGAGACGTGACGCCGTTGGTTTCGATGTTGCCCGCGTATGCGGAAGTGGAAACGGTCAAGCAGAAGGCCAAGAGCAGGGCTTTAAGTTTCATGGGAGACTCCCCGGATAAGTTGGTAAAGCGAGTGGAGTGTCAACTGTTATGGAAAAATTGGCGAGCATAAAAGAAGCCGAATTTACGCTGACTGACGCTTACCGATTGGCGGAAGACGAGCGGAAGGCGGGCCGCTTCGATGAGGCGCGCGCCATTGTCTCGCGGGAGCTTCTCACCCTCGAAGACGTTGACCAGATATTCGCGCACAAGACGTTGCTCGCCTCAATAGAGCGCGGCGCGAAGAACTACCGGGAGGCTTTAAGAATCCACGCCGATATTTACCCCTTGGCGCAGCTCTGCAACTTTCACATCCTCCGCGCCAGATTCCACAACGGGCTTGGCATTACTTACGAGGAGTCGGCGGACGTTCGAAGTGACCACCTTGACCGCGCGCTGATTGAGTACGAGGCGGCGAGGTTCCACGCGGAAGAGGCGGGCGATCTGCAATACGCCGGGAACCTCGAAAACAACATCGCCGTCGTGCTGTGCCGACTGGGGCGCACGGCAGAGGCCCGTGGGCACCTGGACAAGGCCCGCCGATACTTCGTTGACGACCCCGTTACCTCCGCGCAGGTAGACGACACGACGGCGCAGGTGTGCTTGCAGGATGAGCAGCCACTGGAAGCCCTGTCTTACATCGTGGACGCGGTGAAGACGTTTATATCTCGGGGCGAGAAGAAACTTTTAGACGATTCGATTCCGACGCTGATTAAGGCTGCGGTTGATTATCAGGCCGAGCGATGAGTGCCAAGCACGAGAAGGCGATTAACTATGCGAGTTCATGCTTTGGAAAACAGAACCACGGCGACCCGGTACGCGCGCTCCTTACATGCCACTTCATTTACCAGATTTCCGGCGACAGCCTATGGCCCTACAAGTGCGACTACTGCGTCAACTGGCACATCGGCCACAAGCCCGTACCCGTGCGGAAGATGATCGCGGCCCTGTTAGGAGTTGAGTTCACGGCGAAGCGCCCGTGGACTGATGAGCAGAAGAAGAGATTACACGAAATATGGAACAGCCGATGAAACGCTATCCGGGGTTACTCATATCCGACAGCCCGGCATTCTGTAGCACGGGGCGGGCGGAAGGGAAAAGGTTTAAGGGAGAAGACGGGCACACTTTCTGACTTTTGAGAGAGCGCCCTTCGGGACGCTGTAGATTGAATGGTTAATCAGCCCTACAAAATCATATACGCCGACCCGCCGTGGCAATACAACTTTCCGAACACTCGGAGCGATGCCACGCCGGACGACTATTCGACTATGAAAACGGCAGAGATATGCGCCCTTCCAATTTCTAAGATTGCCGATGAGAACTGCCTGCTATTCATTTGGGGTATCTGGCCGAAGTTAAAAGACTGCATGGAAGTTATCAAGGCGTGGGGCTTCGACTACAAGACGGTCGCTTTCGTTTGGGTGAAAACTAAGAAGAACGCGGCGGTCGACCAGTTGGGTTTCTTTCCCGCCGACTCGTTTGAAGAGTTCTTCGGGATGGGCAACTGGACACGCTCTAACACCGAGTTCTGTTTGCTGGCGGGCAAGGGAAGAGTCGAGCGGCAATCGGCAGCCGTACGTCAGATTATTTATGCGCCAGTGCAGGAGCATAGCCGCAAGCCCGCCGAGACGCGCGACCGCATCATTCAACTCGTCGGTGATTTACCCCGCGTTGAACTGTTCGCGCGGCAACGGCACGAAGGCTGGCACGTTTGGGGGAATGAAGTTGAGAGCGACGTTGAACTGGCGGCATGAGGTTCTACCTTTTGCGGTGAATGAGTGACATGAGAGCCGCATACCGGCTGCAAGGGGGCCGGCGGACGGCACAAAGAGGGGGGATGAGATGAAGTCATGCGCTTGGCACAAAGATGAGCAGTCAGTACACCCGTCAATCGGCTGTGAATATTGCGGGGCGATGCTCTCGACTAAGGACTGTGAGAACTGCGGGCGTACGTTCATTGATTGGGATGACCGCACCGCTGATGACGTTATCGCCGGGCCTTACGTGTTGAGCAGCGGAGACCTCATGTGTATGTCATGCGGCCCGCAGAATGACCGGGAGCGGGAGCGTGCAGCAGAAGGCGAGTACGCCTATCCCGGCGACTATGGCGACGATTATTAAAAGCAACTAGATGCGGCACAGCGGAAGGTGTTTCAGTCGCTCCCGCCAGCACGGGAACTGAACGGGACGATTAAGGGCTAGACGCCGGACTGAAGCTTTCAAAGTTCTGAGACAGCCGCCTTCGGCGGTCAGGTGAGGTGAAGGATTATGAGAACAGATATGATGTCAGAACTTCGGAAATACAATTTCACTGACGAACTCGGACACCCGTTAGAGAACTGCGTCGAGTTTCAGGCTCTACTGACGCAGGTCCGCAACGACGTTAAAGCGGCCTGCCCTTCAATCCCGCCAGCACCTAAAGGCCACTTCCACGAGGAAGAGAACGTCTTCGGGGGCGTGCGCGCGCTCGACATCTTCATAGACGGCGACGGCGAGGCGGACGTGACAATCACCACCCGCGACGACACGTTGAGCTTCTACCTGACGACCAATGGCATAGCGAGGCTGCGGGATTGGTTGAACGGGCAGCACACAACCCCCAAAGACGCCGAAGGCGCGTCTCTCGACAAGACGGGGTGAGCGAAGCGCGTATCTTCAAATCATTTCATTTTCTGGTGTGACGCCGGGTAGGTAGAAACGGAGGATTTTAATTATGAGCAAAGAGAAAGAGCCGCCCATGTTGTTGAACCTGTCAAATATCAATGCCAAGCGGCAGTTGATTCAACACATCAATCTGCTCTCGGGCTTATATGAAGTCAGCATTAAGCGGCGAAAGCGTAACCGGAGTCTGAATCAAAACTCCTACTACTGGGCAGCATTCATTCCGGGATGGCTTGAATGGTTAAGACGTGAAGAAGGGGATTCTTCTATCACCGCAGAGCAGGCCCATATAGCCCTCAAATGTGCCGTGCTGGGCAGCAAAGTAATTACCAATAAATCCACAGGCGAGGCGATAGACGTTCCGCCGACCACACGCGATATGAACACAACCGAATTCAATAATTACTTGGAGTCCGCCGCCAAATTCTTAGCCGAGTTTGCCGGAATAGTAGTGCTGCCGCCGGAGGCTTTTTACGAGCGTGCAGCTTGAACATTAACCGCAGATAAAGACTAGAAGGAGAAAAAGCAGATGCCAACTTACGCACCACCAGCGCCAACTTACGAGTTACCAACCGCAGGGTTTCATTCCGCCGTGTGTGTTGACTTCGTTGACGATGGAATGAAGGCCACGCAGTTCGGGGAAAAGCACAAGGTTAAGTATGTGTTTCAACTCGATGAGAAGAACTCGCGCGGTTATCGCCACACCATAACGGCTTGGTTCAACCTGTCCATGCACGAGAAGTCCACGCTGAGAAAGTTTCTCGGTAAATGGCGGGGGAAGGCGTTGACTGACGAGGAAGTCAACACCCCTCCCGGCTTCGATCTCGAAAAGGTTATAGGCGTGCCGTGCGTCTTGAACATCGTTCACAACGAAGGCACCGGCGGAAAGATATACGCCAACATTGACGGTATCACGCCCCACTCGCAAAAGTTCGGGGACGCCATCAAGCCCGAAGGGTATACGAGGGAAGAAGAGAGAGTGGGTAACAACGGGACTGGTTCCGCGCCGGAATCTTCGCCCGAACCTGATTTGTCTGACGACGATATTCCGTTCTGAGGGACTGACATGATCTTTAGCCAGGCCAAGAGGAAACGCATATACGAGCGGGACGGCTATGCCTGCTGGTACTGCGGGCTTGGTCTGGCTAAAGAAACCATAATCCTGAATGGAACGTGTGTGGGCCAACAAAGCATTCTATTGCTGCCTACATTAGACCACTTGGAGCCGCGAATCAAAGGCGGCTATGACTTGGACTCAAACCTTGTGACATCTTGCCGGAAATGCAATTCACAAAAAGGTAAGAAGTCGGTTGAGGAATACAGAAGCTATCTCGGCCGAAAGAATGACTCGGCAACGATAGTTTTCTGGGGTGAAAAGTCACAGCAACCAGCCCCGCTACAGTTCTGATGGGGCTCGTCCGTTGGGGTAGCACTTGCCGAATACGAAGCTAGGTTGTTGACAGTCAACATACGGTCAAGCCGCCGTCGTTCACTCGGGGGCGCAAACAGGCTTTCAACCTTAGCCCTGTGTCTCGCAGGCGGACGTTAAATAAAAGATGCAAATTTGCATCTTTTCGGCCCGGCGGGTAGTAGCAGCCCGTCAATCCGTGCGAGAGAACCGGCACTGCCGCGAAGCGACCGCCGATTGGTCAGGTTTTCAGCTTCAGGTGGGTAAGCCTGCACGGGGTAGGTTTACCTACCACTCAGCTCCCAACCGTTGGTCAGGAATGTAGGAGATGTGTGAGATGCAGAAATACGAAGAACATGAATTGGCTTCAATACTTCCGATGATGTCCGATGCTGACTTGAAAGAACTGGCGCAGGATATCAAGGAGAATGGTCAGCGCGCGCCGATCACCTTGCTTGGGGACAAGATTCTGGACGGAAGAAACCGCTACAAGGCGTGCGCGATTGCCGGAGTCGAGCCGCGGTTTAAGGACTTCAACGGCAACGGTGATCCACTCGCTTTCATCATTTCCGCCAATGTCCACCGTCGGCATTTGACTACAAGCCAGCGTGCCATGATTGCCGCAAAGATTGAATCCTTAAGGCCAGGAAGGCCCGACAAAGAATCGGAATCCAAAGTATCACGCAAGCAGGCTGCAAAGGAATTGAAGGTCAGCCCGCGCAGTGTGGCAACTGCTAAGGAGGTTTTAGAGGAAGCGCCGAAGGAAGAGGTTGAGAAAGTAGAGCGCGGCGAGAAGACCGTCAACGCCGTCGCCAAAGAGATGAGATCGAAGGCTGAGAAGTCGAAGGCGGTTGTTGAGCCTGAACAGCCCAAAGATAAAACAGGCTATCCAATTCCCGTTGAAATTTTAGAAGACTGGCAAGCCGCTGAATCTTTCAGCGAAACCTTAAAACAACTTCACAAGATAAAGCTCACCGTCGAAAAGGCGATAGAGAAGGGTGAGCTATCCTTCCGCGAAATAACTAATTCTACAACAGCCGATTTGAAAAACGCTTGGAGCACCCTTGAAAGAGTTTTGCCGTATGCGGTTTGTCCGACGTGCAACGGGCGAAATAGAAAGAAGTGCACCTTATGTAAACAACGCGGGTTTATAAGCAAATTTGGTTACGAGCAATGGGTGCCAAAAGAGACGAAAGAGATAAGGGCGAAAAGCATTAAATCCTGATTTCCATATTCGGCCCGCTTACTCAGGTCTGATCAACCCGAGGACAAGCGGTGAATCCTGACATTGCCTGCGGGCCGAAAACAGTTCAGGTCAGACTTACAGGAAGGTCTTTATGCAGATTGATACGAATCATGCAACTAAGACCTTATCAGGCGACAGCGGTGGACGCCGTGTTCGAGGCGTGGACTGAGCACGACAGTACGCTGGTTGTTTGCCCTACTGGGACGGGCAAGACCATTACTTTCTGCGAAATCATCAGGCGTATGCAGCCGCAGCGGGCGATAGTCTTAGCACACCGCTCGGAACTCATCACGCAGGCCGTTCGAAAGCTCTGGGGTTTTGGCATAGAGGCCAGCATTGAGATGGCCGACCAGTACGCCAATGAGCAAGCTTGGGAACGTGCGCCTGTAGTTGTCTCAACAGTTCAAACACAGAACGCCGGGCGTAACGGTAAAGGTCGGATGTCTTGCTTCGATCCTTACGACTTCGGGCTGGTTGTGGCCGACGAGGCTCATCACTACACGGCGGCGTCTTTCCGAAGAGTCCTTGACTACTATCGTAAAAATCCAAACCTGAAAATTCTCGGCGTGACCGCCACGCCAGACAGGGCCGATGAGGAAGCACTGGGCCAGGTTTTTCAGAGCGTGGCCTATGACTATGAAATTCTTGACGCCATCAATGACGGCTGGCTCGTGCCAGTTGAGCAACAGATGGTGAATATTGAAGGGCTCGATTTTTCGCACGTGGGGACTACGAGGGGGGATTTGAACGGCGCGGACCTCGCGGCGGTAATGGAGGCCGAGCAGAATTTACAAGGCGTCGCCGGGGCGTCAATAGAGATTATCGGCAATCGTCAAACGCTCGCCTTTACTGTCAGCGTTAAGCAGGCCGAACGCCTGGCCGAGATATTCAACAGGCACAGGCCGGGGATGGCTGACTGGGTTTGCGGAGAAACACCCAAGGACAAGCGGTTCAAGATTCTTCAAGATTTTTCCCAGCGCAAGATTCAAGTCCTCTGCAATGTTGGAGTGCTGACCGAAGGCTACGATGAGGCCGGGGTTGAAGTAATTGTACAGGCCCGGCCCACAAAATCACGCTGTCTTTATGCTCAAATCATCGGACGAGCCTTGCGACCTTTGGGCAATTTAGTGGACGCCTGGGAAGAGGCGGAGGATAGAAAAATTGCCATAGCGGAGAGTCCTAAACCGGCCGCGCTCATTCTTGATTTCGTAGGAAACTCTGGCAAGCACAAGCTAATGACGACCGCTGATATTTTAGGCGGGAAGGTGTCGGAGGCGGCAGTTGAGAGAGCCGTAGAGAGGGCCAAACGGGAAGGTCGGCCCGTTGATATGGCGAGGGAACTTGAAGAGGCGGAAGCGGCAATTAGACGGGAAGAGGAAGAACGTAGGCAGCGCGAAATGGCGCGGCGCGCGAAGGTGGTTGCCAAAGCGCAATTCAGTGTTCACACGGTTAGTCCTTTTGATGTCTTCCATCTGACCCCGATGCGTGAGCGTGGTTGGCACAAGGACAAAGTGTTGTCAGAGAAGCAAAGGGGATTATTGCTGAAACAAGGTATTGACCCTGACGGAATGCCCTACGCGCAAGCCAAGCAGATTATTGACCATCAATTCTATCGTTGGAAGAACAATCTTTGTTCGATTAAGCAAGCAGCTCTGTTGCAGAAGCATGGTTATGTAAATGCTCAGAACTTCACGCGAGACGAGGCGTCAAGGCTTATTAGTCAGCTTGCCAATAATGGCTGGAGGCGGGTGGCGTGAATAAGTATAGGTGGGTTCGGGTTACTAAGAAAGACCCTTGCCAGATTTGCGGCAAGCCGGACTTCTGCGACTACGCGCCTGAAGCCGACTTGATACTCTGCATGAGAGTAGAGAGTGATTGGCCCAGCACGAACAGTATGGGCGGGTGGATTCACCGGAGGGATGGCAGTGCGCCCCGCCTGTACGTTCCGCCCAAGAAGGTTGTTGATGAGAAGCCCGCCGAGGTTGGCCCGATGTGGCTCCGCTGGTTCGAGGCGACCAATTATGAACGCTTGAATACTTTAGCCCAATCGCTCGGCGTTTCCGCCGACGCCCTGTGCGCGCTGGGTTGCGCCTGGAATGGTCGCGCCTGGGCCTTTCCCATGAAAGACAGCGAGAGCAGGATAATAGGCATACGCCTCAGAAACGACGAAGGGCAAAAGTGGGCGGTCAAAGGAAGTAAGCAAGGTCTGTTCATTCCCGAAGTGGACCCACAGAAGACTCTTTACATCGTTGAAGGTCCGACAGATTGTGCGGCAGCGTTGTCTATCGGTTTATACGCCATTGGCCGCCCCTCCTGCTTGGGTTGTGAGGACATGATTGCCCAGTTCATCCGTGCCAAGAAAGTCAGCCGGGCCGTGATCGTCGCGGACAACGACGAGCCGGGCCTACGTGGTGCGGCGAAGCTCAGAAGTAAATTGCCCGTCTCATCTTGCTTATGGACGCCTCCCTGTAAGGACATGAGAGCCTTCGTTAATTTGGGCGGTGACGCATTGCTAATTGAGTCGAGCGTCAAAGATTTGATTTGGGAACGCGCGGCATGAAAACGTCGTCGGCTTTCTCTCTGCCGATGTAGCTACGGACGAAAAAAGTGAGACGTAGGGGATATGACGGGGCGATTGGCGGGAGGTCAGGGTTTGAAAGTCAAGTTACTTGAATCAATTTGGAGCGCAAACAGCGCGGAAGGGTAAATAAGATGGCAGGCTGCTTTGATTGTCAGAGACCTTACGGGGATGAGCATGGATTCCCCGACTTGTTGATACCGTTTTGGGCCTGGAAAGAGATTTCGCCCACGAAGAACGACGGCGGGCTTCTCTGCCCGAGTTGCATTTGCAAGAGGCTGCATGACGCCGGGATTCGCTGCAATGGCGCTTTCATGTCCGGGCCAATTAACTCAGTCAGCGAAACCATGATGGACGTACTTATGCGAGTCGAAAATATTGAACTTGCGATAGAGGGCAGAAACAATCGCTGGGCTGGTATCAGGGGGATTCTCGATGAAAAAGAAACTTTGAAACAAGAATCTGCGCTACCTCCGGCGGAGGAAGCAGAATCGCTTGAAGCAGGAGCAGGGCAAGAAACTGCGGGAGCGTAAGCGTAAGAGATGAGTCAAAACGGGGGCTCACAAAGGCGTGCCAGAAAGAAGCTTCAAAGGCGCGGCGAACTCTGCACGCAATGTATGTGGTGCGGGGAAACAGTCTACTGGCTCAACATGATTCCGCCGCAGAATATTCTGAAAGTCGGCCACACCTTTGTGACGGTGAGCATCAATGGCTTTAGGAGGCAACTGCTACTTGCTACCGTTGACCACTACTTCGAACTGCGTAACGGTGGGACTAACGAGCCGCGCAACCTTATCCCCTCTTGTGCGACCTGCAATCGGGGCAGAAGTGCCGAGCCTAAAACCCGCTCAGATACTTGCGTCCAGTGCGGCGGAAGGAAAACAGGAACGGCACGGCGGCGATGTAAGAAATGCGTTGATGCTAACAGGTTGATTCATGACCCGAAGTTTAGAGTTGAGCAGCCTTCAACATGAAAGAGGGTTTCATCGGAGCGCGCGGAATGAGTTCTCGTAATTTTCTTAATCAGCCTTTTACCTTCTGCGGTGAATGAGTAACGGGCAGCGAAAGCCCCGGCGGGGGCGAACCTTTATTCGAGGTGACGAGTTGAGTCAATCCGTCTTAGACCACAGAATTTCTTCCTTGCGCTTGTTAATGCGCTGCACGCACTCGCCGTACCCTTCCGCCTTCTTGGGCGAGGAGAGGTTGCGGGAAGTATTGATTAGCTCCAGGGCGAGGCGTTCCAGTTCTTTGACGATTGCTTCTTTGGCTTCGGCGGTCACTTACTTTTCTCCTTTCCGGGTTGCGTTGCGGTTCCCCTTCGGTGCGCCGCCCCGTTTGGCGTTCTCTCGTGCGGCCTCGGCCTTGCGCTCGGACGTTGCACGGCCGGCTCGTGCCGTTGCCTGCATCTGTCTGACGAGGCGCTCGGCGGCCGCCTTGATCGCTTCGACGTGCTCAGGCGAACAGAGCGTGCCGCGACCGTCTTCGAGGGAGGCTGCCCAGAGGACGAATTTACCGACCAGTTCTTTTTCTGTGGTAGGATTTGACACAGTTCGTATCTCCTGTTTTTACGAACAGAGAAAGGGCGCGCTACGAGTTGGATTCGCGGCACGCCCTTTCAAACTCTTACGACAATTCCGATTTGAGCCTGGCAAACAGCGCGGCGTCCATTTCGTCGCCGTCAAGGTGAAGTTCGCTGTTAATCGTGTCGCTGCCCCAGCCAATCACGCAGACCGAGTAGCGAGGAAGCACCACGCTGTCTCCGCCTTTGCCGACGGTGCGCCCTGTTTCGTCTTCACCCCTATCTTCCAGCCGCGCCCACACCCGCCTACCGACTCCGGGAATATCAACTCTCCTGTAAGAGCCACCCACGTCGTTGCCCCTGTAAGGCTTGAAGTCGTAGTAGGTGTGGCCGTTCACGTACTGACCACCGTTTCCCAGATTAATTGTGGTCATTTATTCCACCTCCTTAATTGCCGTCAGACTGCCCAGGTAGTCAAGCGTCAATTCCAAATCCTTTGTGCCGTGAATCGCGTTGTATTCTTCGCGGCTGTGGCACAACTCCGTGCCGTGCTCAATCCACTCTTGCGTGCTCTTGCCGCTTACTACACGGGCCATACGATACTTGCCGGTTTCCGCGTCAAGTGTTCTAGGTGCGGGCTCAGTTTCGGTCACAGAGTAGCTGATGGTCTCAACGTCCTTGCCCAGAATCGAGCGAACGACCATCGCGTTGTCCGTGATTTGCTGCCTCGTTATTTTGATTGTCCAAGCCATTTTCGTATCTCCTACACCTTCTCGTCAGGGTCTCAAGAACTCTTCCCCAACGACACAGGGATAATAAACCCAACGACGATGGGTTGTCAAGAGAAATCGCTTAAATTCAAGAATTATTTTCGGGGAATCGTTCACCTGTGGTTCGTCTTGGCGCGCCGCTGGTCTGAAATCGGGGGAGAAATAGAAGATGGGTTCAGAGGAATACAAGCGGCAGATCGACTCCAAACTCGCCCGACT
Organism: Pyrinomonadaceae bacterium; assembly: GCA_035563515.1. Taxonomy (GTDB): domain Bacteria; phylum Acidobacteriota; class Blastocatellia; order Pyrinomonadales; family Pyrinomonadaceae; genus QHXM01. Next base: position 150,056 of record DATMVE010000052.1, read on the forward strand.
CGCACAGCTCGAATCGGAGCGCGACAGGCTGGCGGGTGAGGTCGAGGACTTACGTTCACTCCGCAAAGGGGCGCTCATGCGCGAAACATTTGAGCGGGAGTATCAATCTCTCTACGTGCCGACGGTGATTGAAATGGTGGCTTGATTTTCTCCCCTCCTGTTCATTAAGGGAGGACTGGCAAAAGGGAAGCGACCCGCTTACCTCGTCCACTGCCAGTTAAGAAGTAACCGGGGCCACTGACGGGTTCAGTGGTGGAGGGGAGAACAAAGGGGGCCGGGCGTCAGACTGGGAATAATGATTCCCGGCTCCCGTCGTAACAAATCAGGAGAGATGAGATGAACAATGTAGGGGTCGCATTCAAAGATGGCGGCATGAAAGGCTTCATACTCTTTCCGAGTTGGGGCAAGGCGATGGGCTTTATCTTCGCCCTCGAACGGCGCGAGAGGTTTGACCCTAAAGGCCGATGGGCGCATGTCGTTAATTGAGTTAGGCGGCTTAATTGTTTCCGGGGCCGCCGTAACCAAACACAGGAGAAATCAAGGTGATTACGGAAAAGGAATTGATCGAAAAGGCGCGAGCGTCCGACGTGCCGGTCTGCTCTTTCTGCGGGGAGCCGAAGTCAAAGAATCCGCACCCTAACGCCGGCAAGCCGGACGCCATTTGCCACGTCGGCACGGTCTGGGAGTGCATACCTTGTCTGACCTTGAATCGCCATACGTGGGCGCGGCGCGCGTGGAAGGCAGAGGCGCGGCTTTCAATCTTCGACAAGTTCATTCACACGAATGAGTGCTCAGATGAGGGCGGCTGGTTTGCTTACTTTATGCCGGACGGGGAGACGACGCCTGATAGCTTCGAACTGCGCGTCAGCGGTTACGACACGGAAGAGGAAGCCGTGCAAGCGTTAATCAAAAAAGCGTTTGAGAAGCTTTCGGCATAAAACCATTTCGGGGTCTCGGGAATCGGCCCCGCCCGTAACCAAACAAAAACAGGAGAAATTAGGATGTCAGTAATATTACCTAAACCCGAAGCCGACACTGTGATGATGGCGACCGCCTGTTACTACGGCATGGCAGGCGAAGAGGACAAGCTAGACACCTTCTCTAAGGCTGACTACGCTGTCATAGATGGTGAGGACGGCGATTGCTACGTAGGGCATTGGCTGGCGGGGCTTGGCATTCACGGCGTGCGCTTCCCGAAGGAAACGACTCGGCCGATGAATGAAGACGAGCGGGCGCGCTTTGCTGACATGGTACTGACAATGTGAAGTGAGCGACTTGTTAGCCTATTCAGTGTCGTGTGAGTTTTTGGGCGTACCCCCCGAAGCGAGAGAACGGATGCCGAAACGGATAGACGCTAACCAGCCCGAGATAGTCAAAGCCCTGCGTAAAGTCGGCGCGGCCTGGATACCTACTTCCGGCGATCCGTCAATCGGCTTTGACGGGCTGGTGATTCATCGCGGGAAAGTCTACATCGTTGAAATCAAGAATGGCCGTCTGACGCGCTCGGCCCGGAAGCTGACTGACACGGAGTCGAAGCGCAAGGCGCAGGTTGAGGCGGGCGGCGTACCTTACTGGGTTATTGAGGACGAGGAAGACGCTTTAACGATGCTCGGGTTTTGATTTTGGGGGGGAGGGGGCGGAACAAAAAGAGATGTACGCAGCAACGGAATGGATAAAGTTCGAGTCGGGCAATCAAGCCATCTACAACCCGCGGCCGGGCGAATGGTGCTTATGGTCATTCGTCACCGAACATGGGCGCGAATACTATTCGGGCTCATATTATGAGCGTGAAGGCAAGCTAATGCTTAACACTGAGTACGGATGGGCTGCCGAGCTGAAGGATGCTTACTTTGCGCGGGTAAATAAACTGCCTGCCAACGTTGGGGAATAGGCCGGATGGTAACTGTGGAAGAAAAACTACAGCTCATCTATTTCGATTTGGTGAAGAAGCATAAAGGCTATGCTCTAATCGCTAAGATGTGCCGTGCGGTCAACTGCAAATGCCCGCTGGCTTACGTTACGCTCGCCGGGTTGCCCCTGTCGTCAAAAACACATCGGAAGGGTGATGAGCACGATGGGACATTGACGCCTAAAGACCTTCGGGCAATCGCTGATTTAGTAGAAGCGTGGCAAAAAGAAGTAGGATATGATTCGGATTCTGATATACTGTCGGGTGAAGAGGGAGAGCGGGCGGCGTAGGTTATGTTTGAAATCAATCTTAAAGAATTTGAGCAGATGCCCCAAACCGCGGAAGAGTTTGAGCGGTGGGCCATGCAGAGTAATAACCCGATTGTTCGTCACGCAATGCGGTTGCATCTGAGCGGTGCGGCTACAAGGGAAGAGGTTTTGCTACTTGCTGTCTGGCACCTTGCGAAGTCCAATGCGGAATCGCAGGAACGGCTTTATCAACGGATGGTACACGAACCTATAACGATAACCGTTCCGCCGTTCGTTGGATTCACGGATAAGGCGGAAGCTATGACAGACATGGACGAAAGGCGTCCGATTGTTGACCCGCTAGGCGGGCAGTAGTGATTACAATTTAACTTCAGGTTGGCCGGGTAATCTGGTTAATCGGCTGGTATCAGCGGACCTGAGATGTGGACTCAAACGAGTCTGTGTCTCAGGTCTTTTGCATTTGTACCAATGGAAGACGAGCCGGAAGAAGAAGAAACCCGGCGCGTCATTCGTGAACGCAAAGATAAGTTCTACGTGATTCAAATTGAGGAAGGAAGCCCATGCGAAAATCCATCAGACTCACAATCCTAATCCTCGTCATCGTCTTCGGCACGGCGGGATTCACCGCCCCCGGCTGCGAGCAGAAGCAGGACATCAAGAAGCTGGTTGCCGTACTCGTGTCTAAGGCTACCCCGCTGGCTTTTAACGAATTGGCCGATCTGTTCGACGCCCAACTCAACAAACTGGAGGAGAAGTTCGACAAAGTGAATCTGCCCGATGAGGTGAAGACGCATTATCGGGGCTTCATAGGCAGTTTCAGGGGGCTAAGCGGCGAAGTCAGGCTTGTCCGCAGTAAAGCGGATTTCGATAAGGCGGCGGGGAAGTTCAAGGGCTTATACCGGGACGTGAGATGTCACTTACGCATTCTTGAAGGCGAGTTCAAAGAGCAATTAAGCGGTTTGTTCGATGGCGTAGGTGAACTAGTCGAGCCGCTGAAGGTGGAAGTTGAAGACGTGCCCGTGGAAATCGGGGGAGACAGGCTTCCCGTGAACAGGGACGACAGTTTGTGCCCGTAGTGAGGTGAAGAGATGGACGGTCAGGCCATTATTGCGGTTTCGGCTTCGGTGGTCGGGTTGGTTCAGATAATCAAGTGGGGCGGTCTGCCCGACAGGTGGGGGCCGATTGCCGTCCTGCTCGTCTCGCTTTTAGGCGTTGGCGTGTGGGGGTGGTCAAAGGGCAATTTTGAACGTGCCGTAGCTTTCGACTACTTCGCGGGGTGGGTTGCTGTTTCGTTGTCCGCCGCCGGCATCTTCGGGTTCACCCGTGCCGCCGCTACTGCCGTTGTCTCGGCCATGCCCCCGCCTACGGGTGGGGCCGGTAGTAGCCAGACTAAGAGGGATGGCTGATGTCGACGTGGGAGCCCGAAACAAGCCCCGCGCGCACCAAAGGGCACTATATGTTGCGGTCGACAGGCAAAGGATTGAACTCGCAAGCAATATCTTGTAGTCGACGTGGTGAGTACACGCGCACGTCGGTTTCCGGCTCTCCCCCGGCAAGGGGCCGTTGAAAGAGGGTGAATAAGTGATGGAACTTGTATCGCTAATTCTTGACCCGAAGACAGACCTTGCGGTTGCGGCCTACAAGACTGAGAACGGGATTCTTGTTCATTACTACCGATGGCCGAAGTGCAAGATGGTTGGTTGTCCGATGCGGGCCTGTGTGGCTATGAACTCCGAATACTGCCACCCGCATACGCCGTTGAGGCGTGAGGTTCGTGACCTTAGTAAGCCGTGACACGTTTTCGCCCCATGCCCGGAAAGAACCTTTGGGGCTGCGTCCTGTTGGCGGTAATCCTGGCAATGCTTGTACTGATTGGGTTTTGGTTGGATTGGAAGGGGAAGTAGGCGGCGAGGAAAAGAAGTGAGGAAAGAATGGGACATTTGACGAGAGACATAACGGCACATGCCGTACATAAGTCGCTTCGGCTTCACCCGAACTTTGAGTTTCCAGAGCCACCGGAAACCCCATTCCATGACGAGCTTGTTGAGTTCATCACTGAGACCGTCGCGCGCTACCTGTCGCCGCCCAAAGTGGAAGGCGAAAATGAAGAGTTCGCTTGCGTGGACGTGGCCTCTGCGATTCGCAACCACCTCAAGCCGGAAATCTTGAGGAAGCTGCACGAGGCGAACGAGAAGCGGTGGCGACGGAAGTAAGCCCGAGTGAGCAAGAGGTTATGAATGCAAGACCCGACAGGCTTAATACTTTTAGACCCGACGCTGACGCCCTACATCATCGCCGCATCAATGGCGGTTATCGGTTTGCTGACCTGGCTGGTCAAGCAGGTGATTCAATTCGGGAAAGATATTGTGAAGCTGGAAACGGCCTTCAAATACTACCTGGAAAACACGGGCAAGGGGGCCGCGATGGTGCTTGATTCGCCTAACCCGACGCCGGACAACATTCGCGTCCTGCTCCGTAAGCACCAGGAGGGCGCGTTGAGTGAAGAGGAGCGGCAGCAGTTGATGAATTATCTCAAGAGGCTGAAGGACGATTACACCTGCCCGAAGTCGGAGCGTAACGCGGCGATTCAGCTACTGGCAGCCATGCAGACGATGAGGAAATTCAAATGGGCATAAGTGAGCAAGTTCTACTTCTGGCCTTCGCACTGACCTCCTGCTATCTGGTGATCGTCATGCAGGCCGTGGCACTGAGGCACATCCTCAAGTCGAGCGCCTGGACGCTTCTGGCTCTGGCCTTCATCGTTGGCGGGGCGAGGCAGGTCATAGGGTACATCCGACTGCCGGCGGCGATTATGAAGGCGCAGCAGGAAGGGGTGATGCCCGAGAGCCTGAGTGTCGAGCAGTGGATACAGGTCGGCGCGACCTTCCTCATGCTCGGACTCATCATCTGGGGGCTGAATTTGCTGAGGAAAGATTTGAGGAGTGTGGGGATTTGAGTTCGGCCCACGGGCCGGGAACAAGGTGAACGTTGCCACACGAGCAATGCTGCTCAAGTGGTTAAAGCTAAGCGGAAGGGGAAGATGCCGACTAGAGGACGCAGACATTCGGGAACGATTAAAGCCGTGCGCTTCTGCCCGTGGTGTGGCGTTGAGAATATCTCGCGGGATGATTCCTTCAACCCGGCGAATAAGCGCGGTGTCGGCTTAGGCGTTCCGTCGTTCATCTGCAACGCCTGTTGCCGTGGGTTCACGGTTGGACACAGCCCGCGGGCGCAGTATGCCGCCCACATGATTGGCGAGGACCGCCGTTTACGTCCGCATGATTTTGAGGCCGTGGCGGTAGCAAAGATTCCGAAACCACAGGTTCATCCGAAATGATGAACCGAAAAATAAGGCTTTTGAGCGTGTGGTGAGTAACTAAACCGGGACGCCCGGACTGCGCTACCCGCGAAGATGACGCAGCCCGGACTTGACCAGAGCAAAGGAAACATCTTTGCCCCAGCCCGTGCAAAGTATATGCACGAGAAGGGCAGAGGTAAATGGAGGCCCACAAGCCGCCGCAACCACTAGTAATCATTCAGCGAAAGGAAAACAGAATGGCAGATAAGAAAGAGATACCGATTGACGCGAGGGCGGAAGACGAGCCCGAGAAGCCTAAGCCGCAACCGCCACCTAAGCCAGAGTCGGAACCTGAGCCGATGCCCGCGGATGGCGAGATACCCGGTCCCGGTAGTGGGAAGCCCCCTGACAGGCCGTGAGCGCGCAACCCAAACAAGAGCCTCTGTGTGAGGTCCACATCGTCGGGCAGAACACCTCTTTCGAGGGCTTGCCTTTGGCCGGGAGGGTGTTCGTCTCGTGCATCCTCCTGCCCATTGAACGCTTCGTCTTCTTCTGCTGGCAGTGGCGGAATGCTCCCCACATTCAGGGCGTGTACGAGCGCGAGGAAGAGGCTGACGCCGACGCGGAGACGTACCCCAGAGGCTTTGTCCAAAAGAGTCCGTGGAATCGAAGTCACCCGGCCGCCCTGTGTCAGTTGGGGCGTCAGTATCACCCGAACTCCCCGGCGGTGAGCAGGTATCTGAGGCGCAGGTTCAAGAATGCCAGTGTGAATACAGATTTGCTTGACGAACTGAGTCGAGATGCCAAGCGGTTAAATTCAAGGCAGAAGATATGAGATGCAAGTACCTTTTCCAACCTCACCGCGCTCGTGGCTGGACCTTATCATCTACCTGCTTGCAATTGTTTTTGCGGGAGGGTGGTTCAGGGAGTGGAGGGAGCGGAAGAAGATACCGGCGGAGATTCACTACACGGACGCGAAGACAGTCAGAGAACGCGCCGAGGCTCTGAAGATAGAAGCCGAGGCCACGAAAACTTATAACGACATTATCAGGGACATTCGCAAAGATTTAAGAGAAGCGGAGCAAGCGTGGGAGCAGGAAAAGAAGCAGTTAGTTGAAGACCGCGACCTCTGGAAAGATAGATTCGAAATGATCGAACTTGAGCTTGAAAGATTCCGCCACGGCGGGAACGGTTTAGCACATTGATTGCAGGCCAAATATTCATGGTTTTAGTCGTTGCCGGCGGGGTTGTTGTGGGTGGTGAGTAGGTTCGTGAGGAAAAGGTAATGCAGCAAGCGGTGATGTATTTAGACGAATCAAGGATGTTGGGCGGCGTGACGCTTAACGACTTGCTGTCGTCTGAAGACTTGTCGCTGTCTGAGCAGATGTCGCCTTCCGGTATTTTTCAGGTTCCACCCTCGCCCTTTGATGTGGTCGCGGAGCATGAGATGTCGGGGCTATTGGAATCGGCGGTTTCAACCCTAGCACCGCGAGAGCAGTTGATTATCAAGCTGCGGTTTGGTTTTGACGGCTCGGAGGGGCACACGTTAGAGGACATCAGTAAGCGCCTGGGGGTGAGTAGGGAACGGGTGCGGCAAATTGAGGCAAAGGCGCTGAGAAAGTTACGCCACCCCGCCCGTTCGGACAGGCTGAAGAGGGCTTTGTCGCCGTACATCTCGCCGTCTGAGGCGAAGGCCGCGAAGAAGAAGGAGAAGAAGGTAATGGCACTATCACGCAGAGCAATGGATAGCTTAATTCCTCTCTTACTGAGAAGGCGGCAGTTAGACGAGACTCTTCCGAGCGGGGAGTCGGTAAACGATGCCGTTCTCCGCGCCGTGCCCCTCCTACATAATGCCGGGGGCGAGAATGACGCGCCGGAACCGTTGACCAGACGCCGCGCCGTTGGGATGCCTATCCCGGTTGAAACTGGGGGTCTGATTGTGAATGACATCCCCCCGCTGATGCGTTCTCCCATTGCTCGGGTAGGTAGCTTGTCAACGGTTGATGCTCTGCCTGCCCTAGAGCGACCCCCGACTCTGGTGGAAGGCTCGCACATGCTTTCGCCTTCAGAAGTGGCGTCTACCGGAAGATTGAGATTGACCCAGCCCGTAGACCCCCTAATAAGAGCGGCAGAAAACTCTGCCTATGCGGACAGTTCAAGGCCGGACTTCGGGCAGGACAAGTTTGGGAATCCGCGTACTCAGGCGAAGCGGGGCTTCTGGGGAAGGTTCGGGGCTTTCGGCAAGGCGTTAGGGCAGGGGATGCTTGAGGGCAGGGGTTTAATTCCTTCCCTCGCGGGTGGAGCCCACGCCGCTGCTGACCCGGACATTTTGGCAGAGGGAAGGTTGAAGAGGGTACAGGCTGAGAATCAGCAGGAGTTAGTAAATCAGGTCGGACTGAGAAGGGCCATGACGGGCATTCAGTCGGACCAGATTCTTGACGACTGGCGCAAGGCCCAGACGCGAAAGATTCTGAGCCCACCGCAGCCTAAACCTATTTACAGAACTAACGCGCAGGGCCAAATCGTGAAAATCACCCCCGGCGCAGAGGGCGAGGCTGACCGGACGGAGGTTGTGGTCAGCGCGAAGAGGACAGGAGCACCGAATACCCAGTGGGCAGACGGTAAGCTCCTGATTTTTAATCCTGAGTCCCGCCAGTACGAGCCTGCGGCAGACAATCAGGGAAGAGAAATTACGGACACACTGAGAACTCCGGTCGAGTTTGAGATTGCCGGTCAGAGATTCAAGGTCTCACCGAACACGGCTGCGATGGCGACGGCTACGGGAGAAAGGGCGAAAGTCGAACAGATAAACGAGCAGACGAAGTACGCGAGTGAGTGGGAGCGGCGTGAGGCCGAAAGGGTTGCTAAGGAGGAACAGCAATTCAAAGAAGATTCCGATTTCAACGAGGACTTGAAGCGCCGCATTCGTGAAAAACAACGCGAGGCGGAAGGCGAAGACGCCAACGCTAAGAACCCGAACATTGACCCTTACTACCGCGAGGAGCACCGTAAGCGGGCAATCAGGTTGAGGGATGAGATAGGCGAGATGCAGGGGCAGATAAGGACTCCTAAGCAGCCTAGCCCTGCCCGCCCCGCGCCCCAGCAGACTCAATACACCCCGCCCCGTGCCGCACAATCGTCGGGCGCAGTTCAAAGGTATTCACCCCAAGAGCAGGAATACTACAACCGCATGATTCAAGTCGGGGCCAGTCCTGAAGAGGCTGCTGCCGGGGTTCGCCTGAAGTTTAAGAAGTAATGCAGGACGAGAAGCGCATAAGAGAGTTGATGCAGAAGGCTGACGGGCTGTCCGGGGACGGTTCGATCAACCGCGTCATTTCCCAGTGGGGCGCTCCCCGTGACGGCGGCGCGCGTAGGCATAAGGGCTACGACCTTCAGATTGAAGACAAGACGCCCTACGGGTTCAACGTGCCCGCGAGAGTAACTAATGTGGGTACGGGTGCGAAGCGTGGCGGCAACTGGGTTGAATTAGAGTTTGACATGCCGGACGGGCGCAAGGCCCGCTCCCGCATGATGCACAATACGCAGAACCTTGTTCAAGTCGGGCAGACCATAAATCCCGGTCAGCCTATCGCTACAGTCGGCAGAACCGGGAACGCGCACGGCCCGCACATTCACTACGAATGGTGGGAAAACGGCCAAGTGGTGGACCCGAGTACCGTCAAAGACCTTTACTACCCTGTTCGCTTGTCCGGGCAGCCATTTAGTCAGGATAGGGTTGCCGAGTTGATGGCTAAGGCTGACGGGCTGGACTCGCCTGCTTCTCCTGCCGATGGGCCGCTCGGACTCAACGCCGCAGTCGAAAGAGTTGCCAGAGCTCCGCAACCTGCCCTACAGCCAGCCACGCAGCCCGTACTGAGGACGCCCCGCGTGACTTCCACAGTGCGCGAAGACGTAGACTTTGACGCACCAATTCAGCCTACAACTGATGGTACTCAGCCGCAACTCTATCCTGACGCCACACCCGAACCTCTAACTTTGGACCTGGGCCAGCGCATTGCAAAGTATTTCCACGACCGCGCGAGGCCGGATTTGCCCGAGCCGCCCAAAGGCTACGGCAGGGAGCAAGGTAAGGGTGTCACAGTCCGCGTGCGCTCTCCTAAGTCGAGTTATCCGTCCGTCGAGCAGATTGATGATGCTGTCTTGGAAGCGATGGGCGGGCCTGCATATGTCGAAGCGGGGAGACGGTTCAAGGCCGAAGCTGGCGAGCCTTTGGGACAAGCCAAGTTTAATTTAGCCGAAGCCTTCCAGCGTGGCGAAGTTGGATATGACGATAAGACCGGGACTTACGTCTTCAACGTCGCGCCCAATCAGAGATTCATTCACGCGCTGAATACTTACCTACAAACCGGCTCGGTGGATGCCGTCAGGGAAGCCACGCGGCAGATTGACGAAGCCGACGAGAAGTTTGAGAGGGAAAGAGCGGAGGCGTTTAAGAAAGACCGGGCGGAAAGGGGCATCGCAGCGGCGATAGGAACCGGAGTGGATGAGACGGCGGCTGGTGCGGGTCAACTTCTGCACAACGTCGTAATGCTTCCCAAGGCCGCTGGGGCTCGATTGGGGTTGGGTCAGAATCATCCCGAACTGGAACGCCTCGCCGCAGAAGATCGCGAGGCCCAAGCCTTAGTGGACGCCTCCCAGCGTGCGATTCCCGAAGAGACTACCGTAGCCAACAAACTAGCCAGAGGTGGTGCGGAGATTGCCGGAACCATCGCAACAAAGGGTTGGAGTGGCCCCGCGTTCCCTGCTGTTGTCTTTGCCGAAAACCTGCACCGCGGGCCGATGGAGGCCACACGTCAGGCCGTGCCTACAATCCCGATGGTTGCCGCTGGTTCTGCCGTCTCTCGTCTGACCAACAAGATGAGTCCTTTGGCTCGCCAAGCCCTGACCCGCGGGGCGTCGGGAGCAACCAATGTTGCTCAATCTGCTCTTGCCGGAAAGACCGACCCCACGGACCTTGTTCTGGACGCCGCTTTGGGTGCCGCAATGCCCGTAGGACGCCGCAGACCGCTTGACGGGGATGTCAGGACGCCTTTAGGGCTCGAACGCCCCGCACGGCCTAAATCCGCCGCCGACATGCCCGTCTCTGAGGTCGCCAGCGAGCCATTAGCCCGCCCCGAAGGTCGTTTACTGCTTGACTACCCCGAGATTCAACAGGTGCCAGACAAAAATCGGATGAGTCGTCGGGGTGAGATAGAACGGAGGCCAACCGCAGAATCGCCGAGTGCGTTGACGCCTAAAGCCGCCGCGCTTGAGGGGCTGAAAGTGGCCGCACAGTCCGGTGACCGTGAGGCTTTTCTGAGGGCGTCGAGAGAGGCGAGAGTCGCCGACGCCACCACCGAAGAGATTAGTTCCGCGCTCAATGAGGTGAGTGCCGCCCCGCCCGTAGTAGAGAAACCGCTCTACGAGATGTCAATTCCAGACCTTGAGGCTTCGCGGCAGAGGTTGGAAAGTGAGCAGCGTCAAGTGGCGGTTGGCCTGCTCGGCAGGGAGAAGGGTAATCGCTACTTAGAACTTGAGAGGAAGATACTTAGCCCTGACGCCCCCGACTCTGTGGTTCGTCGTGCGCGCTCTGAAATGGAGCAAATGACTAGAGGGCTGACTGAGCAGCAACTGAATAGGCTGGAGCAGGAAAGCCCCGTCTCGGTGGATGACTATAAGACCTTCCGCGACGACCTCGAAACCATCGCCGCCCATTCGGATTCCGAGGAATCACTCGCTCGGGCATTGGCGAAGCCGCTGACGGACATCGGGGCCGAACGTGACCCGGCCAAGATGAACCGTCAGCAGCAACGTGCTTACGCGCAGATGAGGTATGCGGCTGAGATTGCGAGAGGGAAAGGTTTCGACACGGCGAAGATAACCGGGATGGCGGCTGAACGAGCCAAAGGTAGATTCTCCAATCGTGAGGACGCGGAGTTCATGCTGCGCCACTTGTTCAAGGACACGTCTGGCTTGAAGGACGCGCCGAGGGGACTAAGCGCGGCCCCCGCTACCCCCCACTACGAGCGCCAGAACCGCCGCGCCAGAAACACGGCCACAGGGAGGAAAGGTCAATTCAAATCCGGCTTCAAAGAAGAGTCGCCTGCTGTTTCGGGTGTACGGTCAGAGGAAGCACCGAAAGGAGAGACAAATGAAGTTCCTGTTTCTGCTGTTCCTGCTCGGCCCGCCGATGTTGGCCTACCTCGCACTGGAACTGTTGAAAGAGCTGCGTCAGAATCGAAAGGCGCGGCCCGTAGCCTCCCCCAATCACTCGAACGTGTCGGACTCCAAAAGGGTGAAGATTTAACTTACGAGGTCGTCACTGATAAGGCTGCCTACGGCCGTGCCCAGGAAAGCATTCGGCAGCAAGGCGTAGATAGAGTCGCCGCTGACCTCTTGACGAAACTTCATGGCGGCGAAGAAGTGTCGAAGGATGATGCCGTAGCGGGCTTTGAGTTAATGCGACGTTTTGAGGAGAGCGGTGAGACGAAACGCGCGGCTGAGTTAGCAAACGTCTTATCACAGAAGCTCACCCAAGCAGGCCAAGTGACGCAAGCCGCGTCCGTGCTTGCTCGGCTCTCCCCGGAGGGGGTGAAGATTGCCGCCAGCAGGAAAGCCGGGAGGGAGTTGACGGTCCAAGAAAGTAACTCGGTAACTGAAGCTGCCGCTAAAGTCCGTGAAGCGGAAGGGAAAATATCTACACTCGAAAAACAGATTGCCGAGCTTCAAATGCGTGCGACTACTCGTGCGCCCCGGCCCAAATTAGAAACCCTTCAGGAGCGATTGCAGAAGGCCGAGAGTGAAGCACGGGCGAGGTTGGAAGCACGTAAGCAAGGTGGCGTCAAAGGTAGCCAAGCTGGCGCGTCAATCATACCTTTGGATATTGCGGACTACGCGATTATCGGGGCGAGCAAGCTTGCACAGAAAGGCGTTTCGGCGGCGAGTTTCACGGCGGATATGGTGAAGGAATTTGGCGAGGAAATCAGGCCAAAAATGCGGGCCATTTACCGTGAAGCCTACAAACTTTACGACCAGAACAGGAAGGACTTACTTCAGGAGCAGCGGGAGAGAAGTGTCAGGCGTGAGAATGTTGGCCCGCTGCGCCCCGAAGACATGCGGAGACTCGTCAATCAGAGGTTGGACGCTCAGACGGATGCCAGGAAAGCAAGGCAGCAATTAGCCAAGAAGTTTGACGAGCTCTCTGCCACGCCCGGTAGGACGTTCGGCCGGAAGGTGGTTGACGTACTTGGTTTGGCTCGCGCGGCTGAGACAGCCTTAGACCTGTCGTGGGGGCTCAGGCAGGGCAAGATGGCGCTTGCGCGGCATCCCCTGATTTGGGCTAAAGGGTTCGGCAAGCAAATACAGGCGTTGAAGGCCGATAAGTTCGAGCGGATTGTTTCTGAGATTGAAGGCGACGCCGATTTCAAGTATGCCAAGAGGTTCAAGCTGGGACTCACGGCGGAAGGCTTGAGGGGTGAAACTCTGGGCGCTCGTGAAGAGTCATTCCAAACCTCATTGGCTGACAAGATTCCCGGCATCGCAATGTCCCAAAGAGCACAAACGGCTATGGGCGACGTGGTGAAGTTCGGGTGGTTCAAGGACTATCTGAACAAGGCCCGAAAGGCGGGGCTTGACCCCGAGAAAGCAGAAGATCGTGCGGTATTCCAGCAGGGCGTGGACTTGATAAATGATTTCACCGGGAGAGGGAAATTGCCCCGCCAGTTGGAAGGCGCTGCGCCTGTTCTAAATAACACTATATTTAGTCCGCGGTTTTGGGCGGCCCGTGTGCGCTCACTAACTATCACCCCTGCGAGGATGGTTTTGCCCGAGAGGATGGGCGGGCTTTCGGGTCCAGCGCGTAAGGAAGCGTTCAAGACCTTGTTTGCCTTCTCATCTCTGGTGGCTGCCCAGTTGGCATTGGCGAAGATGAACGGGGCCGAGGTTGCAACTTCGCCCGAAGATAAGAAGTTTGGCAAGGCGTGTTGGGGCGACACCTGTTTTGATTTCTCTGCCGGATTCCAGAGCCACATTCGATTGGCGTTGAATCTTGAGAAAGCCATTCGCGGAGAGAGTAATCGTGAGCCGATGGAAATATTTGGTACTTACGTGAGGGGCAAGGAGTCCCCGATAGCGTCAATCGTCCACGACACGTTCTTGAGTCGGCGGAAAGAAGGTAGGGGAACTGACGTGACGGGAGAGCCTGTTTACATGGCCGGGAAACCGGGAACGTCGGGCTTTGAGCGCCTCCGCACGAGTTACCCATTTAAGAAGCTGACGCCGATGGTGTGGAACGATGCGATTGAAGCCTACAAACAATCCGGCTTGGGTGCTGGGTTGGGAATCGGCATCGCTTCATTCCTGGGTGAAGGGGCTACGTCTTACGAGCAGCGCGAGAACAGAGGAACGTCCAGAGGTACTGCGCGACCTTCCGCGTCGCGCCCGGCCAAACCACAAAGGAGTACGAAGGAATGATTTCTGCATCACTCATCTTATGGATACTCGCTTTCGTTTTCTTTGTGTTGGCCGGGCTGAATGTCACGGCTAACGGCAAGATTAGATTTGAATGGCTCGCCGCCGCCTGCATCGTGGGGGCGGTAATAGTGGGAGGTGTGAAATGAACAGAAGAAACTTTCTTAAATCTGCGGCGGTGGTTGTTCTAGTGGCTGTCGTCTCCGTGGAGTTATTCGGCAAGCCTCCCGTGCTGTATGGACACGGGGAATGCACTTGTTTTTTCGATGTAAGCGCGAGCGGAGGAAAATTTTACTCGCGGGTCAGTAATATTTGCGGCAAATGTCTTCACGCCGCTACCGCAAAAGATTTGTAATCTCTCTTGAGGACAGGAAATAGTTTGTTTGTCGGCGGTTATTCTGTTGGGGGTGATTAGATGAACATTGAAACGAAAACTGCGAGTTTGAGTGAATCGGATGATTCGGGGTCGGCGTTTCGTAGCGCGTTTCGGATGGCCTGTCGGCGGGTTTACGAAGAGGAGTTTAACATTGCGCCGATGGTTAGTCATCTGTTCGGTGATTCCCTCTGCTTTTATGCTCTTGTTAGCGGCATTGGCTTTGCTACAGCGCGTGCATTAGCGAATGCGGGGTTTTTCTATCCAAACGATGTGGTGAGGGCGCGGGATTTGGACTTGCTTGCCGTTAACGGGATTGGTTGGTCGAGGTTAGGCAGGATACGCAGGAATTTGAACGAGTTGCTTCCGGGGGAGTTGACCGTGTCGGTTCTGCTAGACCGGATGCTGGGTGAGAGCCGCGCTATAGAGCTTGATGGCGAGATACCGCATTACGCCGAATTTTGCGGCATGAACGATGACACCGAAAACCGTTGCGTTAATTTTCTGACCCGCATTGACTGAGGGTGTTTTATGGCTCAAAGGAAGTCAACAAAGAAGGGGGCGGGAGATGGTAAGCCAAATAGGAGACCAACAAAGAGGCAACTCCTAACGGCTGAGGGTGTAGCACAAGGCAAGAGTTTGCATAGGGCCGCTTTAGATGCCGGCTACTCGCCGCATACGGCGAAATCCATGATTTATAAAACGCAAGAAAACGCAAGAATTTTGGAGGCCGTAGAAAACCGGAAGGCCGAGGCCATGCGGAGGGCGCAAATTCATACGGATATTATAGTTGGCTCTCTCGCTGAGATAGCTACGGCCTCACTTGCCGACGTGGTTCCCGACGATCCGTTCTTGCGAAATGCGAAGAAAAGTGGAACGGACCATTTAATTAAGAAAGTCAAGGTCAATTACGACACCAAAGGGAATATAAAGTCTCGGGAATACGAGATGTATTCCCGCCTTGAAGCCTTGAACCAGCTTAGGGACACGTTCGGGATGAAGCAGGAGCCTAGAGCCAACACCTTTGACGAAACCCGCAGGGCAGAAGTTGAGCGTTCAATTCACAGAATCATGGAGCGTGACGGAGTAGACCAGCCCACGGCGGCAAAGACCTTGCTTGCGGAGTTGGGCGACGTGCCGGAACTCGCCCCGATAGTCAGTAGTTATGCCAACTAGTGTGACAATAGCAGAGGCCACACGTTTGCGGGCTTTGTTCCCTGGCCGAGCGGCGATGTTCCCGAAAACGGAGCAGGCCGCTGAGTTGGAGTGCAAGGGCTATCTGGCTTGGCTTCAGACTCTCGGCAGGCGGACGTTTAGTAAGCCCTTCGCCTCTTTCCATTTTGAATTTTGGGATTGGTACTGGCCTGTACGCTTCAAACTCCTTCGCGGCGAGGTACTGACCCCCGAAGAAATGACGATGCTCCTCATTTGGGGGCGCGGGATGGGTAAAAGCTCGCACGTTGAGTGGGCCTGTATTGCTGAAGGTGCTTTGGGTGAAGGTGTGACGGATGAGCCGGGATTCGTCGGTTACGTCTGCGACACTGAGGCATTGGCTAAGGGGCATATTCAGTCAATCAGGAATCGCCTGGATTCTCCACAGGTGGCTTACTACTACCCCGGACTCTCTAACCCTCGTGTGGATAAGCACGGCTATCAGACCGCGTGGAGGCAGGACTTTCTAGCAACATCTTCACACTGGGGCATCATCCCGATTGGCCTAGAAGAAGGCGTGCGCGGCGGGCGTTTGTTCGATCTGCGCTTTACCATGTTCGTCTTTGACGACATTGACAGCCGCAAAGATTCTCCGGCCGCCGTAGAGAAGAAGATGAAGATTATCTCCCACGAGATTCTACCCGCCGGCACGCCGGACACTCTTAAATTAGTGCCACAGAATCTTATTCACGAGAATGGGTTTGTCACTCAGGTTTACACTCGCAGAAGTGACATCCTGTCCGAGCGTCAGGAGTCAGGGCCGTACCCCGCCTTCGACGATTTAGAACTGGAGTTGGATTCATCCAGTGCGGGCAGGAAGTGGAAGATTAAAAGTGCCAGACCTACGTGGCCGAGCATTGACTTGAGGGCTGCGAGTGTGTTCCTAGCCGACTCCGGCAAGGTCGCCTTCTTAGCAGAGTACCAGCACGACCTTGAGAGCAACAAAGAAGGAAGAGTATTAAGAAACTACAATGACAAGCTGATGGTGATTCGTCGCTCTGATTTCCAGAGGGTCTACGGTCAAAGATTCATCCCTAAGAACTGGCCTAAGAGAGTGTTCCATGATTGGTCACGTACTAAATCAGCATACCACGCTAACATCGCGGGGAAACTGACGGTCTCCAATCAGAACACCAAGCTCCCCGGCAAGCTGTTCCTGTTCGACTTGATGTCATTTGAGGAGCAGACGCAGGCCGATGATGTTGGTAAAAGGTTATTAGAGAGTATCACGCCCTTTGTCCCTGGCACGAATCAGACCTGGGCGCAGCTTATTGATTCTTCTACCTCCCGTGCTGGGTTGGAAATCTACCTATCCGACCTAACCAGATTGATCGAAGCCCGAAGGAACGTCTTAGCGGGTGTCATCCCTCCCCTCGTGGTTCCCTTGCTTCAGGAGAACGGCTACACATCATTCGTGGGCTCCCACGACCAGAACAACGACGCTTTGACTGTTTACCGTAAAGTCTTCGGCCTGCCATTCGCCCCAGTGAATCCCGGCGAAAGTGGTGGGCTCGAATGGATAGACCACTTCATGCTGGTAGATAAGAAGACCCGACACCCGTTCTTTGAGGATGAGCAACTTGAAGACGGTACGTGGAAACTAGGTTGTCCGGGCATGTTCATACTGCTTGAGGATGAGAAATACCCTTATCCGCAAGTCTCTACACCGGATGCTTTGCACGATTCTGATTTGTGCAGGTATCAGTTCAACAACTGGAGAATGCGGCCCGCCAAACTTACAGAAGGCGGGTTAGTCGAGCATGGCCCGATGAAGATGAATGACGACTTCGGGCAGGGCTTACAGATGGCAATGGTAAATGGCCCGCCTGCACCTTTGCCTTTGACGTTTGGTGAGAAGGTAGTTGAGGCCACGCCACCGAGCAAGCGATTCGAGGCTTTACAGGAGCAGTCCAATATTCCGGGCGGGGGGCTGACGCCTGAAGCTGAGATGACTTTCATTTATAACCGGAAACAGGCAGAGAAGAAAATCAGACCTCGCATTGTTGAGACTAACGAGTGGGGAGAGGAAATATGAGCACGAATGTTCAAGTCACGGAAGCCAATGACCTACAAGCCAGGTATGATCTTGCCACAAGCAGGCTCGCAAGAATCTGCGATAATGCCAACGTCTTAGTCGAGCATGGAATCATTTCTAACGACGTGGCGCAGCAGTTCATTGTGATTGCCATGTCGGAGAGGTTAGACGACCCGCACCCTGAGACTGGACTACCTTGCTGGTGTGGGGAGACTCATCGGGGAAGGAAGGTGGATGATGAGTGACGAAGAAGTTGACCGCGCCTTCCTGATCCGACAAAGGGCGAGGAACATAAAGCGCATCCGTCAGGCGCGTTTGCTCTGCGAGGCGGTTGTGTTGTCGTCTCTAGAAAGGATGTTTCTGAGCCACTGTCCTCCCGTGCCGTTCTACCAACAGATAGAGGAGCAAGCCGAAATGAGCAATCAACAGTTTGAAGTGGCTGACGAGAGGGGGAGGGCACTACCGCCACGGTGGGCATTTTGGGAGTCAAAGGAATGGCCCGACCCCACCCTTCTCAAGTTAAGCGAGACCCATGACGAGTGTTTGAACGATTGCCCCTTCCCCGTGGTTGTCTCCGAATACTGCGGTCTCAGGGCGCAAGCTATTGGCGCGGGTGAGATTCACGCTCATTACATGACACGGAACGGGGAGCCACGCTGCGATATTCTAGCCACTACCGCCGAAGCCGAGCGCATCACCGATACCTACACCTGTTTCCGCCACGCTCCGGGGATGGAAGTAAAGGATATTCCGCTGAATGAGAAGTGTTCTGTATGTGGCTGGGGCCAACCAAAGGAGACTGTATGAACGACGAATCTAACGGTAAATTCCTAACCGCTGAAGAATGGCAGGCGCTTGTAGAAAGTAACCCCGTTCTTCAATTCATCAAGCGGGTAGAGGATGCTGCCGTAGCAAGCCCGCTCTGGAACGCCAACTATGCCCTTGCGCTTTACAGGGCGTTTGGCGAAGAGGCTAGGCGATACACAAGAGAAGAGTGCGGGGTAAGAGGGCATGAAGTAGCAAGCTCCGCTGATGCCTAATACTACTGTTGATTTGTGTGTGGGTTGGGGGTCAGCCGAAGGAGTGAAGGGGATGAGCGACTTAGAGCGTGAAATGGTAATGCGCACCCTTGAAATGCTGCGGATTCTAAATGAGCGGTTGGCGGCTCAGATGTCTGGTTTACCGTATGACGCCTCCTGTCTGTCTTGCGCGGCGGGTTGCCCGAAAGAGGAATGTATGTTCTGCAAGGAGTCCGCATCGCTAGCCTTCCCAGAATATCTTGATGTTCTGGACGCTGACCACGTCGGTTAGAGCGGCCCGTCAAGGAGAAACGATGAAATCAAGAATCGTTAAAGCGACTGATATGACAGTGACGCTTGATAGCCTGCCGTCGAACTTACAGAGCGGCGATGTGATGCGCTTTGAAAGTCCGTCAGGCGAAAGGCGGGGCAAGAAGAAGCGGATACTAACCCCGGCTAAGGGTGTTATTGGCGTTGCGGTCGCGGCATCACCTGTCTGCCTGTGGCTGTTCCTGAATACCCATCTCATTCAATCCATGCGGCATCTATGGCTCATCACCGTGGGCGTGGTGCTCGCTATAGCCTTTGGATTCTTGATGGGAATTGACTATGAGCGGGAGACTAATTAGTTGTTGAGCGGCTACTGAAGGAGAGGGGCGAAGGATGAGCGCAAGTTTAGAAGAAATTCAAGAACTTTTGGGACACCCGATTTCAGTCTATTGGAAGTCATGCGGGATAAAGCAGATTTCCATTGGCGTGCTCCAATATAGCGATAATCTATTCCATGTGTGGAAGCCAGAGGGCGGGGCTTGGGTGAGCTTCAAGCCCGAAGCGGTCGAAAAGGTAAACTCCGACCTTCATTCCATTACCCTGCGTGCGGAAGAGGGCGATACCATTCTTGACGCTGAATACGTTGATGCCTGACGAGCGCAAAGAGTTGAATAAAACTACCCCACAGCCGCAGGAATCTGATAGAATGTCGGCGGATAAGGGGAATGTGTCCAAGTCTGAGATTGAAGTTTTAGAGCGCAAGACCAAAGCGATGATTGCCCTCGGGCATGAAATCCTTAATAGGCTTCAAGAGTTAAAAGCGGCCTAGTTGTTTTCATTCTATTAGCGAGCCAAGAAAGGCTTAGACCTTTACCGCCCGCATGGTTCTCTTCGGGGAATCGTGGGGCGGTTTTTCTTTTGCCATGAACATCAACATCCCACGCCGCCGCTCCCACTTACAGGACTTGTATCAAATGCCGTCCCAAGCGGCCGGACCCGACATTGAACCTATGCCCATGATGATGCCCCAGATGCAGATGGCACCCCTTGATAACCCACAGAACGGCGCTTTGAGTGAATTGGCCGGGATGGGTACGCAGAGAGCGATGGGTTTGATTTTCAAGAAGAAGAAACAGCCAGACGCCCCCAACATGGACTTCCTTAAATCATTCATCTTTAGCTAAAGGAGAAAATGAAATGAACGTAGCTGAAAAGGCTTGGGACAAGGTGAGAAACAAAGATGCGGGGGACGCCGAGTTCGCCCGCGCCGACCCTGCTTTCCGTGCAAAGTTGAATTACGCGGTGGGCGTGGCCCGTCAGGGTGGTTCCACCGGCATAGCTGGCCTTGAAGACTTTGAAGAGGAAGTCAGGCGTCTGACCAAGAACGAGAAGTCTGAGAAGTCGGAACCTTCGGGCTCTAACGTGGATGCCGCCCTAGTAGACGGCTCACAACAGGCCCGCTCAACGGACGGAATCAACCCCGCAGACATTGGCCTACAGTCGGCAGACGCGGAAGGAGAGAAATCAGTGAAGAAAACCAGTCGGGGAAGTGGGCAGCAGGACGAGCCCGAGAAGCAGACGCCCGAGAAGGCGCTTGAGAACGCGGCTGCCGCTGGTGCCAGAGTTGAAGCCTCTGAGGCTCACAGCCCTAGTGCGCCGAGTGCTGCACGTCCTTTGGCCGCCGAAGCGCCGGGTAATGCTCCCAGTCCCGAAGAGAGGAAGGCCGCCGAGAAGTCCAGCAAGCGGAGCAAGGCGAGTGCTTCAAAGACTTCTAAGGCGAAGGCCAAGAAGGCAAGCAAATAGCAAAGGAGAAATAAGCGATGCACGCAGACGCATATCCGGCATCCCGCATGGTCGGTAACGCCATTATGAGGGCGGGTGAACTCACTTGGCTCACCACCACCAACGTCGGCACGGCCACCACGCCCGCGAGTGTGAAGGCACTGATTACGGCGGGAGGTGGGCACGCCGACCAGCAGCCTTTGAAGGGCCGCATCAACCAGATGATAGACATCGGCGTGGACGACGGGACGATCAACACCACGGACATCGGTACGTCTACCACGGTAGCGAGCCTCGCCGGGTTGACTGAGGTGGACACGGTCAATCGTCCGTATGGCTCTGTCGAGGGCTAATGTTCGGTGAACTCAGATACCTGCGCCAGCGGGTGATTACCCTTGAACGCCAACTCGAAGCGGAGCGTGCGGCGAATCGCTATCGTGAAGATTGGTGTATCAACATGCTCATGCGGAGGGCGGGTACTATCCCTGTCCCTCCGCAGAAGGCTGAACAGCCTGAACCTATTCCCGTGGCCCAACCTACTGAAACCGATTACGCAAAGGCGGAAGCCTTGAGGGAGGCGGGACGGATAGCAGGTGCTAGTCAGCAGGAGATCGAAGAAGAGATTAAGAGGGCGACGGGTTGGACCGAGCAGGAACTTGCAGCGGCGATACAGCAAAGTGGGGTGATGTGATGAAGCAACTGTTGGAGATTTGGTGCAAGCTGGCGTGCAAGGCCGTGGGCCATAGGTGGCACATCCTGAGAGGCGGCGGCATTTCTACCGAGCCGTGCTGTAGAAGGTGTGGCGTTGCTTGCCACACTCTAGCTGTTCCGACCCGCGGTATTAAGTCTAATGTCTATTACGCCAATGGCTTCTTAGAGTCTGTTGAGGTTCGGCCCACAGGCATTTATCGTTATTGATGAGCGCACCCGCCTTAGAAATCCTACCGACGCACAACGGGAGCAACTTCGCCCCGCTCGACCCTTTGCTGAAGGTGGGGGCCGGCGACAAGGATGCGTCTACATCCCTCACCGATGCCCTCCGCGAGCGTTACCTACACTTCCTCAATCACGAGAAATCAACTCGTGAAGAGATGCTTAAATCCGGGCAGGAAGTAGCGTTGTTTCTGGCGGGACATCAGTTTTTGATGCCGAACCCTTTTAAGCAGGGTGGCTGGCTTCCTTACAAGGTCAATCCTAATTCTGCCAATGCTACTGAGAGGCGTGCGCTCAGTCTCATGCAATACCATGTGAGCGGAAACCTTGAAAAGTGGCTCTCATCCAATCCCGACATCCTGATTACCCCAGGCGTCGAAAGTGACGAAGCGTATGAGTCCGCACAAGCCGCTAAGATAATTGTCAATCACTACGAAAAGAGGTTCTTCAACAACAAAGCGAGGCTACAGATTGAAGAATGCCTTGAGGGGCTGACGTTTGGTTCCTACATATGGCGCTTGGGTGTTGACCCAACGCTCAAGACCGTCACCGCATACAGGCAGATTTTTGAAAATCGTGAAGTCAAGGTAGGTCCGGGCTGGGGCAAGTGTGGCGACTGCGGGAATGAAGATTCTTTCGAGGGGTTTAATGAGGTTCCCGGCGAAGGGGTTTACACCTGTCCCAAGTGCCACGGCGAGGCGTTAGTCATTCCTCCGGCAATGGGAACCCTACCGTCATTAGTAGGCCAAGAGCCTGTCGAGCTTGGCGACTTCCGCTTGTCGTTGGTTCCTTTCTCAAATTGCCGGTGGGATTTAAGAGTTCATGCTGACGAATCGTCTTGGATGATTATCCGCAGGCGAACCACCATGTCTGCAATTCGGCAGTTAATCGGCAACGTGAAACTGCCCGGCGGCGAAGGTAACGATTTAGGATTGGACATTACAGACAGATTGGCTTACAGCGGCCAGGCGCAGGCGGGTTATAGCTCATCCTCTGAGCGTCCCACGCTCTACAAGGAAGCGGCGACGGTAGAAGAGTTCTGGATGTCTCCTTCGGAGTACGGCGACATTCAGTTGCAGCGTTCGGCCAAGACAGTTGACGGCGTAGAGATTCCTAGTGGCGTCCGGTTGGGAGACTTGCTCAAGAACCAATCAATCTGTGTCCTCGGAGTCAATGAGATGTCCACCGTTCTCGGTATCTACCTAGAAGACCACCGGGACTACATTGTTCAGGGGAAATGGTACGCCAAGAAGGGCACTGGTGCCGGCAGAGGCTTGCAGGATTTAACAGAGGTTCAGAAAGTGGCAAACTCTGACCACGCCATTATTCATAAGTATCTGCGCTCAACTTCTACACCAGCAATGTTAGTTGCCGCCGGCATTCTTGATGAGGGCGACACCAGAAGCATCGCTACGCCGGGAAGAAATATTACGGTTCCTTTGGCAGCCCTGGCCGAAGGCTTGACGCTTGACCAGGTTGTAAGGCCAGCCTTTCAGCCCGGAAGCGTCCCGGCCCAATTCTTTGAGTTCACCTACAACCGTTTAGGTGAATATGCACAGTTCGCCAGTCACTTTCTACCCTTCACGGGCGGCATCCCAGGTGTGGATAACAAGACTGCCACGGGGGCGAACATCACTCAGGCCGCGACGGATGCACTCTATACACCGCCGTTGAGTGTCAAGGGTGAAATCCGGCAGGGTATATTCGAGCGTTTAATTAAACTCTACCCGAAGCATTTCCCGATTGATCGCCAATTCCCTTTAGGCGGTAAGCATTCATCGCACACAGGCTCGTTTCTGGTTAAGGCCGACCTTTGCACGGACCTTGTTTATGAGGTGGTCAAGGATTCGTGGCTCCCCAGAAATAGTTATCGAAAGCAGCAATCCTACTTCGGTTTCTTTCAACTGATGGGCGGGATTGCTGGCTACCTTCAGGCGAGACAAATGGATGCCAAGCGTGTGGCTGACATTGAACGTGCATTTGATTTGGAGATGGAGTCTGATGAGAGGAACGTGGCCGAAAGTTTGTGCTTCAGGCGCATACGTCAGATGGAGCAGGCGGCGAATCTCATAGCGGACCCGATGATGTTGGTTGGCGTTCAGCCGCAGGTTCAGGTTGACCCGATGAGCGGACAGCCTGTGCCCACGGGACAGTTGGTGGTTACGGGGCAGGGGGCAATACAGCCGCCGATTAGTGCTGCGGAGCCGGGGCATGAAGTAAAGAGGCTGTGGCTGATGAACTGGCTTGATTCCGACAACGGATTGAAGGCGTCTCCCGTGCTTCGTCAGGCGGTTGAAATCCTTGTGGCCTTACATCACCAGCTTTCGGGTCAGCAGGGGCAGATGATTGCTATGCAACAAGGGCAGATGCAACTTGCCCAACAGCAGCCCGGAATGGAAGCCCAACAGGAGATGCAATCCCAGCAGATGCAGGAGCAGTTGGGGGTGCAACAACAGCAACTCGAATTACAGGCAATGGGCCAGCAACAGGAGTTAGAGGGCGAGGCGCAGAAGCTAGAACTTGATGCCGTGCGCGAGCAGATGAAACAGGAGTCCGAGGTTACACAGAACGCGCTGAAACAATCCGACCGTGAACATGCTTTGGCGGTGAGGCAGGAGCAGGAGGAAATACGAAAATGAGCTTAAACTGCAAGCATAGATTTCTCGGCAAGTATTTCCACAGCGGTAGGTGGTGTTATGTGGAACTGTACGCGGACAATTTGCAGGACGCTGAGATTCGTTGCCAGAAGTTGAACCTTGAGCTTTGTCGTGCTGGGGGAAAGAAGGCAGGTAAGAAATGAAGAAAGTTTCCTCAGTTGACTTGCTTAATGACGTAAAACGCTTGGCGAGGGAGTTGGGCCACTATCCCACGTCGCTTGAATATCGGAATTACGGGTCGCACGATACACGAACCGTAACCAAGAGATTCGGCGGCAGTTGGCCGATGGTGATTAAGAAAGCGGGGCTTAGATACGAGCGTCGTACCGTAATTCCAAGAATTGATGATAAGGCGTTGGAGTTGGATATAAAGAGGGTAGCCGTTGAATGTGGGCGATTACCTACGATTAAGGATTACAGTAAGGTCGGCAAGTTTCGTCACGAAACCTATTGCCGAAGGGTTTGTGGAAAGCCGTCTGGATGGAAAAGGGTTCTTGAATTCTATTTTGGTAAGGGTAGGAGTAAGAAGCAAAAACAGCGCAAGACTGAAAGGGCTATTTCCGGCAAGGAGCAGAAATTTGCCGATGTGCGTAGAGTTGCTCGCCTTCTTGGGCATTTCCCGTCAATGAAGGAGTACGAAAAATATGGGCGGCTAACCGCGTTTGCTATTACCTACGAATTTAGGCCGAGCGACGGCTCTAAGAGGTACGGGTCATGGGCAGATGTAAGACAAGGAATTGACCCATTCGTAGAGAAGCAGCCTTCAGACGTTAGGGAACTTGGTCATGTAGCAGACCCCACACGGGAAGTATTAAAATCCCAATCCCTTGAGGCGATAAGGCAATTTTTTGTTGCGCGCTCTGTAGAGCGACCTGGGGCTTTATCAAGGTGAGCCAAGCAATTAGATTGATTAAGCGTGATAAAAATACTCCCCCGGAACGGGATTGTGATATACTGCCTCCCGAATTGGCTGAAGCGATTCGCCAATTCATGCGCCAGGAATGGCAGCGACTTCGCCGCGACGAACTCTTTCATCTGAGACGCGGGATGAAGTCAGAACTAGAAGGCATTGATAAAGAGTTAGGTTTGAAATCTGAGTAACCCTCAGAGACTCGTCACCAGCTTAGAAGGTGTGAGCACCGAGCGCGAGTATAAAGAAAAAGTCCGGGCCAACAATTTAATAAGGGCCACAACCCCTTAAAGGTCAGCCCGCCATTGAATCAGCCAAAGGCTTAAACGCCCTGCTGCTTCGGTGGCGGGCTTTTTCGTGTTTGGAGTTTGAATGGACGATACCACCCAGTCAACGGACGTAGGCGGCGCAACTCCTGCCGCCATTGTCGAAGAGTCCACTTCGGCGGCTGCTCCGTCCGTCAGCCCACAGGAGTCGTCCCCAACCGCTGGCGGCGTAACCGCTGGGGCGGAAGCTAGTGAAGTTGAGCAGGGGGGCGCGACACCTCCCCCGCCGGACGATGACCCCCTTAAAGGGATTCCAACGTCCGAAGAATTGCAGCAGCAGGTAGAGCAAAAGGTGCCGTATGCCGCTGCGCTGTTACAACTCCGCAAAGCCTTAGAAGCGCGCAACGAAGAGAACCAGAGACTCCAACAGCAGTTCGAGCCGCTGAAAGGTTTGTCAGAGATTGGCGAGCCCGAAGTGGTCAAGACCGCCGTTGAAGCCTTTAACTCTCTCTTCACCCCGGTAGTCAACCCCGAAACACAGCAGCCCGAATTTGATGAAGTCTCCGGCGTCCCGCGTTACACCACCGCTCCTTTCATAGAGCGAATGGAAAGTGAGAACCCCGGCTTCACCGAAACCCTGCTATTCGACGCGCTTAACAGCAAAGTCGAGTACCCGGATGGGCAGAAACTTCCCTTATTCCGCAACCAACGTCTCCACGACGTGCTGATGAGGGCTTGGGGCTACGACCCGAGTAGGGGGAACGACTATCGAAACATTGACGCGCTCGCGCAACCGGCAGCGAGTGTGACCCCGGAAGACTTAGAGAAGATTCCGGCCGAATTTCACGAGACGTTCAAGTCTCTTCCCGCGGGAATCAGGAATGACCTCCTGCAAAGGGATGAGGACACTCGTAAGTTCGACCTGGAAACCTACAAGGAAAGATTCGACCGCAAGGCCCAGGAGGAACAGCGCCAGCAAGCTGAACAGCAGCAGCAGCAGGCGCAGATTCAGCAGTTCCGCCAGCAAGTTAACGAGGCCCAAGAGTCTTTCGTCTCTCAGCATCTCCGCGAGGGTTACGCTTCAATCATGGACGACCTCGCGTCCAAAGTGACTTTTTCTTCCGACCCCGCCCAATCCGAGGGAATCAAGAGCGCCATCGGCGCACTCCTATTCTCCCTTCGTGACCCCGATTTCAGGGAAGCAAATAAGAGTCAATTAGAAGCGGCCGGAATAAAACTCGGCGGCGACTTTGACGAAGCCCTGAACCTTGCGGATAAGCACCTTCGTGATGCCAAAGCCTACGAGCTGGTAGGGCAGAAGGCCCGCGCCAGAAATTCTCTGAACGAGGCCGCGACCGCGAAGAAACTTGTCCTGGCAAAGCTCTCGCCTATCGCTTTGAGGTACGCGCAGACTTTGGGGGCTCAAGTTGTAAGTAGGGCGAACGGACAGAACCAGTTACTTCAGGGTGCGAGCACTGTGCGCCCCACGCCGAACGGCGGCACTGAGCCGGAGGGAGATGGCACAACCATGCGGGCCAATGCTCCGGGTTATGGCCTCAACCTCTGGAAACAGATCAACGCAGCGAATCAGGCGCAGGGGTAAGGAGATAAGTAAATGGCAGTCGCACAGGCTGAGAATTTTACCGACTGGGTGACTCAGAAGACGCGGAGTCTGACGAGTGACAAGAAACTCTTCGAGATGAAGAGTCCCGGTTACAACGCAATCAAAAAGGCGACGAGGACAGAGCCCATCACGCAGAAGGGCTATCGCCTGCCCCACTGGTATCAGATGCCCGGCGGCGTCGGAGGCTTTGTCCCCACGGACTCGTCCTTTAACCCTTACGTTCCCCCGTCCAGCCGTTCGATGTACGTGTTTCCCACGTACATGGCGCAGCCCATTGTTATGGACGGTGCGGCCATTCGCATGTTGAAGAGTGGTAGTGAGCAGAACATTACGAACCTGGACCAGGCGATAAACCTGCACTACGACGTGTTCACCAAGCGAATCAATCACATGATTTACGGTGATGGCTCGGGGACGTTGGCGGTAGCGGGCGGGGCGGTTTCGACTCTGGGTACGGGCCAAACTTTGACGGGCACTACCGCGGCGGCCACGACTCCAGGTCAGACCAAAGGCACTGTCCGGTTGATGAAAAGTCACTACTACGACGCCATCAACCCCTCGACGGGTGCTGTCCGTGGCACGTTCTACGTGGAAACCCCTGGTGCGAGTTCCTGCACGATCTATCTCCTGTCTGGAACCATCAGTTCGGGCGACTACATCACGGACCCGAACTCCTACAACCGGATGCCCCGCGGATTGGGCCATCTGATTTCCAACGCCTCACGCATCCTGCAAACGCTCAACACGGCGAACGACACCAACCTCAACAGTCCGGGCGTGGACTTGAACGGCACGCTGGCGACCCCCGTGACGTTCGACCGGGCGAAGGTGGCCTTGCAGACCAGGGCCAACGAGCAGGGCGCGGAGAACGGCCTGCTGTGCTTCTGCACGTTCAACTTCTACGCCCTTCTCAAGCGGCAGGGCTGGAATTTGACGACGCAGGGTACGGACACGACCACGGGCATTGCCAGAAGGTATCAAGACGGCGACACCACGTTCATTCTCGACGCCGACATGGACGAGGACCGTGCCTACCTTGTGGCTAAGGACGCTCTGGTGATGTTCGAGGAGATGGAGATGGGAGACTTCAGGCTCGACGGGCAGGAGTGGAGGATGCTTCTGGGCAATCACGGCACGGGCTCGGACTCGTGGCAGCGGGCCTTCGGCATCGCCTACAACATGGGCCTGGTGGACCCGAAGAGTTCGGCGTTCATTAAGCGCGCGTTGATTTCTTCGAGCGACACGCAAGTGTCGGTGAACAGCTAAGCGGGAGGTGAATGAGAAATGGCAGCCATCACAGGAATAGTTTTCGTTAAGCGCATCCCGCATAGCGCGGCGGCGGGTGGGCTCGTAAGGGAGATTTGGAAAGTCCCCGCGTCAACCGCTGGCGACACCCAGACCCTTGCTCTGCCGCACATTAAGACGGTCCTTTCAGTTTCGCCTCCGCTTCAAATGGTCGCGCAGACTGCGGACCATTCGGTTGACGTGAAGACCACAGCGACCATAGCGGCCAGCAACTTCAGCCACGCTGAAATCTGGGGCACCGAGTAAGGGAGTGCTGCTCCCTTTAACTGCGGCGGCTCTAGTCTTCGGGCCGGGGTCGCCGCAATAAAACCAATGATTCGCGGCTTCGACGTAGAGACATTCCAGAAACGAATCAATGAGCGTGTCGGGCTGAATAAGGACGGCAAGCCCATCATTCGACTGTCCTACGCGCCCCTCGTCTTTACTCGTGTTCTCGGTGAAGAGGTTCCGAGGTACTGGACTAAAAGGTGGAAGGACGGCGGTACATGGAAGTATGACCAGCCCGACAGGTTCGTCTTCGAGAAACGCCTTGAGCGGGAAGCCTATTGGGACGCCTTCAACGCGACACGCTTTCAGTATGTTGAGGCCACGGGCGAGACTCTAGATTTAGGCCCGCCGCCCGAAGACTACTACGTGTTTGATTCACTGATTGCGGTTCACTCTGGACACAAAGCGGAAAGCGGCGAGCCGCAGTGTTGTGAGGAGGCTTGGCAGGGGACTTACAAGTTCGACCTGACGCCCCGTGGGGAACTCGTGAAGGTTCCGGTGGGCGGCCGTCAGAGGTGCTGGGGGCAATACCGTGAGCCGAATGACTCGGACATGCGGAATATCGAACGTGCCGCACAGGAGCTGAAGCACGGGAAGTATTACGACCCCTACGCCCCTTTGAGCCCGCACCAGCTCGCGGCAATAGAGACGGAAGCGAACATGCAGGCATCTCGCATAGCCGATGAGGTTAATAAGTATGAGCAGGAAATGGGCTCGGACTTTGACTACCTACACGGCTGGCGTTTGTTCGAGGCAAGCGCAAAGAAGCTGGCACACGGGAAGTATCACTTCTTGGGAAGCACATGGAAGAAGGGGAAGGCCGGATTAGCCATCCCTGATTAACTACCGGACGACAAGGGCCGGTAAGGAGATAAACAAATGGCAGGATCGGTAGTTCTACTCGACAAGTACAACCGCGGGCTTTCGGGTTTCTTTGATGAGAACGGAAACCTTGATTTCTCGTCAATGGAGTCGGGTAAGTACGTCACAATCGGCGGCATCCGTATCTACAACTTCACCACGGCGATTACGGAAGGCGAGACAGCGACTTCTGCGCCCGCGGGCTCCTTCGCTTTCACCTCCCACGCCACGGGCAACAATAAGATTTTCCGCTCCGACGGCTCTCTGTGGCAGGCAGCGTCCGGTGCCTTGACCGGAGTTCAGTACGCCGAGGCCACCATCAGTGCCGCGGACATTGTGTCCACGAGCGCGGGAAAGCTGGGCCACGCGAATGGGTATCCCTTAGTAGCCGCTCCGGGCGCGGGGTACGCTATTGAGTTCCGATCCGCCGTAATAATTTTGGACTTCGGTGTTGCCGCCTACGCGGATGGCGGCAACGTGACTGTGAATTATGCCGGGGGCGGGGCGGCGGTCTCCGCGGCCGTTTCTGCCGCGAACTCCATCGGGGGCGCGGCAGACAAGGTGGCCGTCGTCCAAGCCGCGGTACCTACGAACAACCAACTGGCCGCGAATACGGGACTCAACCTTGTGGCCGCGAGTGCGTTCACCAACCCCGGCACCGCCACCGGCGTCGTGAGGGTGAAGGTGCGCTACGCCGTTCACGCTACCGGCCTTTGATGAATAGAGGAGTATATGGCAACACCGCAACGAATCATATTTGACGACCCCACAAGGGGCATGGGCTTGGTCTCCACCCGCGACGCTTCCCTTGAGAAGATTCGCTACCTGTTCACCGCCGGCCAGTTCCTTGACCCCGAGCGCGTGGAGCGTAGTGAGCACATTCGGCAGTGGGGTGGGGGTGAGGAGATTCAGACCTACTGTCTGAGGCGCTCCGTGGGCGGCTTCCTGCCCCGTGCCCGCGTCATGCCCCTTGAGATTTGGGCCGAAGCACTCCCGCCCGAACTTATCGGTGAAGGTCTTGAGCACGACACCGTGACGATTGCGGGCGCGCAGCCGAGCGTTACCGCGGGGGGCATAACCAATAAGCCCGGATTCCTCATCGGGAAGTCTCTCAGGCACGTTAAATACTATCCCGGCGACGAGATCAAGTCTGTTCTGAGAACCAACGATGGCAAGGGGATTGTCGAGATTAAAGCCCTTTTCGACCAGCCCTGGTACAAGGACGAGTCTAGGGGTGAGCCCGGAATACCCCAACTCCTGAACTTTGATTTCTTTCCTTCCTTGCCTCCGATTGAGTTGAATAAGTTGGAGGAGCAAATTGATAGGGCGTCTGGCAGAAGTGAGCTTCACGGGAAGGTCGCTCAAGACATGCAGCAGAGTTGCGCGCAGTTCCGCAGATGGGCCGAGACACGGCTGTCTGTCGAGCACGCCATGCTCCGCGAGCGGAAATCTCATCTGTATGTCCACTCATACTCGCCCGTGGCCCGTGAACTTCTCAGGCAGCTTGAGATGACGCCGCAGGACAGGATTATTGAAGGCATGGCGGGTGGTATTTCTGCCGACCAACTCAGGGAGATCATAGCTACCGTTGGCGGCGGTCAGATGACGCCCGAGATTGTAGGCCAGATTGCTGGTGTGGTGGCGAATCAGATACTTGCCGCGCAGGCGCAGGCCGTTGTTCCGCCCGCAGCAGAGCAACAAGACGCCCCGCCAATGGTGTCTCAGCCGATGGGGTCAACGGTGAGCGACTTACCGACCACGGCTTTTGATTCGCAGCCAGTGAAGAACAAAGGCGGCAGGCCCAGGAAGAACCCCGATGAAACTCAGGGAGATACTGAGCGCAGCTAGGATTGAACTCCTTGAGCCGCGCCCGCAGAAACCGAGTTATCGACAACTCCTTCATTGGGCTGTCGGCATCCTTCAGTCTATTCAAAACAGGCTGACGAGCTCGGGGCAGGCTTGGGTGATAGGCGAAACGACCATAGAGGTTCAGGACGGGGAGAGTGCGTACGTCGTCAATCCGCAGGGTGGGCCAATAGGAAGAATTATTGATGTCACCTCGAACTACGACCCCGACAACGGGGAGTACGAATATCAACTGCCGTTTTCGGATTTCACGGACATGGCGGAAGGTTGGCAAGAGGGGTGGGGCGCTGGCACTGAACGGGTAGCGTTCTATAGAAAGCACGGAGACCCGAATCTGTATGCGAGGTTCCGGCCCAGACCGTCGGCCAGTGAAACCTTCAGGGTGGCTTACACGGTTGCGGGGACCGCTGACACGGCATTAGACGAATCACCGATTCTTGAACACCACCACCATTTGATTATCGCCAAACTCGCACTGAGGGCATTGCCGGCGGCTTCGTGGTCGGAGGATGAAAACGAGAACCGGACCAAGCGGGCGGAACTCAGAAGTTACCTTGAAGGTCATGTCGCCGAGTACGAAAGAGATTTGAAGTTCGACATGATGATTAGTGTTCCGAGGAATAACTACAGGCTTGAGGCGTTCCCGATTGAGTAATGGCTGTCACCTACAACCATGTTCTACGTGCTGCCGCCGTTCGCATTAACGGCATCGCTGGCTCTACCAGCAGTGCCTTAGAGTCTGCCTACGTCACAAGCCCGCTCACGGCCACTCAACTCGACTCTGCGGACTTCTCCAAGACGCCCCTCACTGATACTTGTTTGCTGGTCGAAGAGAAACTTGCCCACGCCATAGCAAACACGGGCGGGCATCCGTTCAGGGCCAACCTTCATGCCGTCACGGGTTCTCTCGCTCATAAAGCAGCACTCCCGACGCAGAGCAGCGGGAGCAAGCCGATTATCGGCGTGTGGGGTTCCGTGTACGACTCGTCGGACGGGCGGGTGTGTACCGAGAAACCCCTGGAGATGATTAGCCGCAGGGTTGAGAACGCGGGCAGTTTTCACCTCGCGGCCGTTTACAACTACAAGATTGACGGCAATCGAATCTACCACACGAGGACGAACGTGGTGATTGACTGCTGTGCCTACTCCAAGACGGACCAACTGACGGCCATAGGCACTCTGACGAACAATATGCTTCTGCCCGATGTCTTGGAGGAAGCAATGGTGTGCGGAATCGTTTCGATGCTCGTTCGTGACGACGCATTCATGCAGCAGGCACAGGTCTACAAGTCCTACTTTGATCAAACTCTCTCTTGGATTTCACAGGGGCTGGTGAGTGTCCCGCCGAAAGTCGTACCCGGCCCGACGCTCACAGCCAATGCCGCATAAGGAGAAATAAATGGCGACCAAAGACACAGGATTCAGCGTGAAAACCAAAGACTTGACCGTGGAAGTGTCTGGAAGTGCGGAACAGGTGCAGCAAGTCTACCAGGCACTACAAGGGGTCTTGAACAGCATGGCCCCTAACGTCCTGAGCAACGGCGGCGACTTGGCGTTGAATGTTAAGGGCGCGGAGAAGAAGGCTGAAGGCTAATGGCTTTCACTTTGAAGCAATGGATAAACCGCGCGTCCGACCTAGCCCTGTCCGGCGAGGACTTAAACGTGTCTGCCGTCTTAGACCCGGAGCAGATAGCGGAATCCTGGGCGCACCACGTCATGAGGGAAGTAGCCGAAGAGTTTGCCGCCGATCCGATGCTAGCCCCCTACGTCACTGAGACTGTCACCATCGCACTGACCAACGGCGCAGGAACTCTACCTTCAAGAGTCCTGGAAGGCTTCATTTCAGATGACCGTGTTGTGTTGAGCACGTCGGACGCGACCGTGGCAGAGAAGATGAGATTCCTGCCGTGGGACGACTTTATCAGAGCGCCGGCAGACACCAACCGAGGGTATTTCTCAGTCAAAGGCACGTCCTTTTATTACGTCGCGCCGGGAAGTGCCTACACGCCCGGAAGTGGTGTCACGGGGAATGTTGATTTGACCACATTCGCCGCTGTAGACATGCCGGCTAGTGAGTCGGCAACTATCACCTGTCCGTTGAGGCTTGAGCTTGCATTGGTAGAAAGGCTGGCGACGAAGATTCGAGTTCCTAGAAGGGAGAGGGTTGCCGCGTGAGTGTCCCCTACGGTCGCATTGTCAGAGGTGTTGCGCTGAGGGTCGGCGCTCTCCGTGGAAGTGTGCCCGCGGGCGTTGACATCTCCTACGCGACCCTTCCTTTGACCGTGGCCGACTTCAAAGGTGGATTCTCACTCGACATGGTTAAGGACGCCGTTCAACTCGCGGAGGAGAAGATTGTCAGTGCGATTGCCGAGACGGGCAATCATCCTTTGAGAAGAATCCTGAAGTCTCAGACCGCCAATATCGCACACGGCGCGTTGATACCTTCGACTAATTCCACCTCTGTGCCTGTGGTCGGCATACGAGGAAGTGTGGTGGACGCCTCGGACGGGATTGTCTGTGACGAATACCCATTGGCTGATATTCGCAGGTGGGTGAGGAATGCGAACACCTGGCGCAAAGGCTCTTTGTACGCATATCACATTGATGATAATCGGATATTTCACACCCGTACAAATGTGAAGATTGATGTCTGTACCTATGACGCGGCAACACAAAGAACTGCGATAGACAACAACTCGAACATGCTTCTGCCGGATGTGTTAGAGGAAGCACTTGTATGCGGCGGTGCGGCCTACTTGGGCAAGAATGAATTTCTGTCGTTCTTTGAGGAGACGATAAGGGCGATACGGGGCGGACTCACATCCGTTCCGCCGAAGGCTATTAGCGAGGTAGCCGCGTGACCTTGCAAGAGTTCATAGATAGGACAGTTGAGCAGAGCGGCCAGAACGCCCAAAAGGTTGAGGCTGTAGTAGAGGCCCAACTGTCTCAGGTCTTTCAGGAAGTGGCCGATGAATTTACAGAGAAGAACAGGAGTCTATTAAGGGATACGAAGACGGTCACATTTGCTAACGGCACGGCAACCTTAACCAGTGACGTGCTGACGCGGCGCAAATTTGATAGTGAGCTTTACGACCCTGACGACCCGACGAAGATTTACTCACTTGTGCCAGAGTGGGCGGACTTCATAAGAGTGTATGACGACCGTGTTGGTTATTACTGCATTAGAGAAGAGTCGGACATCTTCGTGATTGAGCCGGGAGCAAGTTATGAGGACGGCGACGGGATTGATGACACGAGAAAACTAACAATTCCCTGTATTCCGAGCATTCCGGCTTCGGCCAGCTCGACCATATCAGCACCTAATGAATTTCTGTTTATGGCAATGGATAGGGTTGTAGAAAGGTTAAAGGCTTAGGTGGGTACGCGCACTATCAGGGGTAATCCGTATTTTCCGACCAGCCCGCGGTCGGGCAATCTCGGTGACTTGATTTTCAGGATGCAGAACGTATTCAAAAGAGGCTCAGGAGACGCCGCCTACCACGAATGCACGGGCGGGCCGCAGAACCTTTCCGAGACTGTTGACAATACCGCTCTGACGGGAACCGTAGCTTTGACTTCCGGCTCTACCACCGTTACAGGTACGGGAACTTCATTCACCACGGAATTACACTTGGGCCAATTCTTCCTCGTGCTTGATGCGGTGGGAAGCCAGTCATTCCTCTGTGTTGTCGAAAGAATCATTTCCAACACCTCCTTGATTATCTCCCGAGCGCCTACGGCGTCGGTGTCTGGGAAAACGGGCTATCGCTTGCCTGTGATATTCGCGGTGGATAATCAACGGGGTACTTGTCTCAGAGGGAATGTTGTCAGGCTGGATAAGGGCACTCTGTTCTCTGTGGGCGATGGTACTTTCCGACTGGACGGGACGGCGCTCACCAACACCCTGGCACTGACCCGCGCCCCGAAAGTTTCTATTCTCTCGGGTTCCACTTATTCACACTACCCGCTCGGAATGGACACGCCTGGAGCGCCTACGGTAGCGGGAGTAGCTGGCGGCACGAAAGGGATGATAGCGGCCAGTTATGCCATCCGAGTGACGGCCGAACGTTTAGCGACGCTGGGCTTTAACAACCCCTCCGCCCCTGTGACATTCTCAATCACGGCAGGCCAGCGAGTTCAAATCACATTCGCCGCCGTTGATTCGACCCACGGGCAAGACGCTCATGGGGTGTGGGGAACGCGCTACGTAGACTCACAGGACACCACCGGACAGAACCTCATCAATGGCCCGTGGTTCCGCGTTGGTCAAGTTGCAGAATCCGCATTGGACGGTAGCCGCAGGGCTAATTTCGAATGGCTGGACGGGGAGATAGAAACTCAAGGGGCCGGGCTGGCGGGTTCTCTCTTAACGTTCGACAACGACGCGCCCCCGAATGCTGAATTTGTCGCACTCTTCAACGGCGTGCCCGTGTGGATTTCATGTAACGGCCCCGGAGACACCAGCCCCGGCCCGTTCATTCGTCCGGCCAAACCCTCCAACGTCGAAGCCGCGCCGGCTGGGCTTGGATACCCTACCTCTCCCCCCGAAACCATTCTGGGTGTCGTTTCAAGCGAAGCCCGCTTGTACCTCTTAACCACGAATCATTTGCAGATCGCACAGCCCACGGCGAGCGAGTTTGTCCCCGTGAGAGTAAGCCCGTTCTGGAAGACCGGATTTAAGAACCCATACCAACTGGTTTTCATCAATGGGACTCTGT
The DNA here is from genome assembly GCA_035563515.1 of Pyrinomonadaceae bacterium. GTDB lineage: Bacteria > Acidobacteriota > Blastocatellia > Pyrinomonadales > Pyrinomonadaceae > QHXM01. Next base: position 186,099 of record DATMVE010000052.1, read on the forward strand.
ACGGGGCGACTAACTCAGGCCCGGCCCGCTCCGTGGGTGGGGGTGACAAGCAGGAGGCGGAAAACACCTGGGCTTCCGCGATTGCCGAGTTCTACAAGTCTTGGGTTAAAGGCCATATCTTAGTAGCACACGACCCCCTGAATGATTGTGTCTGCTACTTCCACTCAGCTTACAACCTAAATTCCTCCGGGTTCTGGACCACTCGTGTCTGGTGCTGGGGGCTCTCGGCTCAGGAGTGGGTCGCTGACATACTTTTATCTTCCACGACACAGGACATGATTGTGAGTGGCGTATCCACGGTCGGAAATAATCTTGATTTCCTCTGCGGGGGAAGACTCAGCAACAACACCGTGAGTATGGGGACGTACAGGTTCGACACCGGCTCAGGGTCGAGTGTTTCCTACTACATCGCGGCACAGTTCAGTGATTCCGGCGAAGAGTTAAGAACGAAGAAGCTCGGGCCGACTTTTCGTGTAACCGGAAAAATCACCAGCGGAAACTTGAAAGTTTACGGTGCCGCGCCGACGCAGAGTATTCCGGTATCGGATTTGGAGGCAGGCACAAATGCTCTAGCCACGCTGGCCCTGTCTAACGGCTCAAATGTAATTGAAGGCGCAGCACTGAAGGCGAATGTCAAGAACCTGAAGCAGCATACCGTTCGGGTTGAGGGGACGTGGGACGGGTCCGGCGAGAGAGACCGAATTGACGAGGCCGCATACGAGTACGAGGTACAGGGGGCACGCAGATGAGGGACACAAATCTTGACCTTAACTCAGACTTTGTTCACGAGCAGTTCGGCCCTGCCGCCGGGGCCGAGCCTTTACCCACGGTCTTACCTGCGGGCACTACATTCGTTTCGACCATCAACGGAGTCGCGGGAAGTCTCACCTTTTCGGGAGGGACATCGGGTTTCACCTTCTCGGGCGTGGGCGCGACCGTCACTCTCTCAAGCCCCTTAACCACTAAGGGTGATTTGCTGGCGCACGACGGCACGAACGGGGTGAGGTTGTCAGCGGGGGCGGACGGGACGTTTCTGGTTGCCGATTCCGCGCAGGCTGTGGGGGTGAAGTGGCTCGGTGGGAATGCTGGTTGGACCGCGTGGACCGGGACGGCGAGCAAGGCGACGAAGGACACGGCCACGGCGACTTTGGCGGACGTGGCGCAAGGGCTAAAGGCCGTTGTGGACGCGCTTTTGGCGTTGAACATTTTGAAGGCGTGAGGATGGAGAAGAGTTTCGGTGAAATCGGGGCGAATGAAAAGCTGGAGGTCAACCCCGTGCCTGCCGGTTTCATAGGGATGTGGAAAGGGGAGCCGCCGCAGGGTTGGGTCATCTGCGACGGGACGAACGGGACTCCTGACTTGACCGACAAGGTTTTGAAGCTGCCCAAAGGGGTGGTTATCAACTTTATTCAGAAGCAATGATTAGAAGATTAGACCCGGACAAGGATCAAGAGTTAATCCGCGAGGCTCTTTCATGGGTCAACGAGCAGCCGCGATTCTTTCAGGACGCCGATAAAGCATTTGGAAATGGCGACGTTGGTTTTTACCTTGAATTGATGAGAACAGAACCACAAGCAGATTTCGGGATATTTGATGGCGGATTAGTAGCCATGATTACCATTTCGCTAGTGGGAAAGGGCATGTTCGATTCGCATCTTTTAGTCAAACGCGGGACTCGGCCTGAGTTGATAGTTCCTGCCGCGTATGCGGTATTGAGACGACTGTTCGAGATGGGGCTGAAAGAAGGTTGGTCGTGGCCCGCCGCAAAGAATACAGGCGTGAGAAAGGTTCTCGAAATGATTGGGATGAGAAGGGATGGGTTGACTAAATACAAAGGCCAATCACACGGGAAGCCTATTTTGTGGATGAGATACAGCGTGAGGGCAGCATGAGTAAAAAGTCGAAGAGCACTCAAAGTCAGAATTTCCAAAGTACGAATCAGTACGGTTTTATGAATACGCCGGACACTGATGACTTTAAACGGATGCGGGAGTTCGATTTTCAAGCGGACCCGTCCATCGCCAATGTTTACGGTAACGCAAGAAATCAAGCCGCCAACTCTTTTAATAACCCTTTGGGTGGTGTGTATTCGCCACAAATGCGCGACCAGATTTTGAGAAGCACTTTGTCTGATTTGAGTCAGAAAGAGGGGCAGGCCAGGAGTGAGGCGTACAACGATCTTCAAGGGGCAAGGTTTTCACAACGCGCTGCTGTGGCGGGATTAACTGCGCCCCGTCTCGTTCAGCAAAGCAGCTCAGGTACTTCTTCGGGCGTAGGTACAACGTCCTCTCCAATTTGGACGGATTTACTTATAGCCGCTGCTGGCGGGGCGTCTTCGGGGACGGCGGCGTGAAAGACAGATTTAACAGGCTGGCCGAGCAAGTGGCCGATAAGGTTGGGTCTCCCATCTCAATCCTCGTCCACACCCTGTTGTTCGCTTTGAATCTTTCGCTGGTGTTCTGGGTCGAAGTGGACCGGGTTCTTCTAGTCTTGACGACGTGGGTTTCACTGGAAGCTATTTATCTGGCTTTGTTCACGCAGTTAGTAGTGACGAATAGGGCGAAACGAAGTGCTAAGTAAGGCGAGACAAGTAATCAGGGAAGCGTTAGAGGCCGCAGAGAGCCCGGCTGTGCTGTCGAGCTTCGGCAAAGACTCCATGCTCCTTCTGACGCTCGCAAGGGAAGTTAGGCCCGACATCCCCGTGATCTGGTTCCGCCCCGAGAATCAAAAGTTCGCCAAGCGAATGATTCTTGAAATGGACCTAGAAGCGTGGTCATGGGAGCCCTCAGACGTTTACGTGTTGCCAAATGAAAACGGCCTAAGTCTGATTCGTGAGCAATCATTCGGCACGCAAAACTTTCCCGTCCTGCTTGATGTCGAGCACGGGGATAAATGTGTCGGTGACGTGTTTCCAGAAAGAACGCCCGTGCTGTTCCCCCACTTTGACGTTCTGCTCATCGGGTACAAGGAGAGTGATTACCACTGGACGCTCGGCGGAAGCGGCTTCTGCCCCGGTGACGGCTGGCAGTTAGGGAAGGCAAAGGTCTACGCGCCGCTCAGAAGCTACACGGACGAGCAAGTGTGGGCGGCAACCAAAGAATTAAACGTCCCCGTGGACGAAGAAAGGTACTTCAACGATGGCCCTGACCCGGACACGCTATCTTGCTGTTCACGCTGCTTGCAGGCGGGCGCGGAAAAGGTGTTTTGCCCAAAGGCACAGGTTGAGATTGAAACTGTTCAGTGGAATCCGGGCGAAAGTTTGAGGGCGTTTCAGGAAAGATTTGGGTTCAGAAAGGCGGCTTGATATGGCTGACTACAGTTCGACAATCACGACGGGCGGCAGTGCCCAAACCGCAGCGGCGGCAGATGCCAACCGCGCCACGCTTCTAATCCAAAATTCAGATGACACGGATTTCTGGGTTCGCTTCGGCGGGACCGCTGCGGCAACAAGTCCGTCAATCTTTGTGGGGGCAGGGGACACGCAGTTTTACGGGCCGGAGTACCGGTCTCTGATTACTCAGGCGATTTCTATTTTCGGCGCGACCACGGGAAAGAAGTTCACTATCACCGACACCAAGATGTAGATGAGCAAGATAACTGTATCAGGATTCTCAACCGCCGCCGGCTCCCGCTGGTCGGGTTCGACTGCCTACCTGCAAATCTACTATGCGGGTAGCAGTCCAGAGGCGTTTTCGTTCTCTACGGGTGAAGTGTGGAAACCGTCGCTCACCGATTTCTACCGCGAGATTGAATGCGATCTAGCGGGCAACGTGGTGGACGTAGACACGTTTGTTTTAGATTCCACGCCTGATATTACTGACCGCTCAGACGTTTTCTGCTACCTCAGATTGGTTGATGCTAAGAGGAATAAAAACACGGCGATACTCTTAGGCGAGCGGTGGGATATTCCTATCTCGTTAGGTTCGACAGTGACCTATGAAGACTTGCGGGTTCACAACACACCGAAGGTTAGGAGATTGGACGACAGGTGGTCGCTCTCTCGGACCCAGATAGAGGAACTGATTGAGGGGCGAATTAACGTCGGCAATCCCGCCACACCCACCGTACTGGGCAGGGTGAAACTCAGCCGCGCCTATTCTAACCCAGCCTCCCCCGTGGTAGTCACGGACGAAGAGTTTGACGACTTGGCTGACGACCTCGCCGCCCACATCGTTGGCACCACGAATGTTCACGGGATAGCTGACACGTCCAAGTTGGTTGTCACGAGCGACGCTCGGCTCAACAAGGTAGAGAACTACGCCGACTTCGCCACGGCACTCTCCACGATAAGCTCTACGCCAACCACTCTCTACGTCACTTCTGCGGTGACGGCTCAGACCGCTACGGTTCCTGAGACGATTACTTTGAAATTTATCCGCGGCGGGTCACTGAACATCGCCACGGGCCAAACGCTAACTATTCTGGGTGCGATTGAAGCCCCGCCCCACACCATATTTACTAACATTCTCTCCGGCCAGGGCGTGCTTTCATTCGAGGGAAATAAGAAAGTCAGGGAGGTGTTGGGGGCGTGGTTCGGGATGAAAGCCGACTCCGGGACTACGGATAACAGCCCATACTTACAGGCCGCGATAGACTGTCTGGATCGCTCCAAGGCCAGAATGCGGATTCAACTGGACCGCACCTGGGAGGGCTGGTACTCCTTCTCTTCCGGCATTCAGATGGTGGACATGGAGCAGATTTGTATTGAGGGTTCGCCCGGAATCGGCCTCATCTCTGACACGCAGACGGGCGTTATCTCTCGCTCCGCGGGCACAGAGCTTCGGTACACGGCGTCGGGTAGTTCACCGTTCATCAACGGCAACTGTCTAGTCGGCTCAGAGTTCCGCAATCTCATCATGCGTTACACCTCTCCTGGGTTCGTTGGAGACTTCATTTCATTCGCGGCCGACGACTCCGTAGGCTCGGGTGCTTCGGTCGCAAACATCATTGACCGCTGCTTCATCGGCGGATTCGGCGGCAACGAGGCCGCGATGAATGACAACGCCGTCAATGCGCGAATGCTTCTCAATCTTCGCAACACGGTGGAGATTAGAATCCTCAGCTCCACCTTCAGCCACGCGCGCAGAGGAATAGGGGGCCGCGTCGTCCCGCCCTCCGGGGTGGTCGGCACCCCGAGTACGGCCTACTCAAATTCTGTCGTCATTGACGGCTGCCGCCTTCAGTTCTTAAACGAGAACACTTCTCCGCCTTCAGGCACGGGGGATACTGCTGGAGAGGGCGGCTACGCCGTAGTGTGCCCCGGCACCCAATGGGACATTCGCTCCTGCGTGTTCGAGCCGAACGAAGGCCCGGCGTTCACGAACGCCATTGTCAGGGGTATTACGACCGAAGACCCTGTTGTGAGGGCGGGCATCAATCTTCCTGCGGCGGCCGTGAGGGTGTCCAACTGCGGTTTCTGGGATTCCCAGGGCGGCGGGATAGCGTGCAAAATCCGGGGCCAGGGGTGGTTGTTTGAAGGGAACCTCATTTACATCTACAACAACGGAACCACGAAGTTGGGCCAGTTCCTCAAGGTCTACGGCGACGCGACCACGGAAACTAGGGGGTTAGTCGTTATCGGCAACCGCTTCACTGGTACGGTTTCCGTCTCCGACAAGAGTCTTATTCACTTAGACATTACGGCGGCTCAGGCGGGGAAGGTTACAGGCATTGTGTGGGCCGGAAACTCAGGCGACTCGGAAATCGCCCCGCCCCCGCCTGACATCCCGTGGGGCGCGACGGCTCTGACGGGCCTTCATTATTTCTCCACTGAGAAGACTATCTCAGGCTCTCCCCCGCACGACATCAAGACGGACGAGGGGCTGATTCGGGCCAACGCCGCCGGGGGCGCTTTCACCTGCCGATTACCCGCAGCCCCGGTGCCGGGTTTCACCGAGTTCATCAAAGGCCGAACGGTAGCTTTCATCAAGACCGACTCGTCAACGAACGCCGTAACAATTACAGGAGCCGCGGGCACGGAGACCATCGGGGGCGCGGAGACTTCCTACCGTTTAACCCGCCAGGGCCAGGCCGTCTGTTTCTTCAACACGGACGGAACGAACTGGATGGTGCTGTGGGAGGGGGGCAGGGCGGCTCTTACCGGCGACGACGCGGTTTTCATGGTGCCGCGCGTGCCTACGGGGGGAGTGGGCGAAACCACCGAAGCCGTCTCGGACTCCAATAACGCCGTCAGGGCTTACCGCTTCAAGGTGACGGAGCCGACGAGGATCACGAAAATCTCTTTCCGCATCGGCACCGCCGGCAACGTCTTGGCGGTGGGCATCTACGACTCGGCGGGCAACAAGCTCGTCTCGGCGGACAACATTTCAATCAGCGCAGGCACGACTACTTACACGGGGACCGTGACGGCTATTACGCTTTTGCCTGACACCTCGTACTTCATCGCGTTCGCGGCCGACACTACCGTTCCCACTATTGGCGGAACCGGCTCAGTTGCCGCTGGCTTCCTTGATTTGCTCAACAAACCTACTACGGGCAAGAGTTGGGTCAGTTGCGCCAACGCGATGAGCGGGGGCGTGCTGCCCGCCACGCTCGGGGCTTTGACCGGGATAACGTCAGCGGATTCGATTCCTTTTTGGCTTTTGCATAACTGAGGTGAATTTATGAGCGGAGTATCAAGCAGTACAGCAAGAAGGGTCCGCAAGGGTGCAACACTTCCTGCTACTTGTTCCCCCGGCGAAGTCTTTATAAAAACCGGGGCAGACGCGGGGCTATATTCTTGTGCGGTTGCAAACACATGGGAAGGGCCACTTGGGGAGGCTTCTACGGGGGACGTGGCCGGGCCAGCGTCTTCCAATGATAACCGCTTGGCTAGGTTCGACGGGGCGGGTGGTAAAACGATTCAGAACTCTGCCGTCACTGTAGACGACTCGGGCAACATGAGCGGAGTGGGGACAATCAACGGAGTAAAGAGGTATGTGGCCTTACTCTCACAGTCGGGAACGTCCGCGCCAACGGTAACGGTTCTTGAAAACTCACTCGGCGGAACTGTCGTTTGGACTCGGTTTGATGTCGGCGTGTACACTGGCACGCTCTCGGGCGTATTCATGGCAAGCAAGACGGCCATCTTTCCCGCGACGCGGAGTGGGATTGTTACAACAGGGTATCGCTTTGACGCCAACAGTGTGGCCGTCGAAACTTACTCAGTAGTAGAGGGCGGGAATTTTGACGACGCGCTGAATGAAACCGCGATTGAGATAAGGGTTTATCCCTAGAGGTGCTTATGAAAGTCTACACCGCGCTTTTGACGCAGCAAGGCAGTAATGACCCCTCGCCTATGATACTTGAAAACTCTCTCGGGCAAATCGTTTGGACGCGGGCCGGGGAAGGAATCTATGAAGGCATCTTGTCGGGCGCATTCCCCGACGGCAAGACCTTCTGCTTGATAAATGAGAGCATCGGGGATAGCTCAACTTCGGAGCGCGTCACCATCTGCCGCGCGAGCAACGACCAGATAAATGTGACCACGGCGACTGGCGGCAACCCGACAGACGGATTGCTCTACAATCACAGTTTAGAGATTCGCGTCTACGACTGACCTTCCAGCCTGTCCACGGCCTCAATTAACTCATCTTCCGCCGTGACTACCTTCTCGCTGTACTGTGAATCTCCGTTCGATTCGTGGACGGCTTTAACAAATCGTTTGGCGGCTTCTACGACTTCGCGCTCCTGCGCCGTGAGAGTATCGGGCATGGCTGGACTCCTGAGTAAAGGTTTCGGGAGACTGTAAACCCTGCTTGACGGTCGCAGAGTATAGCACGCCCCCTCAAAAATCATTATTATGAGTCCATGCGCTCAGTTGACGCCGACGACCTTATCACCCAAACCGAAGCCGGGGAACTGCGCGGTGTTACCCGGCCCGCCATTCACAGCCTAGTCGTCAGAGGGCGATTACGCTCAATCAAGATAGGCGGAACTATCTACGTCTTCCGCTCCGAAGTCTTGAGGCTCAAGACCAACAGGACGATAAGAAGTGACGAGGAAATCTTGAGAGACGTTCGCCGTGTCGCACGTATGTTGAGACACAAGCCAACATCAACCGAATACAAGGAACACGGAAAGATTCACCTGAGTTCTGTGTGTAAGAGATTCGGTAACTGGTCTAAGGTACTCGCAAAGCTCTGACCCTTGCCTTCCTCCCCGATTTGATATAGATTGCCCGCCGTCTCACTAGCCCCTACAGGAGGAAGCCCATGCGAAAGCTCATTCTAGCCTTTTCAATCGCTCTCACGCTCATACTGTCCGCACTGCCGCAAAGTTCTCTCTTGCTTGTTCATGCCGCAACCTCACGGCAAGACGGCGACCCCAACGTGCGAGTTTGGGTCAACACCTCTTCCGACATCTATTGGTGTCCCGGTTCTCAGTGGTACGGGAAAACAAAACGCGGTTTCTACACGACGCAACGCGAGGCGCAACAGGCAGGATACCGGCCTGCTTACTATCGGGTCTGCCGGGGCACGTCTCAGGCGAGGACGCCCCAAGATGAGCGTATCCGTGGAAACCGCCGAAGCATGATTTACCACTGGCCGGGATGTCCGAACTATGATGACATAGCCCCGCATAACAGGGTTCATTTCAGGACTCGTGCGGAAGCTGAAGCGGCGGGATACAGGGCCGCGAGGAACTGTTATTGACTAAAAGGCGGCGTCAAGGTTTCCCCCCAACGCCGCTCTCGCCTGTTCGTTACCTAGAGTAGAAGGAACGCTAGGCGAGGGGGATTGTATCACGACCCTAGAAGCCAGATGACGAGTGAGGTTGCTATAACACCGATGGCTGCGCCTAAGAACAGCCCGCTCAACCAAATCGGCCACGCATCTTTTTCACTGAGTACCTGAAAGAATCTCATCGTCTTCACCTCACGCCCATTATAAACTAAAAGAGAGCGGGTGCGAGGCCCGCCCTTCGATCAATACTTCTTCCAGTTCCTCGCGGCGACAATCATCCGCCCGACCCCGACCCCCATCCTGATGAGGAACGCCACCTCCGGCTTGAACTTCTCCACGACGAGCGTCCCTCCGTAGATGCCGAGCGTGGCCGCGATGTTCTTACCCATCGCCGTGCCGCCCCGCTCATTCCGAAAGAGCGAGTTTCCCTCCCGGAAGTTGGGCTGGTCAGAGGATGCTATGTCCATCCCCGAACCCGCCCAATAGACCGCCGACGAGACCCACGCCGACGGGCCGTAAGGGCGGAAGAAGCCCCGGCGCTCCTGTTTACCTTTCTGCCGCCCATTAAGCTTCGGCACGCTCGCCTCACGCTGGACAGTCTCAGGCTTGACGAACTTCTGTTTGAGTTCGTCGGGGTACTCGGTTTGGGCGTGTGCGGTTGATGCGAGGGCAATCAGTAGAAAAGAGAAAACGAGGCGTGCTAGATTTCGATTGATCGTCATAATCAGTGGCCCTCCTACGGCCGTTGAAGTTGATGGTCAAAGGCCCGCCCTATTCCTGTTGCACGCAGGATGGGCGGGCTGCTTCGTTTCCGGGCGCGGGAAGGCGCAAAACGCCCCTCCCCGGCATCGTATGTGGACGTTCTATGTGGAAGTGAATTGTTCTGAACCTGGAAAAGTGAGGATTTTCTAGGTAATTTGATGAGCCGGACTGGGCTCGAACCAGTGACCCGCTGATTAAGAGTCAGCTGCTCTACCAACTGAGCTACCGGCCCGTGAAGCGCAGAGAATTATACGTGGCTGAAATGAAGTGTCAAGCGCGGGCGGAGAAAGGGAGAGGAGACTACATCCCGGCCGCTTGCAGGAGTGCTGCGCGCATGGCTTCGGCCGTCGGCCAGCGCTGGCTAACGTCTTTCGTGAGCGCGCGCTCGATGACCTGGGCGACGGGCTCGGGGATTTCGGAGACGCGGTGGCGCATGGGGATGATCGGCTTCTCGAAGATTGCCTTGACGGTCTCGGCGACGTTGGCGCGCGGCGAGATGTCGAGCGCGATTGCGCCCGTGAGCAGGCTGTAGGCCGTCATGCCCATCGCGTAGATGTCCGAGGACGGGCGGACGTTGCGGAAGTCCCTGATCTGCTCGGGGGGCATGTAGGCGAAGGTGCCGGCCACGTCGCCCGCCATCGTCACGCCGCTCATGCCCGTCTGCGTGAAGCTCTTGGCGAGGCCGAAGTCCGTCAGCTTGCTGGTGTAATTGGGCCACACGCCGCTGACCAGGATGTTCTGGTCTTTGATGTCGCGGTGGATGTAGCCCTTGCTGTGCGCGTACTGCAAGGCGTCGAGCGACTGCGAAATGATTTTGACGGCCTCGGGGTAGGGGAGCCGCCCGCCGCGCGCGTCCGCCAGCCGCGCCGCGTCCGCCCCCTCGACGAACTCCGTGATGAGGTAGACGACGCCCTTGTTCGTGCCGCGGTCTATGAAGCGCACGATGTGCGGGTGTTGCAGGGAGGCGGCCACGTCAATCTCGCGCATGAAGCGGCGCAGCGCCTGGTCCGAGACGGCGACCTCCGGCAAAAGCGTCTTGATGGCGACGGCCTCGCCCGTCTGATGGCTGCGCGCCAGCATGACGCAGCCCATCCCGCCGCGGCCCAGAATTTTTATCATCTCGTAGCCGGGCACGGGCTGCGGCTGGCGGCGCAGTTCGTTGCGGCAGTCCTCGCAGAGGAAGGTCAAACGCTCGTCTGGCGAGGCGGCCTCCGCCTGCTCGCGCGCGCCGCAGTTGAGGCACTCGACGATGACGATGGCCGGCTGCGTCGGCGGCAGGTTCGGGTCCGTTGGGAACTCGTCTGCGCTGACCTCGACGGCGAGCACGGTCTGCCCGCCCTGTATGCGGTCGCCGTTGCGCAGGTAAGCCTCCTGCACCTTCTGGCCGTTGACGTAAGTGCCGTTGAGAGAGCCGAGGTCGCGCAGGAAGCAGCGCGGCGGCGCGATCTCCAGGATGCAGTGGTTGCGCGAGAAGTAGCGGTCGTCGGGCAGGCAGAGGTGTGCCGCCTCGCTCCGCCCTATGAGAAAGGTGTCGTGCTGGTTGAAGATGAAGCTGCGCCCGACGTGCGGGCCGGACAGCACTCTGAGGGTGACTTGCATCGCGAAGCAATGATGAATGCGGAATGATGAGTTAAAAGGCGGTCGTCTTTAATTCACCACTCATCATCCCTCGTCCATCATTTCCTTGTTATCTCCATGTCGTCGAAGGCGACCTCGTTGGTCTGGCTCGTGTAGAGGGCGACGTAGCCGTCCGTGACGTTGGCCGTGTCGGTGACGCTCTTCAGGAACTGGCCGTTGACGTAAAAGCTCATCTGCGTCCCTTCGGCGCGGACTTCGAGCTGGTTGGGGTTCGCGCCCGTGCGTATCACGGACGAGCTCTCCCAGGCGACTATGTCCGTGGGCACGCCCTCGGCGAAGCGCGCGATTGAGAACTTGGGCTCGTCGCCCGTGTAGACCAGAAACCCGTACCCTTCGAGGTTACGCTTCGGGCTCAGCTTCCCGTGGATGATGAGCCCGTAGCCGTGCGACGGCGACTCGCCGGTGACGCTGCGCGCCGTGACCTTCACGGTCGCGTTCCTGGTCGAGTACTTTAGCAGACTCTCCCCGCCCGTGTTGAGCGGAAACATGTAGAGGTAGAGGTTCGGCCTGCCCTTCATGTGGTACTGGCCGTCCTGGTAGAAGTTGCCGTAAGCCTGCTCGCCCGTGGGCCAGTTCTCCGTGGAGAAGTCGTCCTTCAGCACGGACGCGGTCGAAGGGGTCGTGCCCGAGACGACCCCGCCGTTCGCGTTCTTGTTGGCACCGTCCGAGTTGTTGCTGCCGATAATCGCCAGGAGGGCAACGATGCCAAGCGCGAGCACGGCGACGCCCGCGACGGCGATGATGATCCAGGTTTTCGAGCCCGACTGCGCGGCCGCGGGCCCCGCGGGCGCGTAAGGGGCCGGAGTCCAGGGAGGCGCGGCGGGCGGCGGCGTCTGTCCGTAAGAGACTTGCGGCGGGGGATTCGTGTCGCGCGGCTGGCCCAGGGCGAGCGTGGCGTTCGGGTCGAAGGACTGGGCCGAGCCCGCGCCCATTTGCGCGAGCTGCGCGCCGTCTTCAAGGCAGAAGAGCTGCGCGTCGTCCGTGTACGTGCGGTTGCAAGCTGGGCATTGTTTCATGGCAAGCGAAGCGGCCTGTGCGCTCAATTCCTGATGACGATGCCGCAGCGCCCGCAGAACTTCGTGCCCGCGGGGTAGGCCGTGTGGCAGTTGTGGCAGACGACCTGCTGCGGGCGCACGGGGTTTTGGAAGAGCGGGGCGGCGCCGCCGGCAGCCGCGGCCTGAATGGGAATCCCGCAGCGCCCGCAGAATTTTGTGCCAGGCGGGTAATTAGTCCCGCAGCGCCCGCACCTCACGCCGGTCGCGCCGTGGGCCACGACCGACGCGCCGCCGACGCTGCCGGGGCCTTGCGTGTGCTGAGCGCCGGACTGGCTGCCGGGCGCTTCGTTGACGGGGAGGAAGACGCGGCCGCCGCAGCGCCCGCAGAATTTGACGCCGGCGGCGAAGCGCGAGCCGCACTGCGCGCACATCACGACTCCGGGGAGACTCTGGCCCGGCCCGCTGCCGCCGCTGATGCTGCCGCCGCGCGAAGGCGACAACTGCCCGCTCTGCCCGCCAGACAAGTGTGACCGCAGTACGGCCTGAATGATCTGCTCGCTTGAGTCCGGCCGAATCTCTATGACGCGCTCGTCGTCCTGCTCGCCCGCGCGCGAGACGCGTAGGACGTGGCGGCCCGGCGCGATTGACTTCAGGATGATGCGGCCCGAGCGGCCCACGCTCCCGTGCCGCTCGTCGTCGACGTAAACTTCCGCGCCCACGGGTGCCATCACGACGACGCGCGAGTCGCCCTCCCCGCCCTCGTCCTCGTCCTCGTCGCCGGCCGCCGCCTCGAACTCTTCGACCCACTCCGCGACCGTCGCGGGCCGCTTCGCCGGGTCTTTTTCGAGCGCGTGCATCACGGCCCGCTCCACGTCTTTCGGGATGTCTGAGCGCAGCCCCGAAAGCGGCGGCGGGTCGTTCATGATCTTCTGCGTGACGAGCTGCATCAGCTCGCCGGAGAAGGGGGGACGGCCCCCGAGCATGTGGTAGGCGATGACGCCGAGGGCGTACACGTCGGCGCGCGCGTCGAGCTTCGTCTCCATCTGCATCTGCTCGGGTGCCATGTACTCGGGCGTGCCGATGATGCCGCGCGAGGCCGGGCCGCTGCCCGAGACGCCGCTCGTGTCTGCGACGGCCTGGCTGACGATTTTCGCCAGGCCGAAGTCGCCGACCTTGACGATGCCGTCGCCGATGGCCCTCGTAGTGGCCGCCGTCTTCTTCTTCGGCTGCATGATGAAGATGTTGGCGGGCTTCAAATCGCGGTGCAGGATGCCCTCATCGTGCGCGGCCTCGACGCCCGAGGCGACCTGCTTGAGCAGGCTGAGCGTGCGGTGGACGCTCAAGGTCCCTTCGCGGCGCAGGAGGTGGTGAAGGGTCTCGCCCTGCACGTACTCCATGACGAGATAGAAGACGCCTTCGGGGGTCTTGCCGAAGTCGGTCACGTCGACGACGTTGGTGTGGCGTATGGAGGCTGCGGTGCGCGCCTCGCGCTCGAAGCGCGCGATGGCCTCGCCCTCCTGCATGTCTTCGTCGGTGAGGATGTCGGGGCGGACGGTCTTGACGGCGACCCGGCGCGTGACAAGGTTCTGGTCGCGCGCGAGATAAACCTGGCCCATCGCGCCGCGGCCCAGCCGCTTTTCGAGGAGGTAGCGCCCGGCCATCAGCGGCCCGCCCGGCAGCGTCAACTTGGTGTTCGAGCCCTCCTCCGGGCAGACGAGCACCTCGTCGTCGTAGCAGCGTTCGCACCGGGGGCATTCGCGCATAGGTGTTTTGGGGCTACGGCTCCTTCTTCAGAAACAAAAGATTCGCACGAGTGCGGCCGCCGGAAACCGATTAGGGCGCACTCCAGAGTGCAAGGCTAGAACGCGCGGCGCGGACTGAATTGCACAAGCCGGGAGGCGCGCGGTGCAAGGTTCTGACACGGCCCTCAGAGACGAAACCGCTCTGAAGGGGTCGCTACGGCCACGGGTTCAAGTCAAGAATAAGCGGTCGCGGGAGTCTGCGTCAATTAGACAGCGACTCCGCTTGTGCGGGCGAGAATGATGCAGGGGCAGGACGAGTCCTCCGCCCGCTCGACTTTCGTCAAACGCGGGTGGAGGACTCGTCCTGCCCCTACGGTTAGTCCGATTTTGTCGGCGGCTCTTAGCTGGCCGCCATCGTCTTCTTCTGTTCGAGCTTGGCCTGCTCCATGCGCGCGCCGAGTTCTTCTATCTGCTCGCGGCTCAGGACCTCGCGCGCGCCGTCGAACAGCTCGCCCTCTTCTTCCTCGACGTGGTGCTCGACGTTCTCCTTGAGGACGGTCAGCTTCGCGCCCCACGTCTCGTCGTCCTTCGGCAACGCCTCAAGCTCGGCCAGGAGCTGCTTGACGACGTTGTGCTCCTCGTAAGCCTCAAGCGTCAGCTCTTCCGTCTCCTTGGCCTCTTTGAGGACGGGGTAGAGAATCTCCTCCTCGATGCGCGCGTGCACGTCCAACTCCTGCTTGAGCTGCGTGAACAGTTCCTCGCGAGTCTTGACGCCGCGCTCGGTCGTCGCGTCCAGCTTCTCGAAGATGCCCGACACCTTCTCGTGGTCTTTCTTTAACAGTTCAAATGCGTTCATGAAGCGTTCTCCCTCCGCTCGAATTGGTCCGTCTGAAATGGATCGATGCACGCTATTAATACGCGCACCAGGGTTTCAGATACCATGCCGCAACTCCAATGCCAGTGAAGCAGTGGGCAGTGGGCAGTGGGCAGTAAAAACAGGAGGCAGCCGATTGATTAACCAGGCTGCCTCCTGTTTTTGTCTTAACTGCCCGCTGCCCACTGCTCTTTACGCTGCTTGGAGGTCGACGCAGCATTCGGCGCAGCGCGTGGCCTTGAGCGGGATGGTGGAGAGGCAGCGCGGGCAGTCTTTGGTCGTGACCTCTTCCTCCCGCTTGCTCTTCAATCTGTTGTACGCCCTGATGACGAGGAAGATGACGAAGGCGACGATGAGGAAGTTGATGATGTCGTTGATGAGCTGCCCGTAGGCTATGACGGGCACGCCCAACACTTTGGCCTCGGTCAGGGAGACGGGAGGGTTTGCGGAGTTGCGTACCTTCTCGTCAAGAATGAAGAAGAGGCCGGAGAAGTCTACCTTGCCGAGGAGCTGCCCGATGGGCGGCATGATGACGCCCTCGACAAAGGTGGTCACAATCTTGCCGAAGGCCGCCGCGATGATGACCGCGACTGCCAGATCCATCACGTTCCCGCGCTTGATGAACTCCCTGAACTCTTTAAGCATTCTCGTCTCTCCTTTGCAGAAAATCTCAACGGCTTTCAGGGTTGAGTCGGTTTGTCAGGGTTGCGCCGCTTCTTCCTTGGCGGCCTTGCGCTCGTCCAGCAGCGCGCGCGCCGCGTCGCTCGTGATCTTGACGCTGGGGCTCTCGCCGACGGGGATGACGGCGACCGTGAAGTCGGCGCAGTCCACCAGCCGGCTGCGGAATTTGGTCCGCCACGAGTCGGGCAGCTTGAGCGCGGCCGTGATGCCCGCGACGAACTCGTCAATCGTCTGCCACTTGAAAGTCTTGTCGTAGCCGATCCACACGCCCGTCACGCGGTTGTCCAGAAAATCCAGCGAGACCGTCCGCACGCCCTCGAAAGACTTCTTGTCAATCCCCGCTTCGTAGTCGGGGAAAATGTTGAGCGAGGCGAAGCCGAACTCGTCCGCCCGCGGCAACTGCGCCTTCGGCAGCCGCGCCCTGACCTCCTCCGCCGTCATGCCGACGCGGAAGCCGCGCAGCTCCGCAGGCTGTGCCAGTTCCGCGAGTTTCAGAGTGCACCTGCTGTCCTGCGCCGCGGCCGCGCCGGCGCAGATCGTCAACAGCAGGAGAGCGCGCGAGAGTTTCTTGAGTGTCATTGTCAGCACGGGCATACGGGCTGCTTCCGCGAGCGTGAAAGAGAGGAGAACGCCGACCGCCGCCGGAGTAAAGCAAGAGCGCGCGGCAGTATAGGCAAAAAATTATTTGCAGCACAACCTTTAACGCCTCAATGGTGCTACAATCGCGCGCGTGCCACTGTCGGGCTTCGGTCAGTCTTCACGAGCGTTCAGGAATGCGGCGATGCAGGCTCGGCCAAACATTACGCAGGTGCTGGAAAGGTGGAGCAACGGCGACGAGAGCGCGCTCAACGAGCTGCTGCCGCTGATTTACAGTGAGCTGCGGCGGCTGGCCGGCAATTACCTGCGGCGCGAGCGCCACGACCACACGCTGCAACCGACCGCCCTCATCAACGAAGTCTTCCTCCGCCTGATCGACACCCACGACATCAAGTGGCAGAACCGCGCGCACTTCTACGGCATCGCGGCGCGGCTGATGCGGCGCATCCTGGTTGACCACGCGCGCGCGCACCAGGCGGCCAAGCGGGGCGGGCCGCACTACAGCCTGTCGCTGAGCAAGGCGGACCAAGTCGCGGGCCAGCCCAACGTCAACCTGCTGAATCTGCACCTGGCCCTTGAGCGCCTGGAAGAGTTGAGCCCGTCGCAGAGCAAGCTCGTAGAGCTGCGTTTCTTCGGCGGCCTGACCGTCGAGGAGACGGCCGAGGTGCTCTCAGTCTCGCGCGCCACCGTGGAGCGCGAGTGGAAGATGGCTCGGGCGTGGCTCCGCTGCGAGCTGGACGCGTAGGCCGACCCCTTCAGGGAGGCGTCAATCACCCTCATGACCCCAGAGCGTTACCGGCGCGCCGAGGAAATTTTTCATTCCGCGCTGGAGTGTGAGGCGGAAGCGCGCGCGGCTTTCCTGGCCGAAGCCTGCCGTGGCGACGCGGCCTTGCGCGCCGAGGTCGAGGCGCTCATCGCCGCGCACGAGCGGCCGGACTTCTTCCTGGACGCCCCCGCCTACGAACTCGCGGCCGAGACGCTCGCCGGCGAGCGCGCAGACTCTCTGGTGGGCCAGCACGTCGGCCGCTACGAAGTCCTGGAGCTGATCGGCTCCGGCGGGATGGGGGACGTTTACCTGGCGCGTGACACGCGGCTCGGGCGCAAGGTCGCGCTCAAGTTCCTCCCCGATTACCTGGCCGACGACGCGGGCCGCGTCCGCCGCTTCGAGCAGGAGGCGCGGGCCGCGTCCGCCTTGAACCACCCGAACATCCTGACCATCTACGAGATCGGACAGTCGGACGCGAGGTACTTCATCGCGACGGAATTCATCGACGGCTCGACGTTGCGCGAGCGGATTCAGGGCGGGCCGATGAGGGCCGACGACGCGCTCGAAGTGGCCTCGCAGGTGGCGAGCGCCCTCGCGAAGGCGCACCAGGCGGGAATCGTGCACCGCGACGTTAAGCCGGAAAACATCATGCTCGACGCCGACGGCCGCGCCAAAGTTTTAGACTTCGGGCTCGCCAAGTTCACCCCGCACTTGAACGCCGGCGGCGCTAGCGCCACCGCTTCAACCCTGTACACCGCCCCCGGCCTCGTGATAGGCACGACCGCCTACATGTCGCCGGAGCAGGCGCGCGGCCGTGAGGTGGACGCGCGCACTGACATCTGGAGCCTGGGCTGCGTGCTCTACGAGATGGTGACGGGGCGGCCGCCCTTCGGCGGAGAGACCCGCGCAGACGTGCTCGCGGCCGTCCTTGAGCGCGAGCCCGAACCGCTCGCGGGCGCGACGCCGCCCGTCCCCGCCGAGCTGCAACGAATCACGAAGAAGGCGCTGCAAAAAGATCGCGAGAAGCGTTACCAAACGAGCAAGGACCTGGCGCTCGACCTAGAAAACCTGCGCCGTGAGCTGGACGCCGACACGAAGGAGATAAGCGCGCCAAAGCCCGGCCGCCGAAAGACGCGCGCGCTGGCGCTGGCGTTGACCGCGGGTTTGCTCCTCGCGGCGGCCGTGTTCGCAGGCATCAGGTGGTGGCCCTCACGCGGGCCGGAGGCAGCCGCGCCGGCAGCCGTCGCGCCCGCCCCCGCCCCCGCGCCGGAACGCAGGCTCGCTTACTCAATAACGGTGCAGAAGTACCGTAACGGGAAACCATACCAGGACCCTTTCAGGCTCGCGGGGGAGATTAATTTCGAGAGGGACTACAGGGTCAGGCTGAACGTGAGCAGCGCGCAGCCGGGCCACCTTTACGTCTTGAACGAAGGCCCCGCCGAGCCGGGGCAGGGGGCTTCGCCTTACGTCGTGCTCTTCCCGTCGCCGACGGCCAACAACGGCCTCTCGCTCATCGCGGCGGGCCAGGAGGTGCAGATTCCCGAGCAGAGCTGGTTCGTGTTTGACGCGGAGGAAGGGACCGAGAAAGTCTGGCTGGTCTGGTCTGCGGAGAGCGTCCCCGCGCTCGAAGCTGTCAGGGGGTTCGCCAACCGGCAGAGCAGGGGACTCGTCTCCGAACCGAGACTGAACGCGGCCGTCCGGGAGTTTCTGCAATCGCACGCGAGCCCCGCCCCCGCGGCCGTCAAGGACGAGGCCCGGAAAGAGATTGTCCTCACCGCGAAAGGTGATATACTCGCGCACGTCCTCAGGCTTGAGCATCATTAATCTTCTGGCCGACCATCATCTTTTAATCACACGCCGCGGTCAGAAACACTACTCATAATCTCCGGGCTGTCTCGACGACAATTGTCCGAGCACACGCCTAGCCTGAGGCTGATACTTCACGCATCCAATTTTTAGCTGAGACGATTCTCATCCTTTTCCCGCATTACTAGACAGCCGCAGTCCGACAGCTTTCACACGGCGGCATTGAAACCCTTTGAGACCTGGGACGCGCGCCCCGAGCGCGGGCGATTCCGCCACAGGTCTCGTGCTTGAACACTTGACCCACAGAGAAGGAGAGCGCCATGACTAAAGCAGCAGCCAGCAGGCAGGCAACGGAAACGGGTGGTCTACCGAATCTGAAATCGGAGTACACCTTTCACGTCCATAACAATCGCACGCTCGAACCGCTCGACGGCGGGAGCCTTAGCATCCCTCAGGACAGCCCGAACCAGACCGGCGGGGCCGCGATCAACAACGCAAGTGTGGCTGATCCCTCGAACGAGGCGGGGCCGTATACGGTTGACGGCTATCTGGACTCGACCGCGCAAATCGTTTTCACCCTCATGATTGGTAACGACGCCTACAGCCTCAGGGGCCATGTCGCTCCTGACGGGATGAGCATGGGCGGGGAAATCTTCTCGTCCGCGCCGCTGACTCCGCAGGCCCCGGAGGGAACGTGGTCCGCTCAGGCCGGCGGCGGCGGCGGCGACTGTAAATAAGCCGCGCGCGGCGCGGCAGCGACCGCAGCAACGGGCCGCGCGAAACTCGCACGACGCGACTCGGCGGGTCAGGGGAATGATCGTTCCGCAGTCTTTCAGGCGGGCGGTTTATTCCCCTGCCCCACTTGCTATTAAGTCTTTCGCCATGCTTTCACCACGCCGCAACATTTTGCGCCGCCTCGTTTGCCTTTCCGTTCTTCTGTCGGGCGGCGCGGCCGCGTTGGCCGGACAGGAAACGGCCGCCCGCGGTCAGGCGGAGATTCCCGCGCTCGCAATCGGCCGGCCCGTCGAAGGGAAAATGGACGGGGGCGAAACCCGACTCTTCCGCGCCGAGCTGGCGGCCGGAGAATACTTGCGCGCCGTCGTGGAGCAGAAGGGAATTGACTTGGCCGTCGCGCTGGTGGGGCCGGACAAAAAGCGTCTGATGGAAATCGACAGCCCCAACGGAGAGTACGGGCCGGAACCCGTCTCGACCGTGGCCGAGCGCGCGGGCGAATACTTAATCGAAGTGCGCTCGCTCGATAAGAAGGCGCGGCCAGGGCTGTTTGAAATCAGACTGGAGGCGCGGCGAGAGCCGACGCCCGCCGACAGGTCGCGCGCGAGAGCCGAGCGGGCTTTCGCCGAAGCTTCCCCTTTGGTCTTTCAGTCCGCGGCCCAGCCCAGACGAGAGGCTATAGAAAAGCTCGAAGCAATCCTGCCGGTCTTCCGCTCGCTCGAAGACCGCGCGATGGAGGCCCTGACGCTCAACACCGTCGCCATCGGCTACCACTTCTCGGGCCATCTGCCACAGGCGCTGCGGTACTACGAGCAGGCTCTCCCCATCAGCAAAGCCCTCAACGACAGCCGGGGCGAGGCGCGCCTGCTCAACAACATCGGCGGGGTCTACGATATTCTCGGAGACCCGCAGAAAGCGCTCGATTACTACGCGCGTGCTCTCCCGCTCTGGCAATCTTCCGGCCCCGGCAGCGGGCAGGGCGACACGCTCAACAACATCGGGGTGATCTACTACAACCTCGGCGATTTGCAGCGCGCGCTCGACTACTACAACCGCGCGCTGCCGCTCAGGCGTGCCGGCGACAGCCGCCGCAAAGAGGCCGACACGCTCGACAACATCGGCCGCGCCTACACCGCCCTGGGCGAGACCGGGCAAGCGCTCGAACACCTGCAACACGCGCTTGGGCTGCGCCGGGGCGCGAAAGACGTTCAGGGCGAGGCCAACTCGCTCGACCAGCTCGGCTTCGCCTACGCCGCGCGGGGCGAGACGGCGAAGGCGCTCGGCTACTACGAGCAGGCGCTGCCGCTCAGGCGCGCGGCCGGGGACCGCCGCGGCGAGGCCAGGACGCTGAACAACCTCGGCGCGGCCTACGCCGCACAAGGCGAGCCGCAGAAGGCCGGCGCGCACCTCGCGCAGTCGCTCGAACTCTACCGCGCCGTAGGCGACCGCCGCGAGGAGGCTTTCGTCCTCGTCTACCTGGGGAAGGTTCACGCCCTACAGAACCAGCCGCAGAAGGCCGTGGAGTATTACGAGCAGGCGCTCGCGCTTTTCCGCGCCCTCGGCGACCGCCGCGCCGAGGCATGGGCTCATCAGGGCATCGCGCTCGCCGAGCGCGACCGCGGCAACCTTGTTCAGGCCCGCGCCGGCATAGAGGCGGCCGTCAACCTCATCGAGGCCCTGCGTGCGCAAGTCCTCAGCCAACAACTGCGCGCCTCCTTCTTCGCGTCGAAGCAGGACGCCTACGAGCTTTACGTAGACGTGCTGATGCGCTCGCACCGCCTGGACCCGTCGCGGGGCGACGACGCGGCGGCGCTCGAAGTCAGCGAGCGTGCGCGCGCGCGCAGCCTCCTGGAGATGATGTCTGAGTTCAGCGTCGACATACGTCAGGGCGTTGACCCGTCACTGCTTGAGCGCGAGCGCACGCTCTCCCAACTGCTCAACGCCAAGTCCGAGCGGCTGATGCGCCTGCTCGGTCAGAAGAACACAGAGGCGCAGGCCGCGGCCCTGAAGAAAGAGATCGGCGCGCTCGAAGAGGATTACCAGCGGGCGCAGGGAGATATACGCCAGCGCAGCCCGCGCTACGCCGCCATCACCCAGCCGCGCCCGCTCGGCCCCCGCGAGATACAGCAGTTGCTCGACCCCGACACGCTGCTGCTCGAATACTCGCTCGGCCAGACCCGCAGTTACCTCTGGGCCGTGGGCCAAAACAGCTTGAAGAGTTACGAACTCGCGGGGCGCGACGAGATAGAGCAGACCGCACGCCAGTTGTACGATCTGGTTACCGCGCGCAGCCTCAGAAAGAAAGGCGAGAGTGCGGACGCGAGGCGCGAGCGTATCTCCCGCGCCGATTCAGAAGCGCGGGCAGCGGCCGCGAAGCTGAGCCGCTTAGTGCTCGGCCCGGTCGCCTCTGAGTTGGGGAACAAGCGGCTCGTCATCGTCACAGACGGGACGCTGCAATACATCCCTTTCGCCATGCTGCCCGTCCCGAAAGACGACCGGCAGAGTCCCGCGATTGACGACTACCGGCCGCTCATCGTCGAGCACGAGATAGTCAGCCTGCCGTCCGCCTCCACGCTCGCCGTGCAAAGGAAAGAGTTGGCGGGACGCAAGCCCGCCCCGAAAGCGGTCGCGGTCGTCGCAGACCCGGTCTTCGAGGGAGCGGACGCGCGTGTGAAATCAAGATCGCGAAAGGGCGAGCGTCCTCCCGCGGACAAGACCGAAGACCTCGCGGGCACGCGGATTCTCGAACACCTCGGCGAGCAGGAGGCCGGCGCGATTAACAGGCCGCGCATCCCGCGCCTGCCGTACACCAGGCGTGAGGCCGAACAGATTCTGGCCGTCGCGCCCGGCCCCGCGAGCTTCAGGGCCGTCGACTTCAAGGCCAACATCAGGACGGCGCTCGGCGGAGAGTTGAGCCAGTATCGTTACGTGCATTTCGCGACCCACGGCTACATAGACAGCGAGAGGCCGGGCCTGTCGGCCGTCGTGCTCTCGCTGGTCAACGAGCGCGGGGAGCAGCAGGACGGCTTTCTCAAGACGCGTGAGATTTATAACCTGAACCTCCCGGCGGAACTCGTCGTCCTGAGCGCCTGTCAGACGGGGCTGGGGAAGGAGATTAAAGGCGAGGGGCTGGTCGGCCTGACGCGCGGGTTCATGTACGCGGGCGCGGCGCGCGTCGTCGTCAGCATGTGGAACGTGAGCGACAGGGGGACCGCAGATTTAATGGCCCGCTTATACAGGGGGATGATTAAAGACGGGCAGCGCCCGTCCGCCGCGCTCAGGGCGGCCCAGCTTGAGATGTGGAAACAGAAGCAATGGGAATCGCCCTACTACTGGGCCGCCTTCGTCCAGCAGGGCGATTGGAGGTGAGGTAATGAGAGTAACTGACGACAATCCTTTCGCCGGCCCGGCGAAGTTCTTGGCCCTGGCGTTAGGCGCACTTCTCGTGCTCTGCTCCGCCGGACGCGCGGCGTCCGCGCAAAGCCCGCAGGACGAAGAGACAACGCGAAAGCTGTGGGACACGGCCTTCAACGGTTCTAAGCGAAAGCCCGCGCGCTCGGCCAGGAAAAACGCGCGGCGCGGTTACCGCGTCGCGACCCCGCGCGTCCCGCCGTCGAACGTCGCGGGCGACACCGTCGTGGGCGTTACCATCTGGCGCTTGCGCCCCGCGGCCGACTCCGACCGTGGCGAGAGAATACTTGAGCACGAGAGCGAAGAAACAGCCGAGTGGATACCCGAGCGTGTCTCGGCGGACGCGCGACTCTCCGAAGGCGACCGCGTGCGCCTGAGCATTGAGGCCGCCCGCACGGGTTATCTTTATGTTGTGGACCGCGAGCAGTACGCGGACGGGACGCTCGGCGACCCCTACTTGATTTTCCCGACGGCGCGCACGCTCGGCGGCAACAACCGTGTGGCGGCCGGGACGCTCGTAGACATCCCGGCGCAGGACGACGGCCCCCCGTACTTCACGCTCAGGCGCAGCCGCGCAGACCAGGTCGGCGAGCTGTTGAGCGTCGTCATCACGCCCGCGCCGCTCGACGGGCTACAGGTCGCGGAGAAAGCGCAAAGGCTCACGCCCGAGCAGGTCGCGTCGTGGGAAAAATCCTGGGGCGGGCAGGTGGGGCAGCTCGAACTGGACCACGGGGCGGGCAAAGCCTGGACGAAGGAGGAGAGGGACGCGAGCGCCGCGGCCGGACGCCCCCTCAAGCCGGACGCGCCGCCGCCGCAGACGATCTACTACAACCCCGCCGCCAAATCGAGCGAGCCGCTGCTAATCAAAGTCCGGCTGCGGTACGGCCGCGCCGTGTCGCAGGGGCGCGCGGCGCGCCGGTAGTCAAACAAAGAATTTCTTTGATTCGGAGCTTCGGCGGCGAGAGACCTTTCTCTCGCCGCCGAAATTTTTTTCGCTGAGGGGTTTTGATAGAAACTTCCGCATTAGCAGATAGAGACCGCGACGCCGAGCGCGTTGCGATACGTGAAAGAGCGACAGACCGGCCCGGCGTGGGTTGTTTGTCTGCCCCGCTTGAAAAGAATCGCCCCAGACGTGCTGTCGGCGAACGCGCACGTCTAGAAGCTTCGGAATAAGTCATTGTCGTTCCAGTCTCGGGGCCGGCGTTGATTTCCTGAGAGGCTTCGATGACCCCGAAAGGAGACTTCACATGAGGAAAATCAACTATCTGCTAACGCCCTCACTGGCGCTGCTGGCCCTGACGCTCGGCGCTTCGGCCGCGTTCGGGCAGAGCGTCAAAGCCTGCCGCAACACGACGAACGGGAACGTGCGCCTGGTTTCGTCCGCCGCCGAGTGCAAGAACAACGAGGCGTACGTGACCTGGAGCGTCGCCGGCCCGCAAGGCCCCGCAGGCCCGCAGGGTGCTGCCGGCCCGCAAGGGTTACAGGGTCCTGTCGGCCCGAAAGGTGCGACAGGTGCCGTCGGCCCGCAGGGCCCCGCCGGCGCGGCCGGCCCCGCTGGCGCGAAAGGCGATAAGGGTGATAAAGGCGATAAAGGCGACAACGGCGATAAGGGTGAGAAAGGTGACAAGGGCGACAAGGGCGAGAAGGGCGACGTTGGGCCGGCGGGCGTGAACGGAGCCCAGGGACCGGCCGGGCCGCAAGGTCTTCCCGGCGCGAAGGGCGAGACGGGCGCGCAGGGCGCGGCCGGGCCGCAGGGTTCTGCCGGCCCGCCGACCCTGACGCTGGGGGCCAGTTATTTGGGCATCACCGTCGCCAACGTGAGCATCAACGGCGGCGACAACCAGGCCCACGTCAGCCCCGGCTCGACCTTTGCGCTCGACTTTGATTTCAACAACACGCAGAGCTGGTGCCCCGGCTGCATCGTGCAAATCTACGTCGGCCTCAACTCCGACTCGATTCCGCAGGTCTGCGCTTCCGAGGTGATCGCCGGCGCGACGCCCGGCACGACCGGCCACGCGAGCGTGAATCTGACCGCGCCGACCACCCCAGGCGTCTACTACATCGGAATAGACAGGGACCTCCAGTACTTCTGTTTCGGCAGCGGACAGGTTTGGCCGAACGGCCCCCCTGCGACGCCTGAGAGATACATCGGCGCAATCGTCGTGTTCTAGCCTCACGTCCGTCCGGGAGAAAACCTCGCCGGCACAAAGCCCCTCCCGCCGCGCGAGGTTGATCCCACCCCACGGAAAGCGAGGCCCCGACCCACCAATCGGGGCCTCGCTTTTTTCTCACGCTCGCGCCCGCCGAATCCGCCGAATGTTGTGACTGTGTTATGAAATGGCGACAATTCAAATCAGTTCCCTGGCGGCTCCTCAACCGCCCGGTTTACAAGGTCCCTTCCTGCGGCTCTGAAATCCCAGGCAAACGGTAAATTTGGGCCAGTGCGGGCTTAAACGGCCCCTGCGGGGCTCAACTTTCGGCCTCTTCCGACTTAAGAATCCCTCAAGAATTCCTCAACCGCCCCGGCTAACCTGCACACGTTATCAACTGACAGAGATTGAGCCTCGCCATGAGTTTGACCGGGTCGCAACCGGGGCCGCGGACGCGGCCGACACCGACACGATAAGAAGGAGAACCAACCATGAGGACCGCTGAAGGGTTTGCCGTTAGATTCAACCGGGCGCTCGCCGCCCTGGTGTTCGCTCTCTCGACGGCGCTCGCGCCCGCGGGCGCGCTGGGCCAGGCGCTCGTGCACGACAACCAGGCCGCGTTGCTCGACCTGGACAAGCGCACCGGCGCGATAGCGCCGACCGCCGCCCAGTTGTCCGCAGCCTCCGCCCTCGGCGCGACGGCCCGCTGGAACCGCTTCGGGACCGTGCATTCCATGATCAAGTACGACGGCTACCTGGCGAGCGGTCTCTCGGGCGACGCTGTCCAGGTCGCGCGCTCCTTCATCAGCCAGCACCGCGACCTCTTCCGCCTCTCCGACGCGGGCCTCGCTAACCTTGAGCTCTTGAACGACCAGAAGATGGCCGGCTACCCAGGCCACTCCGTCCTCTTCCGCCAGAAGTTCGGCGACCTGCCGGCAGCCGAAGACGGCCTCATCGCCGTCGGCGTCGTCGGCGACAAAGTTTATTACGTCTCCTCTTCGTGCGCGGGCGACCGCAACGCGCCCGTGGCCGCGTCAATCGGACCCTACCAGGCTTGGCTCAGGGCGGCGCAGAACCTCGGCCGCGCGGCCGACGTGGGCGGCGTGTCCGAGACGACGGCGCAGGGCGACTGGACCGTTTTCAAGATCGCGGGCTTCTCCTACCCGCAGCGCGCTCGGCTGCGGGCGCTCCCGACCCCGACCGGCGTGAGGCCCGTTTACGAGACGCTCTTCCTGAGCGTGCGCGGCGGCGAGCTTCTGGGCTACACGCACTTCGTCGACGCGCAGACCGGCACGATTCTCCTCCGCAGGAACCGCGTGCAGCAGTTCCAGCAGGGCGGCGCGCCGAGCGAGTCCGCGCCGTTCACGGGCGAGTACAACGTGAACCCGAACGCCTGCGGCAGCACGGACTTCCAGGTCGGTGCCGGCCGCAACCAACTGATCGTCACCGCGTCGGCCGCCAACCCCGCCAACGACGTGGTCATCCACCTGGACTACAACGGCGTAGAAGTCGCCGCGTCACCCGACCTCGGCACGAGCCCCGAGGCGCTCACCTACAGCCCGGCCGACGGCGTCCCCGCGGGTAAGTACACTGTGCGCGTCTGCCCGTTCATCAGCGACGAGGTCCCGCAGACGGCCCCGTTCGTCTACGCCGGCACGTTCACGCAGAACAGTACGGCCGTCACGCTCCCGTACCCGCCGAAGTGGAAAACCTTCTGGCCGCAGCCGGACGGCAGCGGCAGCGACATACGCAAGACGCTCTGCTGGGTCAGCGCGATCAACGGCAACCCCGTCCCCGGCTGCGAGGTCGAAGTCAAGAGTCTCGCCTCGCGCGGCCCCTGGGACTACGACTTCCGCACCAACCTCCCGACGATGACGACCAAGGGCAACAACGCCGTGAGCGGCGAGAGCTGGGCCTTCCCGCTGCACGGCAGCGAGCAGTACCGCCCCGTGAGCCCTACGCGCGACTACAGCTTCCCCTGGACGAACCAGTGGAACACGGAGAAGGCTTCGCAGACCGCCTTCGCTTCGCCCACGCGCAACGACATCGACGCGGCGACGGCCAACCTCTTCGCCATGCACAACCGCATGCACGACTTCTCCTACATGCTCGGCTTCACCGAAGAGAACTACAACCTTCAGGAGAACAACTTCGGCAACCGCTCGTCGGGCGGCGTGGTCAACAACATCACGGGCGACGCGGACCCGGAGATCGGCAACGCGCAGGCGGGCGGCGTGGACGGCGCGCAGCCCGACTTCCTCGGCCGCAACAACGCCAACCAGTTCACGGCCAACGACGGCGTCCCAGGAATCACCAACATGTACCTGTGGCAGCCGCTCCCGAACGTCGGCTACCCGCCGATGGTTGACGGCGACTACGACATGTCGGTCATCGGCCACGAGTACACGCACGCCATCTCGAACCGCATGATCGGCGGGCCCGACTCCAGCATCGGCGGCCACCAGGGCGGCGCGATGGGCGAGAGCTGGTCGGACCTCGTGGCGGTCGAGTACCTGAACGCCTACGGCCTGACGGCCGGAAGCCAGTACCCGTTCGCCGTCGGCGCATACGTCACCGGCAACCCGACCGGCATACGCAACTTCGCGATGAACGCGAGCCCGCTCAACTACTCGAACGTGGGCTACGACACGGCGGGGCCGCAGGTGCACGCCGACGGCGAAATCTGGAGCGCCACGAACTTCGACCTCCGCAAGGCGCTCGTCGCCAAATACAACGCGCAGTTCCCGGCCTCGAACCTGGCTTTGCAGAAAGAGTGCGCCGACGGCAAGCGCCCCGCGGCACAGTGCCCCGGCAACCGCCGCTGGATTCAACTGACGTTCGACTCCTTCCTCCTGATGCCGGGCGCGCCCAGCATGCTCGACGCGCGCGACGCCGTCCTGGCCGCGGACATGATGCGCTTCGGCGGGGCCAACCAGAAGGAGTTGTGGGGTGCGTTCGCGCGGCGCGGCATGGGCCGCACGGCCTACAGCGACGGCGGCGAGGACACACAACCCATCCCGAGCTTCGAGTCGCCGAAGGAGACAAACGGCTCCGTGACCTTCAAGGCCATCGCGCTCGAAGAGAACGGCGCGGCCGTCAAGGCGCGGATTTACGTGGGCCAATTCCAGGCACGCTCGCGCCACGTCGCGGACACGGACCCGGCGACGGCCGTTGACGCGAACAACCCGCGCTCCATCATCAACTCGGACACCGTGAAGCTAGCGCCGGGGACTTACGACTTCATCGCGCAGGCCGAGGGCTACGGCCTGATGCGCTTCACGCGGAAAATCACCGCGACCTCGCAGACGCTCGTCGTCGCGATGCCCACGAACCGCGCCTCGAAGGCGAAGGGCGCGCTCGCCAGCGGCGACGGCCTCAGCGACGCCAACCGCCAGAACCTGATTGACGACTCGGAGGGCACCAACTGGGCCTCGCTCGGCAACATGAGTTCTGCGAACACGGTTGACGGCCGCCGCGTCGTCGTCAAGCTGGCCGGCAGCGGCCCGCAGACCTTCAGCCGCATACAGGTGAGCGCGCTCAACCGGCCCTACAACGGGAGCGACCCGGCGGGCGACACGTCGCGCCAGTTGCGCACGGCCGCGATGCGCCAGTTCAAAGTGCTGGCCTGCACGGCCTCCGCGACGAACGATTGCGGCAACCCGGACGTGGGCTACACGGAAATCTACACCAGCCCCGAGGACGCCTTCCCGGCCGGGCAGTTCCGCCCGCTCGCGCACCAGTTGACGCTCCGCAGCTTCGACGTGCCCGAGACGCGCGCGACGCACGTCCAGTTGCGCGTCGTCACCAACCAGTGCACGGGCCAGCCGCTCTACCAGGGCGACAATGACAACGACCCGCTGGTCAACGCCGACTGCGTCACGCAGGGGCCGCCGCCGGGCGTCCTCGCGGCGGGTATCACGAGCGGGCCCGCGCCGCTCGTCCCGACCGAGACGGAGTTGATTCCGCAGTCGAGGAACGTGCGCGCCGCCGAGTTCCAGGTCTTCACGACCGCGGGCCGCGTCATGACGGGCGGCGAGCGCCTGAAAGACTTCACGCTCGACGCGCCGACCGTCGGCGGCTGTCCGGGCACGCGGACGGGCCGCGTCTATCTGGAAGGTCCTGCGCCGGCCGGCGGCACTGTGGTCACGCTCAAGGAGAACCATCCGGGCGCGACCTTCCCGACAACAGTTACCGTCCCGGCCGGCTCCACCATGAAGGCTTTCAGCTTCACGGTCCAGGCTTCGAAGGGCGAGCCTGTGAAGGGCACGATCACGGCGAGCGCGGGCTTCGTCAGCGTGCCGCGCGAGCTGACGGTCAACCCGCCGAAGGCGTCGGCGCTCAGCCTGAGTCCCAACCCGGTCAAGGGCGGGGCGAGCGCGACCGGCACCATCATTCTCGAATGCGCCGCGCCCGCGGGCGGCATGAGCGTGACGCTCACGACGACCAACCCGGCCGTGGCGAACCCGACCGCGACGAAGATTACGGTCCCGGCCGGCAGCAACAGGGGCACGTTCGCGGTCGCGACCAAGGCCGTGACCGCGAGCCAGCGCGTGACCATCAGGGCGACGGCCGGCGGCGTGACCACGGGCGCGACGCTCATCGTCGACAAGTAACGCTCGACGACTTTCGGGGGCGCGTGACAGTGTTCGTCACGCGCCCCCGAGAATCGCCGCCGCGATAGACCGAAGACCTTGCCGGAGTCCCATCGTTGATAAAGGAGACGGTTATGAAGTTACGTAGAACGCACAGACACGTCCTGTTGGGCTCGTTCGCGGCCCTGCTGCTCTTGTGGGGGATGATGCTCAGGCCCGAGCCCACGTCGTCGCAGACGGTCAGCGCCGTCTGGCAGGACGTGGCCGAGGGCTCAATCGCGCTCGCGGGCCGGCGCGTGATCGTGCCAATCGCCTACCGCACCGTGCGCCTGGACAAGACCGCGCTCACGCAGCTTCTCAACCAGGCCCCGCTCGAATTCTCGGCCGCCGCGAAGACGACGCAGACCGTCCTTTCTGTGCCAATGCCGGACGGGAAGACGGGCCGCTTCCGCATCGAGAACTCGCCCATCATGGAGCCCGGATTGGCCGCGCGCTACCCTGAGTGGAAGACCTTGCGCGGGCAGGGGATTGACGACCCGACGGCCACGGCGCGCTTCGGCTTCACGAGCGCGGGCTTCCACGCCATCATCCTTTCCGCGGGCGACACAGTCTACATAGACCCTTACAGTAAGGGCGACACCGTCAACTACATCAGCTACTTCAAGCGCAACATGCGCGGCGACAAGCGATTCGAGTGTCACCTGGGCGACCTGAGTAACAAGTCGGGCGCGGGCGCGGCTGCGGCCGACGGGACGGACGCGACGCTCGCGGCGACGGGCGTTCGGCAGGCCGGAACCCTCCGCACCTACCGGCTGGCGATGGCCGTCACGGGCGAGTACGTGGACCGCTTCGCCCCGCTGACGGACCTGGAATCGGACGAGGTGAGGAAGGACAAGGCTTTCGCCGCGATGGTGGCGACGATGAATCGCGTCAACGGCGTCTACGAGCGCGAGCTTTCGGTGCGCATGATCTTCGTCAACAACACCCGCGACCTGATCTTCACGAACCAGGTGGCCGACCCCTACTCGAACAACCCGCTCGGCATAGACATGCTGGTCGAGAACCAGGTGGCCTGCGACGCGCTCATCGGCGAGGAGAACTACGACATAGGCCACGTCATGAGCACGGGCTTCGGCGGCGTGGCGTTCCTCGAAGCGGTCTGCAATAAGGGCGAAATCGGCGTGCCGGCCGACGGCACCAACGCGGGCGGCTTCACGGGCCTGGACGACCCCGTGGGCGACGGCTTCGACATAGACTTCGTCGCGCACGAAATGGGCCACCAGTTCGGCGGCAACCACACCTTCAACGGCGCGGACGGAAGCTGCGGCGGCAACGAAGGGGCCGAGTCCGCATTCGAGCCAGGCAGCGGAACGACCATTCAAGCCTACGCGGGCATCTGCGCCACGCAGGACTTGCAGCCGCACAGCGACGACTACTTCCACGTCAAGAGCCTTGAGGAGATGGTCGCCTTCACGCACGGCGGCGCGAACGGTTGTTCCGCGAGGACGGCCGTGGACAACGCAGCGCCGTCGGTTGACGCCGGCGCTGACTACAACATTCCCGCGAACACGCCCTTCGCGCTGACGGCGAAGGGGTCAGACCCGAACGGCGACCCGCTGACATACACCTGGGAAGAGTACGACCTGGGGCCGTCGGCGGCGGCGGGGGGAACGAACGATCACGACAACGACGGTCAAGCCAGACCCATCTTCCGCTCTTACAAGGGCACGACCAATCCTACGCGCACGTTCCCGAGCCTGAAGTACATCCTGAACAACGGCAACACGCCGCCGGTGAATTACGACTGCGGGCGCGGCGCGGCCGAGCCGTGCATCACGGGCGAGGACTTGCCCTCTATGACGCGCACGATGAAGTTTCAGGTGGTGGCGCGCGACAACCGCGCCGTCGGCGGCGGAATCAACGCGGACATGGTGCAGGTCAGCGTCACGGGCACGGCCGGGCCGTTCGTCATCAAGTCACATAACGCTGCCGCCTCGCTCACGGGGCGCTCTGCGCAGACCGTGACCTGGGACGTGGCGAAGACGAACCTCGCGCCCATCAACGCCGCGAGCGTCAAAATCTCCTTCTCGGCGGACGGCGGCAACACGTTCCCTTACGTCCTGGTCGCGAGCACGCCGAACGACGGGTCGGAGGCCGTCGCCATCCCGAACGTGGACACGACGAAGGGGAGGATCAAGGTCGAGGCCGTCGGCAACATCTTCTTCGACATCTCGAACGCGGACCTGACGGTCACGCACACGGACCCGTCGCTCTCCAACTTCCTGCTCTCGACGACGAGTTCTCCGACGACCATCAACTCGTGCGGCACCTACACGGGCCGCGTGACGGTGGACGCCCCTGCGCTCGCAGGGGGCGCGCTCGTGACGCTCAGGAACAACAACCCGGCCGCGATTCTTCCCGCGAGCGTGCTCGTGCCCGCGGGGAAGACGAGCGCGACCTTCCAGTTCAGCGCGAAAGGAGTCGCTTCGGCGGTGACGGGCACGGTCATCGCCTCGGGCGGCGGGGTGAGCATCACGCGTCAGCTTACGGTCAACTCGCCGAAGGCGTCGCTCGTCGTCCTGAGCCCGAACCCGATTAAAGGCGGCAAGGTCGCGACCGGCACGGTCCTGCTACAGTGCGCCGCGCCCGCGGGCGGGCTCCCCGTCGCGCTCTCGACCACTAACGCGCTCGTCGCCTCACCCGCCTCGTCGCGGATAGTCATCCCGGCGGGCACGACCCGCGGGACTTTCACGACGAACACCAAGGCCGTGACCGCGACTAAATACGTCTACATAGGCGCGACGGCCGGCGGCACGAAAGTACAGACGCGGCTCGTCGTCGACCCGTGAGCAAGGGAAGAGGAACGCGCCGCCCGCGGGCGATTTCCCACCCGGAAAATTTCCCCGGCATTCGATGTGCAGAATGCCGGGGAAAATTTTTAATCCTCCTGCCGCCTGTTTTGCGCTCCGCCTACATCTATGCGAGAATCCCCCTCACGCGCCTGTAGCTCAGCGGATAGAGCACCTGCCTCCGGAGCAGGGGGCCGCAAGTTCGAGTCTTGCCAGGCGCAATAAAAGTTTCTAATTAAGGACTTAGCTGACTTCTCTAACTTGGCAATAGTCGTCTTTGACTACCTGCCAGGGGGAGATCAGGTTGAGTCCTTTTGTATTTATACCAGTCCAACTGCTTCGCCGTTTTCCTGCGGTGACAGTTCGCACACCTCAGGGCGGGAATGTTCTATCACTCACTATGCTGAACTGGATTAATGCCCTTTGAAGATGCGGTTAGTCCTCCCTTGGAGCGGGTGCCGCCCCTGACTTTCTTATGCTCATCTTTGCTCAGCTTCTTCTCTTTCTTCGGCAGGCTTTTGGCTTTCACACGCTTCTGAGTGCTTTTGGCTTTCATTTGGGTTCTCCTTTGGGCAAGGGCTGGCTGCTTATACTCCCACCAGGATGGAGGAGTCAACGGCGATTGCGGAAGCGCAAGAGGGGGTTTAAAGCCACATCATTTATCAGCCGGACATAAACTCCAGGGGCAGGCTCATTCCTGCCCCTGGAGTTTCAGTGTTCAAAGTTCATTGTATCGCCGTTACATAATGATGGCGTTTCGGTGGCCGGCGGGCTTGTCGGAGTTTTAACGCGGTCGCTCTTGGTTGAGAAAGTTTAAAATGTGGCCTGCAAGTCAGTTCTCAGAATAGCGCGGCCGCGGCGCTCCCGTTCATCCCCCGACGCATTGTGATGTTTCGGTTGCGGTGGGTCGCAAGCTGTTAGGTTTCGGTAAACAATCCAAAAAATCTCAAGTTTCCCTCAATAGCCCTCTTCAAGTATTCCTCAACCCTGTAGGTGGATTCTTCCCGCACGAACTGTCGGAGGATGCAATTCACTCTACCCGAGGAGGCAACTATCTTGAGCAGGAAAATTTCCACAACCAAAAAATATCTGGCACATTCCGGCGTCGTGATCCTCACACTGGTGTCGATCATGTTCGCTTCAATCTCGGCGTTCGGGCAGGCAAAAATTCTGGACATTCACGACGGGTTGCCTGACATCGACAACCGCAAGGGCACAATCGCCCCCACCACGGCCCAGAAGAACATAGCCGCAAGGTTGGGGGCGACGGTGCGTTGGAACCGCTTCGGCACGCCCCACTCGATGATCAAGTACGGCGGCTACCTCGCCACGGGCCTGAACGGCAACCCCGCGACCGCGGCCCGCAACTGGATAGCCGCGAACAAGGCTCTCTTCCGCCTCACAGACCTCGGCGTGGCTAACCTCGAATTAGTCAGCGACACGAAGCTCAACGGGACGAACGCCTACGTCGTCCTCTTCCGCCAGAAGTTCGGCGACCTGGTCGCGGCGCAGGACGGCATGATTACGGTCGGCATCGTGGAGGGCAAGATCGCCTACGTCTCTTCGTCGGCCGTCGGCGACATGGCCGCGCCCGCCCAGGCTTCGCTCCCGGCGACCGCCGCGTGGATTAAAGCGGCCAGGGACATCGGGCGCACTCCGCTCCTCGGCCAGCTCCAGAAGGTCCGGCAGGAGGCCGGCTGGACGATGTTCGACATCCCCGGCTTCACGCACCCTGGGCGCTCGCGCCTCGTCGCGTTCCCGACGCCCACGGGCGTGCTCGCGGCATACGAGACCATCGTGCTTGACGTGCGCGGCGGCCACACGCTCGCCTACACGCACTTCATAGACGCGCAGACCGGCGCGGTCCTCTTCCGCCAGAACCGCGTCTACCGTTTCGCGCCGATTCCTTCGTCAGAGGTCTTCACGGGCTCTTTCAACCCGCCGACGGCCGGCACTTGCGGCACGGCGCACGGCCCCTACACAGCGCCCGCCGGCACGAAGACCATTGACGTGATCGCGTCGGCCGACAACCCCGCGAACGACATCGTGCTCAAGCTCTACAAGGGCAAGCCCGGCGCGGGCGGCGTGGCCGTCGCCAGCCAGGACACGGGCACGAGCCCCGAGGCGATTCACTACGAGGGCAGCGGCGGCGTGGTCCCCGCCGGCCAGTACTGGGTCGAAGTCTGTCTCTTCAACGACCCGACGGTCGGCGTGCTCCCGCCTTTTACTTACACGGGCAACATCACCATCAACGACGCGGTCGGAACGCAGGTCGTCCCGTACCCGCCGCAGTGGAGCTTCTTCACGGCGAACCCGCTCCTCAGCGCGACGGGCGCTCCGTCGTTCGACTACCCCGACACGGACACGCGCATCCTGGGCTGCTGGGAGGCCAAGATCGCGGGCACGCCCGTGCCCGGCTGCGACTTCGAACTCTTCAACGTAGGCTCGCGCACGCCCTGGGACACGGACGTGAAACTGAACGCGCCCACGTTCACGACGAAAGGCAACAACGCCAACTCGGCCGAGGCATGGACCGCGCCCTTGACGCCCGGCGCTTTCGGCTTCCGCCCGGTGGCTAACGACCGCAAGTACAACTTCCCCTGGACGAACGCCTGGGAGAACTCCAGGTGCTCGCCGACGAACTTCGTGCCCGGCACCGGCAACGACGTGTCGGCGGCGGCGGTCAACCTCTTCGCCGCGCACAACCGCCTGCACGACTTCGCCTACTTCCTGGGCTTCACCGAGCGGACCTGGAACATGCAGGAGAACAACTTCGGCAACCGGGCCTCGGGCGGCGCGGTCAACAACGTCAACGGCGGCGAGAACGACCCCGAAACGGGCCAGGTTCAGGCCGGCGCGGTTGACGGCGGCGCGCCGAGCTACCTCGGGCGTGACAACGCCAACCAGATCAGCTTGAACGATGGCATCCCCGGCATCACCAACATGTACCTCTGGCAGCCCATCGCGTCCGCCTTCTACGCCCCGTGCGTGGACGGCGACTACGACATGTCGGTCATCGGCCACGAGTACACGCACGCCATCTCGAACCGCATGGTCGGCGGCCCGGACGCGAACCTGTCGGGCGCGCAGGCCGGCGCGATGGGCGAGAGCTGGGGCGACCTGACGGCGGCCGAATACCTGAATAGCTGGGCGGCCACCCACCCCGACCCGCACGACTTCCCGACCAACAACGAGAACCCGTTCGCGGTCGGGCCGTACGCCACGGGCAACAAGGAGCGCGGCATCCGCAACTACGGGATGAACCGCAATACGGTGCTCCCGTTCGCGGCGGCGTCGAAGCTGAACCCGCTCAACTACAGCGACATCGGCTACGACATGACGGGCCCGCAGGTGCACGCCGACGGCGAAATCTGGAGCGCGATCAACTACTCCATCCGCGAGGCGCTGGTCAACAAGTACAACGCGCAGTTCAAGGCGACGGACAAGGCTTTGCAGCGGCGCTGCGCCGACGGCATCCTGCCGGCCGACAAGTGCCCCGGCAACCGCCGCTGGATTCAGATCATGTTCGACGCCTTCCTGCTGATGCAGCCCGGCGTCAGCATGCTCGACGCGCGCGACGCCTACCTCGCGGCGGACGTGCTGCGCTTCGGCGGGGCGAACCAGGCCGACCTCTGGCGAATCTTCGCGCAGCGCGGCATGGGCCAGTTTGCCTTCACCAACGGGACGGACGACGGGCAGCCCATCCCGAACTTCGAGTCGCCGCTCTCGACCACCGAACCGTCCATCAAGTTCGTCACCAAGGACGAGAACGGCGTCGCCGTCAAGGCCCAAATCTTCGTCGGGCACTACGAGGCGCGCGCCACGCGGATCGCCGACACTGACGCGAACACGAAGGTCACCGCGGACATCAGGACGAAGATCAACTCCGACACGCCGAAGCTCTTCCCGGGCCGCTACGACTTCGTCGTGCGCGCCAACGGCTACGGGCACGTTCGCTTCTCGCGGATCGTGCACGCGTCCACGAACGCGACGCTCGTCATCACCATGCCGACCAACTTCGCCTCGAAGTTCAAGGGGGCGACCGCGGCCGGCGACGGGTTCTTCCACACGAACCTGATTGACGACACGGAAAACCTCGGCTGGGCGGCGAACAACCGGCTGCCGACGGTCAACGGGACGAAGGTCACGGTTGACCTCGCGGGCGGGGCGCACACGATCAACCGCGTGCAGGTGAGCGCGCTCATCAGCCCGGACGACGAGGACACCGCGCCCGACACCTCCGCGCTCAGCAAGAACAGGTTCGTCGCGCTGCGCCAGTTCGAGATTTGGACTTGCACGGCGGGCGCGAACCTGCTCAACCCGAACTGCTCGAACGCCATCGCCGCCGGCTTCAAGAAGATTTACACGAGCCCTGCGACCGCGTTCCCAGGAACGGCCCCGCGCCCGGCCGCGCCCGACCTGATCCTGCGGACCTTCAACGTCCCGTCCACGGCCGCGACCCACGTTCAGATCAGGGTCGTCCACAACCAGTGCACGGGCGGGCCGCAGTTCCAGGGCGACCAGGACGACGACCCGCTCAACGACTCCGACTGCATCAACGGCTCGGCGTCCGACAACACGGTCCGCATCCAGGAGCTACAGGTCTTCGGCGGGGCGGCGGCAGTCCCGGCCATGGACCCCGTGGTGGCCTTCACCATGACGGGGCCGGCGACGGCCACGCGCGGCAGCGAAATCTCCTACGAGCTTTCCTACACGAACATCGGCCCGTACGCGTCGTCGAACGCCGTGGTGACGGACGTTCTGCCGGCGGGGCTGGAGTTCGTCTCGGCCGCGGGCGGCGTCTACGACCCGGCCACGCGGAGGGTGACGTGGACGCTCGGGACCGTGGGCGTTAACTCGACGGCCACTCTCACGCTGAAGGTGCGCGTCAGCAACTCGCTGGCGGCGGCCTCAACCATCATCAACCAGGCTGAATACACTGCCGACCTCACGGTCGCCACGCCAGCGGCGGCCGTGACTTTAGTGCCGTAACGTCAGCCTCATTGAACTCTCCCCGCAGGGAAGGGGCCGCCGTGATTTTATTCGCGGCGGCCCCTTTCTGTTATGCTGCGATCCGTCTTAGAAATTTTCCGCGTGAGGTTCTCAACAAATGATCGTCGTCAACCGCGGCCGCGCCGCCGTCATCAACACGCCGCACGGCTCCGAGATTCGCCCGCTCGTTGACCGCACTACTTCCGACATAGAGCGCTGCAGCCTGGCGGAAGAAACTTTGCCCGCGGGCGCAAGCGTCGGGCGGCACTATCACGTCGAGACGGAGGAGGTCTATTACATTCTTGAGGGGAGCGGCCTGATGACCGTCGGGGCGGAGAGCCGCGAGGTCGGGGCGGGCGACGCCGTCTTCATCCCGCGCGGCCACGCGCACACGCTCGCAAACACAGGGCAGACGCCGATGACCATCCTGCTCGTCTGCGGCCCCGCCTACTCTTACGACGACCACCACTCGGGCGACCTCGCGGAAACAGCTTAGCCGGTCGCGCGGCTGATCATCAGGTAGATGTAGAAGGAGAGGGCGGCGATGAGGGCGGACATGGGGATCGTCAGAATCCAGGCCCAGACGATGCGCCCCGCCACGCCCCACTTGACGGCCGACAGTCTGCGCGTCGCGCCGACGCCGACGATGGCCCCGGTGATCGTGTGCGTCGTGCTGACGGGGATACCGCCGTAGGTCACGCCGATGATGGAGACGGCCGCGGCCGTCTCCGCGCTGAATCCGCCGACGGGCTTCAGCTTCGTGATCTTCGAGCCCATCGTATGCACGATGCGCCAGCCGCCGGAGAGCGTGCCGAGGCCGATGGCCGCGTGGCAGATGAGCACGACCCAGAGCGGGATGTCCTGTGTCGCGTGCGGGTTCAGGTTCGACGCGACGAGCACGCCCGCGATGATCCCCATCGTCTTCTGCGCGTCGTTGCCGCCGTGGCCCAGGCTGAAGAGGGCGGCCGAAACCAGTTGGCCCTTGCGGAAAAACTTGTCGACGCGGCTCGGCGACCAGCGGCGGAAAATCCACATCACCAGGACCATGATGGTGAAGCCCAGCAACGCGCCGATGAGCGGCGAGAGGACGATGAAGATGAGCGTCTTCGTCCACCCGCCGGGCAGCAGCACGCCCATCCCCGCGGCCGCCATCGCCGCCCCGGCGTAGCCGCCGACGAGCGCGTGCGACGAACTAGACGGCAGGCCGTAGTACCACGTAATCAGGTTCCAGATGATTGCGCCTAAGAGTCCGCACAGGAGCACCCACAGTTGGATGTGCTGGGGGATGGCCTTGATGTTGACCATGTCCTTGCCGATGGTCTTGGCGACGGCCTCGCCGAGCACGAGGAAGGCTATGAAGTTGAAGAAGGCGGCCCAGACGACGGCCATCCCAGGCGACAGCACGCGCGTCGAGACGATGGTCGCAATCGAATTCGCCGCGTCGTGGAAGCCGTTGATGTAGTCGAAGACCAGCGCGATGACGATGATCAGGATGACGAAGGCAAGGGTGACAGTCATAAAGAAGTAGTCAGTAGTCAGTAGTCAGTAAACAGTAATCAGTCAAAAGCCTGTAGCTGATAACTGACTACTGATTACCGATTACTTTTTCTCACGTGTGCTTGATGATGACGCTCTCGATGATGTTGGCGACGTTCTCGCAGCGATCAATCGCGGCCTCTAGTTTCTCGTAGATGTCTTTCCACTTGATGACGTTGAGCGGGTCGCTCGCGTCGCGGAAGAGGTCCGCGATGGCGTTGTAGTAGGTCTCGTCGCCCTCGTTCTCCAAGCGGTGCAGCTCGACCAGGCGCGGCGTGATGCCGTGCGGCTTGGCGAGCATGGAGACGACCTCGTGGAGCTGCACGGCCATGCGCTGGATGATGTCGGCGAAGTGGCGCGCGTGCGGCGTGCTCTCCCGCACGTCGTACATCACCATCGAGCGGGCCGCGTCGTCAATCAAGTCCACGATGTCGTCGAGCGCGCCCGAGAGCAGGTAGATGTCCTCGCGGTCGAAGGGGGTGATGAAGGACTTGTTCAGCTTCATCGAGATCGAGTGCGTCAGGTCGTCGCAGTCGCGCTCGATGGCCTTGATGCGTTTGAGGTGCTCCGCGTAGTCGCCTGCGCTCTTGTCTTCGAGC
This sequence comes from Pyrinomonadaceae bacterium, assembly GCA_035563515.1. Lineage (GTDB taxonomy): Bacteria > Acidobacteriota > Blastocatellia > Pyrinomonadales > Pyrinomonadaceae > QHXM01. Next base: position 225,505 of record DATMVE010000052.1, read on the forward strand.
ATCTCGACGAGCGCCTTGGCCGCGTCGTAGATGAACGAAGTCATCTGCGAGAAGAAAGAAAAATATTGTTCCTCTTTGGGAATCAGGCTGAAGCCCATCGGATGAATTCCACCCCCGGCGCGGTTGAGATGAAAGAGAAGTGGCAATATAGTCGAAGCGCCGTTGGAAGTCTATACGGAATCTGAAGCGGGGTTGAGCGGTGCGCGCGTCCTTGTCCCGGCTCCGGGCTTCGTCGTATCCTCAACCGTCGCCGGCCCCCGGTAAAATGGCCGGGAAAAGCGAAAAATTTCTTAGCCGATGACGATTAGCAACCATTTCTCGCAGGTCGTCGACCTGATGTTGATGGAGGCCGAGGCCATACGCGCCACGGCCTCGCGGCTCAAGCGCAGGCAGGTCAAGCGCGCGCTCGAACTGCTCTACGACTGCCGCGGCAAGGTGCTCGTGGTGGGCGTCGGCAAGTCCGGCAACATCGCCGAGAAGATCGCCGCCACCCTGACCAGCACGGGCACGGCCGCCCTCTACCTGCACCCCTCGGACGCGCTCCACGGCGGCCTGGGGATCGTGAGCCCGGACGACGTGGTCATCGCCCTGAGCAACAGCGGGGAGACCGACGAAGTCATCACGATGCTGCCGTACCTGAAGCACAGGCAGGTGCCGATCATCGCCGTCGTGGGGAATTTGCGCTCGACGCTGGCGCGCACGGCCGAGGTCGTCCTGGACGCCTCGGTCGATCAGGAGGCTTGCCCCCTGAACCTCGCGCCGACGACGAGCACGACCGTGGCACTCGCCATAGGCGACGCGCTCGCCATGACCTTGATGCAGGTCAAGGGGCTGACGACCGCCGACTTCGCCATCAACCACCCGGCGGGCCAGTTGGGCAAGCGGCTGACGCTGAGGGTCGCGGACCTGATGCACAGCGGGGCGGAGAACCCGACCATAGGGGCGGACGCGCCGTGGCTCGAAGTGGTCGCGGCCATCACGCGCGGCGGCCTCGGCGCGGTCAACGTCGTGGACAATGCCGGGCGCTTGCTGGGAATCATCACCGACGGGGACTTGCGGCGCGCGCTACAGAAGATCAAGCCGGCCGAGCTTGAAAGTTTACAGAGCGGGGCAATTATGACGCCGAATCCCGTCATCGCAGGGCCGGAGATGCTGGCCTACGACGCGCTCCGGCTGATGGAAGACCGCCCGTCCCAGATTTCCGTGCTGCCCGTCGTCGACGTGGAGCGCGTCTGCGTCGGCCTGCTTCGCCTGCACGACATCGTGCGCAGCGGGTTGTGAGAGGGGATGAGGGATGAGGGCAGAGGGATGAAGGAAGAAGGATTAATGTTCAAGCGTGTCGCCGGTTTTGTCTTCAGTCTTATTTTAATTTTTGGAATCTTCGCGGGGAGTTTGACCGCCTCGGCGCAGGGGGCGGCCACGCGCGCGCGTGAAGTCCGCAGAGGCCCGGCCGAGGTCACTGTCACGCTCAACGAGCAGTTTTTCAACTCGCTCCTGGAAGTAGTCTTCACGCGCCTGAAGGCACCGTCGTTCCCGCTCTCCATCGCCAAAGGCGAGCGTGAAGAGAAGCTGCCGGCGTGGGCCGAAATGAAAAAGCCTGGCGAGCGACAGACGGCGCACGCCGGTTCGGGGCCCGGGGCCTGCGACAGCGTGGTCAGGCTGGAGCGCGAGATGGGGGGCGTCAAGACGGCCGTCCGCTTCGAGCAGGGGAGGGTGGTCGCGCCGCTCGCCTTCACGGGCTCTTACAGCGTGGCGCTCATCGGCTGCATCAACTTCGAGGGCTGGGCCGACACGGTCATCAATCTCAACTTCGACCGCGAGCGCCAGGTCCTGAGCGCGCGCGTGTCGGTCGTCGACATACACCTCAACAACATCCCGTCGCTCGCGAGCGGCGCTGTCATAGGGCTCGTGCAGAACTCGATTGACCGCCGCATCAACCCCGTCGAGATTCTACAGGCCACGCAACTCTCCACGCGCGTCTCCATCGCGGGCTCCGGCGGCGCACTCCGCCTGCGCGCCACCGAAATCCGCCCCGAAGTCGTCCCCGGCGCTTTGAGCCTGCACATCTTTTACGAGTTCACGCCCGCGGATTAGCGCGAGCCTGAAGTCCCGCAGGGACGACGTGACAATACCCCGGCACTTCAGTGCCGGGAATAGATTCATAAAGAAATAAAGAGTCCCGTAGGGACGGCTGAACTCTTCAGTCGTCCCTGCGGGACTCAAACGTTTTGCGTGTTGTTCCCGGCACTGAAGTGCCGGGGTATTGTCAGTCGCTCCTAACGGAGCTTTTGTAGCTTGTGCTTCTCCTCAATAACTAACTTCCATTGTCTGCTCCTGTCCCATGTCCACGATCTCCCACGCCGTTCGCTGTCGCAGGAGTTTCGCCATCAGGGCGGCGTGCAGGACGTGGCCGCTCTTGTGTGCGGTGACGCGGCCCATGATGGGCATGCCGAGGAGCGCCAGGTCGCCGACGATGTCCAGAATCTTGTGACGCACGAACTCGTCCGCGAAGCGCAGCGAGGTTTCGTTGAGCATCCCGTCGGCGGTCAGCACGATGGCGTTCTCCAATGACCCGCCGCGAATCAGGTTGGCTCGCCTGAGCGCCTCTATCTCTTCCGTGAAGCCGAAGGTGCGCGCCGCAGAGATTTCGCGCCCGAACGTCCCGTTCGTCAGGTCAACCTTGTAGTGCTGCACGCCTATCAGCGGGTGGCGAAAATCAATCAGACAATCGATCTCGTAAGACTCCGCAGGCTCTATCCTGATGCGCCGGTCGCCCTGCTCGATTGAGACCGTCTCGCGCACGAGCAGCGCCTTGCGCGCGAGCGGCTGCTCGACTACGCCTGCGCGCTCGATCATGTCCGTGAAGGCTTCGGACGAGCCGTCCATGATGGGGATTTCGAGGTTGTCCACCTCGACGTAGGCGTTGTCCACGCCGCCGCCCCGCAAGGCCGCCAGCAGGTGCTCGACCGTCGAGAGCATCACGCCCGTGCGCATCAGCGTGGTCGCGTAAGAGCAGTGCGCGACCCACTCGACCGAGGCCGGTATCTCGAAGCCGCCGAGGTCCGTGCGGATGAAGACGTAGCCGGTGTCGGGCGGGGCCGGCACGAGCCTGAGGTGTACAGGGACCGCCGTGTGCAGCCCTATGCCGCTAATCTGGACCGGCGCGGCGAGTGTCGTCTGTTTGACCAAAAGTGTGAGTCCCGAACCTTTCAAACCGTCGTGTGTGGAGCGATAAAAAATGAACCGGCGGATAACAGGAGCAAAGCCCGTGCCCCCGGCGGCAGCCCGAATTTACTAGCGTTTTAGCAATCTTCCGGCCGTTGCTGTAGCGGCAAGGCAACGCTGCCCGAGCCCGATTGCGGCGCGAAAGCAACACAAAAAGGCGTTGAAGGGTGAGAGGCGACAGGTGACAGGAAAGGCATACTTCCAATCCTCTCACCTGTCACCTGTCACTTGTCACTCGTGTCGTCTTTCCTTATCATCAATCTTAAATGGCAAGCAAAAAGTCCACGACGGCCGCTGCGCCGACCGAGCGGGTCTACTTGATAGACTCTATGTCCCACATCTTTCGCGCCTACTTCGCGCCGATGTCGGGGCGCGTCGACCCGCTGACCAACTCGCAGGGCCAGGTCACGCAGGCCGTCTTCGTCTTCACCAACATGCTGCGCAAGCTCTTGCAGGACGAGAAGCCCCACTACATCGCCGCCGTCTTCGAGTCCGGCGAGAAGACTTTCCGCCACGAGACTTTTACGGACTACAAGGCGCACCGCGCGGAGATGCCCGAAGACCTCACGTCGCAACTCCCTTACATCATGCGCGTCTGCGAGGTCTACAACATCCCGATTCTGAACTCGCCCGGCTTCGAGGCCGACGACGTAATTGGCACACTCGCCCTCCAGGCCGCGGAGCGGGGCTTGCAGGCCGTCATCGTCTCGAACGACAAGGACATGTGCCAGCTCGTGCAAGACCCGTGGGTCGTCTGCATGCGCCACAACTCGCAGAACGTCAAGCGCAAAGAGCCGGTGCCGCCCGTCGAGTGGTGCGACGAGGCGTGGGTCGAGAACAAGTTCGGCGTCCCGCCCTCGCAGATCGTCGACCTGCTCGGCCTGATGGGCGACTCGGTGGACAACATCCCCGGCGCGCCCGGCATCGGCGCGAAGGGCGCGGTGCAGCTCGTCAGGCAGTTCGGCTCGCTGGAGAACGCGCTGGGGAGTTGGGAGGAGGTCAAGCACAAGACCTACCGCGAGTCTCTGCGCGACAACGCCCGGCTCGCCCTCCAGTCGAAGGAGCTGGCGACGATCAAGACTGACGTTAACATCAAGCTCGACCTCGAACGCCTGCGCTGCAAGCCGCCCGACCGCGCCGGCGCCTACAAACTTTTCCGCGAGCTGGAGTTCCAAAACCTGACGCGCGAGTTCGCCGACGCCGCCTCCGAGGTCGAGGTCGGCGCGGCGGCGAAGAACTACAAACAACTGCGAACCGCCGCCGAGCTCGAAACCCTCGTCCGCAAGCTCTGGGACGTTGACCACTGGGCCTTCGCCGTGGCCGACTCGACCCCGGCCGGCGGCGGCCAGCAGGTCTCCGTGCGCGGCGGGGAGCCGCCCGCGGGGGTCGCCATCTCGTATGCGCCGCACACCTCGCACTTCGTCAACTTCGAGGAGTTCGAGGGCGGGCGCGAGGCGGCCGCGGCGATGCTCGGCGACGTGCTCTCGAACGGGCTGCTCTCGAAGTCAGTCCACGACCTCAAGCGCGCCGTCGCCCTCTTCGCCCCGCTCGGCATCGAGATCGAGGGCGTGACCGACGACACCCTGCTCGCGGCTTACCTGCTCGACCCCGTCCGCAGCCGTTATGAGCTCGGCGACCTCGCGCGCGAGGGCGTCGGCGTCGAGGGGTGGACGGAGGCCGGGGGCGAGGGCTGGGCGGAAGGCCGGTGGCGCGCGGCCGAGGCCGCCGACTACACCGCGCAGGTCGCGGACGTGCTGCACGGCCGCGTCCTCGAACAGGGGCTCGAAGCCATCTACAACGAGATCGAGCTGCCCATCGCGCCGCTGCTCTACCGCATCGAGCGCGCCGGGCTGAGGGTGGACACCTCCGTGCTCGGCGAGCTCTCGGCCCTCTTCGGCGCGGAGCTGGAGAAGCTGACCGCGCGCATCTACGAGCTGGCCGGGCGCGAGTTCAAGATCAACTCGCCGAAGCAGGTCGGCGAGGTGTTGGAGTCGCTCAACATCAGCACGGGCCGCAAGACCTCGACGGGGCAGGTCTCGACGAGCCGCGCCGTCTTGGACGAACTGGCCGCGCAGGGCTACGAGCTGCCGCGACTCCTCATCGAGTTCCGCGAGCTCGACAAGCTCAAGGCCACCTACACCGACGCGCTCCCGCCGCTCATCGGCCCCGACGGGCGCATCCACTCGGAACTCAACCAGACCGTGACGGCCACGGGGAGGTTGAGTTCGAGCAACCCGAACCTGCAAAACATCCCCATCCGCACCGAGCTCGGCCGCCGCATCCGCCGCGCCTTCGTGCCCGACAAGGGCCGCGTCTTCGTCGCCGCCGACTACTCGCAGTTGGAGCTGCGCCTGCTCGCGCACATCACGCGCGACGAGCACATGCTCGACGCCTTCCAGAAGGGCGAGGACATCCACGAGCGCACGGCCCGCCTCGTCTTCGGCGCGAAGACGAAGGAGGAGCTGAAGGAGAAGCGGCGCTTCGCCAAGATCGTCAACTTCGCCATCGCCTACGCCGTCGAGCCGTTCGGCCTCTCGCAGCGCGTCGGCATCTCGCGCAAGGAGGCCAAGCAGGTCATCGAGGACTACTACAAGACCTACGCGGGCGTCCGCCAGTTCATGGAGGACGTGCCGGAGAAGACGCGCGAGACCGGCGTCGTCCGCTCGCTCTACGGCCGCATCCGCCCCATCCCCGCCATCAACGACCGCAACGCCAACGTGCGCTTCCGCGCCGAGCGCGAGGCCATCAACATGCCGATTCAGGGCTCGGCGAGCGATATCGTCAAGATCGCCATGATCAAGGTTGAAGAGGCGCTCCGGCGCGAGGGGCTGGAGGCGCAGATGGTGATGCAGGTGCACGACGAGCTGCTCGTCGAGGCCCCGAAGAAGGAGGCCGCGCGCGCCGCCGAAATCCTCAAGCGCGAGATGGAGACGGCCGTCGATCTTGACGTGCCCCTCGAAGTCGAGGTCGGCACCGGCGGCAACTGG